>JBBANJ010000013.1:0-1432 GCA_040402055.1 Ilumatobacteraceae bacterium
GTTCAGTTCAGGAACACGAAATTGAAGTGCTCGGCATGAGCGTGCAGATTGAAGCAGAAGCAGCTCAACTAGAGCCAGCAGACCGCGCCGAAATGCTCGAGGCGCTCGGCCTTGGAGAAGGCGCACTGACAAAGATGGTTCGCTCGGCCTTTCACCTGCTCGGTTTACGCACCTATTTCACTACTGGTGAAAAAGAGACACGTGCATGGACATTCCACGCAGGCGACAAAGCCCCCGTGTGTGCCAGCAAGATTCACTCAGACATTCAGCGCGGGTTCATTCGCGCCGAAGTTATTCACTGGGACGAACTCATTGAGCTCGGATCATGGAATGCAGCCAAAGATGTCGGCAAGCTCCGCTCCGAAGGCAAAGAATACGAGTTTGTTGACGGCGACGTCACCGAGTTCCGCTTTAACGTATAGGTAGCGACACGGAGGTCACTATGAGTGCACCACAAGAACTCGAGCCCATCTGGCTTGTCAGCAAAGGCAATGTGTTAGCTGCTGGCGTTCGTACCGTGACTCGCGCTCAACGCCGTCGTGGCCTTACGGGTGTTGCTTTCATTGAACAACCTCTTGTGCTTGAACCATGCAATTGGTTGCACACCATTGGCATGAAAGCAACAATTGATGTTGCCTACGTTGCATCGAACAACATCGTGATACAGACTGCAACCATGAAACCGTGGCGAGTTGGTGCTCGCATTCCTTCAACAGCACTAATTATTGAAGCTGCCGCTGGTTCATTTGAACGCTGGAACTTGCGTGTTGGTGACGAAGTCGAGGTACGCCATGTCGAAAGATGACATTGTCACCTCTGCAATTCACGCGGGTCTGTGGTTAGTCGCCACACCAATTGGAAACCTTGAAGACTTATCCCCTCGTGGTGCAGCAGTGTTGCGTGCAGCAACAATCATTTGTTGTGAAGACACTCGACACAGTGGTTCGCTTCTCAAGCGCATTGGTGCGTCACCGGAACGACTGATTGTTGCTAACGAACACACAGAACACGATGCAATCGAATCTGTGTTGTCGTATTTATCAACTGGTGCAGTTGTGGCACTGATCTCGGATGCTGGCACTCCAGCCATCAGCGACCCGGGTGAACGTCTTGTTCGGGCAACAATTAATGCCGGGTACACCGTGCATTCAACCCCAGGGCCTGCTGCCTTTGTTATGGCTATAGCTATGAGCGGATTACCAACGGCACGAATCGCGTTCGATGGCTTTCTGCCACGTAGCGGAAGTGAGCGTCGCGAACGACTGACAGAGGTTGCACGTGAACGCCGCACCACGGTTTTGTACGAGGCTCCTCACCGCTTAGAGAAAACTTTGGTTGACTTGGCCGAGACATGCGGCAATGATCGACTTGTCGTGCTTGCACGCGAACTCACCAAACTTCATGAAGACATGTGGCGCGGCACGCTTGGTGA
>JBBANJ010000013.1:1442-38251 GCA_040402055.1 Ilumatobacteraceae bacterium
TCACTCGCGCACAGTTGAACCCCGCGGCGAATACGCATTAGTGATTGCGCCTGTAACTGCAGAATCAGTTGATGTTACAGATGATGACATCCGCACTGAATTGACTTCGCGAACTTCTGCTGGCATCTCTAAGCGCAGCGCAGTTGATGAAGTAACTGCAGCCCTTGGTGTCTCACGCAAACGTGTCTATGCGATTTCGGTAACAGTATGAGCACACCTGATAAGACCGCAGCATTTTTTGATCTTGACCGCACCCTTATTGCTGGTTCGTCTGCATTTGTGTTTGGGCGCGCTGCATACGACGCAGGACTAATTCGGCCACGGGACTTTGCAACGGATGCATTTGCTGCTCTGAAATTTCGTCTCATTGGTTCAAGCGATACATCAAGCCGAAACGTTCGTGAACGAATCTTGGAAGCAGCTGGCGGTTCCACACAGTCAGACCTATTGGCGCTAAACGAAGTGGTGCTTCCTGAGTTATTGGGTCTGATTCGTCCTGAAGCACGCGCACTTATCGAACAACACCGCAATGCTGGTCGTGAAACATGGATCGTTTCCGCCTCCCCCATCGAGATTGTTGAACCACTTGCCATTGCACTTGAGATGACTGGCGGCATTGGCACACGCGGCGAAGTTGAAGACGGTGTCTACACGGGCCGTCTTGCTGGGCCTTTTTGTTACGGACCTGGAAAAGCAGAAGCAATTGTTGCCATCGCAGCAGAGCGCAACATCAACCTTGCAGATTCGTGGTCGTATTCAGACTCTATGAGCGACGTGCCGATGATGGAACTTGTTGGCAATGCAGTTGCAGTGAACCCCGATGCACAATTGTCTGCACTTGCACGTTCACGCGGGTGGCCAATCGTGGTGTTTGCTCAGCGATCAAAAATGTTGGTTCGTCGAACAACAACAGTTACGGCTGCTCTTGTCGGTATGGCAATTACGTACTCACTAGGCGCACGAAGCAAACGTTCTTAATCTGCGCCCAACGGTGCCAGTGCCAATTGGCGGCTCATGGCAACAACATTGCCAGCAGAGTCCCACATCACGCCATCTTCTTCCCAGTACCCACCTTGTGTGAGAGCACTGGTGAACTCACACAGAATCGGGCCAGGTGCTGGTACTCCACGTACATGCACAGTGAATTCAATAGTGGGTACCCACCCCTTCATGCCGAACAAGTTGAAAGTAACGGGCGGGAACGCATCAGCTGCAAGCAACAATGAAAGCGTGTCAACAGGTCGGCCATCTTTAAAGGCGAAGTATCCACGCACGCGTGCAATGCCAGCAGGCTCATTTGTTGTGAAACTGATGTCATCGGGGTGAAGGCGCATATCAAGACGCGAACTGAGACCTGGTGGCATATCCGGGTTTGCCGGGCGTGTTGGGCAATCTTCAAACGCCACCATGTCTGGCATCACCAATGTGTTTGACTGCGCACCAATAGATGCATCAACATCGCCGAATGTTCCGATTGAACGAACTACGTCACGACCATCACGAGACATTGACGCCACAACTGTTGATAACCGCCTGCCTGCTTTCACCACTGCGCATGTTGTTGTGGCTGGACCAGCGGGTGCCGGCGACAAATAGTGCATCGAAATAGATACGGGGTGAGCACGGCCGCTCTCGGCACGCATGGCATTGCCGACTAAAGCCAACAGGTACCCACCATTTGCATTTCCGTTGATATCCCACCGATCTTCAACGGGAGTGTCGTACACGCCATTGCCAAGTGGGGTGGGGCGTGTGGCGTGATCGAACTCAAAAGACATCTGTACGAGGTTACGAACTAAATGTTGCAATAAACGAACCGACGACAAGAAGCGTGGTGGCGTAGCCTGTCTAGGTGGCAAAGTACTACCTCACCACTCCGATTTATTACGTCAACGCGCAACCACATCTTGGTCACGCGTATACGACTGTTGTCGCTGACGCATTAGCTAGGTGGCATCGCCTTCTCGGTGACGATGTGCATTTCCTCACCGGAACAGACGAGCACGGCCTCAAGATTCAGCAAGCTGCAGAAGCTGCGGGTACTTCCCCGCAAGAATTCACCGATTCCATCGCCCCGTTGTTTCAACTAGCGTGGAAACGTCTGAATATCTCGAATGATGATTTCATTCGCACGACGGAAGCTCGCCACAAAGTTGGTGTTCAGAAGTTGTTGCAAGCATGTTTTGATGCTGGCGATATCGAACTCGACAAATACAGCGGTTTATACTGCGTTCCCTGTGAGGCCTATTACACAGAAGACGACCTTGACGGGGAAAACTGTCCCATTCATAAGCGCCCCGTACAGCACGTTGAAGAAGAGAACTACTTCTTTCGCTTGTCACGCTTCGAACAGCGTCTCATTGATTGGTACTCACTTCACCCAAGCGCAGTGGTGCCCGAACATCGAGTGAATGAAGTACTCGGATTCATCAAACAGGGTCTGCAAGATTTTTCTGTCAGTCGTAAGACTCTGACTTGGGGTATTCCCCTTCCGTTCGACCCATCACACGTTGCCTATGTGTGGTTCGACGCACTCGCTAACTACATCACCGCAATTGGTTACGGCTCTGACGACGAAAAGTTCAACAAATGGTGGCCAGTTGACCACCATCTCATTGGCAAAGACATCATTCGTTTCCACAATGTGTACTGGCCTGCAATGTTGATGTCGGCCGGCATTGAACCACCAACTGGCTATGCGGTCGGCGGTTGGTTGCTTGTTGGCGGAGAAAAGATGTCAAAGACCTCAGGCAATGTGGTGAACCCGCTTGACCTTGTTGACGAATTCGGTGTTGATGGCTTCCGTTACTACGTACTCAGCGACACGTCATACGGCAACGATGGCGACTTCACATACGAAGGTCTTGTCTCGCGTTACAACTCTGACCTTGCAAACAACCTTGGCAACCTTGCAGCACGCATTGCATCTGTTGTTGACAAGAAGTGTGCTGGACTTGGTACCGCGCCAAACCCAGACAGCTCATTGGCCGCCTTTGCGAAGGATGCAGTTGCAGAAACCTCTGCATGTTGGCAACTAGTCCAGCCAAGTCGTGCGTTGGAAGCAACGTGGTCGCTTATTCGTGCCACCAATGCTCATCTTGAGAATCATGAACCATGGAAAGCAGAACCAAGCGATCTGTTGAACACTGTGATGGGTGACGCACTTGAGGCATTACGCATCGTGACACTGCTCGCATTCCCTGCAATTCCTGATACCGCTCGTGAAATTTGGCGCCGAATCGGAATGACAACAGATATCGAACAATGCCGCATTCCTGTCGACACCGAGTGGGGCTTGTACCGCGCTGGTTCTCCTGTTGAAAAAGGAACACCGCTCTTTCCTCGTCGCACTGTCGCATGAGCACTGCCATCACCGGATGGACAGATACGCACTGTCATATCCACGACGACAAAATGAGTTCGGTTCCTGCTGAAAGCTTGCAGCGAGCACGTGATGCCGGCGTTGAGCGCTTCGTAGTTATTGGCACCGATGCTCCGACATGTGAGCAAGCAATCGCAATTGCTTCACAACACCCAGATGTATGGGCAACAGTGGGGCTGCACCCACACGACGCCACGCAAGGTACAGATTCAATACTTCCGTATGTCACGCAACCACGCGTTGTTGCCATTGGTGAATGTGGCCTTGATTACTACTACGAACATTCTCCTCGCGACGTACAGATGCGCGTGTTTGCAGAACAGATTGCTCTGGCGAAACAACACGAACTGACGTTGGTGATCCATACACGCGATGCATGGGAAGACACCTACGCGGTGCTTGATGCGGAGGGAATGCCGAAGAACACCATCATTCATTGCTTTTCTGGTGGCCCAGTTGAAGCTCAGGAGTGCCTTGATCGCGGCGCATATTTGTCATTCAGTGGAATCGTGACTTTCAAGACCGCAAATGAACTACGAGAAGCAGCCATGTTGTGCCCTCTCGACAAAATCCTCATCGAAACAGATAGCCCGTTCTTGGCACCGATTCCTCACAGAGGCCGCCCTAACGAGCCAGCCCACGTTGGGCTAGTCGGCACAGCCATTGCGGATCTTCGCGGACTCGATGTGGCCGAGTTTGCAGCAATTACCTCGGCGAATGCTCTTGCGGCATTTCCTCGCATACATTCGTAGGCACATGGATATCTCCCCTGTTGACAAGAACCGCATGACGGTAGCCATGGTTGTCTCTGCCATTTTCCTTGCGGTCGCATTTATGGCATCGGGAAATTCCGGCAATGAACCGATCACGGCAGTCGCTGATGTAACCACCACCACATACGACCTTGGCCTCGGTCTTGATTCGAACGTTGATGCGCCAGCCAACCTTGATGGTCCAGTTAGTGCAGACCCCAATGGTCAAGGACAGATTGCGTACCCCGCCAACAATTCTGGTCGCATGATGCGTGGTAACGCCACCTACAAACGTCTGCCAGATTCAGTGAAAAATGGATGCTCCACGACTCTTGTTCCGCTTGGCGCCACTATCACTGTCTTGAATTTGAACAATGGACGAAAATCAACGTGTATCAACATCAATATCGGCCCCATGTCAGGGTCGTTTGACATCACATTGAATACCGCAGTTTTTGAAGCCATTGCTGAACTTGTTGACGCGCCACTTCCAGTGGAGTTGACCTGGTGACACTTTCACGCACTGACGCTTCAAGCCAATTAGATGGCGCTGGTTTACGTGCGAAACGCGCTCTAGGGCAAAACTTTGTTGTCGATGCAAATACTGTGCGCCGCATTGCGCGTCTTGCCGATGTTGAAAACCACCCGCACGTTCTAGAAATTGGCGCTGGTCTCGGATCACTCACATTGGCCCTTGCCGAAATCGCCACTGGAGTCACGGCAATAGAAGTTGACGAAGCCCTGTTGCCACTTCTCAATGAAAACGTTGGTGAACTTGCCAATGTCACGGTTGTTCACGCCGATGCCATGCAGCTCAACTGGCCAACACTTCTTGGAGAACACACTGATTGGGTGTTGGTTGCAAACCTTCCGTACAACGTTGCTACCCCTCTTATTGCTGATGTTCTTGACTTTGTTCCGCAAGTGTCGCGCATGTTGGTGATGGTGCAAAAAGAAGTTGCAGACCGATTCGCTGCATCGCCTTCAACAAGCGCATATGGCGCACTCAGTGTGAAGGTTGCATTCCACGCAACCGCGCGTGTTGTCGGTCAAGTACCTGCATCTGTGTTCCTGCCACGACCCAACGTTGAGTCTTCGCTAGTTGAAATCACACGCCGCACGACCCCGCTTGATGCATCAATTGACAAAGCCAAACTGTTTGCACTTGTGCGAATGGGCTTTGCAAAGCGTCGCAAAATGCTGCGTGGCTCTCTGGCTGGCAGCGTGGAAGCACATCACTTTGAGGCAGCAAACATTGCCCCAACTGCACGCGCTGAAGAACTTTCTGTTCACGACTGGTTGCGTCTCGCACACATTCTGGAAGACAGTCACAAGTGACCAAAATCATCGCGCCCGCCAAACTCACGTTGTCTCTCGTGATTACTGGCGTTCGTAGCGATGGCTTTCATCTCATCGAAGCCGAAATGGTGTCACTCGACATTGCAGACGTCATTGAAATCAGTGACGCAGATACAACAACACTCACCGTGTCTGGCCCGTATGCATCCGGTGTTCCGACAGATGAATCAAACCTTGTGTCTCGAGCGCTCGTTCTTGCAGGTCGAACAGCGCAGGTTCACATTGAGAAAAACATTCAGCATGGCGGAGGCCTTGGGGGCGGCTCAACAGATGCGGCAGCTGTTCTGAAATGGGCGAATTGGTCCGACGTACCTGCGACAGCTCAGCTCGGTGCGGATATTCCGTTCTGCCTTGTCGGCGGTCGGGCGATGGTCACAGGAATTGGTGAAATTGTTTCGCCGATGCCCTACGAAGCCAGGAACGTCACCCTGTTTCTTCCCCCAATGTCGGCTCCAACACCGGTCGTGTACCGCGAATGGGACGCATTGGGATGCCCGAAAGGACCAAATGGAAACGATCTTGAACTAGCTGTAGTGAGCGCATTTCCCGAATTAGGACAGTGGCGCGATCGCGTGGAATCAGCCATTGGGTCGACCCTCTACTTGGCTGGGTCTGGAAGCACCTGGTTTGCGGACGGCCATGTACACCAAGGGTTAAATCAGATCCCTGACGTTCAGGTGGTCTACGCAGCAACCCGCCCCTGAGGGACAGAGAAGTAACGGACTTCTAAATAGAAATGTTTATTTGCGACGCTGGTGGCGTGTGCGACGAAGCATTTTTTTGTGCTTCTTCTTGCGCATGCGCTTGCGGCGCTTCTTGATCAGCGAACTCATAAGGCATATGAACCTATCGGGACAATGACGAAAACAAAAATCCCGATACCGTATTGCGCACGGTCCGGGGTCGTTCAAAGGCAGGACAACGGGTTTTGATCCCGTGAATAGGGGTTCGAGTCCTCTCCCCGGAACAAATGACAAGCAGTCGAGCCACGAAGTGACAGCCACTCCAATGCCCCAAGGCTCGGGCGGGGTCTGCGCAATCATCCTTGCCGCCGGCGAAGGCTCTCGCATGAAGTCTGATCTGCCAAAACCATTGCACGAAGTGTGTGGCAAATCCATGCTGATGCATGTTGTGAATTCACTTGAATCAATTCCGCTTGTTGCAACAGTTGTCGTTGTCGGACATCGCGCACCTGAAGTAACTGCGCACGTAAAAACCAACGCCCCCGACTGGGCACGCATTCAATTTGCAACACAACATGAACAAAATGGCACAGGCGATGCTGCAGCAGTTGGTCTTTCTGGATTGTCTGCAGAGATCAGCTCAAATACTTCTGCAGTATTGGTAATGCCTGGCGATACACCGTTACTCACATCGCACACAATCAATCGACTTATTGCTGAACACACCACATCTAAAAATGCAGCCACCGTTCTGACGGCAATTCTCGATGACCCAACTGGTTACGGCCGTATCGTGCGTGATGCTGGTGGAAACGTTGTCGGCATTGTTGAACACAGGGATGCATCGCCAGATGAACTGAAAATTCGTGAGATCAACACCGGCATTTACCTTTTTGAATTCGAATTGTTCGGTCCGGCACTCAAAGGAATTGGCACGAATAACAGCCAGGCCGAGTACTACCTGACCGATGTCGTATCGGTACTGGCTTCAGCTGGTCACTCTGTTGGGTCAGTAATTGCGCCGGCGTCCGAGACCGCGGGAGTCAACGACCCTCAGCAATTGGCAGAGGCCGAGCAAGAAATGCTCCGTCGAAACGCGTCCATCTGATTCATCCAGGTTGCGAAGATGCCCGAGTGGCCTGCGTGTTCTACCATTGGGGCATATGAACGCGCGGTCGATGGAAAAAGTCACTACGAAGCGATTGTCGCTATTTACGGGTCGAACCCATCCAACGCTTGCACAAGAAGTCGCAGAACACCTTGGCATCACACTTGGCGATGCAAACGTTGTGCAGTTCGCAAACGGAGAACTTCGTCCGCGCTTCAGCGACAGCATTCGCGGTGGAGATGTGTTCATCATGCAGTCACACTTCGGAACTGATGCAGGTTCCATCAACGACTCCATCATGGAACAGCTCATCATGATCGATGCTGCACAGCGCGCATCGGCAAAGCGCATTACTGCCGTATGCCCGTTCTACGGATACGCACGTCAGGATCGCAAGGCTGAAGGTCGTGAACCAATTACTGCACGTCTCGTTGCTGACTTGTTCAAAGCAGCAGGCGCATCACGCATGGTGTCGCTCGACCTTCACAGCGGCCAGATTCAAGGTTTCTTTTCAGGTCCGGTTGACCACCTCACAGCACTTCCGGTTCTCGAGCGTTACGTGCGTGAACACGCCCCGCAAGACTTGGTCATCGTGTCGCCAGATGCTGGACGCGTAAAAGTTGCAGAGCGATTTGCACAGCACTTGTCAGATCTGAATGCTGACGTTGCATTCATTAATAAGCGCCGACCAAAAGGCACCACAAACGTTGCAATCGCAAAAGAAGTTATTGGTGACGTTGATGGTCGTCTCTGCATCCTCACCGACGACATGATCGATACGGGTGGAACCATCGTCTCTGCAGCTGAATTGTTGCTCGAGCGCGGCGCAAAAGAAGTCTGGGCAATGGCTACGCATGGCGTCCTTTCAGACCCTGCTGTTGAGCGCCTCTCAAAGTCCCCCATCTCGCGAGTCGTCCTCACGAACACTTTGCCCCTGCCTGCTGAGAAGCATTTCGACAAGGTGGAAGTGCTCTCGGTCGCAAAAATCATCGCCGATGCACTAGCTGCAGTCTTTGACGAGACCAGCGTGTCGGAACTCTTCGACGGCGAAAACCAGTCCTAATTGGCCTTGGTGGGCCGAAAAACCCGCCAACACCTGGCCAGCCCCTGTGGCAGTAGCCGGTTCAGGTCATAGACTCATAAGCCGTGTCGAATACAGCAACTCTCTCAGCCGAAGCCGGTCGTGTAACCGGAAGCCCAGCATCGCGTCGCCTCCGTGCCGCCGATCGCATTCCTGGCATCCTCTATGGCCATGGCATGACTCCCGTCATCTTGTCGGTTGCTCGTCGTGACCTCCGTGTTGCATTGTCAGGTCCTGCTGGCCAGAACACAATCTTGACTCTCTCTGTCGACGGTTCGTCATACAACGCGGTTGTGAAAGAGATGCAGCGTCATCCAGTTCGCCGCAACGTCAGCCACATCGACTTCGTACAGATCAACCTGTCAGAAGAAATCGTTATGCACGTTCCCGTGCACCTCACCGGTGTTGCAAAGCAAGTTGTTGCTGCTGGCGGACTTGTTGACGCAGCTGTTGACTCAATCGAAGTTCGCACCACTCCTGCAAATGTTCCGAACGAAATCGTTATCGACATCACAGACCTCACACCTGAATCAGTCATTCACTTGGCTGACCTCAAGTTGCCTGCAGGCGTCGTCGCAGTTGGAGATCCAGACATGCTCATTGCAACAGTTCTGATGTCACGCGGTTCAACTGCTGATGCAGCAGCGGCAGCAGTCGCTGGCGATGCAGCAGCTGGTGAAGCAGCCGCCGAAACCAGCAACTAAGTCGCGACTCTCGGGTCGTTTCTTACTTTCACATCATGTTGCGCCGATCGGCTCCCCGCCAAGGCGACATGGAACGCACACTAATTGTCGGTCTTGGCAATCCCGGCAAGAAATACGCACGCACTCGTCACAACGTTGGCACCGATGCAATTGAAGTCCTTGCAAAGCGTCTCGGAGTCTCACTCAAACTTGGTCGCGACCGAGCACAGATTGCTGAAACTCGCATCAACGGTCATGCAGTTGTCATTGCAATTCCCACAACGTACATGAATGACTCTGGTGAGGCCGTTGGTCCACTGGCACGTCGTTACAAAATTGAAGACCCAGCGAACATCATCGTTGTTCACGACGAACTTGATCTTGAGCCAGGAATTCTTCGTCTCAAAGTTGGTGGCGGACTAGCCGGGCACAACGGACTGAAATCAATTTCTGCCCATCTACATACAGATGATTACGTGCGCGTGCGCATTGGTGTTGGTAAACCCTCGTCGAAAGATGTCGGAGCCGACCATGTGTTGTCATCTATTCCCACAGCAGAACGTCGCATTCTTGATGTTGCAGTTGAGGTCGCTGTTGACTCGATTGAGAGCATCATCTCAAACGGAATTGCGGCTGCGATGCAGGACTTCAACGGACGGTGAGCACTTCTTCTTCCACACCGCATCCACTTGGCACCCTCGCGACACATGTAGCGAACGAACCAGGCATTGATGCAATCGCAGGCCAGCGGGATGCTGTTCTTGCAGTACCTGAAGTTGCACGTGCAACAGTTCTCGCTGCTCTCATCAACAACACAACCCGCTGCCCCATCGTTATTGCAACTCCAACCGGAACCATGGCGCAATCAATTGCAGAAGACATCGCTGCATTTCTTGGGTCTGATGCAATCGAGTTTTTCCCATCATGGGAAACACTCCCCTTCGAACGTGTCAGCCCAGCAGTTCTCACCATGGGTTCCCGCATGCGCACCATGTGGCGAATGCGACAGGGCAAAGATGCCCCGTCAGTCATCGTTGCGGGCACGCGCGCATTGTTGCAGAAACTTTCACCGGGTTCCACCACGCTTGAGCCAATTCACATTGCTGTCGGCAGCACACTGAATATTGATGCACTCTGTGAGCAACTGGTGCATTGCGGATACCGCAGAGAATCCATTGTGGAACATCGTGGCGAGTTTGCTCGCCGTGGTGCCATCGTTGATATTTTCCCCAGCACTGACGACGAACCAATCCGTGTTGACATGTGGGGAGACGATGTTGAACGACTCACTCATTTCACTGTGGCTGACCAACGCAGCACAGATGAAATCACTTCAGTTGAGATTTTTCCGGCGCGCGAATTGCTATATGTCGACGGGGTACAAGACCGTGCACGTGAACTGATTGCTATAGAGCCATGGGGTCGTGAGCAATGGGAACGATTGTCAGAAGGACAAATCTTTGACGGCATGGAAAGTTGGCTTCCGTGGCTCACTGAGTCTGATGATTTGTTGACAGACCATCTTGGTGATGATGCATTGGTCATCATGGTGGAACCACGACGAATGGGCGAACGTGCTCGCGATCTTCTTGCAGAAGAGGATGATCTTGCGAAGGCACTGGCCACTTCTTGGGCACGCGATGAAAACGTGTCGTTCCCACGACTTCACGTTGAAGCCGAGCGCATATTTTCGACAAGCAACCGCACCCCAACCATCTCGCTGATTCCTACAGCGGAATCAGTTGATGGCCCCTCAGTTCCAGCATCTGGCTGGGGACCGATCGTTCATGACCCTGCATCATTTGTTCGCCGCATTAACGAGATGCTCAGCGAAAAATGGAGCATCGTCGTTACGGCAGAAACTCCCGAATCAATTCCGCGATTAGTTGACATGATGCGTGGTCACGGAATCGACTTCACAGCCACCAACGACCCAAAGAAGATTGCTACGCCTGGTGCATGGGTGACATTTGCTCCACAATCGCGTGGTGCATCACTTCCGAATTCTCGTGTTGCAATTATTTGCGAAGCGGATCTCAGCGGACGTCGCCGTACCCGTTCATCGCGACATACCCAAGCACGATCATCCGGCACTGTCTTTGAGGACTTGCAGCCTGGTGGCTACGTAGTACATGCGCATCACGGTGTCGGCAAATACGAAGGCATGGTGAAGCGTTCTATTGGTGGCGTCGAACGCGACTATTTACTCATTGCATATAAGGGTGGCGACAAGCTCTACGTTCCGACCGAACAAATCGGAGTCATTCGTCAATACGTCGGCGGTGAAGCTCCCACCTTGCATCGCATGGGCGGTTCAGACTTTGCTCGTGCCAAGTCTCGGGTGCGTTCTGCTGTTCGTGAAGTTGCTCAAGAGTTGGTGCTGCTGTATCAACGTCGTGTCTCAGCAGTTGGCCATGCATTTCCGCCCGACACTCCGTGGCAATCAGAGATGGAAAATGCATTCCCATTCATTGAGACTCCTGATCAGTTGGATGCAATTGCAGCAATCAAGAGTGATATGGAAAGCGAAGTGCCAATGGATCGCCTGCTGTGCGGCGATGTTGGCTTCGGAAAAACAGAAGTTGCCGTGCGTGCAACGTTCAAAGCAATTCAAGACGGCAAACAAGTGGCGGTATTAGTGCCCACTACTCTCCTTGCAACTCAGCACGGCAATACATTCGCCGACCGATTTGCCGGCTATCCCATCAAAGTTGAAGTTCTCTCGCGCTTTCTTACAAATGCGGAAGCAAAGAAAGTTATTGCTGGTTTGAAGTCTGGCGAGATTGATTGCGTCATTGGTACACACCGCCTCTTGCAGGAAAGCATCGAATTCAGAAACCTCGGGCTTCTAGTGGTCGACGAAGAACAACGTTTCGGTGTTCAACACAAAGAAGCCATGAAACGCATGAAGACAAACGTGGATGTTCTCTCGATGTCGGCAACCCCAATTCCACGAACACTCGAGATGAGTCTTGTAGGAATTCGCGATTTGTCTTTATTGCAAACGCCACCCGCAGACCGCCAACCGATTCTTACTTTTGTGGGCGAGCAAAGCGAACAAGTAGCTATCGAAGCAATTCGACGTGAATTACTTCGCGAGGGCCAAGTGTTCTGGGTGCATAACCGAGTGCAGTCCATTGAAGAACGCGCAGCAGAAATTCGTGAATGGGTTCCGGAAGCACGCGTTGCAGTTGCTCACGGGCAAATGGATGAATCCACGCTCGAGCAGATTGTTCTTGATTTCTGGGAAGGCAACTTTGATGTACTGGTGTGCACCACCATTATTGAAAGCGGCATCGACATGCCAACAGTTAACACACTTGTAGTTGAACGAGCAGACCTACTTGGTCTCGGACAAATGCATCAATTGCGCGGACGTGTTGGCCGCAGTGGACATCGCGCATACGCCTACCTCTTTCACCCACGCGACAAGGTGCTGTCACACGATGCGTATGAGCGCCTGCGCACAATTGGCGAATCAACTGACTTAGGAAGCGGATTCAAAATTGCAATGCGCGATCTAGAGATTCGCGGTGCTGGAAACCTTCTCGGGGAATCACAAAGCGGACACATCGCTGCTGTCGGTTATGACTTGTACTGCCAGCTTGTAACAGAAGCAGTTTCTGAGATGAAGGGCGAATCCGTTACCGACGATGTCGAGATCAAAGTTGACATCACAATGGACGCTCATCTTCCCGATGACTATGTACCCAGCCAGGACCTGCGTCTTGAGGCGTACCGCCGCCTCGCAACTGTGCGCACCTCTGAAGAATTGGCCGATATCGAAACTGAATGGCGCGACCGGTTCGGGTCATTGCCAGAACCCGCTCAAGCACTTATCTCAGTCGGAGCACTGCGCGTTGAGTGTCTGCGCCTCGGGATTACCGAGATCGTGACCAATGGAAACACCATCCGTATTTCCCCATTAAAACTTCGCGCCAGCCAGACCATGACTTTGCGCCGCCTCGCTTCAGTGGCTGTCTATAAAGACGAACCAGGCTTCATTTCTCTGCCCGTACCCCGTGGTGCAAACCCAGCCGTGACAGTCATCGCGCTACTACAAGGCCTTTTTGACCCCTCAGACGACTAAGGTTTCTCTGTGATTAAGAGCCCCCGTACTTCCCGTTTCGCTGCTGCACTTGCAGCTACCTGCCTTCTCGGCCTCACTGCCTGCGGCAGTGTGTCGTCGACGTCAGACGCATTCAGTGTCAATGGCACCGGTTACGCACAAGATGACTTCAACAAGTTGTCAGAGGTGCTTATTTCAGCCGGACAATTCACTGCCGTAAATGGCAAGATCAAGTCGACCGATGCGATTGTCGTCTTGCGCACTCTGATTCGCTACGAAGCATTCCTTCAGTTCATCAAAGATAACGACGTGAAAATTCTTGACGAGGACAAAGCCACCGTGCTCAAGAACGCGATGGCGGATGCAAAGTTCCCTACGTATCCCAAAGAACTTCAAGATGTCCTCATCAACTTCAACGTTGCTGATGTCACGTTGAGAAAGATGGCTCCTCCAGCAATTGAAAAAATCGAGAAGCTGTATTCAGATTCACCTGCAACAGCTGGTGTTCAGTGCCTCAGCCATATTTTGGTGAAAACAGAAGCTGAAGCAAAGACAGTCCTCGCAGATTTGAAATCGGGAACCAAATTCACTGCTGAAGCGGCAAAGAAATCCATCGAACCGGGCGCCGATAAGTCAGGCGGCTCTTTGGCCAATGGCGATCAGCCATGCCAAGCACTCGCAGACTTGCAAACTTCTTTCGACAAAGATTTCATGATTGGTGCAGTGGCTGCAAAGCCTGGCGTTCCAACCGGCCCAGTGAAGAGCTCGTTTGGGTACCACATCATTTTGAGCGCACCTTTTGCTGACGTGAAAGATTCAGTCGCAACAGTTATTGCTGAAAATCCTGGCACCACTCTCCTTGCTGGCTACATGGCAACAGCTGACATCACAGTCAGCTCCACATACGGAGTCTGGAACGGCGCAACCGCCACCATCAGCTAATGCCACGCATCGTTGTCGTCGGTCTTGGGCCAGGTAATCCAGGCCTCATAACTGCCGACACGCTTGCTGCGATTAGTTCTATCTCTGTGCGGTTCCTTCGCACGATTCATCACCCGTCTGCTCATTTAGTCACCGACGCACAGTCATTCGACCATTTGTATGACAGTGCCCCATCGTTTGACGACGTGTACCGAGACATTGCGCTCACGTTGGTTGACGCTGCCAAAGCAAACGGCGAAGTGCTGTATGCAGTTCCTGGCTCGCCAACTGTTCTTGAAAAGTCAGTTGCTCATTTGCGTGAACGTGACGATATTGAACTGGTAATTCTTCCCGCGGTTTCATTCTTGGAAGATGTATGGAGAGCGCTGAACATTGACCCGATCGAAGCGGGCGTTCGGCTTATCGATGGTCATGTCTTTGCGCAAGCTGCTGCTGGTGTTTCAGGACCAATGTTGGTGGCACACACACATGCCAATTGGGTGTTGTCAGATATCAAATTGTCTATTGATGATCCAGACCCGCACACTGAAGTCGTCTTGCTTCACCATCTCGGTCTTCCCGATGAACAGATTGCCCACACAACGTGGAGCAATATGGATCGAACTCTTGAGGCAGACCATCTCACCTCTATGTACATTCCACATTTAGGCACTCCGGTGGCCCACGAGTTGGCGCAGTTTCATGAACTGGCGCGCACATTGCGAAAAGAGTGCCCATGGGACGCCGAACAGACTCATCAATCATTGGTGCGCTACCTCATTGAAGAAACGTATGAAGTTGTAGACGCCATCTCTCGCCTGAATGAAGACGACCCATCAACCGACGTTGACCTCATCGAAGAATTAGGCGACTTGTTGTACCAAGTTGAATTCCACGCTGCAATTGCAGAAGAGCAAGGCCGATTCACCATGGCTGATGTTGCACGCACGGTTCATGACAAATTGGTGTCACGACATCCTCATGTTTTCTCTGATGTTGTTGTTTCGTCGTCCGAAGATGTTGAGAACAATTGGGAAGCCATTAAGAAAGCGGAGAAGCCAGAGCGTTCTGGGCCTTTCGATGGCGTCGTCGAAGCTGCACCTGCATTGTCGTTTGCTACCAAGGTGCAACAACGTGCGTCTCGAGTCGGATTTGATTGGCCGAATTCCGAAGGCCCGCTAGAAAAGGTTGCTGAAGAATTACAAGAGGTGCATCACGCCATTGCTATCGGCGACCCTGAGTCCACCATGGTTGAAGTAGGCGATCTCTTTTTTGCTGTCGTCAATGTTGCCCGTCATCTCGACATAGACCCAGAGAGCGCATTGCGTTCTGCGGTCTTTAAGTTTCGTGCACGGGTTGAGGGTGTCTCCCATTTAGCGGCCAGCCAAGGCCTTGAAATGGCATCTCTATCTGCCTCAGAACTTGATGAACTATGGGAAGTGGTCAAGTCGCACCCAACTCACTAGCGTTCTAGGTATGAGTGAAATCGTCGAAGTAGTCGGCCGCGAAGTTTTAGATTCTCGCGGTAACCCAACAGTCGAAGTGGAAGTAGTGCTTGACAGCGGTGCAACCGGGCGAGCCATCGTCCCTTCAGGCGCTTCAACAGGCGAATACGAAGCAGTAGAACTTCGTGACGGCGGTTCGCGCTACTTGGGCAAAGGCGTTTTGCGTGCAGTTGAAAATGTCAACAACCTCATTTCGCAAGTTGTCATTGGTATGGACGCCACTAATCAACGTGCGCTTGATAATGCACTTATCGAACTCGACGGTACAGAAAACAAAGCACGTCTTGGTGCAAACGCAATGCTCGGTGTCAGCTTGTCTGTTGCCCATGCTGCTGCAAGTGAATTAGAACTCCCCTTGTATCGCGCTATTGGCGGTCCACACGCACACGTATTGCCCGTTCCCATGATGAATGTCATTAATGGTGGAACTCACGCAGACAACAACGTCGATCTTCAAGAATTCATGATCATGCCAATTGGTGCGCCTAGTTTCCGCGAAGCAGTTCGTTGGGGTGTTGAGACCTATCACACTCTGAAAAAAGTTCTTGCTGATCGCGGTCTGTCAACAGCGGTTGGCGATGAAGGTGGTTTTGCTCCGAACTTGTCGAGCAACGAAGCTGCAGTTGCAATTCTTGTAGAGGCAATCGAAAAAGCCGGGTACGCACCGGGTACCGACATTGCTATTGCTCTTGACCCAGCCATGAGCGAGTTGTACCGCGACGGTTCATATCACCTCAAAGGTGAAGGCAAAGTTTTGTCAGCACCAGAAATGGTTGAGTGGTGGACTTCACTTGTTGATCGTTACCCCATTGTCAGCATTGAAGACGGCATGGCAGAAAACGACTGGAGCGGCTGGGCACAAATGACAACCGCCCTCGGTTCTCGTATTCAATTAGTTGGCGATGACCTTTTTGTTACCAACACACGTCGCCTGCAAATGGGTATTGATCAGACAGTTGCAAACAGCGTTCTTATCAAGGTCAACCAAATCGGAACTCTCAGCGAGACTCTCGACACAGTTGAATTGGCAACACGTCATTCGTACACAAGCGTCATGAGCCATCGCAGTGGAGAGACCGAAGATTCAACCATTGCTGATCTTGCTGTTGCGACAAATTGTGGCCAAATCAAAACTGGCGCACCTGCACGAAGCGACCGTGTCGCTAAGTACAACCAACTTCTGCGCATCGAAGAAATGCTTGGCGACACTGCCCGCTTCCGCGGTCGAAGTGCTCTTGCGCCCCTAAAGTAACGAACATCTGTTCGTGTGCCACGGTTCGCCCCGTGTTTCACGCCACAATAGAGACGTGGCTCCACGTTTCTTGAACCCTCTCTCACGCATGCGCTCTCGCGCGCGTGATGCCACAAGTTCACTCGTGCGCCCCACCCCAATCGAGCAGCGCCTCATTTCGAATCCAATTACTCGCTGGATAGCTCGCCTCGCACTGGCAACAGTGGTCGTTGCCGGTGGTACCTCCTTGTTCTTCTTCCCGTTGATGGACTTCGTCACGCAACGCTCCGCCATTGCTGAAAAGAACACAGAATTCACTGCTCTCGCAGATGCAAATGAGCAGTTGCAGACCGAAGTAAACGCACTGCAGACCCCCGAAGGAATTCGCAATGCGGCTCGCGCCCAATTGGGTTATGTCTTGCCCGGCGAGCAGCGCCTCACGCTTGCGCCTATGCCCAAGTTGCCAACTGATCTGCCACCAACGTGGCCGTACACGCTGATTACTGACATCTTGACCGTGCGCAATGCCACCAACGGCACCCCGACTGCGCCTCTCGCTCCACTAGCCCCATAATTCGGCACGCTTTAACGGCTCCATGCGAGCCTGCCCAATTCCACTCGGTAGTGTTCCTTATAATGTCTTACCGACTTCGGGGGTTTTGAAATGGGTGGAAGCATTCTTGGAAATCGGGTTCTTCGCAAAGAAGACCCAAAATTTCTCACATCAGGTGGCGTGTACGTCGATGACCTATTAGATGAACCTGTACTTCAGGGCGCACTTCATGTCACGTATGTTCGCAGCACTGTCGCGCACGGCAATATCACCTCTATTGATACGTCTGATGCTGCATCCATGCCGGGAATCGTTGCAGTACTTACCGGCAAAGACCTCGGACTTGAATTCGTACCATCGGCGTACAACCCTGCAGCCACACGCACACTTCTTGCAACAGACAAGGTTCGCTTTGTTGGCGAACCAATCGTTGCAATAGTTAGCGAGACTCGCGAAGAAGGCGAAGACGCCATTGATGCAGTCATCATTGATTACGACGTGCTTCCTGCTCTCATTGATCTTGAAGAGGCAATGGCTAGTTCCACCTTGTTATACGAGGCATGCGGAAGCAATGTCGTGTTTGACTCAATGGTTCTCGGATTGCCCGATAACACCGGCGATGCATACTTTGCAGATTGTGAAGTAGTCGCCAAAGGTCGCTTCATCAACCAGCGTGTTGCACCGTGCCCACTCGAAGTTCGCGGCGCAGCTGCAGCCTGGGGCAAAGATGGTCGTCTCACTGAATGGCTCTCTACACAACATGCACAAGGTGCAGTTGCACCGCTTGCTGCAGCGAACGGTGTTG
This sequence comes from Ilumatobacteraceae bacterium, assembly GCA_040402055.1. GTDB lineage: Bacteria > Actinomycetota > Acidimicrobiia > Acidimicrobiales > Ilumatobacteraceae > UBA2093. The sequence goes on from JBBANJ010000013.1 coordinate 19,575, forward strand.
ACCCAAGCATGGTTCATGTAAAGACTCCAGATGTTGGTGGCGGTTTCGGTGCAAAGATCGGCGCATACCCAGAAGAACTCTTGTTGGGTGTCATTGCAAAGAAAGTCGGAAAGGCAGTTCGCTGGCGCGAAACTCGTAGCGAGTCAATGGTTGGCCTCGGTCACGGCCGTGCGCAATTGCAGTACGTCACCATTGGTGGCAAGCGCGACGGAACAGTTACTCATTATCAACTCTGGGCAATTCAAGATTCAGGTTCATGGGTTGACATGGGGACCATCCTTGCTCCGTTCATGACACGCCCGATGTCGTCTGGTGTTTATGCAATTCCAAACATCGAATGCCGCACAACATCAGTTGTTACAAACACCACACCAACCGTGGCATACCGCGGTGCTGGTCGTCCAGAAGCAACAGCCGCCATTGAACGCGCGATGGATATTTTTGCTCTTGAAGTCGGCATGGACGCAGTGGAAGTACGTCGCAAGAACCTCATTCCGAAGTTCATGACACCACACACCACAGTTGTTGGCCAGACCTACGACGTCGGCGACTACGAAACATCACTGAATAAGGTACTTGAAGCTGCTGATTACAAAGGCTGGCGCGCCAAGCAAAAAGCCGCACGCGACAGTGGCGCAACAAAGCAAATCGGCATCGGCGTCAGTGTCTATGTTGAGATCACCGGCGGTGTTGGCAATGGCGAATCAGCAAAGGTTGAAGTTCTCGACAATGGTCATGCGCTGATTTACACCGGCACATCTCCACACGGACAAGGCCATGCCACTTCATGGGCCATGCTTGCTAACGAACAAACAGGTATCCCCATTGAGAACATTGAATTGGTATGGGGCGATACAGACCTTGTGCCAATCGGTACCGGAACAATGGGATCACGTTCATTGCAACAAGGCGGTAACGCCGTGTTCGCAGTTGCTGCTGAATTGGTCAACAAAGCAAAGTCCGTTGCTGCTCGTTTGTTAGAAGCAAGCGAAGAAGACATCGTTCTCGACAAAGATTCCGCAACCTTCCATGTTGCAGGTACTCCAGCAGTAGCAAAGACATGGGCTGACCTGGCGCTTGCCGAAAAGCAATCAGGTGGACTTGTTCACTCTGATGTCATCAATGTCGCTGGCGCTACCTTCCCATTCGGTGCACACGTTGCAGTGGTTGAAGTTGATATCGAAACTGGCAAAGTCACGCATATCGCTCACACCGCATGTGATGATGCCGGCAAAGTGCTGAACCCGATGTTGCTCGAAGGACAAATTCATGGAGGTGTTGCACAAGGTGTTGCACAAGCACTTCTTGAAGAAGTGTGTTACGACCCAGATGGTAACCCCATCACGTCAAACCTTGCTGACTATGCATTCATTTCGGCTGCAGAACTCCCAAGCGTCACAGTTGTACACATGGAAACACCAACTCCTGTCAACTTGATTGGCGCTAAGGGAATTGGAGAATCCGGAACAATCGGATCTACTCCATCCGTTCAGTCAGCTGTTGTTGATGCTGTTTCACAATTCGGCGTCAAGCACATCGACATGCCAACCACCGCAGAAAAGGTGTGGTCTGCAATTCAGTCCACACGATAACTAACTACTACTCACCAAGAACTACACACAAAGGAACTCATCATGAAGGTCACCATTACCGTCAACGGAACCACACACGAAAGTGAAGTTGAGCCACGCACCCTGCTTGTTCAGTATGTGCGCGAATCACTCGGCCTCACTGGAACCAACATTGGTTGCGACACCTCTAGCTGCGGCGCTTGCTCATTGCACCTCAACGGTGAATCAGTAAAGAGTTGCACCGTTCTTGCTGCTCAGGCAGATGGTGGCTCAGTCACAACCATTGAAGGACTCGCCAAAGATGGCGTCATGCACCCAATGCAGCAAGCCTTCATGGAGAACCATGGTTTGCAGTGCGGTTATTGCACACCTGGAATGGTCATGGCAGCAATCAGCCTTTTGGATGAGATCCCATCTCCAACAGAAGAGCAAGTTCGTATTGGTCTAGAAGGCAACCTGTGCCGCTGCACCGGCTATCACAACATCGTCAAGTCGGTGCTCGCATGCGCCAACAACAAGTAAGTCGGAGACACTCATGATTCCTGCACCATTCGATTACAAGCGTGCATCATCTGCCGCTGAAGCAATCTCGCTTGTCGGCGAGTACGGCGAAGACGCAAAGTTCCTCGCAGGTGGCCACAGCTTGTTGCCACTGATGAAGTTACGCCTTGCTCAACCAGCAGTGCTTATTGATATTGCTCGTATTGAAGATTTGTCATACATCCGTGATGCGGGCGACCACATCGCAATTGGCGCAATGACACGCCACATGGATGTTGAGAAATCACCAATCCTTGCCGAGCATGCTCCCCTTCTGTCATTTGCTGCAAGCCATGTAGGTGACCCACAGGTACGCCATCGCGGCACCATCGGTGGTTCCATTGCTCACGCAGACTCAGCTTCTGACTTGCCTGCAACAACGCTGGCACTTGGTGCAACATATGTTGTGCAAGGTCCGAACGGCACACGTGAAATTGCAGCAGCTGATTTCTATATCGGCTTTCTTGAATCAGCACTTGCTCCTGACGAAATGCTCACAGAAATTCGCGTTCCGAAAATGAATGGCGCAACATGGGGCTTTCAGAAGTTCAATCGCCGTGCTCAAGACTGGGCAATTGTCGGTGTAGCGGCATGGAAGCGTGGAAACGAGTCCGGTGTTGGCCTTGTCAACATGGGATCAGTTCCCGTATTAGCAACAAGCGTTGCAAAAGCAATTGCAGGTGGAGCAAGCGTCAGTGATGCAGCCAAACTTGCCAGTGCAGAAGCAGAGCCTCAGTCAGACCTCAATGCGAGCGCAGAATATCGCGTTCACCTCGCAGAGGTTTTGGTGCGCCGAGCACTTGAGTCCACTAGCAAATAGTTCTCACGGATAACCCGTGAAGAGCGTTAGCTCTCGAATTGAATAACAGCGCGGTTCGCAACATACGGACCGAATACTTCAGCACGAATTCTGTTGTGTTCATCAGCGGTATCGTACGCATGCCATGCGGCAACATCATCAAATACTGCTGACACTGCAAAGTCTGCTGACGTAGCAGTGTGGCCAGCGTTCGGACCACAGTTGTACGACACAAGGCCGTCAAGAGTGGCTGCGTACTTGCGCAATTCATTAGCAGCAATTGCTGGATGTCCGGCAGGAACTTTGTCGTTCCATGTAAATAACACGATGTGATGAAGCATGAAATGAACCTATAACAATCCGGCGTATGAACCGCCATCAACGTGCAATTGCACACCAGTCATGAACTTTGCAGAATCGCTACACATGAAAGCGCCAATACGCCCGAAGTCATCCGCGTCACCCATGATGCCAGCGGGAATTCCCATTGATTTAACGTCGGGGTTTGCGCCGTATAACTGTGTGATGCGATCAGTTGCATGCGTTCCTGGCTGAATGGAATTCACAGTCACACCATCGCCAGCAACTTCTCGCGCGAGAGTCTTTAAGAACCCTGTCACTCCGGCACGGGCAGTGTTCGACAAAATCAAGTTGTTCATTGGCTGACGCACTGCAACTGAAGTGATGGCGAGCACGCGACCCCACTTACGTTCACGCATCGGCGGAACTGCTACCTGACACATAGCAACAACGCTCAATAAGTTCTTTTGCAGTGCCTCCAAATATTGCTCTTCCGGGGTTTGGGCAAAACCGCCTGGAGGCGGACCGCCACCATTGGCCACAAGAATGTCAATCGATCCGAGACTCTCAATAGCTCGTTCTGCAAACTCTCGCCCGCCAACGTCAGTGGAGACGTCACATACGAACCCGATAGCCCCATGACCAATTTCAGCGAGCGCCTTCTGTAAGCGATTCTCGTCGCGACCACACACAACGACACGCACACCGTCTGCAGCAAGCGCCTTGGCGGTTCCAAGGCCCAATCCTGCAGTTCCAGCAGCGACCGCAGCTGTTCTACCCGTTAATCCAAGTTCCATACGCCAACAGTAGCCATGGGGCTCGGCTAGCCTGACTGTCACAAGGTGGTGAAACCATGGACGAGCGTCATCTCGACGCGATCGCCGACGCAGATACATATCCCTACTGGTATGAAGACGTAGACGAACCCGATTCGAACCCCACCCTGGTCCGCAGAGAAAGCTGTGACCTCTGCATTATTGGCGGCGGCTACACAGGCCTCTGGACCGCCATCCTCGCTAAAGAACGCGACCCATCTCGCGATGTCATTCTCATCGAAGCTCACGAAGTGGGTTCTGCTGCGAGCGGTCGTAATGGTGGGTTTGTTGAATCGTCGCTGACTCACGGCATTGCAAATGCGCAAGCACGCTTCCCAGACGAAGTAGCAATTCTTGAAGAGTTGGGATTGAAGAATCTTGATGACATCGAAAACGCAATTACCAAATACAACATTGATTGCGATTGGGAACGCACTGGTGCCATTGATGTAGCCATGACATCACACCCAACGTCATACCTTGACGAACTGCGTGACGATTACGCACACTTGCGCAAACTGGGACAAAAAGTTACATGGCTTGATCGCGATGCCGTTCAAGACCAAGTTCATTCACCGTTGTATACCGGTGGCCTCTGGCGTCACGACTCTGTTGCTCTGATTGACCCTGCGCGATTGGTATGGGGCTTAAAGGCCGCAGCAGAATCGTTAGGTGTTCGCATCTATGAAGATTCAAAAGCTTTGTCAATGGAAAAGGATGGAGTAGGCGTATTAGTGAGCACCCCACTCGGCGCTATTCGTGCAGGTAAAGTTGCCCTTGCAACCAACGCATTTAAGCCAGTCTTGAAACGTCTCAGTAACTACGTTGCTCCGGTCTATGACTACTGCATGGTCACGGAACCTCTGACACCAGCACAGCTTGAATCAATCGGTTGGAAGAATCGTCAAGGCCTTAGTGACATTCCGAACCAATTTCATTACTACCGACTCACCGAAGACAATCGCATCTTGTGGGGTGGATACGACGCGGTGTATTTCTTTGCAGGCAAAGTACGCCAAGAAAATGAATCACGTCCAGAGTCATGGGCACGATTGGCCAAACATTTCTTTGAGACGTTTCCTCAACTTGACGGTGTGCGCTTTTCTCACATGTGGGGCGGCGTCATCGACACGTGTAGCCGTTACTGCGTCTTCTGGGGTAAAGCAATGGGCGGCCGCGTGTCATACGCGCTTGGTTACACCGGCCTTGGCGTTGCGGCTTCTCGATTTGGTGCCGAAGTCATGCTTGACCTCATTGACGGTCGTCGCACTCGAGCAACAGCAACTGAATTCGTGCGCACAAAGCCCGTGCCGTTTCCACCAGAGCCATTTCGATTCATCGGCATTCAAGCCACTAAGTGGTCACTTGATCATGAAGACAAGACCGGAACACGCAATACATGGCTGCGCACCCTTGACCGATTCGGTCTCGGATGGGACTCCTAGGGCTCTATCCCCTACGCTCTACTACGTGTCATACGAGCCGAAAACCACTCAAGAAGTCGCCGACGGGCTTGCCGCACACGGATACCTAGCTGACGAAGGTCTTGTCACAGCTGTCTTTCTTGCGCTCACGCTGCACCGTCCGCTTTTCCTCGAGGGCGAAGCTGGTGTTGGTAAAACTGAACTCGCAAAGAGCATTGCTCGTTGGCAGAACGCCGAACTGATTCGTTTGCAGTGTTACGAAGGAATTGATGCAGCACAAGCTGTGTATGACTGGGATTACTCGCGCCAGTTGTTGCACCTACGTGCAGCCGAAGCATCTGGTGAAGCAGCACAATCAGGTACCGCAGAACTAGAAGGTCAACTGTACGACGAACGGTTCTTGTTGAAGCGCGCACTGCTTCGCGCAATCGACCATGGTCATACAACTCCACCTGTATTACTGATTGACGAAATCGACCGTGCCGATGATGAGTTCGAGGCGTACCTGTTAGAAGTGTTGTCAGATTTTCAAGTAACAGTTCCTGAAATCGGAACATTCCGCACTGACAACCCACCCATTGTGATTCTCACGTCAAACCGCACCCGCGATGTACATGACGCATTGAAGCGTCGTTGTCTGTATCACTGGGTTGAACACCCATCGTTTGATCGCGAAGTCGAAATTGTGCGCATGCGAGTTCCAGAAGCAAGCGAAGTTCTTGCTCGCCAAGTTGCTGGTGCCGTCGAAGCACTGCGCGCCATCAACTTGTACAAACCACCTGGGGTTGCTGAGACCATCGACTGGGCTGCAGCACTTGGCCGCCTTGGCATTACAGAGATCGATGAAACAGTTCTTGACCGCACTCTCGGCACGGTTCTGAAATACCGCGAAGATCACAGTCGTGTGCGCGATCACGGAATCGCTGGCGTTGTACAACAGGCATTCGACCGTGGCCTCCTTCACGGTTGAGTCAAACCCTGACCGACTCGCTGTCGGATTTGCACGCGTTCTTCGCCGTCTCGACATTGCAACACCACTTGATTCTGTTCTCACATTCATCAACGCATTGTCGTTAGTCGGTATCGAAGACCGCAATTCTGTGTACTGGGCTGGTCGAACCACTCTGGTACGACGTCCAGAAGATATTGCAATGTACGACAAGGCGTTCAATGTTTTTTGGGAACATCGTGAATCAGTAGAAGCTGATGACGAGGAACAATTGAAGGTCACTCTTGCGTTAGACACTGAAGACGAAGGCAGTGCAGACGGAAATGCTGACGCATCAGATGACCCAACCATCACCCTTCGCTTCTCTGGCGTTGAGACATTGCGAGACAAAGACTTTGCTGACTACTCAAACGACGAGATGCAACAAGCACAGCAATTCATGCAGTCACTTCGCTTGGCAGGCCCTCCTCGCCCATCACTGCGCATGAAGCCAACACGCTCTCGTGGCAAGCGTCCCGACATGCGTGCAACAGTTCGAGCATCTCTTGCAGCCAGCGGAGAGCCAATGAGACGTCATTGGGTAGAAAAGGGCGACAAGCCACGCCGCATCGTGTTTCTCCTAGACATCAGTGGCTCGATGGAGCCGTATGCACGTGCTCTAGTTCGATTCGTCCATGCAGGCGTCGCAGGTCGCCAACGAGTTGAGGCATTCACATTAGGAACACGACTCACACGCATCACGCGAGAACTTTCATCAAAAGATCCTGATCGTGCTCTACGCGCAGCTGGCGAGAACGTGCGCGACTGGAGCGGCGGAACGCGCCTCGGCGAGACTCTGCGATTATTCAATAACGAATGGGGCGTTCGCGGTATGGCTCGCGGAGCAATCGTGGTCGTCTTGTCAGATGGTTGGGATCGCGGAGACCCCATCGTGTTAGCAGAACAGATGGAACGGCTTCATCGTGTGTCGTTTCGCATTGTGTGGGTGAACCCACTAAAGGTCACGCCGGGATATGCCCCTCTTGCCCGAGGAATGGCTGCTGCCCTGCCGTATGTTGATGACTTCGTGGAGGGACATTCTCTTGATGCCCTCGAGCAACTCACTAAGGTCATAAATCATGCGTGAACTTCTTACCGACATCGATCGCTGGCAAGCCGACGGCAAAAGAGTTGCTATCGCGCGCGTCGTCGACATTGAAGGTTCAGGGCCACGCGGTGCAGGCGCAGCAATGGCTGTTAATCAAGATGGCGAAGTCAGCGGGTCTGTTAGTGGCGGCTGCGTCGAAAGCGCTGTTGTTTCAGAAGCATTGGCAATCCTTTCCGGTGAGGAACCAAGCCGGGTTGTCACATTTGGCTATTCAGATGACGAAGCATTTGCTGTCGGCCTCACGTGCGGTGGAATCATTCACCTCTTCATTCAGCCACTCGAATGGTGACCATGAATTCGTATCAAACCTTTTCTGCTCACGTTCGAGATAATTCGCCCGTTGCATTGGTCACGGTTATCGAGGGCCCACATGTTGGCGCAACAATGGTCGTTACCCCAGCAGGCATTGTTGGCGGCTCACTCGGTAATCCAGATATTGATCGCATCGTGGCACGTGATGCTCTTGGTGAATTAGAAGCAGGGCGCACGTTGGTTCGTCATTACGGACCTCATGGTGAATCAACACCAGAAGATCTCATTGATACTGAAACAGTACGCATCTTCATCGAGAGTTTTTCTCCACCACCACTCATGTGGATCTTTGGTGCAGTTGATTTCACGGCCGCATTAGCTCGCGTTGCAAAAGTTCTTGGCTACCACGTCACGGTATGTGATGCACGCGAAGTGTTTGCAACACGTCGCCGCTTTCCCATGGCTGATGAAGTCAAAGTCACGTGGCCAACACCGATGTTCACAGAAAATGGCCATCGCTTATCGTCGCGTGATGCCGTGTGTATCTTGACGCACGACCCAAAGTTCGACGTACCAGCAATTCAAGGTGCACTTGCAACCTCTGCCGGATACATCGGCGTGATGGGCAGTCGCAAAACCCATGCCAAACGTCTTGAGCGCATGGCAGAGGTTGGCATCACTAGTGCAGCTGATTTAGCCCGTGTTCATTCACCAATCGGACTAGACCTTGGTGGCCGCACACCTGAAGAAACTGCCATTTCAATTGTGGGCGAAATCATCGCGACTCGTACGGGACGCAATGCGTCTCCCCTTGGCGCCAGCGACGGCGCAATCCACTAACGCCTACAGGCGATACGTGGCGATGTTGCTGGGGTTTGTCCATACAACACGTGCAGCTTGTTCAGCTGACATGATTTTGAATTTCACAAACTTGCCACCGAAAGGTGCGTGTATCATTGCAAGGCCAGTACCGAGATACATCTGTACATGAGTTCCCTCGCCAGTGATGTCTCCCATTATTGCGTCCTCGCGGTCAACACGCATACGGCTATCAAGTTGCGACACAGCTTGACGCGGCATATCAACGCCGGCAGTGCGCCACGCGAACCACATCAACCCCGAGCAATCCATCTTGACGTACGAGTCTTCCTTGCCTTCGATGTACGGGACACCTAGTTGCGTGAGAGCCGACAACACAGCTATCTGATGGTCACGGGGTGCTCGTGACCACGCTCTATTCAAATCTGTCGGGTTAAGCGACAGGCGTTTTGCAACACCATCAGAAACAACACGGCGAGACTCGAGATATGCAGGGTCTTCTTTGTTCTCTGTTCGCATAATGAAACCAAGAGCACGAATGGCATCAATTGAAATTTGGGGGCGTTGACGTATGCGTTGGCCAGGCATTTGCAAGTGACGCGGCTCACTGTCTTTGCCAGAATTATTAGCTGCATGAGCAGGTCCGACAGACAGAGATGCACTCAGAATGCCTATTGCGGCTACCCCGCGCAGAAATGTGGCAACCCGAACCATTTCAGGCAGGCTATTACGAATGGAACCACGTCACAGCACCGCCCTCGGGGTCCTTCTGGCTGCTGGCTCTGGCACACGCTTTACGGGCGCTCAACACAAATTGCTGTCACGCATTGATGGGCAAACAATCATCTCGCGTTCACTCACCGCGATGATTGGTGCAGACCTAGATGGATTAATTGTTGTCTCAGGTGCACTAGATATCAGTCGCCTCATCGGCGAGGTTGAGGAAGTCCACAATCCGGATTGGAAAACGGGTCAACGTAGTTCCGTGATCGCAGCCATGAAATTCGCACGCAGCCGTGACTATGACGCAATTGTCGTCGGATTAGCCGACCAACCATTTCTCACATCTGAGGCGTGGAGCAATGTTGCATCTTCAACGTCGCCCATTGCGGTTGCCACATACAACGGCACACGAGGCAACCCCGTGCGACTTCACTCGAGCGTTTGGGACACCTTTGAAGACCTTGAAGCTGACCCAGATGCTGGGGCACGAAGTCTCATTCACCTGCATCCTGAACTCGTTCGGGAAGTAGCCTGTGAAGGCAATTCGGCAGATATCGACACCACAGAGGATCTCGACACATGGACCTAAATCATCAATTCACAGTTGCAGTTCCTGTTGAGGATGCATGGCGCATTCTTACCGATGTGGAGCGCATTGCGCCTTGCCTCCCTGGTGCCCAGTTGCAGGAAATCGAAGGCGACACCTACCGCGGAATAGTCAAAGTCAAAGTCGGACCAATTCAGGCACAGTTCAAAGGTCAGGCAAGTTTTATTGAGCGCGACGACGTTGCTCACAAAGTTGTACTCAAAGGCGAAGGACGTGACACCACCGGCAAGGGAAACGCTGCAGCAGTTATCACCGCCGAGATGACCGCAGTCGATGCATCTAATACCTCTGTCACTGTCAATACAGATCTTTCTGTCACAGGAAAAGTTGCGCAATTCGGTCGTGGCGCGATGGCCGACATCAGCGACAAACTGCTCGCACAATTTGTGGTCAACTTGAATACTCTTATTGCAGAACAACCAGCAACATCAGCACCTGCACCAACACAATCAGCACCAACCGAAGGCGTTCGCACCATCGAAAGTGCAGAAGTTGCACCACTCGACCTCCTCAGTGCAGCAGGCAGCCCAATTCTCAAGCGGGCCATCCCTGTTGTCGTCGTTGTTGTTGCTGTTCTTGTGTGGCTTGTCGTTCGATAATTCATGCAACTACCCGGCGCTTCCCCTTCACCTGAAGATCTCGCCGCTGTCACTGCCCTCATCGGACGTATTCCACAAGGCGATTTTCGTGTTGTGGTTCGCGCAGCTGATGGTGCTCCCGTTGTTCTGATGAATGCCCCCCTCTTAGAGGACGGCACACCGATGCCCACGTTGTATTGGCTTGTTGGCGGCACAGAAGTACATGCAGTCAGCACATTGGAAGCTGACGGCGGTGTTAACACAGTTGAAGCCATCATTGGCCTCGAAGCAATTGATGCAATCCACGTGCGGTATCAAGAACGACGTGACGCAATGATCCCTGCAACACATGAGGGACCACGCCCATCTGCCGGAGTCGGCGGCACACGACGTGGTGTTAAATGTTTGCACGCTCATTTCGCGCATTGGCTTGCGGGCGGCGATGACTCCGTTGGCAAATGGGTCGCGCAACAACTCGACGAGCGCGGCGTTGCCTACGCACAACCGTTATGACAACGTTTGCGGCCATCGACGTAGGTACCAATTCTGCGAATCTTCTTGTCATTGATGAGCATGGCAAAGAACTCACACGTGTAATCACTTCGACACGCCTGGGTGAAGGACTTCACTCGACTGGAGAACTTTCACTCGACGCCATAACGCGAACTGTCGACGTTATTGCGTCGTACGTAACTACCGCACAATCACATGGCGCAACCAAAATACAAATTGTGGGAACCGCCGCGTGTCGACGAGCCGGCAACACCGCCGTCTTCAGCGAGTTGTTACGAGAAAAAACTCAATTGACTCTCGAGGTGTTGTCCGAATCAGACGAAGCTGCTTTGACATTTTCTGGAGCACTCATTGGGCTTCCCGCCATCGACACACCGACCTTGGTCATTGATATCGGTGGAGGCAGTACCGAATACACCGTAGGAACAGAATCAATTGATGTCTACGCCAGCATCCCGTTCGGCGCCGTTACATCAACCGACTCTCACATTTCTTCAGATCTGCCGCGCCCTGAAGATCTCACCAATCTCATTGGTGCCGTATCAGACGAACTTGAAGACATCACACGTGACCACCCCATCGTTGGCACCCCAATGCGCACTGTGGGTGTTGCTGGCACCATCGTCACCATTGCTGCAGTTGAACTAGGACTGCACGAATTTGACGATTCCGCTTTGCATGGCATGGCATTATCTCGTGACGCTGTGGAAGACGTTTTTCGCACCGTGGCAACCGAGCCGTTGACGCTTCGCGTGCAGAACCCAGGCCTTGGTGAGGACCGCGCTGACATCATTGTGGCCGGCTGTTGCATCCTTGTTGCCACTATGCGCCGCCTGCACCTCTCAGAAATCACTGTGTCGACCCGCGGACTTCTCGATGGGGTCGCGTCCCGTGTCAGACTGATTTCATGACCGCGGTTCATCCAGCACGACCATCCAACGTTGGACTTCGCTTGTACGGCCGACGCGTGGTCTTGCGCCCATTAGTGCCTCAAGATTTCACAGGCTGGAGCGAAGTGCGTCGCCGCAACGGCGAATGGCTCACCGTGTGGGAACCGATGCGAATGGTGCACCACCCAGACCCAGAACAAAATCGTGATGTGTTTGCTGCGCGGTGTGGTGCACGAGACCGTGAACGACTTGCCGGTTCGCAGTACGCATTCGGAATCTTTGTCGATGGTGCATTTGCCGGAGAAATTAACTTGAACAATGTTGTTCGCGGCGCATTTCAATCTGCCACCATTGGTTACTGGATTGATAAATCGCGTGCAGGTCGTTCACTCATGTCAGAAGCATTAGTTGTACTTGCGCAATACGCATTTGAAAATCTTCACTTGCATCGTCTCGAAATTTGCATCATTCCACGCAACAGCAATTCACGTCGCGTTATGGAAAAGCTTGATATTCGCACCGAGGGTGTAGCCGAACGGTTTCTTGAAATCAATGGCACGTGGGAAGACCATGTGCGTTACGGCATCACCATTGAAGAATGGAACGAACGTCGTGAAGACTTTCTTGAAGGTTGGATTACTCCTTAGAGCGGAGAATTGAACGCGATAGCGCGCTCACGACGAACGGTCTTTCGTCGCTTCCATTCTTTGGTCTTCCAGTGTTTCAACACATGCTTACGGCTTTTTTCAATGCCGACTAACGGGTCATGGTGATGAGTTGGTTTCCATTCAGGACCTGGCTCTTCCACATCTAGTGCTTCGACGCCGTGCCGTAATGCTTCTTCCGCTAAGTGAAGTTCGCTATGCACGCGATGACGTTCATTGTGGGCATGTGCCCGCAATTCTTCACGCGGTGCAGGTGCACGATCCTGGTTGCGATTTCGATTACTCATCGCTGCCTCCTTAAGGAGTCCAAGAGGGAATCACATTGGTTCCCTGTTCGCAATGTACACCTCGCCAGACGGGTGGGATACCACTTTTGTCCCTATTTATCTACGGGACAATTAGTCAATCCGTAAGGTTCGGATAACAGGATCTTGGCCAATAACGCCGCGAAGCCCTACCCGACATGTTCCCTTTCGCATTGCGACCAGACGGAACGGTTCTGCCTGCAAACGACACACATTTCTTGACGCTTGAGACACCGACCAGATGAGAGGTAGGTCACTGGTGAGAGTACCGAGCGCTTCCGGCATCACAGATTGACCCACTGAAATTCTTCGCACTGGCACTGTGGTGATACGTGCGGTGGCGATGCCCTCACCTATTGCATTACTTGCCTTAATGACAACCTGATACTTACTTCCAACTGCAAGCCCAGTGAACCGAACAGCATTTGTACCGACTGGCACTTCTTTTCGTTGCACGACTTTTCCATTGCGCAACAATGAAACTCTTGTTCCTGTTAGTGCTGAACCACCATCACACGGTGAATCCCAACTCACAACCAAACCTCGTGAGTCGGTAGTGACAATGACATGTGACGCTTCTCCTGGCGCAGTAACAGCAATGGGTGCCGTATCAACAAACAACAGTCTGTTGAGTGAATCCGCAGTCATCCCTTGGATTACACCTTTAGTCGAACGATCAATGATGGCTTGCGAAATTGTTGTTGCGCACATGCCAGGCTGCTGCTGAGCGAGTAGTGCTGCATACCCGGCAACCAATGGTGATGCCATTGATGTACCAACGTCAAACTCGTAATCCGTATCAGAATCTTTCCATGCAGACTCAAGTCCGCGAAGTCTGTCTCCACCCGGTGCATACAAATCGACACATGGACCATTGTTTGAGTAATAGGAGACAATATCTGCGCTACCAATTGCCCCAACCGTCAACGCGTCGGGCACGTCACCCGGGGCAATCTTGCATGCGTCAATAGGGCGACCTGCGGCATCGCCATTACCTGATGCAACAGTGACGACAACTCCTTCATCAATCAAAGCTTGCACTTCGCGATCAATCGATGTTCCATCATCTCCGAGGTCAACACCAAAACTTAAGTTCACAACCGCAGCCACACCCGAACGATGATGTGCGCGCACCCACTGAAGCGCATTCACAACGTCAGCAACTTCTCCGTCGCCATTGCAGTCAAGAACACGAACAGCGATTAGGCGTGCCTGAGTTGCAACACCAACAGTTGATCCCGCAGCTAGCCCAGAGACATGCGTTCCGTGACCATCGCAATCAGTCGTCACGGGGCTTACTTTCGCCGTGCCGTTATCGGTAGGAATATCGATTCCCGGCAGCACCCTGCCAACCAGTTGTTCATGAGTAGACCTAATGCCAGTGTCCACAACGTAGATATCTATGCCGGTGCCCGTCAGTGGCCCAAGAGCGCTATTTCCGTCCAGTGGCAGTTGAGCCTGATTGATGCGGTCAAGGTGCCATGCCGTGCCTACAGGGGCTGTGAGGGCCATTGTGGCGGGAACTTGGCTGAGTCCACCTGCGATGACGCACAGAGCAATCAATCGCTTCACATTCACAAGAGCAAACTCTACCGTTGACGGCAACTAGCCCACCGGACTATTGGCATCAGGCTTTCTTAGTGATCTTTGCTTGCATCGCTGCAATTTTCTCTGCAAACCATGGCTGCTTGGTACTCCATAGTTGCGGCACGAGTTCACGCTCTACGGCTTCTGGATGCGTGACCACGTCTGCCATATCTTGAATGGTTTTCTTCACACTCTCTAGCAATGGGCGCGGAACACTTGCGGCGCGAGCAGCCATCTTTTGTGCTTCGATCAGCAATTGATCATCATCAACGCATTTCCAGACAAGACCAATACGTTCGGCTTCAGCACCATCGAGAACTTCACCAAACACCACGGTTGCGAAGGCATTCTGTGGTCCAGCAATACGACGCAACATCCATGTGTGTCCACCACCCGGGTGAATGCCGATTTGCAAAAAGCGTGTGTCAAATTTTGCACGGCGCGCAGCGATTCGCACGTCGCAGCCAAGCGCCAAGTTCATTCCAGCTCCAACAGCTGCGCCGTTCACTGCTGCGATTGTTGGAAGTGGGCTACGAGCAATACGCAAGAACCCTTCGTAAATCGTGCCAAGGCTCTGACCCGATGCCGTCGCAAGGTTGCCAAGGTTTGCTCCAGCACAAAACGCTGGTGCAGTTCCGGTAACAACAATTGCTCCAATGGAAGGGTCGCCTTCAATGGTGTCCATTGCAGCGAGGATTTCAGCCACCATCGGTGCTGTCAAAGTGTTTCGCTCGTCAGGGTTGTTCAAGGTCAGGGTTGCGACGCCGTCGGTAACGGTCAGTAATACAAGGCTCATGGTTGCTAGTTTCGCACACCGGCCTAGGTAATTTCCCCTTCGGTCGCCTACGGTGAAGCCATGACTACAGACGTTATTTTATACGAGGTGAGCGAGCGCATCGCCACCATCACCATGAATAGGCCTGCGGCCCGTAATGCCCTCAGCAGTGAAGTGCTGAAGTTGCTCCCGGCTCTCATGAAGACAGCCGACAAAGACGACTCTGTCGATGTCATCATCCTCACGGGCACAGACCCTGCGTTTTGTGCAGGTCTAGACCTCAAAGAACTCGGCGACACTGGCGGCAACTTGCGTGGTACCGGTGCAGACGGTTCAAAGAATGCATCGGGAGCCCGCGGCCCTTTCCCACATGTGAAGAAGCCACTCATCGGCGCCATCAACGGAGTAGCCATCACTGGCGGTTTCGAACTTGCATTGAATTGCGACTTCCTCATTGCATCAGAGAACGCAAAATTCGGCGACACGCACTCCCGTGTTGGCGTCATGCCTGGTTGGGGTCTTACCGTGTTGTTGCCTCAAGCAATCGGAGTTCGTCGTGCTCGCGAAATGAGTTTCACAGGCAACTTCATGTTGGCCGAAGAAGCATTGGCATTCGGTCTTGTTAATCACGTGGTGCCCCACGTTGATCTCATGCCATTCACCCGCTCTATTGCTCTTGACATCATTGGTAACGAACAAGACGGTGTTCGTCAGATTCGTTCCACGTATGCCGGGCATGCCGCAGAGAAGAAGAAGTGGGAACGCGAATCAGAAGACGGTCGCGCATGGCGCAAAGCTCAGTTTGATCCGAAAAAAGTAGAAGAGCGCCGCGCCAAAATTATGGAACGCGGACGCAAGCAATAATTGCTATTCGGCGTCGCTGAACATTTCAGCTACAGCACTTACTTCAATACCGCCACGTGGACGTTGTGTTAGATGAACACGCACTGCGTACGGCTTTGCCGTTTCCATTACTTCGGCAGCAATTTCAGCAGCTAACGCTTCAGCAAACACTGCGCGATCACGAAAACCCCACAGGTACAACTTGAGGCTCTTTGATTCAATACAAAACTCGTTTGGTTCGTATTCGATAACAACTGTTGCAATATCCGGCTGTTGTGTCACAGGGCAGATTGACGACAATTCGTCGGTAGTAAACGTGACAGAAGAAACATGTGCAGGTGCTGGGAACACTTCCACATGTGCAATTGCATGGTGAACTCTTTGACCGAGAACGGTGAGTGCAGAGGTATCGCTCATGGCGTAAAGGCTACGGGGGTTACTGCAAATCAGCTGGCAACAGTGACGACAATGCCACTAATGGCCGTGGACCCACATGCGAGATCACTTCGGCAGCAGCAATAGCGCCAATGCGAGCACAACTGGTCAGGTCTTTTCCCTGAGTCAACCCACGCAAAAAGCCGGCGGCGAACAGGTCACCAGCACCAGTGGTATCCACAACAGTTGCGATAGGCACAGCAGGAACGGTGTGAATATCATCGCGCGTCACCACCACTGAGCCTTTTTCACTGCGCGTGACAGCAGCAATATGGCAATCCCGGCGCAAGAGTTCCACTGCTTCGTCGAAGTCTGCTGTCTCATAGAGAGACTTCAATTCATCCTCATTAGCGAACAAGACGTCAATGTCATTGCGCACCAATGACTGGAAATCCGCACGATGACGATCAACACAGAATGAGTCGGATAATGTCAGCGAAACCACACGTCCATGGGCATGCGCAACTGCTGCTGCCTGACGGAATGCATCTTTTGCTTCATCGCGGTCAAAGAGGTAACCCTCGAGATACAGCACCGCGCCTGCAGAAATAATGTCTGCATCAAGGTCTGAGAATGACAACTGCGTAGAAATACCGAGGAATGTGTTCATTGTGCGCTGCGCGTCAGGCGTGACCGCAATGATGCAACGCCCAGTTGGTACCGACGAGTCAGACGTTCCACTGCGGAAATCAACACCAACAGTTTTCATATCTGCTGCGAAAACGTCACCGAATTCATCATTGGCAACCTTGCCAATAAACGCAACGTCTCCACCAAGGCTTGCAATACCAGCGATTGTGTTTGCACCAGAACCACCACTGGTTCGCGTGCTGGCACCCACTGCAGTCGACAAGTGAACGGCTCGATCAGTTTCAATGAGCGCCATCGAACCCTTCACCATGTCGTTTGAGGCAAGAAAAGCATAGTCAACCATGGCAATCATGTCCACGAGAGCGTTACCCACTCCGACTACGTCGTACTGAATACCTTCTTTATTGGTGAGAGAAGGAACATGGGCGGTGAAAGGATGACTACGTGGCACGGTTCCCTACGGTAGTCGCAGGGCACGCCCCACTAGCCTTTATTGGGTGAGCCACCTCAATAATCCCTTTCGCCTCCCCCGTACCGTTCTGCCTTCGCGCTACGAGGTGTCACTGACACCGGATCTTGATGCTGCATCATTTACGGGCACAGTTCTCATCTCTGCTGAGGCAATAGAATCGGTATCCGAGATTGTTGTGAACGCCATCGAACTTGAGATTGCTTCAGTAACTGTTAACAGAGCCACCGCCGCATTCACATTGCATGAAGAATCTGAACGCCTCATCATTAGTGCTGACGTTGCAAAGGGTCCATGCGAGATTGCAATTGCGTTTACAGGCATCCTCAACGACAAGTTGCGTGGCTTTTACCGGTCAACATTTGCTGATGACTCTGGTGTTGTTCGCACCATTGCCACTACACAAATGCAGTCCACCGATTGCCGTCGCGCATTCCCTTGCTTCGACGAACCTGATTTTAAAGCCGTGTTTGCTATTGACCTCACCATCAAGAGCGAGTTTCTTGCAGTGTCAAATAGCAGTGAGACACGACGCGAAGTCCTTTCCGACGGCCTCACGCGTATCTGGTTTGCCGACACAATGATCATGTCCACCTATTTAGTGGCGTTTGTTGTTGGACCACTTGAAGCAACCGAAACTGAGATGGTTGGCGACATTGCAGTACGCATCATTCATGTACCAGGCAAATCTCATCTCACGGAATTTGGTATGCGTGCCGGCACCTTCGCGCTTGATTGGTTCCAGACCTATTACGGCGTTCCGTACCCAAGCGACAAGGTTGACCTTCTTGCATTGCCAGATTTTGCTGCCGGTGCAATGGAGAACGTTGGTTGCATTACCTTCCGCGAAGTATTGCTTCTTGTTGACCCTGAAACATCAACACAAGTAGAACAAGAACTTGTTGCACTTGTCGTTGCCCACGAACTTGCACATATGTGGTTCGGAGACCTAGTCACCATGCGTTGGTGGAATGGAATCTGGCTGAACGAAGCGTTCGCGACATTTATGGAATACGCAGCCTGCGATGCATTCATGCCGCAGTGGAAACTGTGGACTTCATTTGGTCTTGACCGCAGTGC
>JBBANJ010000014.1:0-29702 GCA_040402055.1 Ilumatobacteraceae bacterium
ATTGGCGCATCAATGGGCGGCATGATTGCACAGACCGTTGCAATTGAGCACCCTCATCGCACACAAAGCCTCACCAGCATCATGTCGGTTCCTGGAGACCTTGCTTATGGAACTCCAACGGAAGCTGCGCTGAGTGCGTTACTCGCTCCACCGTCTCCTGATCGGGCCACGTACATCGAAGGTGCACAGAACTGGAGCGTCTGGTGCTCAAAGAAGTATTTCGATCTCGACGAAGCGAAAGCTCGTGCTGCCCGTGAATTCGATAGAAGTTTTTACCCAGAAGGTTCACATCGTCAACTTGCTGCTATCTACGCATCAGGTGACCGTAGCGAGAAGCTTCGAAATCTGAATACTCCAACTCTTGTTATTCACGGTCGTGATGACCAATTGCTTACTCCCTCTGGCGGGGAGCGCACAGCAGAACTCATTCCCGGTTCAGTATTCATGTTCGTCACAGACATGGGACACGACGTTCCACTGCCACTATGGCCAATATTTGTTGACGCAATCGCGTCACACACTCGCCGCGCTGCATAACTCTTCAATTCACAACAACTAAAGGAATTCGTCATGTCTGGACCACTTACTGGATACAAGATCATTGAAATCGCTGGCATTGGGCCTGGCCCGTTTGCTGCCATGTTGCTAGCCGACATGGGTGCTGAAATCATCCGGGTTGATCGTGCGCAAGCAGTGCGTGGCACGCCACCATCTACTCCTGCAGGTGACTTGATGTTGCGTGGACGCAAGAACATCGCACTCGATCTCAAAAACCCTGAAGGCGTTGAGGCGTTATTGCAGTTGGTAGAAAATGCTGACGCGATTATCGAAGGGTTCCGTCCGGGTGTTATGGAACGACTTGGTATTGGGCCTGATGTGTGTCAGGCACGTAACTCACGCATCGTGTTTGGTCGCATGACAGGTTGGGGCCAAGAGGGCATGTACGCCCAGGCTGCTGGTCACGACATCAACTACATCTCGTTATCAGGTTCACTCGCACATTTCGCTCGCGCAGGTGAAGCACCAGTACCACCACTCAACATGGTGGGCGACTTTGGTGGCGGCGGAATGTTTCTTGCATACGGCGTTGTGTGCGCATTGCTGGAAGCACAAAAATCAGGCAAGGGCCAAGTAGTTGATACTGCAATGGTTGATGGTGCAGCAGTGCTGATGACCATGTTCTGGTCGTTCAAGTCCATGGGCATCTTCAATGAAAATGCACCAGGCACAAACCTTCTTGACACTGGCGCGCACTTCTACGACGTATTCGAATGCGCGGATGGCAAGTACATCTCGCTCGGTTCTATCGAGCCTCAGTTCTATGCAGAACTCATGAAGCTCACAGGACTTGAAGGCGATGCTGATTTCGCTAAGCAGATGGATCAGTCAATGTGGCCAGGGCTGAAGATTCGTTTGCAAGAAGTAATGAAAGCAAAAACTCGTGACGAATGGTGCGCAATTATGGAAGCAACAGATGTGTGCTTTGCTCCAGTTCTCACCATGAGCGAAGCTGCTGCACACCCGCACAACGTTGAGCGCCAAACGTTCATCAATGTGAACGGCCATATGCAGCCAGCACCGGCTCCTCGTTTTTCTCGCACCACGCCAGAAATTTCACGTCCATCAGCTCATGCTGGCCAGCACACTGCAGAAGTACTGCGTGACTGGGGCGTGGCTAATGTCGACGCTCTGCTCGCAAGCGGCGCAGCGAAGCAGGCCTAAATGTCAACACTTGTTTGCTTTCATGCTCACCCCGATGATGAATGCATCGGTACTGGTGGCACCATCGCCCGTGCATCCGCCGAAGGGCACCGCGTTGTATTGGTGGTTGCCACAAACGGCGACCACGGTGAAATTCCTGCAGACATGCCTGCAGGCAAGACACTTGTAGAAGTTCGTCACGCAGAAACTCTGAAGTCTGCAGAGACACTTGGAGTTCATCGCGTGGTGTGGCTGGGGTACGAAGACAGCGGAATGACCGGCTGGGAGCAAAATACACATGCAGGCGCATTCTGCAATGCGTCCCTTGATGACGCGGCACAAAAGTTGGCAGACGTTCTGCGCGAAGAAAACGCAGACGTTCTCACCACGTATGACTGGCATGGTGGGTATGGCCACCCTGATCACATCATGGTGCACAAGGTTGGTCATCGCGCCGCTGAGTTGTTCCCCGCCGTACGCGTATTAGAAGGCACGATGAATCGCGATCAGATACGTCGCGGCATCGATGCGGCTCGAGCTGCAGGGCTGATAAAAGAGGACGAAGGGTTTAACGCCGATGGTCCAGCAGATGACGGCAACCCAATGGGAACACTTGAATCGGAAATCAACTACAAATTTGACGTTGTGAAATACGCACCACTAAAGCGTGCAGCAATGAAGTGTCACGCCAGTCAACTCAGTGATTCTGGTTTCTTCATGGCAATGGACGACGAACGTTTTGCGGCGCAATTTGGCAACGAGTGGTTCATTGACCCGAAGAGCAACGAGCCAATGCGCGACGGATGGATTTTCGAATGACACGCGTGTACATGGTGCGTCACGGCCGTGCCGCGGCCGGATGGAATGTTGATCCAGACCCAGGCCTTGATGATCTTGGTCGCGGTCAGTCACTTGCTGTTGCATCAAAGTTGTCTTCGCTCGGGCCACTGCCAGTGATGTCGAGCCCGTTGCTGCGTTGTCAACAAACGGCCTTTCCGTTAGCAACAGCGTGGAAGCAAGATGTTGTTATTGAATCGCTTGTTGGTGAAATTCCGTCTCCAGTGGATTACACGTTAGAAAAACGTGGGGACTGGTTGCGCGAAGCAATGGCGGGCACGTGGACTGAAGTCGCGACACGTTCAGGATCTCATTACATCGACTATCGCAATGCAATTGCGCAGCGAGTAGCAGAAATCACCACAGACACGGTGGTGTTCAGTCATTTCATAGCTATCAATGCGGTTATTGGTGCAGCAACGGACAATGACGCGATGGTTATTGCCAGTCTTGATAATTGCTCAGTCACAACTTTTGAGGTTGTCGACGGAAGACTGGTCCTTATTGAGTCCGGCAACGAAGCCGACACGCTTATTCGCTAGGTAGATTTACATCGTGCTTTCTTTGCTAATTCTCGACATTCATAAAGCGTGGGCATGGGTTGCAATTATTAGCAACGGTCTTGCCGGTGTCTGGGCACTTGCTGCTCACAAGATCACGCCACTACGCACCCGAGCATTGTGGTGGTACACAGGTGTTGCTGAATTCACCATTTTTGTTCAGGTCACTCTTGGGGTGATCATGGTCAATAAGAACAAGCTCGAGTTTCCTGCATTCCATGCGTTCTACGGCTTTGTCGCCATCATGGCAGTAGCAATCATTTACAGCTATCGCCATCAACTCAAGAACAAGACGTACCTGCTCTACGGCTTCGGTGGTTTATTCCTCATGGGGCTCGGTATCAGAGCCATGTTGGTAGGCCAGGCCTAATCCCAGGCGCCGAGGTCACAAGTTCCCGTGGGTGCATCTGAATACAGCGGGTAGTCGTACTGCAAAAGGGTGAGCGGCTTGCCGATTCCATTCTCTTTACCAAAAAAGACTGAATCGAACAGAGGGTCATCTTCTGTGTTTGTAATTGTTTGCTCTTGCCATCGTTGATCTGTCGGAACCAACTGCGCGACAATCGGCCAGGCATCAGGCAGTCTCAGTAGCAGAGAATTCTTAGTTGAAGCTATGGAAACAGAGTCCTCACCAAATTGTTCAAAGTTATAGGAGGCCATTACTTCCGGCATCCCATAAGCGTTGGATGCAATAACAATCGTCTGTGAAGATGCCCCAGAGGACTCGTCCAAGAACTTTTTGCTAATGAAAGCACCTTGAAGTGTCAGTACAAACGTTTCTTGTTCACCAATACGAATCTTGTTGAGGGTAAGAAAATTACGGCCAGAACATAAACTGGCAAAAAATGACGCTTGAAGAACAGGTACTGCGTAATCGGATTTTTTACCTTTCTGAAGTATGTAGAACGCAATGTCGAGTTTGTGCCTCATTGTCGACATGAAATTACTTTGCTCGGCTTCGTTCACTACGACCATAAAGTCGCCTCGTGGGGAATGCGCAATGGCACACGAGAGGTCGGACCTGTTACAAGAAAGTTCACGGCCTTTCAGTTTGATCGGATAATGAGAAAACTCTGGTTGATCAGAACCCATTCCACTGGCTGCGTAGATACCGGTGCGAAATCTATTTTCAGTTATGGCTGCATCTCTCCATCGGGAATCTGTTGGAAAAGGTGACGGAGCGTTCACCTGAGGTAGTAAACGATCTGGATTTACTAATTCTCCCCACTCAATGAGTTCACCTTCGTAAGGGACCCAGTCATCTCCGGAAACAACGGTGGTGGAAGTGGTCGGAATTGGCAGTTGTACAGGCTGAATTCGGATTTGAGGATCGCCGAGTATTGAAATTGCGATTGCGGTAACCAAAATGGCGGCTACTGACAAACTCAGCAATTTGTTGGTTCGATAGGAAATGGACTGCATGGGTAGACCCTATGCGATACTCGCGCGTAGCGAATATGGATTACTTGAGTGATGACTCAAGTTCTTTCAGTGCTGCAGTTAACGGCGCAGGAAGCTTTGAACCGAACTGGGCGTAATGATCGCGCATTTGCGGCAACGCTGATTTCCAGCCTTCAGAATCGATTGACAACAAAGCATTCATGTCTGCGTCGGTGACATCGAGGCCAGAGACATCAATGTCTGCAGGGGATGGCAAGTAGCCAATTGCAGTCTTGGTCGCGTTTGCGTTTCCGTCAACACGATCAAAGATCCATTTGAGTACGCGGCTGTTCTCGCCGTATCCCGGCCACATGAAGCGGCCATCTTCGTCACGACGGAACCAGTTCACAAAGAAAATCTTTGGAAGGTTCTCGCTCTTGGTAGCAGCGCCAACCTTGAGCCAATGTCCGAAGTAGTCGGCCATGTTGTATCCGCAGAACGGAAGCATTGCCATTGGGTCAAAGCGCAAGTTGCCAACAGCACCACCGGCTGCTGCAGTTGTCTCAGACGCCATGATGCTGCCAAGGAACACGCCGTGATCCCAGTCGAATGCTTCAGTAACCAATGGGACAGTGGTGCGACGACGTCCACCGAACAAGATGGCTGAAATTGGAACACCAGCTGGGTCTTGCCACTCAGGTGCGATGCATGGGCACTGTGATGCAGGGGCTGTAAAGCGAGCGTTTGGATGAGCAGCAGGAGTTTCCACTTCTGGGTTCCATGCATTGCCTTTCCAGTCTGTTGCACGTGCAGGAGCTTCGTCGCTCATGCCTTCCCACCACACATCGCCAGCAGGCGTGAGCGCAGTGTTCGTGAAGATCGAGTTGCTTGTCATGGTTTCCATGGCATTGGCGTTGGTGTCGTAACCAGTTCCTGGTGCAACACCAAAGAAACCTGATTCGGGGTTGATTGCATACAGGCGGCCATCGGCGCCGTACTTCATCCAACAAATGTCGTCACCAATTGTTTCGGCTTTCCAGCCTGGAATTGTTGGCACAAGCATGGCGAGGTTTGTTTTTCCGCACGCAGATGGAAATGCAGCAGCGATGTATTTGAACGCACCTGCAGGGTTCGTGAGTTTCAGAATCAACATGTGCTCTGCAAGCCAGCCAGCATCACGTGCCATTACAGAAGCAATGCGAAGAGCGAAGCACTTCTTTCCGAGCAACGCGTTGCCGCCGTAGCCAGAACCGTACGACATGATTTCGCGAGTCTCTGGGAAGTGAACGATGTACTTGTTGTCCGGGTTGCATGGCCATGCAGAATCTTTCTGACCAGGCGCAAGTGGCGCACCAACTGAATGCACGCATGGCACCCAATCATTATTTCCAAGAACTTCAAGTGCACCTTGACCCATACGGGTCATGATGCGCATGTTGACAGCAACGTATGCGCTGTCTGACAACTGAACTCCGATATGTGCAATCGGAGATCCGAGGGGGCCCATTGAGAAAGGAACCACATACATGGTGCGGCCCTTCATGGCGCCCTTGTACAAACTCATCATCTCGGCGCGCATCTCAGATGGTTCGCGCCAGTTGTTGTTCGGACCAGCATCGGATTCATTTGTTGAACAAATGAATGTGCGGTCTTCAACGCGAGCAACATCGCCTGGATCAGAATGTGCCCAGTAACTGTTCGGGCGTTTTGCTTCATCAAGCTTTGTGAAGATGCCGGCGTCGACTAACGATTGGCAGAGACGCTCGTACTCGTCGGCGGAACCATCACACCAATAGACGGCATCAGGTTCAAGAACATCTGCCCAATCTTTCACCCACTGAGTGAGCCGTGCGTTGCCAGTAGATGCAGCCATGTTCGATCCTCGGATTGCGTGAAGGTTCGGGGGAACCGGTGAATAGAAAGAGTCTAAGAACTAAACGGCAGGGGTGCCCATATCGGACTCTGATCCGAGACTGAGACGTGTGGCACGCCCAGAGGCATCAAGAGTGAATACGACTCGTTGGCCTTGGCGCAACATGCGAAAAATGGATCCCTCAAGCGCGTTAGGCGCAAGGGTGTAATCAGTCAGGTCGGTGTCACATACAACGACACCGTCTCCGCTTGTTGGATCGAATGCCTTGACTACACCTTGCATGGCAATGGCCTTAGCGGCCGACCTTGGTGATCTTTCCGGACTTAATGCAGCCGGTGCAGACGTGTACACGTCGGGGTGTGCCATTTACCATGGCGCGAACGCGCTGGATATTTGGGCTCCAACGACGCTTGGTGCGCACGTGTGAGTGAGACACTGACATACCCCACGATGGGCCTTTGCCACACACTTGACATACTGCAGCCATTTTGGAATCCTCTTCGGTTATGGGAAGGCGATGTACGTCTTCCGAACGCAGTTTCTTAATGTATCAGCCAGATCAAAGACCCCCCAACTAGGAATGGCAGAGATTCAGGGAAAAGTGGCAAATATCTCGCCATTTCCCCGTGAGATACGAAAAGGGCATTCCTTCTTTACTAGCCTCAACTCTGTGGCAGCCATGGAACTCTTCGGTGCAGATGAGGTCCGCCAAACGGTAGTGACCTTCCGCGACGCGATGAAAGCCCATGCCCCAGGCATTAACCGCATGAATGTGTACCCGGTTCCCGATGGCGACACAGGCACCAATATGGCCCGCACGCTCGATGCGGTTGTGGCAGAACTTGAAGGTGCTGATCACGCCATGGCGCCCACGTGCCAGGCAATTAGTCATGGGTCACTGATGGGGGCTCGGGGAAACAGCGGCGTCATTCTTAGCCAAATCCTGCGCGGGCTTGTCAGCACCATTAGCGAGTCGACCGATGGCAAAGTAAATGCTTCACGAATGGCAGAAGCTCTCAAGCGCGCGTCAGTTGCTGCGTATGAAGCAGTGCTGAAGCCAATCGAAGGAACAATCCTTACTGTTGTACGCGAATCGGCTGATGCAGCTGCTGTTGCAGTCAGCAATGGCGCAACGTTGACAGCAACACTGCAAGCTGCGCGTGCTGCTGGTCGCGATGCGCTTGCTCGTACGCCTGACATGTTGCCTGTGTTGAAAGACGCTGGCGTTGTTGACGCGGGTGGTGCTGGCTTCTTGTTGCTGCTCGATTCAGCAATTCACGTTGCCGACGGTGAAGCAATGCCAGAACCTGACGATTCTGATGGTCCATCTGTTGAGCAATTAGAAGCAGTGTCGTTGCGTCATTCAGGTGATGGCAGTGTTGATGTCAGTGAGTTGCGATACGAAGTGATGTATTTCCTTGATCTTGAGGATTCTCGGCTTTCAGAATTTAAAAAGGCGTGGGGCTCAATCGGGGATTCCATCGTTGTTGTGGGCGGCGAAGGTTTATATAACTGTCATATCCATACCAATGACATCGGAGCAGCGATTGAAGCGCCTTTGTTGCTGTCTGGTCGGCCACGTCAAATACGAGTCACAGATTTATTTGAAGAAGTGGCAGACGAACATGCGGCTCGAGAAGCCGCATTGGGTGCACCAGTGCAGTCGCGACCAACTTCATCAGCTCTTCCACCCGTTACGTGCGCTGTTGTTGCTGTCGCTAGTGGTGGTGGAATCGCTGAACTCTTTGGTCAACTTGGAGTGCAAGGTGTTATCTCTGGTGGACAAACGTCGAACCCGTCAACTGCCGAACTATTGGCTGCAGTTGAACACATGAATGCGCGACAAGTCATTATCTTGCCGAACAACAAAAACATTATTCCTGTTGCTCAGCAGGTTGATGCGCTCACTACTAAAGAAGTGCGTGTTGTTCCTACGTGCTCAATGCCGGAAGCGCTCGCTGCATTGGTGTCGTACGACCCAGAAGCATCTGCAGAATCAAATGCTCGATCAATGGCTGCTGTTGCTGAATCCGTTGCCACTGGGGAAATCACTCAGGCTGTGCGTGATACACACACCGATGCTGGTCAAGTGACCTCAGGTGACTGGATTGGAATTGTGCGCGGTGATGGCATTGTTGCAATTGCGGGCACGTTGGTCACTGCAGCCTCACAGTTATTGGATCATCTCATTGATGATCAGCGTGAATTGCTCACAATCATCACTGGCGTTGATGCCACTGTGGCCCACACAGATCAGATCGTTGCGTGGGTCTCGCAGAATCGACCAGACGTAGCGGTTGAAATCCATGGCGGTGGACAGCCGTTGTATCCGTATCTCTTCGGCGTTGAGTAATCCACCGCTCACCCTTCGCGACCTTGATCAATTAGGTCTTGAGCGAATCAAAGGTGTTGGTCCCAAAACACTGATCGCGCTCGAAGCATTTGACGTGCGCAGCATTTTGGATTTATTGGAGACCTATCCGCGTCGATATATCGACCGTACAAATATGGCAATGATTGCCGACCTTGTTGAAGGTGTGCCTGCGCTTGTGGTTGTCACAGTTGAATCGACATCTGCCTTCACCACACGCAACAACAAAAAGATGGTGAAAGTTGCGGTATCAGACGGAACCAAACGTTTGAACATCACATTCTTCAATCAGGGGTGGCGCGAGAAGCAGTTGTACAAAGGATTAGAAGTTGCAGTTTTTGGAAAACCAGAGTTGTTCAACGGTTCCTTACAAATGACAAACCCCTTAGTTGACCCAGTAGGAAAAGCAACCGGTCGCATTGTCCCCATATATCCGCAGAGCGAGAAGGTGCGAATTTCGTCGTCTGATCTTGCAACATGGATTAAAGATGCACTGACTAAATGCGGGCCTCGTGGGTTTGCTGACACCGTTCCGCAATCACTACTTGACCAACACGGTTTCATCAGTCGCAATGAAGCAATGAAGGCCATCCATTTTCCCGAATCAATAGAGGCGCATCAGAATGCGCGTCGACGTTTGGCGTTCGATGAAGTATTGCGCGTTCAACTCATGTTGGTTGGCAAGAAAGCGCAATGGGAACGAGAGTCGGCTGGGTTCAGTCATGAAACATCAGGACATCTCATTGATGGTTTCATGAAAGCACTTCCATTCCCACTCACCGGAGCGCAGACGCGAACAATTAAAGAGATCTACAAAGACCTCGCGTCGGGAACTCCAATGCATCGACTCCTGCAAGGAGACGTTGGGTCAGGTAAGACTCTGGTGGCTGTGGCAACAATGTTGGCTTCAGTTCTAGGCGGACATCAGGCGGCAATTATGGCGCCTACTGAAGTATTGGCAGACCAACACGCGTTAGGAATACGCGCATTGCTTGCTTCGCTCACCGTGTCCGATGAGTCGAATCTCTTTGGTGACCGCACGTTACGTATTGAACTACTCACGAACAAAGTAACGGGGGAGCAGCGTCGCAACATTTTGGCCGGAATTGCTGATGGGTCCGTGGACATTGCGATTGGTACCCATGCCCTTATTCAGGATTCTGTGAATTTCAAGAGTCTTGGTGTTGTGGTGGTTGACGAGCAACATCGATTCGGCGTTGAACAACGTTCTCGGTTGCGCGATAAGGCACAAGAGTCAGAGCATGGTCTTGTGCCAGACGTGTTGGTGATGACCGCAACGCCGATTCCGCGCACAGCTGCCATGACTGTGTACGGCGATCTTGATGTCAGTGTGCTCGATGAGTTGCCGCCAGGTCGTACGCCCATCTCGACTGCATGGGTACATGCGCCTATTGAGATCGAATCAATGTGGGCAGATGTGCGCGGAAGGCTTGACGCAGGTGAACAGGCATACGTGGTGTGTCCACTGATTGAAGAAAGCGAAAAACTTGAAGTCGCCTCAGCGCAAGAAACGTACGATCAACTCTCAGCTCAGGATTTAGCTGGTTACACGATCGGCTTATTGCATGGGCGCATGGCGTCAGCAGATAAAGAAGCAGTGATGAATTCGTTCCGCTCTGGCGCAACTCAGGTTCTTGTGGCCACAACGGTTATTGAAGTGGGTGTCGATGTTCCGAATGCCACATGCATGGTGGTTCTCGATGCGAATCGATTCGGTATCGCACAGTTGCATCAATTGCGCGGGCGAGTCGGGCGAGGAAAATTGCTGTCGCAGTGTTATCTCATGACACAAAATGGTGATCCATCTCCTCGCATCGAGGCTCTCGTTGCATCGACTGATGGTTTCGTTCTTGCTGAAGAAGATCTCAAACTTCGCGGCGAAGGCACCATCATGAGTGTGAATCAGAAGGGGCAAAGCGACCTCACTCTTGCCTCACTGCAGCGCGATCTTGAACTTATTCAATGGGCACGTGATGCTGCAGTCGGCATTATCCAGGCGGATCCAATGCTGTCTGACTTGCCATTGCTTCGCGATGAACTCGATTTGTTGTTCTCTGACACTGACGAAGAGTTTCTGTTTAAGTCATAACGCAGGCGTACTACGGTTAAGGGCATATCGAGGGGGAATCGAATGGAACTAAAAGGTAAACACGTTGTAGTCACCGGTGGCTCACGGGGTATTGGCGAACAATTAGCTCGCCAGTTTGCATCTCGCGGCGCAAAGGTCACAGTTGTTGCCCGCAGTGTTGATGCGCTTGAAGTCGTCGCTTCGGCAATTGGCGGTAACGCAGTGGTGTCTGACTTGTCTGATGATCTTTCCGTTGACGGGCTCATTGAACACATCGAAAAATTGCATGGCCATATTGACATCTTGGTGAACAATGCTGGTCTCGAAACGTCGACAGCATTTGCGGTGGAGGATGAACGTGAGATTCGTACCGTTGCGCGAGTCAATCTTGAAGTTCCGATGATGCTCACCCGTCATGCGTTGCCAGGAATGATTGCGCGTAATTCAGGACACATTGTTTTTGTGTCGTCACTGGCAGGCACGGCAGGGTTCCCCGGCATGTCTGTGTATGGCGCCACGAAGGCAGGCATTCTGAACTTCGTTAACGGTCTGAGTCGTGAATTGAAATCAACAAAAGTCAATATCACTGTGTTATCGCCTGGGCCAGTTGACACTGGCATGTGGGATCTCATCGAAGACAAGACATCAACAATCAGAAATGTTGTAAAACGTTTTCAACGCTTGCAATTGATTCCTACGGCAGATCCGGTGAAGCTTGCAATTCGTACTGTCGACGCAGTTGCAGCGAACAAACCGTTTGTGCGTGACCCGAAACGACTCAGTCTGAACTTCTGGTTGAATCATGCACCAACTCGCATTTCGAATTTCGCGATTTTTGGAGTGAAGTTCGATCCACTTGACAAGGGCTAAGGCTTAGTTGTCCTGCTCGTCGTCGGTGTCGTCTTCAGTCAGCGGGAAATACCAGACGTCTCTGCAGTCACGGCAGCGATATGAGA
The DNA here is from genome assembly GCA_040402055.1 of Ilumatobacteraceae bacterium. Taxonomy (GTDB): domain Bacteria; phylum Actinomycetota; class Acidimicrobiia; order Acidimicrobiales; family Ilumatobacteraceae; genus UBA2093. Next base: position 11,768 of record JBBANJ010000014.1, read on the forward strand.
CCACATCGTCGACTTCCCAGACCCCATCTTCAGGGGCGTGGGAGAGCAAATGGCATGGGCCTCCGCAGTCGATACAGATAATGGACTCTTTCGGACTAATCACCGCCGTAGTCTGCCTTGCGTGAGAGTTGTTGCAGGTGACCTACGTGGTCGACGAATTGAAGCCCCAACGTCAGAGGCCACCCGGCCGACGACCGACATGGTGCGAGAAGCAGTCTTTAATGCGCTTGGCAGCCTTGATGTTGTTCAGGGAGCTCGGGTTCTTGACCTGTTTGCCGGCACCGGCGCGATGGGTATTGAAGCCATCTCGCGGGGGGCTGACCACTGTGTTTTCGTTGAAAATGATCGCGCAGCGCTTGCCGTACTTCGTTGCAATATCGCAGCCCTTGGCATCTCCGATAAATCCACGGTGATAGCTGGGGACGCAGTCGGGACTGCAGCGCATCAACAAGGAATTGACCTTCTCATTGCCGATCCGCCATATGGGTTTGATGCGTGGGGTCGATTGCTGGAATCAGTGACTGCATCGCTTGTCGTTCTTGAATCAGGACGGCCCATCGGGTCAATTGAAGGCTTTGAGACGGTGCGGGAAAAGAAATATGGGCGAACTCATGTGGCCTTTCTCAGTCCCAGCAGTGCGCCAGACGGTACGGTAGAGGTGCAATGAGCACTGTGTTATACCCCGGCAGCTTTGATCCGTTTCATTTGGGTCATCTAGACGTCGTCGAGCAGGCAACTGCCTTGTTCGGAGAAGTAGTGGTTGCTGTAATGCATAACCCCGACAAGCCATCAGGTGTCTTGTCAACCGATCAGCGTGTGTCTCTGATTTCTGCTTCGTGTTCTCATTTGCCGAACGTCACGGTTCGTAGCTTTCCTGGCCTTGCAGTTGATGCTGCATTGTCTGTCAATGCGTTGTGCATTGTGAAGGGCCTTCGCACGTCAGGCGATTTCGAAGTCGAACAACAAATGGCGCACACCAACTTCGCGGTCTCTGGTGTTCGTACGGTGTACGTGCCATGTCAGCCACGTTTTGGTTTTGTTAGCAGCCGCTTTATTCGCGACATTGCGGCCCATGGTGGCGATGTGTCATCAATGGTTCCAAGCGCAGTATCTGATGCACTTGCATCTCTCTTTTCCCCACGGAGCAAATAATGAGTTTTGACGATTTTGATGACACAACCGATGACTCGTATCCACAACCGATGCCCGTGCAAGCACGTCTTGGTGAGAGCGAAGTAATTCTTCGTCGCACTATTGACATTGTTGCAACGGCACCGAGCATGCCGTTGTCTAGCTCGCCTCGTATCGACCGCGATGAAGTAGTTGAATTGCTCGAAGATGCACTGGTGCGTTTGCCTGATGAAATTCGTCAGGCACGTTGGATGTTGAAAGAACGCCAAGAATTCCTTGATAAAACGAAGCGCGAGGCAGACGAGCTATTGGGTGCCGCGCGTCAACAGGCTGAACGAATGGTGCAACGAACCGAAGTGGTGCGTGCAGCAGAAGCTCGCGCCCGCCAAGTTATTGATGCTGCTGAAGAAGAGACTCGTCGATTGAAAAACGAAACAGAGGATTTTCTCGACCAACGTCTCGGAAGTTTTGAGATTCTTCTTGATCGTTTGTCAAAGACTGTCGCCAATGGTCGTAATCGCTTGTCGATTGGCTCAGAGCCACCACCGCCAGAGTCTGAAGAACCAATCGAGCAACAAGAAGTTGCGGATTTCTTCAACCAAGACGATCTCTAGGCAGGCCCACCATGGCTAAGTCACTTATCGTTAATGCAGTTGAATTACTGCGGCGCCCTGGCACCACAAAAGACATCGACGTTGCTGTCGCTGTTCTTGATTTTGAATTTGATGATTCGCGGATGGTTGACACGCCCGTTGATATCTCGGTCCATCTTGAATCTCTTTCTACGGGTATCCATGTTTCTGGTACCGCTCGTGCCACGTGGGCTGGTGTGTGTCGGCGATGCCTTGCGCCACTCGCTGAACGCATGAGTGTTGATCTTGATGAGATGTATCAGAAGGGAACCTACGACCCCGACGCATACGAAATTGAGAACGACCAGATCAACCTTCTCCCCATGGTGAGAGAAGGCCTCTTGCTCGCTGTGCCACTCTCGCCCCTGTGTCGCGAGGACTGCCCGGGATTCTGCCCCCATTGCGGATCAGACCTATCTGAGACCCATTGCGGATGCGAAACTTCTGCTGCTGACCCCCGCTGGTCGGCCCTTGAAAACCTCAAGGGTGTATTTCCTGACGACGCCCCGTAAGTTTTCGGCGTTGTGGGGCTATCATTACGAAGCCCCCAACAGGGCATTTGCCGCTAACAAGGGAGACCACGGTGGCCGTTCCCAAGAGAAAAATGTCGAAGTCGAAGACTCGTATGCGTCGCGCCTCAAACTGGCGCCTCGATGCACCTTCACGTAGTACCTGCCCACGTTGCAGTGCTGTCAAGCTGCCCCACACAGTGTGTGGTGCATGCGGATGGTACAAAGGCCGCGTGGCAATCGCCGTCGACTAACAGACCAGTTATTACACATGTTGCCAATCGCTGTTGACGCGATGGGTGGCGACAATGCTCCCTCAGCAATCCTTGCTGGAGCACTTGAAGCAGCCGCCCTCGGTATCCCACTTCTTCTTGTCGGCCCAGAAGGCCTAGAAGGAATTGACGACCTTCCATTGCTTGTCGCAAGTGAAGTCATCGAAATGGATGACGACCCTGCGCAATCGGTTCGTCGTAAGCGCGACTCCACACTTGTTCGTGCTGCTGAAGCAGTGCGCGACGGGAAAGCCAGTGCCATGATCTCGGCCGGCAACACGGGAGCCACCATGGCAAGCGCATTACTTCGCATGGGCCGTATCTCAGGTGTTGCTCGTCCCGCAATTGCAACGCCAGTTCCTGTTCCTGGTGGCCACCCCACTGTTCTGCTTGATGCTGGTGCAAATGCTGAAGTGCAGCCCGAATGGTTAGTGCAGTTTGCACTGATGGGCTCTGTGTACTCAGAACGTCGCTTCGGAGTTGAAAATCCACGCGTTGGTTTGCTGTCGATTGGTGAAGAACCTGGCAAAGGTGACACCTTGCGCAAAGAAACCTATGAGTTGCTCAAAGTTGCACCCGGAATCAACTTCATCGGAAATGTTGAAGGTCGTGACCTCATGACCGGTGTTGTGGATGTTGTTGTCACTGACGGTTTCACGGGAAATGTTGTTCTCAAAACTCTTGAAGGCAGCTTGCGCACAGTCGTGAAGGCGCTCTTCACTGCTTTTGGTCAACCTGAATATGCAGATGCCGCAAACACACTGATGCCTGCACTGCTTCCGTTGTACGAAACTCTCGACCCAGATACATATGGCGGAGCAATCTTGCTCGGAGTTGACGGTGTGTGCATCATCTCGCACGGATCAAGTAGTGCACGCGCGATGGTGAATGGCATCAAATGTGCACAGGAGATGGTCGAGACCGGCATGGTCGAGGCGATTCGCGTTGCAATCTCAAGTACTCTTGCTGAGTAAGCACCCACTGAAGGAGACATTCGATGGCAACTATTGAACGCAACGAAGTTTTTGCAACTGTTTGTCGTCACTTGGCAGAAATTCTCGAGATTACAGCCGCTGATATCTCTGAAACACAAACTCTTGCCGATGACCTCGGTGCTGACTCCATTGCTCTTATCGAACTTGTTGACTCACTCGAGCAAGAATTCTCAGACATCATTCCGAATTTTCAATTTGAAGACGATGATTTGTCTGGTCTTCTCACTGTTGCCGACGCGGTGAACTACATCGTGCTCGCGCTTGGCAAATAACTAACGCCAATGTCGGATTTGGAGAATTCATCTCTTTCAGAGTGTGCCTCTCGAATTGGATATGTATTTCAGAATCCTGCATTGCTCCGCCAGGCACTGATCCATCGTTCATGGCAAGCTGAAAACAGCGACCCACTGACAAATGAACGTTTCGAATTTCTTGGTGATGCCGTTCTCGGTTGGGTCATTGCTGATGTGGCGTTTCATCGTCTTGCAGACATGCCTGAAGGAAAACTGACTGATCTTCGACGCAGTGTGGTCAACATGCACGCACTTGCAGAGATTGCACGCCAGTTAGGAATCGGTGAGTTCTTGTTGCTCGGAAAAGGCGAGGACGCAGCAGGTGGGCGCGACAAGTCGTCCATTTTGGCCGATGCTTTGGAGGCACTTATCGGAGCTGTGTATCTCGATGGAGGAGCACCCGCTGCATATGAAATGGTGAAGCGATTGCTCGCTGATTCGGTTGAAGAAGCAATTCCGCACCTCGAAATGTTCGATGCCAAGACGCGACTTCAAGAGTTGTGCGCGCGTTTATCAATCGGTATTCCAACGTATGAGGTAGAGGGCGAAGGCCCAGATCACGAACGAGTGTTTACGGCAGTTTTATTTGTTGACGGTCGTGCGTATGGCTCAGGTAGCGGACGTACAAAGAAAGCAGCCGAACAAATCGCCGCTGTAGGTGCATACGACGCTCTCGTCGAACAACACAATGCCTGAGCTGCCAGAAGTCGAGACCGTTCGACGGGGGATTGAAGCCAAAGTCGTTGGCCGAAAGATCATTTCAGTAGAAGTTGGCCGTGAACGATCAGTTCGTCGTGTCGGTCGAGAAGCAGTGATTCATGGTTTAACTGGGACAACAATCACAACTGCCCGTCGTCGCGGCAAATATTTATTGTGTGACCTTGATTCTGGCGAAGAGATGATGATCCATTTACGCATGAGTGGACGCGTATTGGTGGAACCAGTTGGCACAAAACGTCCCGCTCACGCGCATGTCGTGTTGTTGTTATCAGAACGAGATGGCGTCAGCGACGAGATGTGGTTTGTTGACCCTCGTACCTTTGGCGAAGTTGTTGTGTTTGATCCGGTTCACACGGCGCAAGTGTTGCCAGAACTTGTCAAGCTGGGGGTTGATCCCATCTGTGAGCAATTCGACAGCACAGTTCTGGCGGATCGCTTGAAGGGAAAACGCGGAGCCATCAAACCACTGTTGCTGAGCCAACATGTGGTCGCAGGAATTGGCAATATCTACGCAGACGAGATTTTGCATCGTGCTGGCTTGCGATGGAATCGAACCGCGGACTCACTGACCAAGCCACAGGTTCGTCGCCTTGCGCAACACATCTCTGATGTCCTGACGGATGCAATCGCAGCTGGAGGTTCCACCCTCGATGATTCCCAATATGTTGATATTGAGGGCAGAACTGGATCATTTCAGGCAGAACATCGTGTCTATGGCAGAGATGGCAAGAGATGCGTCACCTGTGGAAAAGCCGACATTGTCCGAGTGGTGGCTGCGGGTCGAGCTACGGCATATTGCCCTCGCTGTCAGAAATAGTGCGCCATTCCCTGAACACGGTGTCCGTCTATTACTGTTGCTATCGCCGTGTTCCTTAAATCTCTTACTCTCAAAGGCTTCAAGTCTTTCGCTGATTCCACTGTCCTTGAAATGGAGCCAGGGGTCACCGTTGTGGTCGGTCCAAACGGGTCGGGTAAGTCGAACGTTGTGGATGCCATCGCTTGGGTGTTGGGTGCACAAGCTCCGAGTTCGGTACGAAGCCAGAAAATGGAAGATGTCATCTTCAGCGGCACAAACAAACGAGCAGCGCTTGGTCGAGCTGAGGTAACTCTCACGCTTGATAACTCTGCTGGTCTGTTGCCCCTTGATTTTTCTGAAGTCAGCGTGTCGCGAACTTTGTTCCGTAACGGTGACAGCGAATATTCCATCAATGGCGTGGAATGTCGTTTGCTTGACGTGCAAGAGCTTTTGTCTGATGCAGGTGTAGGGCGTCAACAGCACGTCATTATCAGCCAGGGTCAAATTGACGCAGTGCTCACTGCTCGTGCAGAAGACCGTCGCGCAATCATTGAAGAAGCTGCTGGAATTCTGAAGTATCGCAAGCGCAAAGAAAAGGCTGAGCGTCGTCTAGAAGCAACAGAAGTCAACTTGTTGCGCGTTCAAGATCTCATTCGTGAAGTGCGTCGCCAGTTGCGCCCGCTAGAGCGTCAAGCAGAAGCAGCTCGTCGTCATGGTGAAATCGTCGGGGAACTTCGTGCATTGCGTTTATTCTTGTCAGGTCGTGAAGTTGCGGCATTGCGTGCGCGTCTCACTGCACTTGCCGGAGAAAAACTCGCGGGTGATTCAGGTGAAAAAGAGATCCGTCAAAAACTTGCAGCCCTGGATACTGAAGTTCTTGCAGCTGAGGCAGAACTGTCTGCACGTGGTGAATCAGGCGTCAATGACGAATTGATGCGTGTCGAGCAGTTGCGTGAACGTGCTCGTGGACTTGCAGCAGTCATTGCAGAGCGTCGCCGTTCAATGGAAAGAGATCAGGGTCAACTCATCGCAGACGACGTTGTTGCGGCCCTTGAGGCTGATGCCGCGCAGATGCGTGAAGAATTGATTGAAGTTGAACGCAGTCTTGCTATTGCCATGCAAGAGAATGATTCATTGCAAGATGAAGAGGAAACGTTCGAGCGTGAGCGCACAGAACAAGGTCTCTTCCACATGGTGCAGAGCAACGAAGCATCAAACGCAGCGGCTGAAGTTCGCGGAGAACTTCGCACTTTGCGCAACACCGTGGAACAAGGTGCAGGCGAAGCCCAAAAGATGCAGGCTCGCACTGAGCAGTTGGTTGCGCATGATGCAAATGTCGCAGCGGGTATTGATCGTCTGCAGTCCGAATTAGCTGACGCTGAAACTGAAGTCGGTTCATTGCGGGCTCAGTTAGTTGATGTCACAGAAACTCGCGAACAAATTGAATTACTTGGTGACGAAGCACAAGTTGCTCGCGCAGCAGCAGAACGTCGCAGTGCACGTGCAGCCGCAAAACTTGAAGCATTGGAAGAAGCAGTAGCTTCGTCGCGGGCTCGCATCGGCGCTGAGCATCTTGCCAATGTGTCCGGGGTAGTTGGCGCACTGGTAGATCTTCTTGACGTTGACGCAGGCTGGGATGCTGCAGTCAAGGCATCACTTGGTGAAGCTCTTGCCTCAATTGTTGTATCCGACTCGACGTCTGCCCGTCGCGCAATTGAAGCGTTGCAGGCCGTTGATCACAATGGTGCAGTTCTTGCACTTGGAATTAGTCAGAACACATCAGCCGCATTGCCTTCTGGAGTTCAATCAGTTCGCTCTCACGTTCGCCCAGCATCTGGCGCGCCTGCAGCTTTGGCTGCGTTGCTCGATTCGCTGTTGTCCCACATCGGTTGCACCGATGATTTAGATGCAGCAATTGCAGTTGTGGAGAACTCATCATCTGCCACGGTCGTTACTCGTCGCGGTGACCGTTTGTCTCCATCAGGTTGGCGTCTCGGTGCTGCTGATGATCTGGGTTCGCCAGAAGTCATTGATCGCACTCGAATCGAAGTGGAATCAGCAGTGGCTGATCTTGCTCGCCTTGCTAGCGAAGTGGAATCTGCAAAAACTCGTCTTGTAGCGGCTCGCCAAGAGGGAACTCAACTTCAATCGCAAATTGATCATCAACTGGTAGTTGTTGAAAGTGCATCAGACAAGTTGACCACCGCTATCAATGATCGTCGTGCCAATGCGGCCGAGCAGCAGATCACTCGCGATGCCACAAATGAGACACGCGCTCGCTTGACGCAATACCAACAGCGCGTATTAGAACTTGAAGAAATTCTGCCAGGTCTTGAAGAATCAGAAGCCGCAGAAGTTGCAGCTGCCAAAGCACAGACAGAAGAACGAGCCACTATTGACTCGAAGTCGGCACATCTTGTTCTTCGTCGCAAAGATCTTGATGTCCGAGTAGCCGGACTGCGTGAACGCGAGCAGTTCTTGAAGCAACGCGCAAGCGATACCGAGCGACGTCTTGAAGTCGACTCAGCTGCTCGTCTTGAAGCAGGCGCACGTCGTGAGAAAATCGAGGCAGCCCTCGTTGCTGTTGGTCGTCTGTCAGACCTTGTTGAGGCGCATAAGGCTTCAACAGAAGCGCGTCTTGCTGAATTGCACGAGATGCGTCGCCGCCAAAGTGATGAAGTACGTGCTGTTGCAACCCGTCTCGATAATGCTCGCCGTGGACGCCATGAAGCAGAACAGCAACTTGAAGAACTGCGTGAACGAGTACGTCGCGTGGACGTAGAAGAAGCCGAAGCTCGTATGCGTTTAGAAGCAGCTGTCGAAATGATTCGCCGTGATCTTGAAGTAGAGCCAGAAGTAGCAGAGGCTGCACCAATGCCTGAAGCGATTGAGGGCGTCACACATGCTGACCGCGCCCGTGTTCTTGAGCGCGATATTCGCCTCATGGGCCCAATCAACCCTCTTGCGTTGCAAGAGTTCACTGAACTACAAGAACGTCACCAGTTCCTTGAAGAACAATTGAACGACGTTCGTGGGTCGCGCCGGGAACTTGCCCAAGTCATCGCAGCTGTCGACGTTGAAATTCAGTCTGTCTTTGCCGAAGCATTCGCTGATGTCAGCGTGAACTTCACGAACCTCTTCGCTCTGTTGTTCCCTGGCGGTAAGGGCAAGTTGGTCCTTACGAATCCAGACGACATGTTGAACACTGGTATTGAAGTGGAAGCACAGCCTCCAGGCAAGACCTTTAAGAAGTTGTCGTTGCTTTCTGGTGGAGAGCGCTCACTCACGGCTCTCGCGTATCTGTTCGCTGTATTCCGTAGCCGCCCGTCTCCCTTCTATGTAATGGACGAAGTTGAGGCAGCTCTCGACGACGTGAACCTTCACCGTTTCCTCGGCCTCGTCGCCGAATTCCGTCGTGATGCTCAGCTCATCATCGTTAGCCACCAAAAGCGCACGATGGAAGCTGCTGACTGCCTCATGGGCGTTTCTATGCAGCCTGGTGGCTCATCAAAGGTCATCACTGAACGTTCCACTGACGCATTGACGCGCTAGGAATTCAGATGCTCGCCTCGGCTTCAGCAAACATTGCCATCGCGCTTGGTGCAAGCGGCGCAGGAATTGGAATTCTTGTTGTCCTTCGCAGTCGCAGAAAGCGCTCGCAGAGTGTTGTTAGTCCGGCAGTTGAGACAGTTGTTCAGAAATCGCCAGTTGCTGTTCCGGAAGTTGTTGTTCCTCACGTAGAAGTCGCAACACAAGTTGTTCCAGAAGTAGTTGTCGCGCCAAGCGTCCGTGAAAAAGCTGGCCGCACACGTTCCTTGTTCGCTTCTGCGTTTCAATCTATTCGTGGTCGAGGCATTGATTCGGCCACATGGGATGAACTAGAAGAAACGTTGTTGCTAGCCGATATCGGTATCGGATTGGCGACTCGGTTGCTTGATCCATTGCGTGCCGCTGTTAAGGATGGATCATTACGTTCACCAGACGAAGTGATTGCAGCGTTACGAGAGGGCATGACAGCCCAGTTGGCAACGTCTGATCGTTCATTGCATCTTGATGCCGTGGGTTCGCCGAACGTCTGGCTATTCGTCGGTGTTAATGGCGTCGGTAAAACCACCACCATTGGAAAAATTGCAACGGCACAGTCCGCACTAGGCACAACAGTTCTTATGGCAGCAGGCGATACGTTTCGTGCAGCTGCTGCTGAACAATTGCAACTGTGGGCAGAGCGCTCAGGGTCAGCATTCGTGCGTGGCGCTGAAGGGGGAGACCCAGCATCTGTCATCTTCGACGGTATTCAAAGCGCCTCAGCAAAGGGAATTCAGCTAGTGCTTGGTGACACAGCAGGTCGTTTGCAGAACAAATCAAACCTGATGGAAGAACTAAAAAAAGTGCGACGAGTGGCTGACAAAGCAGAAGGCGTCGTCAATGAAGTTCTTTTGGTCATTGATGCGACAACAGGCCAGAACGGTCTTGCACAAGCTCGTGAATTTGCAGCAGCCACAGATGTCACCGGAATTGTTCTGACCAAACTCGACGGTTCAGCCAAGGGCGGCATCGTGTTTGCTATTGAGACTGAATTGGGAATTCCAGTGAAACTGGTCGGTCTCGGAGAAACTGCAGTCGATTTGATTGCCTTTGACCCGTCTGAGTTCGTTTCGGCATTGTTCGAATAGACCACAAAGGTGCTGCCGTATTCACGGAGGCATTGTCTGTAAAATGGCGATGAACAAAAAGGTATTCATGTTGCATCGTCGTTTTCTCCCCATTGTCGCAGTTGTTGTTGCATCCAGTTTCTTGTTTACCGCATGTGGATCAACTGACCCACTCATACTGTCGCTTAAGTCATCACAGGTCAGGTCCGGCTCGAATCGGGCAAATCCCACGTCTGCACAGAACGCAGAAGACGCAAAGTTGGCGTACGCGCAAGATGTTTCTTATTCCATACTCAATGATCTGCCAGATCTTGGGACAACAGCAATGGCATGGTCTGTGAATCCATTGAAGGAAAACATTGCAACTCTTAAGAAATTGGCTGTCTCGCTTGGATTGCCTGGTGATGTGGTGAAGGAAGACTTTAATAATTTCGCAGTCGGTTTGGATGACAAAACTGGCGCCGGATTGCGACTGTTTGTTGATGTGTCAAGTGCGTGGTGGAATTATTCATCCGGGTTGGTAGCCGCACCCACGCCGCCAACAAATCTCCCTGATGAGGCAACGGCAATCGCACGCGTTAGTCAATTGTTGACGGATGCCGGACTGCGCGTCAAGGCGTATGCACTGACCGCCACAAGATCTGATTGGTCGACCGAAGTTGTTGGCACCTTGATGGCGCGAGAGGTTGCAAGTAATTTGTCGCTCAATGTGTCGTTTGGCAGCGATGCAAAAATTACCTATGCATCAGGTCCACTGATTGAGTTAAAGAACGCTGGGTCGTATCCGCTCATTGCACCGAAAGATGCAGTGAAGCGGTTAAGTCAATTGCAGTATGGGTTGGTGGGTCCGACTGCACGGTCAGCTATCGATATCGCGGCGTCCTCACCAGTCACTAATAGTTCGACTGCTGGTGCGATCACAGTGCCCATCACAGGTGTGCGGTTGGCACTGATGCAAACAACGCTGACAAACAACTCGAGCATCTTGTTGCCTGCGTACACCTATACAAATGCTGATGGCGAAGTTGGCACTGTTCTCGCAATTGAAGATAAATACCTTTCGTACGGCGATAGCGAAGTGACTGACGGGTCAGACTCAGTTCCGACCCCTGTTAAGCCCGACTCAGGTTCATCTGGCGTTGGATCCTCTGGGGGCTCGCTGGGTGCTAATCCTGGTCCCGCAGTGACTCCTACTAATCCAGTGGCAGTACTCGACGAAGCTGCAGCAAAGAAGTTGATTGGTCTCACGGAGGCAGAGGCACAAAAAGTTGCAGCCGAATTAGGTTGGCAAGTGCGTGTCGCTATGCGTAACGGGGAGGCCTTCATGCTGTCCTCTGATTATCAGACAAATCGAGTCAATCTCACGATTACTAAGGGTTTTGTCACCGCTGTTGTCATTGGCTGACGCTCTTTGTCAGCAGTGTTGCACCGATAACCTGAGAACCTCATGTTTGATTCGTTAGGCGACCGGCTACAAGGAATAGCAAAGCGTCTTCGTGGCAAAGGCCGTCTCACCGAGGCGGATGTTGATGAAGTCCTTGCTGAGATTCGTACTGCGCTTTTAGAAGCAGACGTCAACGTTGGTGTCGTGCGCGATGTTGTTGCACGCATCCGCGAACAAACAATCGGCGTCACGGTTTCTGAAGCGCTTGATCCCAGTCAACAAATCATCAAGATCGTTAATGCCGAATTGGTGGCAATGCTTGGTGGGGAAACTCTCAAGATTGCGTACAGCAGTGTTCCGCCCACCGTCATCCTTATGGCCGGTCTGCAAGGTTCAGGTAAAACCACCAGCGCAGCAAAGTTGGCACGTTGGTTTAAGTCGCAGGGTCGCCAACCACTTCTTGTCGGTGCTGACTTACAACGCCCTGCTGCCGTTGATCAGTTGCGCACGCTCGGCGCTCAAGTTGGTGTGCCCGTGTTTTCAGAACCAGGCGACCCTGTAAATACTGCGCGTCGCGGTCTTGAAGAAGCACGTCGACTTGGCAAAGACATTCTTATTGTCGATACAGCTGGTCGTTTGGCCATCGATGAAGAAATGATGCAGCAAGTTGCTGATATTTCTCGAGCAGTGATTCCGAAGTACACATTCCTCGTTGTCGATGCGATGACTGGTCAGGATGCAGTCAGTGTTGCTAAAGCATTCGATGAGCGTCTAGCTATTGATGGTGTCATTCTCAGCAAACTTGATGGCGATGCACGAGGTGGTGCTGCGCTATCAGTAAAGACCGTCATCGGAAAACCAATTGCATTTGCTGCAACGGGCGAGCGCATTGATGCGTTCGAACAGTTTCACCCAGACCGTATGGCTGGCCGCATCCTTGGCATGGGTGACGTGCTCACGCTTATCGAGCAAGCCGAAAAAGTCTTTGAAGCAGACAAAGCTGAAGAAACTGCCGCCCGCATGCTCGAGGGCCAGTTCACTCTGGAAGATTTCCTTGAGCAGCTACAACAACTGAAAAAAATGGGTCCGCTGTCCGGAATCATGGGGATGCTCCCTGGCATGCCGAAGGAAATGAAGGACGCGTCAATCGGTGACGATCAGGTCAAGCTCACCGAGGCAATCATTCGATCCATGACCCCTGACGAGCGCCGGACGCCAGAAATTATCAACGGCAGCCGACGCACGCGTATTGCCACTGGCAGCGGAACACAGGTCGCAGATGTCAACAAACTCATCAAACAGTTCACCGAAATGCAAAAGATGATGAAGAAGATGGGCGGCCTCGCAAAGCCACAAGGCAAGCAGGGCAAGGGAAAGAACAAAGTCAGCACCCGCCAGGCCATGCGTGAGCTTGGAGACATGTTTGGTGGCGCTGGGGGCCCTGGTGGGTTCCCGGGCATGCCAGGCGCTGGCGGCCCCGGCCAATTTCCTCCGTTTTCAAAGTAGGGATTTCGTTGGGGAGTCGGGCTTTGCACCGCTAGCCTTACCTAGTCCCGAACTGGGTCCTTTCAGGAGAAAATCGCACCATGGCAGTGAAATTGCGCCTAACACGAGTTGGCAAGACCAAACAACCTCAGTACCGCGTTATCGCGGCCGATTCTCGTCGCGCCCGTGATGGCCGCTTCATCGAGATCCTCGGTCAGTACAACCCACGTACCGAACCATCAACAATCACGATCGACAACGACAAAGCTGTCAAGTGGCTCATGGAAGGCGCACAGCCAACAGAGCGCGTTCGCAAACTTCTTGAAATCAGTGGGGCGTGGGCACAGTTCACCGCCGCACGAGCTAAGTAATCCCGTGTCAGATTTCGACGACGCAAATTCTCTCGAAGCTCCAATCGCAACTGCGGTGCTCGCACACATCGTGCGCAGCATTGTTGATGATGCAGATGCAGTGAACGTCACTTCAGGTCCTGGCAAGGGCGACAAGATCCTCCTCGAGGTTCGTGTTGGTCCTGGCGATCTTGGTCGCGTTATCGGTCGTCGCGGCCGTACTGCACAAAGCATTCGCACAGTTGTCCGCGCAGCGGCAACAAACGACGATGTTGATGTCGACGTCGACTTTGTCGACGCCTGAGCAATTTGCTCCCTAACTCCGCGCCTGAAGGCCTTTTAGAGGTCGGTCGCATCGGAAAGCCCCACGGCGTTCGTGGTGATGTCTTTCTTTCACTTATGTCTGATTTAGAACAACGCCGTTCGGTCGGTTCTGAACTGATCATTGTTGAAGGTGGCACACAACGAACGTTGACCATTGCAACGGTTCGTCCGCAACAAGATCGTTGGGTCGTTCACTTCGAGGGAATTGATGATCGCAATGCGGTTGAGAAACTCACGAACAAATATCTCTATGCAGAACCAATTGACGGCGCTGAAGGTTTATGGGTGCACCAACTCATCGGCTCAGTCGTTGTTGATACGGCTGGCACATCTTGGGGTACCTGCACCGGCGTTCTTCATAACCCAGCTCATGATCTTTTAGAGCTTGCATCAGGCGTTCTCGTGCCGATTCCGTTTGTGGAGTCATGTATTAATGGCGTCACGGTCATTAATCCGCCAGAAGGCCTGCGCGAAGCTCTGTTATCTGACACATCTAACGACGAAGAATAGGTAGCGTCCACAGAGATGCGTATTGATGTCTTTTCGATCTTTCCCGACATTGTCGACGGGTTCTGCACACACAGCCTGTTAGGCCGCGCTCGTGAAACCGGCGCCATTGACGTACGCGCCCACAACATTCGCGACTACGCAACAGATGTTCATAAAACTGTTGACGACAATCCGTTTGGCGGCGGCGCCGGAATGCTGATGCGTCCCGAACCAATTTTCGCAGCAGTCGAAGCAGTGCAGCCAGCGCGTCCGCTGTTGCTTCTCGGCCCTGGCGGCCAGCAGTTCAATCAACAGATGGCACAGACCTTGGCGGCCTCTGGCGGTTTCAGCATGCTGTGTGGCAGGTATGAAGGCGTCGACCAGCGCGTGCGTGAGCACCTTGTCGATCATGAAATATCTGTCGGGGATGTCGTGCTGGCCGGTGGGGAAGTAGCTGCCTGTCTCATCATCGAGGCCGTGACTCGCCTGATCCCTGGTGTCATGGGCAATGCAGTTTCGCCTGTCACTGAGAGCTTCGGAGCCGAGGGGCTCTTAGAAGAGCCCCAGTACACCCGCCCTGCTGAGTTCCGCGGTTTTGAGGTTCCTGAGGTCCTTCGTGGGGGAGATCATGGCCGTGTGGCTGCCTGGAGGCAGGCCCAAGCCCTCTGGCGCACCCTGCAACAGCGCCCAGATCTCATCGAAGCCCGTGGCGGGCTGACGAAAGATGAACTCGCCTTGTTGGAAGGGGTGGCCTTTGCCTCGTATCCTTCAATGTTCCCTACGGACTGACCTTTTCTTTCGGTCACCCGCACACATCACAGTTTGAAAGCACGCACTCATGAAGATCACAGACATCGTTGACAACCAAAACAAGCGTGACGACATCCCGACCTTTGGTCCTGGAGATGAAGTCAAAGTGCACGTACGCGTTATCGAGTCCGGCAAAGAGCGCGTTCAGATCTTTCAGGGCAACATCCTTCGTATTCAAGGTTCCGGAATTTCAGAGACCTACACAGTTCGTAAAGTCAGCTACGGCGTTGGCGTCGAGCGCACCTTCCCTATGCATGCTCCTTCAGTAGCAAAGATCGAGGTAATTCGTCGCGGTGATGTTCGTCGCGCGAAGTTGTACTACCTCCGTGATCGCGTTGGTAAGGCCGCCAAGATTCGTGAGAAGCGCGAGGCGTAAGCCTCTTGCTTCATGAGACACGGAAATCATTCATATGAATACCGATGATCTCGACAACTTTGAAGCGGACCGCGAGTACAAACTCGCCCAGGAATACCAAGACGTCGTCGGCATGTTCAAATATGCCGTCGAGACAGAACGCCGGTTTTATTTGGCCAACGAAGTCAAGGTGAATGTCACCGGTGACAGCGCACGGCCGCTTATCGAAGTGGAAATGACCGACGCATGGGTATGGGATATGTACCGCAAGACCCGATTCATCCCCACAGTACGGGTGCTGAGTTTCAAAGACGTGAACGTGGAAGAACTTCCGTCAACCGATCTGCTCAATCCGAACGAGATTTAGCAACAATTCGCCTTGCCCGAGCGCGGTGGGCAGAACAACGCGCAGCCGATTGGTATGTGTCTCACGGGTTCACAATCATTGCCCGCAATTGGACCATGCGAGGTGGAGAACTTGACGTTGTCGCGAGGCTCGGAAACATCATTGCAGTGTGTGAAGTAAAGGCTCGCGCCACAAACAACTTTGGTTCCCCATTAGAAGCAATGACGCAACTAAAGCAGCAACGTGTGAGGCGTGCTGGCTTTGCATTTGTCCGCACACTTGAAGAATCCGGACTTCACATTCGATTTGATGTGGCAGCAGTGCTGGGAACGAAACTAGAAATGTACGAAGACATTTTCTAAATCAGCGAGTAGCGCCAGTGTCGCGTCGCTGCCAGCATGCATGGTGCCAATGGCGACGCAAGTCAGGCGCTTCGCGTGGCACTGCAACTGTATGTCCCATGCCATATGGAATCTCATGGTTGCACCCTGGGCACAAATATTCCTTCAGCGCTTCATATGGTTGAATGCGACGCGTCTCAACCTCACCGTAGAGATCATTCCAAATATCACGAGCCATGGTGATTACCCGAGAAATGCCCATGCCACGAGTACAGAAGCAACACAGATGGCCATTGCAACAAACCACACATCGCTTTTGCGAGCCACTTGTTTGCGTGTCGGATTAAATCCCATCCGTTCAGTATCGCTGCACAACCGCCGTTCTGCACGGACTCTCGGTGAGTAGCGTGGAGACAATGCGCCGCACGATCCTTGCCACAAGTCTTGTGGTGTTGTTTCTTGGGTCTGGGGCGCCCGCTTTGGTGAGCGCCGAAACGACTACAACTACGCAAGCGCCCGCTGCCACCGTTGATACAAGCTCAACCACCACTAGCACCAGCTCTACAACCACATCAACCACATCAACGACAACGACGGTGCCCACTGCGGTCACCACGGTGCCCGAAGGTTGTGCATTGCCCCCAATCGCTCAGGCGGTATTTGTGGGGACTATTGCTTCTCTTGATCCGGTGGCTGCTGTTTTTACGGTGACGCAAGTGCGTGCCGGCACTCTTGACGGGTATATCAATGCCAATTCTGTCGAAGTGCGATACGGACGCGATGTGAAGTATTTACAAAAGAGCAAGACATACATTGTCGGCGTTGCTCTCGACAGCGTGACTTCGAAATTGTCGTCAACTATTCGTGACTCAAATGAACTCTTTGGCGGGGCCGAAGTAGTGGGTTCAAATGTTCGTTGTCCAAAGTTCGAAGCAGCAGCGCGAACATTGCACGATGATGGCACCAGCATCGACTCTGGCTTGTTCGTCACCATTTTTGATCAACCAGTCCGATTGCTAGCAGCATTGGTACTACCTACGCTGCTTGTTTTTTTGGCGTTGCTGGCCCTTGTGTGGTTCCGTCGCGGAATGCGCCGCTAGCAAAAGATTTAGTTAGGCAATAAACGCTGCAGTAGCTAACGCACGCAGTTCTGTGACCGCGTGTGCAAGACCTTGAGGGTCGCGATACAGCGCACTGCCCGCAATCAAAACGTTTGCTCCGGCTTTGGCTGCTCCTGCAATGGTGGTGGGCGAGATGCCGCCATCAACTTCAAGATGAACAGAATCCCCAAGACCGCGCGCTGTAATCATGTCGCGTACTTGGCGAATCTTTGGTTCCATTGTCTTGATGTAGCTCTGGCCACCAAAGCCTGGGTTCACAGTCATCACCAACACCATGTCAACAAGATCAAGAACATTCTCAATTGTGCTTGCTGGTGTGTGTGGGTTCAGTGCAACAGCTGCTGTAGCGCCCATGCCGCGAATGTTTTCCAATGTGCGATGCAAGTGGGTGCAAGCCTCGGCATGAACGATGAGGCGTTGGCATCCTGCTTCTACGTAGCGCTGCGCCATTACATCTGGCGTGAGCACCATGAGGTGAGCTTCGAATGGCTTTGTGCTGTACGAACGGGCAGACGCAATGACGTCAGGTCCGAAGGTGAGGTTTGGCACGAACTGGCCATCCATTACGTCCCATTGAATAATGTCGACGCCGGCCTCATCGAGGGCACGAACCTCTTCGCCAATCTTGGAAAAGTCGGCGGGAAGGACTGATGGGGCAATAAGAACAGGCAATGTCACGCCCCTCACACTAGCGAAATGACTTTCACTCGGACTTGCGCCGTAGCCTGTCACGGTGACAACACCCCATTCTGTTCGTATTGAAAAGCTCGTCGCAGGCGGCGAAGGCATTACCCGCCTTGAAGATGGCCGCGTTGTATTCGTTCCAGGCGTCCTTGCCGGCGAGTTGGTCGAGATCTCATTGTCCGAGGAAAAGAAAGACTTTGGCCGTGGTCAATTGATCTCAGTTCTTGAACCGTCGGCCAATCGTCG
>JBBANJ010000015.1:0-28116 GCA_040402055.1 Ilumatobacteraceae bacterium
TTGCCATTGCCAAGCGTTACACCTTTTTCGGAAATGACCACTGAGCCTTTTCCGTTCACTCCCATACCAATTTCAAAGCCTGCCCCGGATGTTTTGAGTTCTTTGTTGAAATCAAATTTGAGCTCTTCTCGGAAGCTCCAGTTTGCTGGGTTTACACCGATCGAAAAAGATTGTCGTGGCTGTTTGTAGAACGAAGCGGATCCGGTGAGGTATGCCGCTGGTACGACAAGAGGTTGCGAACACTTGAAGTTTTCACAGTTCGTCACTTTAAGACCACCGGTGATATCAGCAAATCCGGGAAGCCCCGGAACGCCAACCTTGCCCTCGACTTCGAGCAGGTAAGCGATTCCCTTGTCGTAGGCCTTAAAGCCGACCTTGCCACTACCTTGCATAAATCCATAGTTGGGAGTAATTACCTGCCCTGTGAACTCAGCGGATGGTGCTCCGGATTTTGTGAACTTCGCGCCCATTTTTAATTTGGTAGTACCCAAGTCGATTCCTGCGCCAGGTTTGAAACTTGATTCACCTTCAAGGACAAGGCCACCAAAGACATCGAATGATCCCTTCAATCGTGCGTCAAGACCGTATCCCTTGATGCCACCGTTAATCATCAGTCCCAATTCAGTCTTTGTCTTTGAAATTGAACCGATGGTCTCGTCAAGTTGGAATCCACCGACGTTGAAAGCTCCGATATTGAAGTCAAGACTCCACTCATATGGATTAACAAGATTTCCCGCAACAGATACTGGTGTTTTTGCAAACATTCCGTCAAATGCCATTGCGAGGCCTTGTGGGTAAGACACGCCATCGATTTGGGCAGGGAGAGCCGAGAGTGATGCAGCAATGTACTGCGCCGACAAGACATTCTTAATTGAGAAAATGTCAGGTGAGCCTGGGTCTTGTGAACCAACAGACATTCCAACAATTGATGGGTATGAACCCATCGATGATGTCACTCGAATCTTCGACTGTGGATTGATGCCAAGTTCTTTCATGAACGTTGGCAATGTTCCGGTCATGGAAAATAGACAACATGTTGGAACAACACCAATGATCTTTACTTGAGTAGAGATAGATGAAATAGACAAACCAGGGATACCGAACATGTCGTTCAAGCCAAGCTTGTTATTGCTGAGGGTGAGGCTGATCGAGACATCTTCGGTGTTGAATGTGCCTGTCAGTGTCATTGGTACTTTCGTGCCGAACATCACTGCTTCGGCATCTGCCTGAACTGCGAACGTTGCTGCAGCACCCTCTACCGCCACGGTCAACCTAGTGTTAGAAATTGTCATACCAGGGAAAGCAAAAGCCGTCTTTGGAATTTCAGCGCTCGCAGTAAAGGCATTGGTGCCAGTGACTGTGACATTGACGAAATTCAAAGATGCACATGAAACGCTGAGTATTTTGCAAAGGTCGTTTGGAACAAGTGTGGATTCCTTAAATCCGACAACACTCAGTTTTGTGGTTGTGCCACTTGGAGTGCGTTTAGATGTGTCAGTGACCGGGACTGCAAATACGCCGCCTGTCGGATCAGTCGCTGATTTGGGTTTAGGCGCAGTGGTTGTCTTCGTCTGATCTGGTTGAGAGTTAGGTGTCGAATTTTTTGATTCGTCTTCCTCTTCACTTGCACCAGCTAATGGTGCATCAACAATTGGTGCTGTCTCTTCGGCTTCGTCTCCTGCTTCATTGCAATTGACATCCGCGAGAGGTCCATCTTCAATCACTTCTGAGACTGTGGTCTCTGTTGGCGTTTCGCAAACTGGCAAAGCAGAGTTCTTAAGACGAGGGACAACGGTAGATGAAGAAGAGGAACTGCCTCCGCCACATGCCGCCATCAGGAGAGCAGATGCTAACGCAAGGGATAAAAGAAATCTTTTTGACATTTTGTCGCTTTCTTAAGGTATAACCCGTATGTTATATCACATAGTTCACCAATTGTGAGCACTGTACTCAGAATTAATCGAAAGTAGGGATTTGGGATTTGAAAAGTTCTCGTACAGGCTTTTTTGGGTGGTTTCTTCTTGTGGCCCTGACGGGTGGGCTTCTGGCCTCCTGCGGTTCAAAATCGGCTCAGGCCCTTCCATTTGCGACAGGGCTGCAGACATCGGTGAACGGCTGGGGATTCGCTAATTTTCCGTCCTCGTCGTTTCCTGAAATAAATTTTGACACCTCTGACGTGGTGTCAATGTTTGGGTCAGACGTAACTGTTTGCGTTGGCGGCAAATCTGATCCGTGCGTGTTGACAGCCGAAGCAGCCACGTGGGCGCAAATGGTGAATCAGTCCCGTGCCTCGGGCCTTTCGGAAGTTTCACTCTCCCAGCGTCAAATGAACATGCCAGAGACATTGCGATACTAGAAATGTCACAGGCGGGCTCATTCATTTCGGCTACGCGAATTGGCACAAGCGGGCTAGGTTGGGCGTCGGTAGATGACATCTACGATTTAGCTATTCGGCCAGATGGAACCGTTGTGATGATTGGTCAAACCTCCTCAGCCACTTTGAGAATTGGATCTCGCACCATCTCAGGTACCGGTTCTGTGAACAGTAGACATCTGTTTGTTGCCACTCTCTGAATAGTTAGAATTCAAGAAAACGTATGAGAATCCAGAGCCAAAACAAGTGAAGCCAGGCCCAACTACCGGTGCTGCATACAAAGATGCTGATGAAATTCGAGCCCTACTCATTGCATCCACCTACGAACTCATCAAATCTGGCCACCCTGTGCAGTCGCTGACAGCGCGACTAGTTACTCAAACCGCGGGGTTAGACAAAATGTATGTGAACAGATTCTTCAAGAATCTGGATGAGTTGCTCTATGCAGTTTTGGAAGAGATTTTCACAAAACAAACTCAGACTTTTGTTATTTCAAAAGCATTCGACTCAGAAAATTTGAGCCCAGTAATAGTTAATGCGTTCCATATTTACGGATACCTGGCAGGGGTTCCAGTATTTCAAGAAAAACTGAGTGTGTTGGCAGAAGTTCTACTAAATGCCCTCTCCCAGCAGTTACAGGACACGTTTGGTTTAGAAAAGTCTGTTGCAGTTCGTGAGTCGCGAATTGCTCTGATAATGATGGTGGGATTTCTTTCCGTTGGCCACCTGATGCCTCTCCGTTCAGGAGATATCTCTCGCTGGGCCGAGTGGAGAGAGGCGTTTATGAGGGGCTTGGGTGGAACATCAAACGGAACTTGAGACATGGCTACAACAACAGCCGTGATTCACGGGCTCGAGCAGTCCTCAATTTATAGAAAAACTGAGGGCTGGCCTCTCGGCCGATGTTTACAGTCCGCCGGTCGCGGCGATGCGTGCGTGTGCGCGGCGCAGTTCAGCTTCAACTTCAGCTGAGTGCTCTGAACGCAATTGCTCTTCAAGGCGAATCTTTGTTGCACGCACTGCGGCAACATCGATGTCTTCTTCAAGTTCAGCAGCATCAGAAAGAATGGTCACGTGGTCTGGACCCACTTCAACAAAGCCGAGATGAACGGCCAAGTTTTGAATGGTGCCGTCAGACAAGTAGATACGCGTGTGGTTCTCGGTGAGTGCACCAAGGAACGCCGCATGGCCAGGAAGGAAAGCAATTTCGCCACCTTCCATGGTGCGGGTGATCACCTGAGTTGATTCTCCGGAAAAGAGAACCCTCTCGGGTGACACAACTTCTACGCGCAAAACGCCTAACGACTCAGCCATTATGCGTTCTCCTGAAGAGCCTTTGCCTTTGCGTACACCTGCTCAACTGAACCCACGTTGAGGAATGCCTGTTCTGGCACCTCGTCGAGTTCACCGTTGATAAGTGCTTCGAATGATTCCACTGTTTCAGCAACAGGAACGTACTCGCCCTTGACGCCGGTGAAGACTTCAGCAACATAGAACGGCTGTGACAAGAAACGCTGAACCTTACGTGCACGTGACACGGTCTGGCGGTCTTCTTCTGACAATTCGTCGAGACCAAGAATTGCGATGATGTCTTGAAGTTCCTTGTAGCGCTGCAAGATTTCCTGCACGCGACGAGCAACTGCGTAGTGACGGTCACCAACAGTTTCTGGTGTGAGAATTGTTGACGTTGAAGCCAATGGGTCAACGGCTGGGTAAATACCAAGTGACGCGATCTGACGAGACAACTCAGTTGTTGCATCGAGGAAGGTGAACGTGGTGAACGGAGCTGGGTCGGTGTAGTCGTCCGCAGGAACGTATACAGCCTGCAGTGACGTAATTGAACGTCCGCGGGTTGATGTAATGCGCTCTTGGAGTTGACCCATTTCGTCAGCAAGTGTTGGCTGGTAGCCCACCGCTGATGGCATACGTCCGAGAAGAGTTGATACTTCAGAACCGGCCTGAACGAAACGGAAGATGTTGTCGATGAACAACAACACGTCCTGGTTCTGTACGTCACGGAAGTACTCAGCCATGGTGAGAGCTGACAATGCAACGCGAAGGCGCACGCCAGGTGGTTCGTCCATTTGTCCGAACACTAAGGCTGCTTTTTCAAACACGCCCGACTCTTCCATTTCCATACGAAGGTCAGTACCTTCACGTGTGCGCTCGCCCACTCCGGCGAACACAGAAACACCACCGTGCTTCGAAGCAACACGGTTAATCATTTCGGTAATAAGAACGGTCTTACCAACACCTGCTCCACCGAACAAACCAATTTTTCCACCAGCAAGGTACGGAGTCAGAAGGTCGATGACCTTAATGCCGGTTTCGAACATGCGCTTTGAAGGCTCAAGTGTGTCGAATGCAGGAGCTGGACGGTGAATGTCCCAACGCTCGATGTCATCGAAGTCTGAGTTGTTGCCGTCAAGCACGTCGCCCCATACATTCCATACGTGACCAAGTGTGCGGTTACCCACTGGCACTTGAATACCGTGGCCAAGGTTGCGCACTGGCGTGTTACGTGAAAGACCGTCAGTTGGCTTGAGGCACACGGCGCGCACACGGCTGTTACCAAGTTGCTGTGCAACTTCGGCAAGAACAACTGTGGTTGTGCCTTCGTGTGTGATCTCAAACTGGATCGCTGAGTTCAACTCGGGTAGTGAACCGCGAGGGAACTCTACGTCGATAACGGGACCAGCAATTGCTACTACCCGTCCGTCTTGTTTTGTATCTGTCATGCTCATTTGGATTGCTCCTATTTGTTCGTTCTTCTAATTTCCCGATGACATGGCTTCGGCACCGCCGACGATTTCCATGATTTCGGTCGTGATCGAGTCCTGACGGGCTCGGTTCATGATTCGGGAAAGATTGTTAATAAGTTCTTCAGCATTGTCAGTTGCTGATTTCATTGCGCGCTGGCGGAATGCGTGCTCGGAAGCTGCCGCATTCAACATTGCCGCATATACGCGAGCCTCAACGTAGCGAGGCAACAAGGTCTCAAGAATTGCTTCTGGAGATGGTTCAAATTCGTAGTCAGCGCCCGCTGCGTTTTTTGCATCGCCGCCCGCAACAGTTTCTGATTCAAGTGGAACAAGAGGGCGTTGCACCACTTCTTGAGTTCCGGATGAAATGAAACGTGTGTAGACAAGTTCAACGCGATCTACTTGGCCAGATGCGTAAAGCTCGGTGACGAATTCGCCAACTTCTTTTGCAATTGCATAAGTAGGGCTATCTGTGAAACCAGTGAAGCTCTTTGCAACGTTGTAACCGCGGAAGCGGAAATAACCATCAGCCTTACGACCGATTGCGATCACAGTATGTGAACGACCGAGCAGTGCATCTTTTTTGATTTCACCTTCGGTTGCGCGCATAATGCCGGAGTTGTAACCGCCACACAAACCACGATCTGCAGTGAGAGCTACGTAGCAAACATTCTTGATTTCTGTTCGACCAGCAAGAAGCGGCATTGAACTACCAGAGCCTGCTGCGGAAAGATCACGAACAACTTCAGTGATCATGTCGCTGTAGGGAACGGCTGCGACGACGCGTTGCTGCGCCTTCACGATGCGTGATGCAGCAATGAGCTCCATCGCGCGCGTGATTTTTTTCGTCGCCTGAACGGACTTAATGCGTCCGCGCAGAATTCGTTCTTGTCCACCAGCCACTTAGATCACTCCGTCGCGAGGGTCTTGTTGCTATTTGCTTCACCGAGTGCATCTGCATCGGTAGCAGTTGGATCAACTGCAGCGCTCTTTGGGACAGTGATCTTGAAATCAGCTTTGAATGCAGTCACGATGTCGCCCAAGTCAGATGGAACATCTGCCTTCGGGTTCGTACGCAACTCAGCAAGCATCGCACCGTGACGCTCACGGCAGAACTTGAGAAGTTCAGTTTCAAAACGGCTGACATCTGTTGCTGGAATTGAGTCGAGATAACCCTTTGTTCCGGCAAAGATTGAAACAACTTGTTCTTCAACTGGCATTGGCGAGTTGAGTCCTTGCTTCAGCAATTCAACGAGGCGATATCCGCGCTCAAGCTGTGCCTTTGACACTGCGTCGAGTTCAGAACCGAATGTTGCGAATGCTTCAAGCTCACGGAACTGAGCAAGGTCGAGCTTCAGTGTTCCTGAAACGCCCTTCATTGCTTTTGTCTGTGCAGCACCGCCCACGCGTGACACGGAAACACCCACGTCAACAGCAGGACGAATACCTGATTTGAACAAGTTGTCTTGCAGGTACACCTGGCCGTCGGTGATGGAAATCACGTTGGTTGGAATGTATGCAGATACGTCACCAGCTTTGGTTTCGATAACTGGCAATGCAGTCAATGAACCAGCGCCGTTTTCATCAGACAATTTCGCAGCACGCTCAAGAAGGCGGCTATGAAGATAGAACACGTCTCCTGGGTATGCCTCACGGCCTGGTGGCCGGCGAAGAAGCAATGACATCTGGCGATACGCCTCTGCTTGCTTTGACAAGTCATCGTAAACAATGAGCGCATGCTCACCGTTTTCCATCCAGTGCTGGCCAATGGCGCAACCTGAATAAGGAGCAAGGTATTTGAACGGTGCAGGCTCTGATGCTGGAGCAGCAACAATGACTGTGTACTCCAACGCGCCGTACTGGCGAAGTGTTTCTACCGTTGAAGCAATGGTTGAACCCTTCTGACCAATTGCGACGTAGATGCACTTCACACCAAGTCCGCGCTGGTTGATGATGGTGTCGATCGCAATAGTGGTCTTACCGGTCTTACGGTCTCCAATGATGAGCTCGCGCTGACCACGACCAATTGGAGTCATGGCGTCAATTGACTTGATACCTGTCTGCAATGGCTCGTGTACTGGCTTACGACCCATGATTCCGGGAGCCTGAACTTCAACGCGGCGCATGATTGCACCGACGATGTCGCCCTTGCCGTCGATTGGAGTACCGAGTGCGTTTACAACGCGACCAAGCATTGCGTCACCGACTGGGACTGAAAGGATGCGGCCAGTTGCTTTTACTGTCTGTCCTTCTTCAATTGCGTCTGAGTCGCCCAAGACCACTGAACCGATCAACACTTCTTCAAGGTTGAGCGCAAGTCCTACGGTGCCGTCTTCGAATTCAAGCAATTCGTTTACTTTGCAGTCGGGCAAGCCCGAGATGCGTGCGATTCCGTCGCCCACTTCAGCGACGCGACCTACGGTGCGTGCCTCGAGTGATTGAGTGAAACCGTCTAGGCCACTTGAGATCGCTGATGCGATATCACTAGCGGAGAATGTGATGTCTGCCATGTCTTCCTTGTCTTTCGCGAATGTTGTTTACAACCGGCTCTTCAGCTGGTCGAGGCTGTTACGGATGGATCCATCAATGACTTTGTCGCCGACAGTGGCAACAATGCCACCGACAACTGTCGGGTCGATAATGACGGTGAGATTGATTTGCGAACCAGTTGCTTTTGTAAGCGCTTCGGTAAGACGCTTTGTCTGATCATCTGACAAAGCAACGGCTGTGCGTACTTCGGCAACTTCGCGGCCGTGTGCATGAGCAGAGTTGCTGCTGATCTTTTCGGCAATGGTGCGAAGGTCGCGGCCATGTCCGGCTCCGATAACAAGCGCGACACACTGTGCAGTTACACGGTGTCCCTTGCCATCAAGAAGCTTTTCAACGATGTTTTGACGAACGCTGATTGGCAACAATTCGTCACTCAATTTGTTGCGCAAGTCGTCACTGTTGTCGATTGCGCGAACGACAGATGCAAATTCACCAACAAGTTGTGAGAGTACTCCGTCAGCTTCGGCGATTGCAGTGATTGATGCAACGTATGCGTCGATGGTTGCTTGACTCATCGTGATGCCCCTACTTTGCTAATGAAGTTCTCAATGAGATCTTGACGAACACTGTCGTTCACTGTGCTTGCTACAACGCGCTCGATAGCGACGGCGGACAAGCGAGAAATTTCAGCGCGAAGTTCATCACCAACACGACCAGCAGCATTTGCAATGTCAGACATTGCTTTTGCTTCAACGTCAGCCATCTCTGCAGCAACACGAGCGCGACCTTCTGCAAGAACTGCAGCAGCTTGAGTATCGGCTTCAGCAAGAATGCGCGCACGCTCTGTGTTGATGTCACCAAGTGCTGTACGAATACGTGATGCTTCAACTTCGGCGTTAGCGCGAGTGTTGCGTGCACTATCCATGTCACCTTGGATGCGCTCGGTACGAGCGGCAAGTGACTTTTTGATCATTGGGCCAGCGAACTTCACCAACGCACTGATAACCAGTACAGAGGCAAGACCTCCGTAAATGATTTCAGCGGTTTCTGGAAGAAGCCAATGGTGGGTTTGATAGGTGAGGTGTTCACCTTCTGCTTCGCTCATGATGAGACGTGCGATAAGTGAGTTCATCGTGAGCCTGCGCTTTCCATTGCTGCTGCAACTGCTGCTTGAACAACTGATGCATCAGGAGTGCGGCCGGAAGCCATCGTTGCTGCTTTCGTAGCAACTTGTGCAACTGCTGCTGCGACTTGACCTTGAGCAGCAGCACGAGCTGCTGCAGTCTGAGCATCAGCATCTGCGCGAGCCGACGCGATACGAGCGTTTACTTGAGCAAGCTGAGCGTTGCGTTCTGTGTCGACAGTTTGGCGAGCAGCATCAATGCGACCCGCGGCTTCAACACGAACAGCAGCAAGTTGCTTTTCGTAACCAGCAACATCTGTTTGAGCTGCTGCCTTTACAGAATCAGCACCTTCAATGTCGCTGCGAATATCGGCGTACCGAGCATCCATTCCCTTTTTCAACTTTGGAAAGAGGTAGTAGCGCATGACGATGAGCAGCACAAAGAACGAACCGGCCGACCAAAAGATTTCTTTTGGTGTTGGCGCGATTGGGTTCGGTGCAGCAACTACCGCCGTCGTTTCAGCCGCCGGGCTGCTTGTAAGCATCGGGGTAGCTGCCTCTGCGGGCATGGTTGTATCGGTGGTGTCCGAAGACACCAGCCGAACGTGGACTATTCGTCCGCTCGATTGGGTGACTATCGCAGTCGGCATTTCAGCTCCTGGACTCTGCTTGCGCAAAGATCGATTGTGTATGTGGACTCAAATTCGCTTTATGCGAACTTGAGAAGAATGAACACCACGAAACCGATAAGCGCGAGCGCCTCGGTAAATGCGATGCCCAAGAACATGGTGGTACGAACCATGCCTGCAGCTTCTGGCTGACGTGCCATCGCCTCGACGGACTTGCCGACGAGGTAACCGATGCCAATGCCAGGCCCGATTGCAGCAAGACCGTAGGCAAAGCCTGCGCTCGCTGCAGCTCCGTTATTTTTTAACGCAGTCAGCACTTCCGTGCTGTTTGGGTCAATCAATTCAGCCGAGATAAGTCGTGCAATTGCTTCCATTGTTTTCTCCTATGTGGGTTGTAGTTAGTTGGGAGATCTTTTATTGATCAGTGCTCGGGATGCGTCGCGCCACCGATATAGACGGCGGTCAACATAGCGAAAATGTATGCCTGCAGGAACGCAACCAACACTTCGAACGAAGTGAGGAATACGAGCATGAAGAACGGGAGGATTCCGACAGGAATCAGAATCTTGTCTTTGGCTTGGAACAAAGCTTCAGACAAGAGTGCGAACGTAACAAGAAGAATGTGTCCGGCCATCATGTTGGCGAACAAACGAACAGCCAACGAGAACGGACGAACGATGATTGCCGAAATGAATTCGATCGGGGTTACAAGAATGTAGAGAGCCTTCGGAACTCCTGGGGGAAAGAGTGTGCTCTTGAGATAGCCACCGATTCCTTGGTGCTTAATTCCAGTGACGTTGTAGATGACCCACACCATGAGTGCAAGGAACAACGGAACAGCCATACGTGCAGTTGCAGGCATCTGGAAGAACGGAATGATTCCGGGAACGTTGCACAAATAAATGAACAAGAACATCGTCATCAAGAACGGTGTCCAAGCAAGTCCGTCTTTACCCATCGTCTGCATCACAACACCATCTTCGATGAATTCAACAATGACTTCTGCGAAGTTGCGAATTCCCTTCGGGGCTTCTTTGTGATCTTGACGAACAGCAAGTAAGAAAATTGTGATGCTGATAACAGCAGCAAGTACAGCGATTAACGCAATCTTGTTGAAACTTGGAAAGAGATCTTTCCAAACAAGGATCGAGTTAATTTCTGGAAAATCGAGAGCAATCACGTTGTGGTCCTTCAGGGTGTCTCAGCGGCGCTTGACGATGGATATTCTTGCGCATTGGGACGCAATCCAGGAAATGCTAAGGAGGCTGCGATAAATCGCATCTCCCAGAACAGCAATCCGAGATGAGTGACGATAATTGTTATCCCCAGCGCTGGAAGGGATACCCATGACACGTCGCGTACCAAGAAGACAGCAAGAGAAATAAGCCCAAGGCGCAGGAGGAAACCGAAGAGGGTTACCCCCATCATGAGCGCTAGTGAAATGGGGGCCGCCCAAGAGATCAAAGCGGCCGCAAGCCCAAAGTTCATAAGGACTAGAGCTAATCCGAGGCCTGCTGACCAGGCGCCCGTGAGACCCCAAATAACCCCGGCAATGACCATGATGAGAGGGGCAATAATGAGGCCCCGACGGATGATGTCGCGCGACACAGTGACCTCTGGAGCCTGGCCAACTGACGCCATGGCGAGGGGCGACATTTTCTCGTTCATGACTGTGTCCCGCGTGATTCTTCGACCCGTTTTTCTTCGAGGTGACGCATGGCATTGCTGTAGACGTAGTACATCTTGATGAATTGGCCGACCACGGCGAACAAAACGAGGACGATCATGAAAAGTGGAGTTGTCCCAAGCCACGCATCAATGCCGAACCCGATGCCGAAAAACACGACCACACTTCCAGCCAGTTCCATGCCTTGAGAAACACCAGCATCCATGGCGACAGGCGCTTTGGGCTTAGGAAGTAATTTCAACGGATGCCTTAGGGAGAAAGGGTCTCATTTGACCTTGTGAAACAAAGAACAACCTAGACGGGCGCAGCAACTCAGGTCAAACCGAAGACCTACGGGCGTGATTATTCGTCTTCAGGAGTGCGATTGAGGTCGGGATGCAAGACGGTGTACAAAAACAGCACCAAAGCAACGAGCCCAAAGGGAGCAAAGTTCGTGGCGCTCTTGTTAAAGACGGGATACAGCACGAGCGTCGACAACAGCGCGGTCCATAACCACAAAATTGCGACGGCGCGACGTGGGCCGTGACCGAGGTTGATGAGGCGATGATGCAAATGCCCCTTGTCGGCCTCTGCGAACCCTTGGCGTTTACTCACGCGACGCACGATGGCGAATGCCACGTCGAAGATTGGCACACCAAGAATGATGAGCGGAATAATAAGCGGCGCCAAGAAGAAATACGTCTGACCACTAAACGCTTGTGTGGTTGGGTCTGCTCGCCCACCGACAACGCTCGTTGACACCGCGACTAAAAGTCCAAGCAAGTATGCGCCACCATCACCCATGAAAATACTTGCGCCATTGAAGTTGTACGGAAGAAAACCAATGCACACACCGACAGTGATGATTGCAATAAGTGGTCCAATGTTTGGTTCAGAAAGCAAACCAAGACCAGAGAGATGTCGCGAGTAAATGAAAAACGCAGTAGAACCAATAGCAACGATGCCTGCTGCTAATCCATCAAGACCGTCAATCAGATTTATTGCTTGCACCATTCCTAACAACCACACAACGGTGACAATGGGAATCCAGTCATTTCCTAATTGAATGACACCCAAGAACGGAATACGAAAATAAAACATCGTGACACCGAACCACACAAGCATCATGCCAGCACCAACGATTGCGATTACGCGAGCAGGAGCTGACACTTCTTTTACGTCATCTCGAGCGCCGATGACCAAAACAACCAACGCTCCAAGCAAAACGCCTGTTAGTTCGCTGTTTCCCTGGAATAACAGCGTAAACCGATCCATCCTCCACGCGAGTCCGATTGCAGCAACGGCTCCGGCAAACAAAGCAATGCCGCCGACATTAGGTGTCGGCACTGTATGAACTTTTCGTTCATCGGGCATCGCCACCCAATTACGTTCGCGTGCAAACCATCTGACAACTGGCGTTGTAATCAGAGTGACAAACATCGCGCAGAATCCGACGATGAGATATCCGTTTGTGTCACCCATTAAATGACGAGCCTAGATGACTGATCCACCTGGATCGTTTCCGTCACAATTTGTGGGGATAAACAGGGAATTTGGCACAGAGCGCCGCAACTTTGGATTTCACTCCAGCGACTGCCGCTGCATCATCACGATGACGAAGAGCTTCTGCAATCAACGAAGCAATGATTGGCATCTCTGCTTCGGTCATTCCCTGTGTTGTCACAGATGGTGTTCCGATACGCACGCCAGATGTTACGAACGGGCTACGCGGGTCATCAGGAACTGTGTTCTTATTCAACGTGATACCTGCTTCATCAAGTACCAATTGTGCAACTTTTCCAGTGCATTCAGCATCGAACGGACGCAGGTCTACGACCATCAAGTGAGTATCTGTGCCACCACTGACAAGTCGGAATCCTTCTTTAGTAAGTGCAGCTGCTAACGCTGAAGCATTCTTCACAATTTGATGTGCGTACACAGAGAACGATGGGTCGAGTGCCTCACGGAAAGCAACAGCCTTTGCAGCAACAGCATGTTCAAGTGGGCCACCTTGGCTACCAGGGAACACTGCCTTGTCAATAGCTTGTGCATGAACTGCCTTGCTAAGAATGCAACCACCACGTGGGCCACGCAATGTTTTGTGTGTTGTGAATGTGACAACATCGGCATATGGCACGGGGTTCGGGTGTGCACCACCAGCGACAAGACCAGCCAAGTGAGCAATGTCAAACATGAGAAGCGCGCCAACCTCATCAGCGATTGCTTTGAATGGTTCCGGATCAAGTCGACGCGGATAGCTAGTTGTTCCAGCAACAATCATCTTCGGTCGATGTTCAAGTGCAAGATCACGCATTTGTTCAAAGTCGATTCGCTCTTCACCAGAGGTGACTCCGTACGACTTGAAGTTGTACAAAATTCCGCTCGCATTGACCGGTGATCCGTGAGTGAGGTGACCGCCGTGGTCAAGACTAAGACCAAGAACGGTGTCACCAGGATTCAAAAGACCCAAATAAACGGCCATGTTTGCGCTTGCACCAGAGTGTGGTTGAACGTTTGCGTGCTCGGCACCAAACAATTGCTTCACACGTGAAATTGCTAACGCCTCGATTTCATCCACAATGAGATTGCCGCCGTAGTAGCGCTTACCGGGGTAGCCCTCGCTGTACTTGTTTGTCAGAATTGAACCAGTTGCATGCATTACTGCAGGCGATGTGAAGTTCTCACTGGCAATTAATTGCAGCCCGGTTGTTTGACGAATGCGCTCCGTTTCAAGAAGATCAAAAACCGCGGTATCAGCGTCTGTGTCGGAAGGAAAAGGCATTACTTGCTCGATTCTTGTTGCTCGATTTCGGCCAACATCGCTACGCGACGTTCATGGCGGCCTGCCTCGAAGGGGGTTGATAAAAATGTTGAAAGAATCTCTTCTGCAAGGCCTTCACCGACAACACGTGCGCCCATTGACAACACGTTTGCGTTGTTATGTGACCGCGCCATGCGAGCCGTGTACAAGTCGTTGCACAATGCTGCGCGCACTCCGTGAACTTTGTTTGCTGCAAGTTGTTCGCCTTGGCCGCTTCCGCCAAGAACAATTCCGAGATCAGCTTTGCCGTCACGTACATGACGTCCAACCGAAGCGCAGATGGGTGGGTAATCACAGCTCTCAGTGGAGTGGGTCCCTAGGTCGATGACATCGTGGCCTTGATTCGTGAGCACATCAATGAGGTGCTGTTTCAGGGTGTAGCCAGCGTGGTCGGCGCCAATTGCAATTCGGGACATCTCATTCAGAGTAGTAGAGGCGTTATGCCTACGACCTAGCGTTATGGCATGACAATTGACCCACGTACCCCCGTTCTTATTGGCACCGGCCAAGTCGTGCACCGTGCGGTAGGTCTTGACGACGCCCGTGACCCTGTCGCTCTCATGGTTGAAGCCATCACCCTTGCTGCTTCAGACGCTGGGTTGTCATCAGTGCCAAACTCCGATGCCATTCGCGTTGTCAGCCTTTTGTCATGGAAATACGGCAACCCTGCTCAGTTCATTGCCGAAGACCTTGGGCTCACGCCACGTGAAATGGGCTTGTCGGCGATGGGCGGCAATACGCCTCAAACTTTGGTGAATGCAGCCTCACGACAAATTCTCGCTGGTGAACTTGATCTCGTTATTTTGACCGGCGGCGAAGCAACTCGCACTCGTGCTCGTTACAACAAAGCTGGCCTCACGCCCGATTGGCGCACCACAGACACCACTCCTACTCCGGTGTCTGAAGATCTCACCATGAACATGCCAGAAGAGCTTGCTCGCAAGATCATGATGCCAATTCAGATCTACCCGCTGTTCGAAACCGCACTTCGTGCGCAAGCTGGCAGATCTGTTGCAGATCATCAGGTGTACATCAGTGAGTTATACGCCCGATTCAGCGCGATAGCTGCCACAAACCCGAACGCATGGTCTAAGAAGCAATACACAGCAGAAGAAATACGCACTGTCTCCGATTCAAATCGCATGATTGGTTTCCCGTATCCGAAGTTGATGAACTCAAACAATGATGTGGACATGTCGGCCGCTCTCATTTTGTGCTCCGCTGAAAAAGCAACAGCACTAGGCGTTCCTCGTGACCGCTGGATCTTCCCACAATCCGGAAGTGATGCTCATGAACACGCATTCATTTCGCACCGCAATCATTTCTATGACACTCCCGCAGTCGAATTGGCCGGACGTCGCGTACTGGAACTCGCCGGACTTTCCATCAATGACATTGACCTTGTTGATCTGTACTCATGCTTTCCTTCTGCCGTTCAACTCGGTGCCAAATCACTTGGACTTGATATCAATGGTCAACTCACACGTACGGGTGGCCTGCAATTCGGTGGTGGACCATGGAACAACTACGTCATGCACGCCATCGCAACTGTTGCTAACGAATTGCGCAGTGGAGTTGGAACCACAGGACTTGTATGGGCCAATGGTGGATACACCACCAAACATGCATTCGGTGTGTATGCAACAACACCACCAAAAAATGGTTTCGCGTACGACTACCCGCAAGACCAGATCGATGCATTGCCGCGCAGGTCACTCGCATCACCTGCAGACGCAGCTGGCGAGATGACTATCGAGGGATACTCAGTCATGCATGACCGCGAGGGCAACCCAGAGCGTTCTATTGCTTCATGCATACTTGCCGATGGCCGTCGTGCATGGGCAGACACGACAGACGTTGGCATTGGTCGCGATATGTGCATCAATGAATGGGTCGGCCGCACGGTTCGTGCCGATGATTCAGGTACTCTGCTCGCGTGAGCGATTCCTTTCCCCGTCAATACGCACGAACACAACGACTCTCGCTCGGAGAACCGCGCAGTTTCACCGTGTCACCTGATGGTTCGCGTGTCATCTTCATTCGTTCACACTCTGGGTCTGATTCAGTCAACACTTTGTGGAGCCTTGACACCTCAACGGGCATCGAACGTGAGCTTCTTGATCCGCGCACTCTGAATACTGACTTATCCGAGTTAACACCTGCAGAACTACGGCAACGCGAACGCGCGCGCGAAGGCGCAAGCGGCGTCACCAGTTATGCATGCAACCGCGATGTCACGCTTGCTGTCACAGTTTTGGGTGGAAGCATCGTGCTTATTGATCTCCTCAGCAGTGCTGTAACGATGCCGCCCATCGAGTCTGGCGTCTTTGATGTTCGCCTCTCCCCCGACAGCAGCACCATCTCATATCTCCGCGGTACATCACTATGCGTTGCATCGCTCACTGGCGATGAACGTGTCATCGCCTCAGATTCAAACAAAACTATATCTTGGGGAAATGCAGAGTTCATTGCGGCTGAAGAGATGGGGCGATTCCGTGGTTACTGGTGGTCACCAGATTCACAATCAATCGCTGCTTGTCGAGTTGATGTCTCACCTATCAATGTCTGGCATATTGCAGATCCCGCCCACCCTGAAGTACCCGCAACAGAACACAGGTACCCAGCTGCTGGCACACCGAATGCATCCGTATCACTTCACATCATTTCTGTAAAAACTGCTATCGCGACCCCTGTTGAACTTGCAGGCGATTGGGAATACCTCAACACTGTCTCGTGGAATAGCGCTGGACTAATTGCACAATCACAGACACGTGATCAAAAGCAGATTGATATTCACTCAATTGATCCAGGTACCGGGAAAGCCACAATTGTTTTCTCAGACACTGATGATGCGTGGGTCGAATTGGTCTCTGGCGTTCCAGCGTTGCAGCAAGATGGCACGCTCGTCACCTGCGCTGATCGAGAAGGCGCACGACGCCTTCTAGTAAACGGTTCAGCTGTTACACCAACCACATTGCAAGTGCGAAGCGTCGTTTCAGTCGGCGACCGCATCCTATTTATGGCAAATAACATCGATACCCCATGGGAATTAGATGCTTGGTCATACAGCAACGGTTCGCTTGAACAAATCACCCAGTCACACGGCGTGGCCTCAGTCAGTGGATCTAATAGCTGTTACGTCTCGCGAATTTCAACACTTGATACAGAACGTGCACAATTCACTGTTCATACAGCGACTGCAACTCACAACATTGCATCGCTGGCAGAAACATCGCTCGTGCAACCAAATGTGCGCATCACAGCGGTTGGGCCTCGCGGCATACCCGTTGCAATTCTTCTTCCACGCGATGGGCTCTCTACAAAATTGCCTGTGTTATTTGACCCGTATGGTGGACCACATGCGCAACGTGTTGTTGCATCACGAGCGGCCTACAACTCTTCGCAGTGGTTTGCCGATCAGGGTTTTGTTGTCGTCATCGTGGACAACACTGGAACCCCAGGCAAAGGCAGTGTGTGGGAACGAGGCGTCATGAACGACCTTGCTCAACCAGTTCTTGATGATCAAGTGGAAATTCTGAGAGACCTGAATGACCTTGAACCACGTGCCGATACTTCACGGGTCTGTATTCGTGGCTGGAGCTTTGGCGGTTACCTTGCTGCATTGGCCGTTCTGCGACGCAGTGACTTGTTCCATGCTGCAGTTGCCGGTGCGCCAGTCACAGATTGGCGCTTGTACGACACTCACTACACAGAGCGTTACCTAGGTAATCCATCAATTGACGCCAGCGCTTACGAGGCGACATCATTGTTCAATGATGCCGAACATCTGCAGCAACCACTGTTGCTTATCCACGGACTAGCTGACGACAATGTTGTGGCAGCTCACACCCTGCAATTGTCGTCTGCGTTACTAGCTGCAGGAAAACCGCACGAGGTGTTGCCGCTGTCTGGTGTTACTCATATGACGCCACAAGAAGTAGTAGCCGAGAATCTTTTGCTGCACCAACTGGAATTCTTACAGCGCCATCTTTGTTAACGCGGTGAAGTGCCAGTCACAAACCGATCAAGCCCCGCAAGATCTTTGTGAACCGACACATTCTTGAAGCCCGCTGATTCAAATAACTGCGATACGGCAATTGCTTGTGTGAAACCCATCTCAACTGCAAGTAAGCCACCAGGCACTAACCAATCAGTGGCGCCAGATACAACCACCCGCAAATCATTCAGACCATCGGCACCTGCGAATAGTGCACTGTGCGGTTCCCATTTCAGAACAGACTCACCCACCATTGGGTCGCCCGTTGCTATGTACGGCGGATTGCTCACTAGGGCGTCAACAGAACCACGAAGGTCTTCAGGTAGCGCCTCGTACCAACTGCCATGACCGAATCGAGCGCCCACGGCATTACGACCAATTCCGGCGGCATTTGCACGAGCAACATGAAGTGCATCTTCTGACACATCAGTCATCCATACTTCGGCGGACTCGAATGGCAATTCGTGCAAAACCGAAAGCCCCACTGCGCCTGACCCTGTGCCAAGGTCTGCGATTGCAACGCCCCGACCAACATCACGAATTTTCTGAAGGGCATAACGCGTCACGTGTTCAACCAACAGTTCTGTCTCGGGCCGTGGAATCAATACACGTGAATCAACGAGTAAGTCAAGACGGCGAAACGCCCATCGGCCCATCACATATTGCAATGGCTCTCCCGTTGCGTACCTAGCCAGCATGCGCTGTAGATGCTGTGCAGATCGCTCACTCACTAATTCATCAAGAATGTCAGTGAATTCATTGGCATCACAACCACTCGCGTGCTCACATAGCCACTGAGCAACAGTGCGCTCACTGACTTCGACATGAGTGCGCTTCACCATCTCACGCCACGTGACGTGAGTGTCTGAATTAGTCATTGTTTGCTAATTGACGTGCCCGCAAGTCAGCTGACAACGCATCGATTACTGGGTCAAGTTCTCCACCCAAGGCGGCCTGCAGTTGATACAACGTAAAACCAATGCGATGATCAGTGATGCGGTTTTCTTTGTAGTTGTACGTACGGATTTTTTCGCCACGACCACCGCCACCAATTTGTGCTTTGCGTTCCACTGATGCCTTGGCATCTTGTTCGTCTTGGCGCAGTTTCAACAAACGAGAGCGCAACACAGTCATGGCCCGCAACTTGTTCTGCAATTGGCTGCGCTCATCTTGCATCGCCACAACTAGTCCGGTTGGCTTATGAGTAATGCGCACCGCAGAGTCCGTGGTGTTGACGTGCTGGCCGCCAGCACCCGATGCACGGTACACGTCAATATTGAGATCGTTGGCGTTGATTTCTAAGTCAAGTTCTTCAGCTTCCACCATGACTGCAACAGTGGCTGACGATGTATGGATGCGACCTTGCGCTTCTGTTGCAGGCACACGTTGCACTCGATGTGGCCCACCTTCGAATTTCAAATGACTCCACGCATCGTCGCCTTTGAACATCAGAGTCGCTTGGTTAATGCCACCCATTTCAGAATTATCTATTTGCATGGTCTCTACCGACCAGCCCCGCTTTGATGCATACGCGGTGTACATCTCCATCAAATCGCGAGCAAACAAGTTGGCTTCTTCGCCACCTTCAGCACCACGAATTTCCATGATGACGGGCTTGCCATCATTTTCGTCTGGCGGCAGTAGCAACACTTGCAACTGTGCTTCGAGTTCTTCAACTCGAGTCTCTGCTGCAGCTGCTTCTACTCGAAATGATTCACGCTCATCACCGGTGGTTTCAATCATGAGTTCTTTAGCTGCCGCAGCATCCCCGCGGGCCGACCATAAATCACGAATACATTGCACAAGTGGCGTGAGTTGCTTGTATTTGCGTGATGCTTCGCGCAGACGATTCTGATCACCAAGAACCTCGGGGCTACCAAGACTTACTTCAAGCTCGTTGTAGTCCCGCTCAATGGATTCAAGACGGCTGTTCATGCATCACAAGGTTAGAGGGTCGGCGCGGTGTTATTTCTGTAACACATCGTCAAACACGAAAGAATTCGCCGAGGGTGAATATTTCAACTGTCTACGAGAGCTGTAACGGCGATGTACATAGCCAGCGGCGTACACCCTGCCTTTTCGCTGGTCAATCTCTGGTTTGTCAATGACCTTTGATACATCTCGACCATTGTCCATATCAACCCAGTTCCAGACGCATCGCAAGTCACCGCTCCATGGAAGCGCGAAAAACCCACCATAGGTTGTCCCACTGTTTTTACGTGTTCGATACGTGACGAAGTAATCAATAACTCCATCATTCGTGTAGTCCGAGCTATACACCTTTTGCGGATACTTACCGCGACCGCCACCCAACACGCCCGACTTGTCTGACCACTGCACACCGTCCCATGAATAGAACGTAAGGCTCTCATCAGTAACAAGAACAGCAAAAACTCCGCACTCGCTTTCGGAAATTTCTGATGCGTCAACAACTGCGAATGTTGTTAACCATGCTGCCCACGCAGCCTCCGGCGCGCCTTTTTCCCAAGGAACAGTTGTTGAGGAAGGAAGTGTTGTTGTCGTCGCTCCATTCACTTCACCAGAATCTGCGCTTGGAGACACTGAGGAGTTGCTACATGCCGACAGCACCGCCAAAGCAAGGATGAAAGCGACACGAGACTTGCGGATAAAATTATTCATGAACTACTGCTCTCCTCTCCGAATTTCTCAAGACAAGTACGCAAGACGCACGTGAATTGAAGCCATGTTTGCTAACCGCTCAATTGATGCAATCACATCACGACGGCGCACTGCAATGGTGACGTCTTGAGTACCAAGGCGCGATGCAGCATCGACCGCAAAACTCACACAATCAAGATCTACACCATGTACGAATACAACAGTGGATAAACGCTTTGCGCCCGTAAGCCCAATAGCAACACATGGCACGGAATCTTTCACGTTTGTGCGTAGTACCGGCGGGTCAGCTGGCGCAAGAGTAGAAAACCCAATTGACGAAGGATCTTTGATGGCTTTCCAACGCGACAGACGTTCAACACCAAACTGATTGAACGGGTGAGAATCTGCACCCTCAGTTCGATGTGGCAATACCGCATCAATAACTTGCCGCATCGCTTGGGCGGTAGGCAGTTCACCGTGAATCATGGTGAATGCTTCGCGATCATGTCGGCCCATGCCAACTTCTAAACGCACATCACCTGTGGTGGCATCATCAACGACTCGACACATTTCGAGGCCGCGCACTTCGCCCACAACAACACCGTGTTCAATCAGAGCGTCAGCACCAGATGATTCGATGATGTCGACAAACGACAAATGAGCATCAGTTGCAGACGCTGACGCGATGTGAGGTTCAGTAATGGCGCGCGCAACAATGTGGTCATCAACATGCCACACCGTGATATCGGCATCAAACAATGCGGCACGTCGCGCGAGAAGGCCCGAATTGTTTTCCACCAAGAGATTCACATGACGTTCGAATTGAGAAGACCACGCCAACACAGGACCTAGGGAACGTGACGCATCGCCATCAATCAGGACCCACACGGCATCAACGGTAAGGAAACCTGCTCCGAGAGCAAATGATTCGTTCGTGTCATCGGGGTCGGCTGCAAGAGCAAGATGTTCACGGACAAGCGACCGCAACTTAATAGAAAGTAATCGAGAACGTCGATCAATATCGGCGGAGTTCACATCAGTCATAACAAGTACAGATGGAGGTTTGTGACGCACGCGTCACAAAAAATCACTCTGGGCGTGCAGGTGCGTTGGTGCGCTCGCCGTAACGCTTGTTGAAGCGCTCGACGCGTCCACCAGTGTCGACAAGCTTCTGCTTACCGGTGAAGAATGGATGGCACTCGTTGCAAAGTTCAAGGACGATAGGGACCTTGCGACTACTGCGTGTGGTGAAGGTATTGCCACAAGAGCACTTGACGCTGATCTCTGCGTATTCAGGATGTGTTTCGGTTTTCATATCTCTGTCATCTCTTTGAAACGGACTCTGAAGTGTATCGGGACTAGGCGCCGGGCGTCTTGGCGATTTCGGCCAAGAACTCGTCGTTGGTCCCAAAGGTCTTGAGGCGGTCCATCAGCATTTCCAAGCCTGGAGCGGGGTTCCCGTCCTGGGCAAGGCCACTGAGCACGCGGCGTAGCTTCCAGACCAGCTGGAGTTGCTTGCGCTCGAACAGCAGTTCTTCGTGACGGGTGCTTGAGGCATCAACGTCGATGGCGGGGAAAACGCGGCGTTCTGCAATGCGGCGGTCAAGACGCAATTCCATGTTTCCGGTTCCCTTGAACTCTTCGAAGATTGCTTCGTCCATGCGGCTATTTGTATCAACAAGCGCGGTAGCAAGAATAGTGAGCGAGCCACCCTCTTCAATGTTTCGCGCAGCTCCGAAGAACTTCTTTGGTGGGTACAACGCACCAGCGTCGATACCACCGGACATGACACGACCAGTTGCAGGTGCTGCCAAGTTATATGCACGAGACAAGCGAGTAATTCCGTCGAGAATGATGACAACGTCTTCACCCATTTCAACCATGCGCTTAGCTTTTTCACTGACCATCTCAGCAATGTGCGTGTGCTCATCACTTGGGCGGTCGAATGTTGACGCAACAACTTCACCCTTTACGGTGCGGCGCATGTCTGTTACTTCTTCTGGACGTTCGTCAATGAGCAACACGATGAGTTTTACTTCAGGGTTGTTCTTCTCAATTGAAGCAGCGATGGTCTTCATCACTGTGGTCTTACCGGCCTTTGGAGGCGACACGATGATTCCGCGCTGACCCTTACCAATAGGTGCAATGAGGTCAATGATGCGAGCAGTCATGTTTGTCGGATCACTTGGATCTTCCATACGCAACTTCGAATCAGGGAACAACGCGGTGAGATCTTCGAAGCGAGGACGATGACGTGCCTTCTCAGGATCTTGTCCGTTGATGGTGTAAATCTCCAGCATTGCTGGGTTCTTTTCGTTACGACCTGCAGGACGTGACAAACCAGAAACATGATCGCCCTTACGCAAACCAAATTGGCGTGTGAGTTTCACGGGAATGTATGCATCTTGACTTGTTGGCATGTAACCACCGATGCGCAAGAAGCCGTAGCCCTCATCGCGCAAGTCGAGATAGCCCTCTACCTTTACTGGCTCTGTACTAACTGGTTCATTGCTGACATCATCACGTGATTCAAAACGATCTTCGCCCTGTGGACCTTCATCGCGACCATTGCGTCCACGACGACGACGGCTGTTACGACCACCGCGTGCATCCCAATCGCCTTCGCCTTGTTGTTGGCGAGGTCCTTGGTTTGGATTCTGTTGACGATTTCCTTGGCCTTGCTGACGCTGGCCTTGATTCTGATTCTGCTGACGTGGTCCACGTTCAGGACGATCGCCACGATCTCCGCGATCATTGCGAGGGCCACGACCTTGTCCGGCACCTTGCTGCTTCAGTTCGCCAGTGCGACCTTCATGTTGTGCTAATTCAATTTCCCATTCAGCTAACGGCTCACCGTCGGCACCGACATACACAACTGGCTCTGCTGATTCATTAGAAGATTGTTCGCCACGGGGCGCGCGATCTCCGCGGTCACCACGGTCTCCGCGATCACTGCGTGAACCGCGTGGTTCACGTGCTGGGCGTTCGTCATCAGAATCAGACTCTTCAGCTGGCTCTTCATTTCGGGGCGCACGTCCACCAGGTGCTGGTGCTGCTGGTGCGTCATTCGCGCCAGTCTTTTCCAGAATCTTGTCGACCAATGTGGCCTTCGAATCGCGGGCACCGGCTTTGACGCCCAGCGCACCAGCGATTGCCATCAACTGATCTTTGTCCTTGGATTCAAGGGCGGATTTCTCAAGAGCTTCTGCAGCCATGATTTCCTGCTTTCGTTCAACCGTTCCACGGTTGGATCTAGGGGTTTGGGTGTACCTGCAAAAGGATTGAAGGAGCCACTCCATCTCGACCCCCCAAAGACTTGGGCGGGGAGAACTCGGACACCCGAGCGACCTTCACCCTAGCGGGGAGTACCCCCGACAGCAACGATGCCAGACACCTTGGTCTGCCCCACTGGTACGGTCAGAGGTATGAAACTCGGTCCTGGACTTACATTCTCGTGGAAACGAGCCATTGGCGTCACTGCCGCAAAGCGCAAGATTTCGCGTGCAACGGGAATCCCCCTCTCCCGTACTGGTCGCCGCAACAAGTTGGGTAAATTCCTAGGAATGAAATAGTGCGGGCCCGCTCTACGGGAATCCTTATCGCTTCCCTTCTCCTCATCGCATCATGTGGTGGCTCAAGTAATTCGTCCACTGCGTCATCAGTCGCCGCCGCTACGCCTTCAGGAAAAGTAAATCCGACATACGTAAAGTTCTGTGGCGCTTCGTCAAATTTGAATGCGGCGATGTCTGGTCCGCACGGTGAAAACCCCGCAGCAATTACTAATCCAAACGAGATGAAAAACGCTTGGACCAAAATCACTGATTTGTCGATCAAGCTTCAAGCGCTTACTCCGAAAACATTGAAAAAAGACGCCGACACAATGATCAACAGCATCATTGCGATGAACAAGATCTTTAAAGCGAACAAATATGAATTGCTTGTTATCGCAAAAAAGCCAACAGTGCGCGATGAACTGACAAAGATTGCATCAGATCCCGCAATCACTGAAGCATCAACTCGTTTTAATACGTTCCTTACGCAAAACTGCGGCGTGTAACTAGTCACTTCGCTTGCGCGGCTACGAAGGCCTCAACGGTTGCCAAGTCATTGGGCAACTGCACTGTGAACTCAGGTAAGTCAAACAAATTCGACAAATGTTCTGGCAACGCAGGGCGTACACCAGTTGCACGTTCTACAGCGTCTGGAAACTTCGCCGGGTGAGCAGTTGCCATAGTCAGCATTGGCACACCATCTTCGGCAAACTCGCGCGCTACTTTCACACCAACGGCCGTATGCGGATCAATCAACATGTCAAAGTCTTCATAGACAGAACGAATCGTTGCAAGAGTGTCGTGGTCAGTTGCGCGTGACGCACGGAATGTTGGTGCAATCCACTTCTCATACTGATCCGGCTCCACAGATAATCCCTTGTCGCGGAACCGTGTGAGTTGCTCGCCAGTCACTGCCCCGTCGCGATCATTCATCTCAAACAACAAACGTTCAAAGTTTGATGAGACTTGGATATCCATACTGGGGCTCAATGTTGGGTGTACGCCCGTAATGGCCATTGATTGCGAATCAAAGAAGCGAGTCAGAATGTCGTTCTCATTTGAGGCAACGATGAGACGACGAATTGGTGCGCCCATCTGCTTTGCAATCCACCCGCTGAGAACGTTGCCGAAGTTGCCTGTTGGCACAGTGACATCAATGGGGCCGCCCATTTTGCGGGTGGCTTCAAAGTAATAAACGACTTGGGCCATTACGCGAGCCCAGTTGATGCTGTTCACGGCTGACAGATTGTGTTTCTCACGGAACGGCGCGTCATTAAACATGGCCTTAACCAAGTCTTGGCAATCATCGAACGTTCCGTCAATAGCAACAGTGCGCACATTCGGAGAATCAACAGTTGTCATTTGTTTGCGCTGCACATCACTGACTCGACCATGCGGATACAGAATGATGATGTTGACATTGGCGCAATTCTTGACGCCATCAATTGCCGCACTTCCAGTGTCACCACTAGTCGCACCAACAATGGTGACCTTTTCATTGCGTTGCGTGAGTATGTGATCAAACAATTGGCCAAGCAATTGCAATGCGACATCTTTGAACGCAAGAGTTGGTCCGTGGAACAGTTCCATCAGGTGATGACCTGCTTCGAGCGGAACTATGGGCACGACGTCAGGGTGGCGGAACGTGGAATATGCGGTATCGCACAGTCGTTGCATTGTGGCGTTGTCAATGTCCGCGCCGACATACGGAACGAAAACCGACGCAGCAAGTTCTGCATACGAACCAGATGTCACCGGGCCGAGAGTTGGCCATGATTCAGGAACATAGAGGCCGCCATCATTGGCTAAACCAGCAAGAACAACGTCGGCAAAACCTAAAACCGGTGCCGCACCACGCGTGGAAACGTACTTCATGAAACTATTCGCCGATAACGCGAATCAGGCCAGAGGCACGTCGCACAGCTGGTGACTTACGGAACTCACTAACACATGCTTGGACATCAGATTCTTTGGCACGGTGAGTAATGAAGACCAGACGAGCGTCTTCGCCAATTCCTTCTTGTTCGGCTGCACGAATACTGACGCCGTGGCTTGCAAACACCCCAGTGATGGCATGCAGAACTCCGGGCTTATCTTCAACGTCAAGACCAATGAGATACTGCGACGACGTTTCATCAATCGGCAAAATAGGCACTCGGGCAAAAGTGCCAATCGTGCCGTGAGTTCCTTTGCGCAAGTTGACAGCTGCGTCAATGACATCACCAAGAACTGCAGATGCAGTTGGTGAACCACCAGCACCGCGGCCATAGAACATCAGCGAGCCAACTGCATCGCCTTCTACAAAGACTGCATTATATGAATCACGAACGCTTGCGAGTGGGTGAGAAAAAGGAACCATCGCTGGATGAACGCGCACCGATACTGGATCTGACTGATTTTCTTGTTCAGCGATAGCAAGCAGTTTCACTACATAACCAAGTCGCTTGGCAATAGCTATATCTGCAGCAGTGATGCCGCTAATACCTTCGTGGTACACGTCGCCAGCAACAATGCGCGCACCAAAAGCGATGCTTGCGATGATTGCTGCTTTTGCACCGGCATCGAAACCTTCAACATC
This sequence comes from Ilumatobacteraceae bacterium, assembly GCA_040402055.1. Lineage (GTDB taxonomy): Bacteria > Actinomycetota > Acidimicrobiia > Acidimicrobiales > Ilumatobacteraceae > UBA2093. The sequence continues at coordinate 26,611 of JBBANJ010000015.1, forward strand.
AGCTGTTGGGTCACGCTCGGCAAAACCAAGACGCTGTGCTTCACTGAGAGCCGCTGAATAGTCAGCACCCTCTTCTGTCATCTTCGTAAGAATGAAATTTGTTGTGCCATTGACAATGCCCATGACACGAGTGATTGGTTCGCCGCGCAATGATTCACGTAGCGCACGAATGAGCGGAATACCACCAGCAACTGCAGCTTCAAATAAAAGGTCAACGCCAGCAGCATCAGATTGTGCCCACAGTTCGTGACCAACATTGGCAAGCAGTTCCTTGTTCGCCGTTACAACAGGTTTGCCGTTTGCAATTGCCGTAGAAATAAGTTCGCGGGCCGGTTCGATGCCACCAATGACTTCGACGATCAGATCAATTGATGGATCAGCAACTACTGCGTGAGCATCACGTGTGAGCACGCCGTCAGGAAGCGCGATTTCGCGGTCTCGGCTGACATTACGCACAGCAACATTGGCGACTTCCAAACGGACCCCAGTGCGTGCTTCAATGATGTCGGCCTGGCGCTCAACGAGCTGAACGAAGGCAGCGCCGACATTGCCGCAGCCAAGGACTCCGATTCGAACGATTGATTGAGGCGCGGGGGCTTTTGCCATAGGGACCAAGCCTACGGCTACGACCACCGCCCCGAAAGGGACATTTAACGGGCTCTACAGGTCCGAGTCGTAATCATTGTCGGCCATATCGCCCATTTCATCGGCCTCAATTGCGTCGTCACCGCCGAGACCGTCGAGGAAGTCGTCGCCGATGACATCAACCATCTCGCCATAGGTCATACCGCAACTGGTGCAACGAAGATCGTCGCCAAAACCAATGACTGGTGCTTCACATTCCGGACAAAACTCAATATCGCTCATACAACCCACCGTACGGGGTGGGTGTGGCATCGAAATTTACAGATCCAGGCGTACGAGATCGTCGTAGGTTTCGCGACGTACTACTAGGCGTGACTTGCCGTCGGCAACGAATACCACGGCTGGTCGCATGACTTTGTTGTAGTTACTCGCCATGGAATACCCGTAGGCCCCCGTAACTGGCATCACTAACAAGTCACCCACAGAAACGTTGGGGGCAACTGCAGCTGATTCAACAAGAATGTCTCCGCTCTCACAATGCTTTCCGACAATGCGCGCATTGTCTGTGCGATCAGCTGACATACGTGCAGGGTCAAAGGCTTCGTACCCGCTGCCGTAGAGAACCGGGCGTGGGTTGTCGCTCATTCCGCCGTCCACTGAAACATAAGTGCGAATTCCGTCAATGGTCTTCACAGTGCCGACGGTGTACACAGTGACGCCTGCTGATGCAACGATGCTGCGACCTGGTTCCACTGAAACGTTCGAACCCACTGGCAAAGATTGCGTTGCTCGTTGCAACACTTCTGCCCATTGCTCAATAGTCGGTGCTTCTTCATCTTCTGTATATGCAACACCGAGCCCGCCACCCAATGTGAGTTCTGACAAGTTCAAGGTTGAGAACAAATCAACCATTACTTTGCT
>JBBANJ010000016.1:0-25331 GCA_040402055.1 Ilumatobacteraceae bacterium
ACTGCGTACCTCATGTGCACAGACAACATGCCAAGCGGAAGCGCATTGAAATTGGGCGACGTGCTCACCATGCGTAATGGAAAGACTGTTGAAATTCACAACACAGACGCCGAAGGCCGTCTGATTCTTGCCGACGGTTTGTCACTGGGTGCAGAGTCAAAGCCTGATGCAATGATTGACATCGCAACTCTCACAGGCGCGTGCCTTGCTGCTCTTGGTAAGAAGATGGCTGGTGTTTTGGGAAATAACGTTGGTGTTATTGATCAATTGAAGGCGTCAAGTGCTCGTACTGATGAATTGTTGTGGGAACTGCCGTTGTTCACTGATTACCGCAGAATGCTCGATTCAAACGTTGCAGACATGCGCAATATTGGTGGTCCTCTTGCGGGTGCAACCACAGCGGCTCTATTCCTTGGTGAATTTGTTGGTTCAACACCATGGGCACACCTTGACATTGCTGGTCCGATGGACGCCGACAGTGACAGCGGTTGGTTGAATCGCGGAGCAACTGCCTACGGCACTCGACTTCTTATTGACTTCTGTGCCAACTTCACAAAGCCAGCAAAAAAGAAGTAGTTAGTTTTCCAGCGGCAACAAGTGAGTTGCTGCTTCTTCCAGATGTGCATTCCAGTCAGGAACCGATGATGGTTCCGCAAGTGGGATCACCACAAACTTCGATGCTCCAACGTCAATGAATTGTTGGATTGTGTGCGCTAATGAATCCCATCCGGTTGGAACCAGAACAGATACGTCATCAAGGTCTGGTCTGCGCGCTTTCAACCCCTCAAGCAAAGCTGCAGGTGGTTGACCAATGACATAGGGGATAAGTACACCAAAGTGCTCATCTTCGATTTCACGTTCATGCTCTGACGCAACAGCATTGATTGTCTTCCAACCTGCTTCAGCATCTTGTGGTGTCACGAATGATGGTAACCAGCCATCGGCCAAGCGCCCAACACGCTTCAGTTCGCTCTCGGCAATACCACCAAGCCACACATCGGGTGGTTGCTGCTTCGGCTTTGGGTTCACGCGCAAGTTGTCGTAGTTGTAGAACTCACCATGAAACGTCACTTCATCATCCATCCAGCACGAACGAACAACTGCGAGTGCTTCGTTAAACATCTTTGCGCGCTTCGTGCGTTCAACGCCGAACGCTTGTTGTTCATGAACATCTGCAACGCCAAGTCCGAATGCGGGAAGAAGGCGTCCGTTCGACATGCGATCGAGCGTTGCGAGTTCTTTCGCCAAGACAATGGGGTTGCGACCAGGAAGAACCATGACGCTCATTCCCACCTTGAGACGTGTGGTTCGCGCTGCGGCCATGGCCATGGCTACCAGAGGGTCCGGGGCGTCTCCGCCAATGCGCTCGCTGAGCCACAAGCTGTCAAAGCGAAGTCTCTCGAGAGTGTCGACCACTTGAAGAAAACCTGTGTCATTTAGGGAAGTGCGAACCCCTAATCCGTAGCCAATGCGAACCTTCATGTTTTCCATGCTGACACATGAGCCACGGGGCAATAGCCTCGGCGCATGGCGAATTCTTTATCTTTTGACCCCGTCTCCCAATTCCGAGTGGACGGCAAGATTGCCATCGTCACGGGTGCCTCTTCTGGCCTTGGTGCCCGCTTTGCTCGTGTCCTTCATGCCGCTGGGGCCACCGTGGTGCTGACTGCTCGTCGTCTTGACCGGTTGGAGTCCTTGGCGAAGGTACTTCCTGGTTCGATCTCAATTAAGTGTGACGTCGCCAGCGCAAGTGACCGTGAGGCTCTGATTGCTGAAGTCATTTCGAAGTGTGGACGAGTGGACATCTTGGTGAACAACGCAGGAATCACTCACAAGATTGCAATTGAATCTGAAACGCTCGACATGTTTGAAGAAACTATGGAAGTGAACACCACTGCTATATGGCATCTGTGCAAACTTGCCGGTGAAAATATGGTTGCCAACAGAAGCGGTGTCATCGTGAATGTGGCATCGATCTTGGGAATGATTGCGGGAACTCCGATTAAGCAAGCGAACTATGCCGCTAGCAAAGGCGCCGTCATTGCATTGTCGCGAGAGATTGCGGTTCAGTGGGCCCGAAAAGGTGTTCGCGTGAACTCGTTGTGCCCCGGATGGTTTGTTAGTGAAATGACAGCGGGTATGGATACTGATGACAGTTCACAAAAATACGTGATGCAGAATTCACCTATTCCGCGCATGGGAGCAGAACATGAACTTGATGGAGCATTGTTGTTTATGGTCAGTGATGCATCGTCCTTTATGACAGGTCAATCAGTCATCGTTGACGGCGGTTGGACTGCTCGATGAGTGATAGCAGTAACTCAAGCACTCTGACTGCACGGGAAGTTCTTAGTGCGCCAGGTGTATTGCCATTGATGTTGGCGAATCTCACTTTCTACATTGGCATCATGTTGCAAGCCACCACGCTTGGTAAACATGTCTTCGATATCACGGATCGAGAACTCGATATCGGTTGGCTTGGGCTTGCTGAATTTGCTCCTGCTGTTCTTTTCGCACTTGTTACAGGCTCTGTTGCAGACCATTTCAACCGGAAACATGTTGCGCTAATTGCTCTTGGTGGTGAAGCCGTGTGTTCGATTGGGTTGGTGTTCTATGCACGCACATTGCCAACTAGTGCGATGCCAATTTTCGTTCTTGCTTTTTTCTTTGGTGTAGCGCGAGCGTTCCTGTCGCCAGCATTACGACCAATGGGCCCAATGATCGCGCCAGAAGGTGGCATCCCTCGAGTCGTTGCTTTCTACAGCGCCACATGGACCGGTGCTGTCATTATTGGCCCTGCCGCCAGCGGTTTTCTGTATGCAGTTGATCCATGGATTGCATATGCGGTGTCTGCAGCGCTCATCGTTGCTGGCATGCTCGCACTCTCGACCATCACTATTCCTCATGACAAGGCTCGTCAGGAAGCTGCTGAACGGCCAACTGTGAAACATGCAATGGAAGGTTTCCATTTCATTCGCCGGACGCCCATTTTGCTTGCAGTTATTTCTCTTGACTTATTCGCAGTGTTGTTTGGTGGCGCTGTAGCGCTTTTGCCAGTTATTGCTGAAGAACAACTGCATGTTGGTGACGTAGCGTACGGATGGTTGCGTGCTGCTGGTGGAATCGGAGCCGCCGTAATGGCTATCTTCTTGGCGTTTCGTCCCGTGCGTCGAAGGGTCGGACGAATTCTGCTTCTCGTCGTTGGTGTCTTTGGGGTCTCAACAATTGTCCTCGGCATGACTCATTCCTACGTTGTCGCCTTCTTGGCCGTGTTGATTCTCAGCGCAGCCGACATGGTGAGTGTGTTCATTCGTGGTTCTATCGCACCACTTGTGACCCCGGATGAAAAACGAGGTCGCGTGTCGGCGATGGAAAACGTATTCATTGGCGCATCAAATGAATTGGGCGCCTTTGAATCTGGTGCCGTATCCAGCTTTGCCGGAACTCCTGCGACCGTTGTGGGTGGCGGCCTCGCCACGCTTGCCATAGTTGGCGTCTGGTGGTTCGGATTCCCGTCATTGCGTGATGTCGACACGTTTGAAGAACTGGACCCTGCATTGTCATGACAATCAACGTTGTTCGCACCGCATGCACGTTGGATTGCCCGGATGCGTGCTCGCTTGATGTCACCGTTACCGATGGTGTGATTACTGATATTGATGCTGCAAAAGACGGAGAACTCAATCCGTTCACTGCAGGTTTCATTTGCCGAAAAGTACAAATGAGCACTAAGCGAATTTACTCGCCTGAACGTATCGCTACTCCGCTGATTCGTACTGGCAAGAAGGGTGCGGGAGAGTTCCGCACTGCAACATGGGACGAGGCACTCAACCTGATTGCATCGCGAATCACAGTCGGAATTGCTGAGCGCGGAGCCAACAGCATTGCGCCATACCTGTACAACTCGTCTTCCGGAATTATGGAAGGCAATGGCTCCACATTGGAACTGTTTGCCCGCCTCGGCGCTCCGGAGATTGAACACACGATTTGTGCATTTACGTATGGGCGCGCATGGCAACAAGTTTTCCCGGGGCTCTCCTCGGCTAATCCGCAATCGATTCCGAAAGCGAAACTCCTCATCATTTGGGGTGCAAACTCCACCGCATCAAACTCACATCTTCCGCCACTTGTTAATGAATGCAAGGCCAATGGGGGAACTGTCATAGTTGTTGACCCTCGGGTAACGGGCATTGCAGATCGTGCTGATCTTCATGTGCCATTACTGCCGGGAACAGATGCCGTTTTCGCTATGGCAATTGCAGCCGAACTGGAACGCAGAGGAAAACTGAATTCAGCGTTCATTCGCGAATATGTCAGTGGCTCTGATGAATTTCTCGCAGTGTGTCGTGAATGGACTCTTGATGACGCAGCAGATGAATGTGGCATTGATGTCGCTGTGTTTAACGAATGTGTAGATCTCATTAGTGCGTCTGCGCCAGCCATGTTGCGCATGGGGTGGGGAGTCGAACGCAATGTCAATGGCGGCAGCAGCATGCTCGCAATATTCTCCATGTGGGCAGTTGCAGGACATTTCGGAGTTGAGGGAAGTGGAATTCTTGGATCAACCTCGCGAGTCTCGTCAGCGCGAATTGAAGCATTGCTGCCAGAAGTGCAAGATGCACGCTCGGTTGTGAACATGAATCATGTGGGTCGTTGGCTTAACTCGGACGATGCACCGTCAGTTCTTCTGATTCAAGGAGCTAACCCCGCTGTCACGGCGAACGATCAACAGCTCATGTTGTCTGGTCTTGCCAACGAGGCCGTTTTTACGATGGTGCATGATCAGGTAATGACAGATACTGCACGGTTTGCAGATGTTGTGTTGCCGGCAACCACCCAATTCGAAGTTGATGATTTTGCAGGAAGTTATGGCTCATTTTCATTGCAGCGAGTCAATAAGGTCATTGACCCAGTGGGTGAGTCGCGCAGTAATGACTGGCTAGGCCGTGAATTAGCAGCCCGTCTTAATGTTCATATTTCAACACCGCGACCAGAAGATATCGATGTTGCTCAAAACACAGTGTTGCTCACGCCTCAAAATAGCGTGCAGTTTCGAGACGCTTTCCCTGAGGGCATGAAAGCACTGTTGTTCTCCCCAGATTCAGAACTGCCGCTACCGTCGCCGATGACTGGTCGAGGATCTACCGGTTTGTTCCTGCGTCTTCTCACGTCAGCAACTGCCAAAACTGTGAACTCAATGTTTGCTGAATATGACCCACCAACCGCAGCTGTCTCAGTTCATCCGATAGATGCAGATGAACGTGGCCTCGCTGATGGCGACACTGTTGTTGTCTCAAATAGTCTCGGTGCTGTGACTCTGCCAGTTTCCATAGATGGACGGATGCGAGTTGGAGTTTGTGAGATTCCAAAAGGTTTATGGATGCGCCATGTTGCGAACGGGATGGTGTCTAATGCGTTGATTTCAGATGGGGTCAACGACTTAGGCGGCGGGGCATGCTTCAATGAAGCGTTAGTTCTGATTGAGAAAGCGGCACCCAATGAGTGAGATCTTCACCAAAGTAGAGAACCTTGCGAAGCGGGGAGTCATTGTTGAATTCAAAGAGTTCATCAATAGAGGAAATGTCATTGACTTGGCAGTTGCTTTCGTTATGGGTGCTGCATTCAAAACTGTTGTTGACTCATTCGCAGGAAGTGACAAGGGCCCCGGAATCCTCGGGGGTTTGATTGGCGCCATCTTTGGTGGGCAACAACCAGACTTCTCCAAGAAAGTTCTTACTGTCAATGGAAGTGATATTCCATTTGGCGCTTTCGCCACTTCGGCATTGAACTTCTTCTTCGTCGCTCTGGCACTCTTCATGGTGGTAAAGCTCTACAACCGTTTTCGTTCGAATGATGACAAAGAGAAGGCTGCTCTTAACACCAACGATCTGTTGGTCGAAATTCGTGACGAGTTACGTGCAACTCGCAATAACGGCCAGCAATAGCAAAGGTGCCCCTTTTATGGGGTAATTAGCCAATAGCCTTGGGAGGTCATGTCAGCCCCCCGCTTTCGCACTATTGCAACTCTGATTGCCCTCTCAGGCATCGTGTCGTCATGTCTCGGAGTCGGGTCTGATGCAACGCGATTGACTCTCACAAACGTCGGTCGAATCCCCGGTATCAACGCCACAAGTGGTGCAGTGGTGGTCAACGGCGTACGCGCGTCTCTTGCGAATCTTGATGGTCCAGTATTGGGCACTGTTGCTAGCGGTAACCGCGTCCTGGTGATTGGAGATTCCATTCTTGCTGGCACTGCTAGTCGCTACGGCGGTGCCATGTGCGCAAGTCTTGTGCCGCTCGGGTGGCGCGTTGCAGTTGAAGCAGAAGCCGGACAAATGGTTGGGTTTGGCCGCACTGTTTTGCGTGATCGCATTTATGAAGGGTGGGACGCGGCTGTTGTGTTCCTTGGAACTAACTTCGGCGGAAGCGCAACGCTGTATGAAAAAGATCTCACGGCCATCGTTAAATCACTGGCTCCGCGTCCGACACTGTTATTGACGGCGTCTTTGTTTCGTCCCACAATGCAACAAGTCAATCAAGTGATTCGAATTGTGGCATCAAAGAATCCGAACGTTTCTGTTCTTGACTGGAGCACCACATCCGTACAGACAGGCGTTTTGAATCGCGACAATATTCACCCAACCGATGCAGGACGACAGGTTCTTGTCTCCTCCATTGCATCAGCATTGGGTGAGGCTCCTACTGGTCCAGGGGTATGTTTGCCGTCCAAATTCACTGACGATTCATTAGTGACTGGTGTAATGCCATCATCAACGATTGCTGGGGCAACCGAGACATCTATCGCCGGTTCAACGGTTTCGACCATTGTCGGCTCCACAACTGTTGCACCTGCGGTTACTTCCACTGTGCCTGCATCTACCACAACGACAACGGGCCGTTAATCATGTTGCAAGTTCAGAATGTCACGGTTGAAGTCGGCGGAAAGAATGTTGTGCAAGGCGCAACGTTCACTGTGATGGCGCGCGACAAAGTCGGCATCGTTGGCCGTAATGGCGCTGGTAAAACATCTATGTTCCGTGTTCTTGGTGGTGAAAATGATCCAGCTGCCGGCAAAGTAATGCGCAGTGGTGCGTTCGGGTACTTGTCGCAAGACCCTCGCACCTCGCCAGAACAAGAAGCACGTTCAGCAATCGGTCACGTGTTGTCTGGTCGCAACATTGATTCAGACCTAGCTCGGCTAGAAAAACTTCGCGTCGTCATGGAGAAAGACCCAAGCGACAAGAACGTCGCGAAGTTTTCGAAAGCCGAAGAAGAGTTCACATTGAAAGGTGGCTATTCAGCAGAGAGCGAAGCACGCTCTATCTCTGCTGGTCTCGGACTAAAAGAAGATCGACTTGATCTCGCACTTGGAGTGCTTTCTGGTGGAGAACGTCGGCGTGTGGAATTGGCTCGCATTTTGTTCGCCGGAAGTGACATGTTGCTTCTCGACGAGCCCACGAACCACTTAGATATCGACGCAAAGACCTGGTTGTTGAATTTCCTGCGTAACTACAAGGGCGCATTGCTGGTGATTAGCCACGACCTTGAACTGCTTGACGAGGCGATCACGCGAGTTATTCACCTAGACCGCCCAGACGAAGACGACACCGGCATGGTGTACGAATATCGTGGTACCTATACGCAATACAAGCGTTCACGTGCTGAAGATGAGTCTCGCGCAGAGAAGAAGGCTTCCTTGCAAGCAAAAGAAGTCGCTCGTTTGCATGAAGTCGTTGACAGGTTCGGCGCAAAGGCATCAAAGGCCACTATGGCGCACAGCATTGAAAAGCGCATCGCACGTATTGAAGGTGAATCAACTGGAATGCGTAAGAAAGATCGCGCACTCACAGTCAAATTCCCTCCACCACCTCAAAGTGGAATCACTGTTGTGACGACTAAGGGGCTGTCGAAGGGTTACGGCGGTCCAGCAATTTTCGAAGACGTGTCGTTCGACTTAGGTCGCGGTGAGCGCCTTTTGGTTCTTGGTCTCAACGGTGCAGGTAAAACCTCACTTCTTCGTATTTTGGCCGGCGCAACACAAGCAAACATTGGCGATATTGAATGGGGCTACAAAGTCGAAGTGGGCTACTTTGCCCAAGAACACGACACCATTGACCCAAATCAATCTCTCATCTGGCATATGCGTCGTGAACTGCCTGCCGGTTCAGCACTGACGGAAACTCAGATGCGTGCATTGCTTGGCATGTTCGGTTTGCAGGGCAGCAAAGTGTTTCAAGAATCCGGTTCGTTGTCTGGTGGAGAAAAAACCAAATTGGCACTCGCCATGTTGATGGTCGGGCGTAACAATGTTCTGCTTCTCGACGAACCAACAAACAACCTCGACCCTGCTAGTCGTGAAGCAGTAGCAGATGCTCTTGAATCATGGCCAGGCTCCATCATCATGGTCAGCCACGATGAAGAGTTCGTACAGCGTCTAAAGCCCACAAAAGTGATCCTGATGCCTGATGGTCAAGTGGATTACTTCAGCAAGGAATGGCTCGACCTCGTCAGCCTCTCGTAAGGGATTCTTTCAACACCCCTGATACGGTCAGCCACTATGAAATACGGAATTTTTGGTGGAGCAGTAAACGACGGAACGGTGGATGATGTTGTCGCCGAGGCCCGGTCAGCAGAACAAGATGGGTTTGCCAGTTACTGGGCACCAAACATCTTTGGCCACGATGCTCTAACAGCACTGGCCATTGTTGGCCGCGAAGTTCCACGCATCGAATTGGGAACTTCCGTGGTTCCTACATACCCGCGTCACCCACATGCCATTGCTCAGCAGTGCCACACCGTGTCTGCAGCGTCTGGCAATCGCCTGACTCTGGGCATTGGCCTCAGTCACAAAGTGGTGATTGAAAGCATGCTCGGCATGTCATACGACAAGCCAGTGCGTCACCTTCGTGAGTATCTCAACGTGCTGATGCCGTTGTCTCGCAATGAGACGGTTCATTTTGATGGCGAGACCTACAAGGTGCACGCAAACATCTCAGCGAAGGGTTCCAACGGCTTCGGCGTTGTTGTCGCGGCTCTGGGCGAGCAGATGTTGCGCGTTACTGCGGCTCTTGCTGACGGAACACTCACTTGGTGCACAGGCCCAGCAACTCTCGCTGGTCACACCATCCCTACCATCACTAAAGTAGCAGACGAATTCGATCGTCCTGCGCCTCGCATCATCGCAGCGCTTCCAGTGTGCGTCACAACTGACAAAGTTGCTGCAGCAGAGCGCGCTGCAAAAGTATTCGCGGTGTATGGCACATTGCCTAGCTATCGCGCCATGCTCGACCGTGAAGGTGCAGCAGGCCCAGCAGATATCGCCATCATGGGTTCAATTGGTGAAGTGCAAGACAGGGTTGCAGCATTGGCAGACATTGGCGTTACCGATTTCGCCGCTGTGGAGTTTGGTGCAACACCTGAAGAAATCGCCAACACTCGTGAAGCGATCAAAGGCCTGCTGAAGTAAACATGAACTACGCGGGCTTTCAGTCATTGACCGTTGAGTTGATGGATGGGGTTGCCCACGTCATCATTGATAATCCGCCGATCAACTTGTTTGATTTGGTTCTGTACCCAGAAATGGCAAAGCTCACCGCCCAGCTTTGCGATGATGACGATGTTCGTGCAGTAGTTGTGTCATCTGCAAACCCGGAGTTCTTCATTGCGCATTTCGATGTGTCAAGAATTTTGCAACTACCTACTGGGCAACCTGCGCCAACTGAACTCAATCATTTCCACGTTATGTGTGAGACATTTCGCACGATGCCCAAAGTGACAATCTGCGCAATAGATGGTCGTGTTGGCGGTGGCGGTAGTGAAGTTACTCTCAGCATGGATATGAGGTTTGCATCTCCGCGCGCAGTATTTAACCAGCCTGAAGTGGCATTGGGAATTATTCCTGGGGGTAGCGGAACAGTTCGTTTGGCTCGCTTAGTGGGTCGCTCTCGTGCTCTTGAAGTAGTGCTTGGCAGTGACGATATTGATGCGATGACTGCTGAAAAGTGGGGATGGGTGAATCGCGTAGTGGAGAATCCTGTTGAGCATTCATTGGCTATGGCGCGACGTATTGCTTCGTTTCCTGCCGCTGCTGTGCAGGCTGCGAAGCGTTCGATCTTGCGTAGTGATGATCATGTGGTTGAAGACTTGCTTGCAGAAGCCGGGGAGTTCAATGCCCTGTTGTCAGACCCGCGAGCAATTGCTGCCATGAATAACTTCATGGAACGTGGTGGTCAAACCCGTGAAGGCGAACTTCGGTTGGGTGAACTAGCCACCGAAATCAACGACTAAACCTTCAATTCTTGTTAGGCATTGTCGAAAGGTAATGCTGTAGTTATGGTTTCTCTTTTTGATTCAGTGACATTTGCTCATGGCCCAGCCATGAAAAACCGCTTTATGTTGGCTCCGCTGACTAACCAACAAAGCCATATCGACGGAACATTGTCTGATGATGAGTTCCGTTGGCTAACAATGCGCGCCCAGGGCGGGTTTGCACTCACCATGACATGTGCTTCACACGTACAAGCAATTGGTCAAGGTTTTGCTGGTCAATTGGGCTGCTTCGGTGATCAACACCTTGAGGGCTTGACGCGGCTAGCCGCTGCGATCAACAAAGAAGACAGTTTGTCTTTCGTGCAGCTGCATCATGCAGGACGTCGTTCACCGAAAGAACTGATTGGCGGGCAGCCAGTCAGTTCTGGTGTTGACGAAAAGATGGATTCGCGTGCAATGACCACTGGCGAAGTGGAAGAGATGGTGGAAGCGTTTATTGAGGCTGCTGTGCGTAGTGAGAAGGCTGGCTATAACGGAGTAGAGCTTCACGGCGCTCATGACTATCTCATCTGTCAGTTCCTGAATGCTGAACTCAATGTTCGTACCGATAAATACGGAGGTTCGTTAGAGAACCGTTCACGTGTGTTGTTTGACATCGTTGATGGCATCCGCGCTCGTTGTGGCGCAGACTTAAACCTAGCGGTTCGTCTTTCGCCTGAACGTTTCGGTATGAAAACATCCGAAATAGTAGAGGTGTACGGACGGCTTGTTGATTCCGGAAAAGTAGACATGATCGATATGTCGCTGTGGGACTGTTTCAAAGTCGCAGTTGATGAGGACTGCGACGGCAAAGTTCTTATCGATATTTTTACCAACCTTGAACGCGGTGCCACCAAACTGGCTGTAGCTGGCAAGCTGTATTCAGCAGCAGATTGTCAACGGGCAGTAGATGCAGGGGCAGACATCGTTGCTATCGGTAGAGCGGCAGTTACAAACCATGATTTCCCACGTCTTGCAAAAGATCCTGCATTCGTCATGCGTTCGTTGCCTGTTCCGCGCGCCACATTGCGCGCAGAAGGGCTCAGCGAATCCTTTATTGGTTATATGGGTAACTGGCCCGGCTTCGCAGAAGCCGAATAGTTACTTCCTAGTTGCTGCTGCGATGTAGATCTTCGGCATGAGGTCTTTGCACGCCATCATGGCAAGTGCTTTACAGAACTTCTCAGCATCTGCACCAAGAGCTGCAATTGCCTCCGCACCTGTCTTAGCTGCAATAGCTTTCTCGCACGTTTCCTTGCTTATCTGAATCGCCCCGCATGCACGGTTGAACTCTGTTGACTTCTGAGCAGCGGTCGGAGGGGATGTTGGTCCACTGTTGTTCGGTTGTCCGGCAGTGTTGTTATTTGGTTGCCCACCATTGCTTGGTTGTCCACTGCCTCCGTTTTGAGGCTGGTTATTGCCGTTGGTGTTCTGCTTGATGTCTTGGTTCGGCTGCTGCTGATTGATCTTTTGTTGGTTATCTTTTTTAGCGTCATCCATTTTTTCATTGAATTCTTGCTCTTCCGGATCTTCGGTTGCTAGGTCTTCCAGCAAATCTTCATCATCTGCAGCTGCGTCGGCTGATGTGTATGCCGTCTTGTATTCCTTCGAAATGAACTGCTTATTCGTGCCGGACTTCTTCACACGTACGCGATAAAGAACAATTCCATCCATCCAAATATCATCTTCATCAGTTGACGACACTCCAAAAATAAGACGGCCAGATTTTGTAGATCCGGAATCAAGTTCTTCCCATTCGGGCTCGTCTGGGTCGTAGGCAACTTCAAGTACTGCGCTGCGCTTTGCATTTTTAGGAGTCAAGCTGACTGTGATTTCGCAGTCATCTTCGTCGACGCCTTCCACCATTTGGCCGTCTGCACAGTCACCAGTCATAAAGACCTTCACGGTCTGTTTTGCGGCGGCATTCACTGTGTTTGGAACAACAACTGTGAGAAAGGCAGTCAGTACAACTGAGCTTGCAAGTAGGGCACGAATCTTCATGGATCTTCCTGACGTTTATGTTGCAAAAGTCACCACATAGGGAGATTATCTTGTCATTGAAAAATTATCAAGTTGTCCAGAGTGAACAATCAGTAATCAATTTCGCCCAGTTTCAGTGGAGGTGGACCGGGGTTCCGGTGCCGCCGACCTGGTCGAAGAAGTCGTTGCCCTTGTCGTCCACCACGATGAATGCAGGAAAATCCTGAACTTCGATCTTCCACACGGCTTCCATGCCTAGTTCTGCGTATTCCAATACTTCAACCTTGGTGATGCAATCTTGGGCAAGTCGTGCAGCAGGGCCACCTATTGAACCTAGGTAAAACCCTCCGTAGGTATTGCATGCATCTGTAACTTGGCGAGACCTATTGCCCTTGGCCAACATCACAAAGCTTCCGCCAGCTGCTTGAAACTCTGCGACGTAACTATCCATGCGGCCAGCAGTGGTTGGGCCAAATGAGCCAGACGCCATTCCGGTTGGAGTCTTTGCAGGACCTGCGTAATACACGCAGTGGTCTTTCATGTATTGCGGCAGTCCATTACCTGCATCAAGACGCTCTTTCAATTTTGCGTGTGCAATGTCACGCGCAACAACCATTGGTCCTGTCAACATGACGCGTGTCTTTACTGGGTACTTCGACAAGGTTGCACGAATCTGATCCATTGGTTGGGTGAGGTCAATGCGAACAACTTCTTCGCTCAAGTCTTCGTGCGTTATTTCTGGCAAGAATCGCGCTGGGTCAGTTTCAAGCGCTTCAAGGAAAATTCCATCGCGGGTGATTTTTCCAAGTACTTGACGGTCTGCACTGCATGACACAGCAAACGAAACTGGGCAACTGGCACCGTGACGAGGAAGACGAACGATGCGCACGTCGTGGCAGAAATACTTTCCGCCAAACTGTGCGCCAATGCCTGTCTCTTGCGACAACTTCAGAACTTTTTGTTCAAGATCAAGGTCACGGAATGCATGACCAAGTTCGCTGCCCTGTGTAGGAAGTGAATCGAGGTAATGAGCACTTGCCAATTTTGCTGTTTCTACTGCTTGTTCAGCAGATGTACCACCAATGACAATTGCCAAGTGATACGGCGGGCATGCTGCAGTGCCAAGGGTGATCATTTTTTCAAATACCCAGGGGAGCAGTGCTTTTTCATTTAGCAGTGCTTTCGTTTCTTGGAATAGGTAGCTCTTGTTTGCAGAACCGCCACCTTTAGCCATGAAGAGGAACTTGTATGAGTCGCCATCAACTGATGCAATTTTGATTTCAGCTGGCAAGTTGTTGCCGGTGTTCTTCTCTTCGTACATGGTGATGGGTGCCATCTGGCTGTAACGGAGGTTGCTTGTTTGGTATGTATTGAAAACGCCGCGAGCAATTGCTTCTTCGTCGCCTCCGCCAGTCATAACGAACTGGCCCTTCTTGCCCTTCACAATTGCAGTGCCGGTGTCTTGGCACATTGGCAAAACTCCACCAGCAGCAATGCCGGCATTCTTCAACAGGTCAAGCGCAACGAAGCGGTCGTTTGCGCTTGCTTCAGGGTCTGACAAAATGTTGCTGAGCTGTTGCAAGTGATCAGTGCGCAAGAGGTGCGCAATATCGCGCATAGCTGTTTGCGTAAGAAGTGTGATGGCCTCTGGAGTGACCTTCAGGAACGTGCCGAGAGGGGTCTCGACTTCTGAGACTCCGTCTTTCGATAGCAATCGGTATTCGGTGTTGTCTGGCCCTAAGGGGAAGATCTCTGAAAAGACAAAATCTGGCATGTATCTAGATTAGAACGAACCCACTCGGGGTGCTCTATGCGCTGGGGTCAACGGGCCAATCGTGCTTCGGATACCTGCCGGCCATCTCTTTGCGCACTTCTGCCCATGAGCCTTTCCAGAAGCCAGGCAGGTCGGCAGTGATTTGAATAGGTCGTTGCGCAGGCGACAACAGCTGAACGCGAAGCGGGATGGTGTTGTTGAGAACAGATGGATGAGTGGTGACGCCGTAGAGGTGTTGCACGCGAATGGAGATCATTGGAGCGGCCGGATCTGCGTAGTTGATGTCAACCGGTTGACCACGCGGCGGTGAGAACTGTGGAGGCGCTAATTGGTCCAGTAGCGAACTTGCATCCCAACCAAGGGTTGATTGCAACACCATAGTGACATCAACTTTTGCGAGATCAATGCGAGATGTTGCACCTGCAAGGAAGGGCACAAGCCATTCCTCGACAGTTGCGAGTAAATGAGCATTCGAAGTCTCTGGCCATGTGTCGCCTTGGTGGTGGCGCAAAAATGCAATGCGTTGTCTAAACGTTGTTGCAGAACCGTTTCCGAGCACGGCCATGTTTGTTGCACGTACACGTTCCAGTAGAGCATCAGTTGTTTCAGTGCCTGGTGTGGGTTGCAGGTCTCGCTCATCAATGCGGATACTGCCTACTTTGCGCACCACGCGTTGAACGAGATCATCGCGTGACTTATCCCACAGTAGGTAGGACTCAAGTTCAACGTCGTCTCCGAGGACCGTGGCTATGAATTCGATGTCCACCGCAGCACCGCGACGAAGTCGTGATGTTGAGCGTTGTGCATCAATATCGGCTGCAACTACAAATTTCTCACGAGCAATGGGGTCTTTTGAATCCATAGTGACACCGCCACCGCCACGCATAACAAACTGGCCTGGCGACGATCTACGCATACCAAGCCGGTCTGGGTAGGCCGACAACAACACAACGCCACACAATGAATCAACGGCATCATCGGAAACATTGTCACCAGTATGAATTGATGACCGACGTGCAATATCACGGGCTGCTTCAAGAACACGGCGAGTTGCGCCGCGATCTGCTGCGTCGTGGTGTGCGATGCCCAGTACTGCTTTCACACGCAGCGCAAGGTCTGCTGGCAGTGAATCTGGTTTGCCGCGCATGATGTCACGCTCTTCCAATAACGCAGCGACAACACATGCAATCCATCCATGAGGGTGAAGATCTCTGTTGCGCGCGACCATGGTGCCAAGCCGAGGGTGCAGCGGTAACCCAAGTACGGACCTGCCAAGCGGCGTGATGTGGCCCTCATTGTTTAGCAAGTGCAACATGGTCAACGTGTCAGTAGCTACGCGCAAGGACTTTTCTGGCAGTGCGTCAAGGAAAGACAACTGTGCAAGCGGGGTTCCCCATGCAGCGACTTCTAGCGCAACACCACTCAGGTCGACTTGGGTAATCTCTGCCGGCAAGTGAGGTAGGCGAGTGGAGTCTTCAATACGGCTCCACAATCTGTATGCAACACCTTCTCGCACACGGCCTGCTCGGCCACTGCGCTGATCAGCAGATGCTCGCGATGATGTCACAGTGACTAATTCGGTAAGTCCTGTGCGTGAATCAAGTCGTGGCACACGAGCGATTCCAGCATCAACCACAATGTGGACTCCATCAACCGTGAGAGACGTCTCAGCAATGTCAGTAGATAGCACCACGCGTCTGAGACCAAGACCACTGGCGTTTAGGGCTGCGTCTTGTTCAGAAAATGGCAGAGCACCTGCAAGACGCAACACATCAACATTGCCCGCCACACGCTCTTTCAACAATGTTTGTGCCCTATTGATTTCACCTATTCCAGGCAGGAACACCAAGATGTCGCCATCATCGGTATTGAGTGCCCCAAGAACGACATCTGTAATTGCATTTTCAAGACGGTCATTACGTTGGCGTGGTACGTATCGCACATCAATCGGAAAGGTGCGTCCTTCGGAAGTGATGATTGGTGCATCGCCTTGGTCGTCTGAAAGCACGTGGGCAAACAATTGTGTTTGCGCAGTGGCGGACATCGCCAAGATTTTCACGTCTGTAGAAAATGTCTTGATTGCATCAAGTAGAAATGCAAGCCCAAGGTCTGTCGGCACGTTTCGTTCGTGAACTTCATCGAAAATCACTAGAGCAGTGCCATCAAGTGTCGGGTCGTTTTGTAAACGGCGAGTCAGAATTCCTTCGGTCAGAACTTCAATGCGTGTTGTGGCACCGATCTTTCGTTCATCACGAGTTTGGTATCCAACAGTGTCGCCTACTTTTTCGCCAAGCATGAAAGCCATGCGTTGCGCAGCAGCTCGCGCGGCAAGCCGGCGCGGTTCAAGCATCACAATTTTGCGACCAGCTACCCAGTCTTCGTTTAAGAGGCGTAATGGAACAAGAGTTGTTTTACCTGCACCAGGAGGTGCGATAAGAACGGAGTGACGACGGGTTGCGAGAGCTTCTCTTAGCGGCGCAATGGCCTCTTCAACAGGGAGACCTGTGTTCGGTAACGAATCAGACAAGTGCGGGTGTGCCGCGAAACGAGCCAGGGTCGCCGGGCGCAGGAATGGTGGGTCGAGACCAACTGGTAAGCGCTGCAACAGTTGCGGCAACTTCTTTCCAATCTGCTGAAGTCCATCCTTGGGCAGCAACAGGAACAGAACCATCAGATTTGATGAGTACAAACGCAGGAAGTTCTGACAATCCGAGTGCCTTCACTGCAACGCGATCTGGATCGCAGAACACTAAGAACTCGTCGGCGTATGGGCCAAGGAATGCGCGAGCGTCGCTGGCATCACAGGTGACGATGAAGTTGATACGAACGGCAGCACCAGAGAATTGACGAAGGATTCGAACTGCGGTTTCAAGAATCCATGAGCTCTCGTTTGTGAATGGGTCAAGAACCACCGAAGCGAGGTGAAAAGTGGTGAGCCACTGATGAAGAGTCTTCGCATCACCCGTAATAGGGGTGAGGGTGAGGTCCATGCTGGGATTGGGGAGAGATGCGGTTGCCACGGCTTCAACGCTAGTTCAGTAGCGTTGAGAACATGCACCCCATCGAGCATCTCCGTTATGTGGCGCGAGCCCACGGGGCAGACCCGGTGGAAGTTGCCATGGGTGCAGCCGACGCTCTTGCGGGCATTTCCCGTGATCCGGCGGCAGCTCTGGTGGCAGCTCGTCGGTTGGTGGAACATCACCCCACAAACGCTCCTCTGTGGTCTGTGTGCGCCCATGCAGTCACATCAATGGACCCGTACCGCGACGTTGATGATCTGGCACGCCGAATCGCTAACGACGCCACGGCAACTCACTTGGTCGATGCGCTTGATGGCGCGTCAACAATCTGCATGATTGGTTGGTCTGGTCATCTCGTTGATGCATTGGCGCGACGCGGAGACATTCACGCGCTGGTAGTTGATTCTTTGGGTGATGGACAAGATGCGCTGCGTTACTTGGCGCGTCGTGAAGTGAGTTGCGAACTGGTGGCACCTGAAGGTCTTGCATCGGCTGCTGAATGTGCTGATGCGACAATCTTGTCTGCGCTCGCAGTGGGTAACGACAGTGTGTTGTGCGCAGGTGGTTCATTGGCTCTTGCCGCTGTCGCATATTGCGTTGAGCAACCAGTGTGGATGGTTGCATCAGAAGGAACACGCCTGCCAGCCGGATTGTTTACAGCCATGGTTGCCGGAGTGCGTGATCGCCCCGACCCTTGGGCGTCAGGGTATGACGTTGTATCGCATGCTCTCGTTACTTCCGTGTTTGGGCCGACCATTACGTCAGGTACTGCTGACACTCTTGCCCGCATGAATGCGTGCCCTGCTGCCGATGAGCTTCTTCGGCGCAGTGTTGCGTGACCATTCCGTCTAGTTTGGGAAGCTCGAATCAACAAGGAGTTTTCTGATGGGCGAAATGGTCGAATTTAAAAGCAATGGCGGAACATGCACTGGTTATCTTGCCGGCACAAGTGGCCCAGGTGTCATAGTTATTCAAGAGTGGTGGGGCTTAGTTCCACACATCACTGACATCGCAGATCGTTTCGCAGCCGAAGGTTTCGTTGCACTTGCTCCTGATATGTATCACGGCGAAATGACAGACGAGCCAGACATGGCCGGCAAGTTGCTGATGAGTATGAATCTTGCAACAGCAGGAAAAGATCTCAGCGGTGCAGTTGATTTATTGCAAGAACGTACTGGCCGCACAAAAGTTGGTGTCACTGGTTTCTGTATGGGTGGCGGACTTGCTCTCATGGCTGCATGTTTGCGTCCTGATGCAATTGCTGCCGCTGCACCGTTCTATGGCGGCATGCGCCCAGACACTGTTATTGAGTGGGACAACTTGGCAGCGGTAGTGGAAGGCCACTACGCCGCAACAGATCGAGGCACTGCAGCACCCGAAGCTGTGAAAGAACTAGAAATCACATTGCGCGCCAAAGGCAAGAACGCGACGTTCCATGTGTACCCCGGTACCCAGCATGCATTCTTCAATGACACTCGCCCTGAGGTGTATGACGCTGCAGTTGCAAAAACTGCATGGGATCGCACTCTCGCGCTATTCCGCGCGAATCTCTAATTTAGAAAATTAGGCAAGTTCGGCGATTGCATCAGCAATTGCAATAGCGCGTTGTGCGTTTGCAACGTGCAGGTTTTCAATCATGCGGCCGTCAAGCTGCACAACGCCTTTGCCGGCGGCAAGTGCTTCGTCGAATGCTGCAATAACTTTGCGTGCGTGTTCCACTTCGGCTTCGCTTGGTGACCACACGTCGTTAGCAACGCCAACTTGGTCAGGGTGAATCAGGGTCTTTCCGTCAAAGCCCATCTCTGCGCCTTGTACACATTCCGCACGGAATCCGTCTGCGTTCTTGATGTCGTTGTAGACGCCGTCGAGAATGGTTTTTCCTGCTTCACGTGCTGCAAGCAGTGCAGTGTGAAGGCTCGGATAAAGCGGTGCGCGACCAGGCACTTGCGCTGCGCGCAATTCCTTTGCCAAGTCATTGGTTCCCATGACAAGAACTGCAACGCGAGGGTGTGCGGCAATCTCACGGCAATCAAAGATTGCTGTTGGGGTTTCGATCATGGCCCAAATCATCATCTCTTTTGGTGCGCCAGCAGCGTCAAGAGCTGCTGATACTTCATTCACTTCGTCAACTGAGTTGATCTTTGGAATCACAACTGCTGATACGCAAGCTTTTGCAGCGGCGGCAACATCGGCGTGACCCCATGGTGTTGCAAGTGCGTTACAACGAATGGTGAGCTCGCGCTTGCCGTATTCGCCAGAGTTAACTGCCGCAATTGCTTGTGCACGTGCAATGTCCTTCGAATCTGGTGACACTGCATCTTCAAGGTCGAAGATAATTGCATCGGTAGAAATACCTTTTGCTTTTTCTAGTGCGCGCTCGTTGGCGGCGGGCATATACAAAGCGGAACGGCGTGGACGTTGTGCAGACATGGAGTCTCCTCAGTGTTGTGGGGGTTTAGAAACCGTATGAAGCGGCAAGTGCTGGGTCGCGCTCTGCCAATTGACGAGCGAGCTGAACGACAACTTTGCACTGCTTTACAGATGCGTCGTCTTCCATCTTTCCGTCAAGCATTACAGCGCCGGTGCCGTCGCCCATGGCGTCAATAACGCGCTGTGCTTGCAATACGTCTGAAGGGCGAGGACTGAACACACGCTTTGCAATATCGATCTGTACTGGGTGAAGGCTCCATGCGCCAACACAACCAAGAAGGTAGGCATTGCGGAACTGATCTTCACACGCAACGGTGTCTTTGATGTCGCCGAATGGACCATAGAACGGAAGAACGCTATTCATCACGCAGGCATCGACCATGCGGGCAAGTGTGTAGTGCCACAAATCTTGTTGGTACACAGTGCGTGCACCTTCGTAGTTGTCGCCTTCAGGGTCTGCACGCACGATGTAGTCGGGGTGTCCGCCACCAACGCGGGTGGTTTTCATGCGGCGGTTTGCTGCAAGGTCTGCAGGTCCGAGTGAAATTCCCTGCATACGAGGAGACGCTGCACAAATTTCTTCAACGTTTGCTACGCCACGAGCTGTTTCGAGAATTGCATGAAGCAGCAATGGCTTTTTCAAACCGGCGCGAGCTTCAAGCTGTGCAAGCAAGCGATCGACGTAGTGAATGTCTTCCGGTCCTTCCACTTTTGGAATCATGATGACGTCGAATTTGTCTCCGGCTTGGGTGACAATGTCGATGATGTCATCAAGGAACCACGGAGAGTCGAGGCTGTTGACGCGTGTCCACAATTGAGTGGTACCGAAGTCGAGAGTGTTGGCAACCTTGATAAGGCCTGCGCGCGCTGCTGCTTTGTCTGCCATCGGAATTGCATCTTCCAAGTTGCCAAGAATGATGTCGACGTTAGGAATGGTTTCAGGAAGCTTCGCCACCATCTTTTCGTTGTGAGGCGGAAAGAAGTGAATGACACGACTGGGCTTGAAAGGTATCTCTTGGACAGGGGCTGGAGCTCCGGCGGCAAGGGGTTTGAAAAAGTCACGAGATGGGCGCACGTGTTAATCGTATGGGGGGACTGACACTGGGGAAACATTGCCATGGATGATGCTGATATATACACATAGAAGTTATGGATATACTTCAAGCTATGACCAAACGCCTAGTGGAAATACCTGATGAACTGCTCGTGGCCGCCCAGGCTGCTCTCGGCACGGCCACCATGAAAGACACCATCAATCGGGCGCTTATGAATTCCGTTTCTGAAGCAGAACACGAACTAGACAAAGCTCTTCATTTTGCTTCAACATTCGACACGAGCGGACATGAGAGCGCATGGCGCTGAAATATCTCATTGATACAAGTGTTCTTCATCGTCTGAAGAGTGATGAAGTATTGACAAAAGTTCGCGCACTTGCGTTGAACGGTGAAATTGCTCGGTGTTCAATAACCGATCTCGAGTATCTGTATTCGGCTCGTAACGAAAGTGAATGGGAAGGCGCTTCACATTTGTTATCGCGATTCTTCAACATCGAGGTTCAACCTGAACATTTTACTCGTGCTTTACAAGTGCAAAGAATTCTCGCGCAAAAGTCTCAGCGCGGTCGGAAAATTCCGGATCTCATCATTGCCGCAGTTGCAGAACAGTCAGACCTCACATTGCTGCATTATGACATTGATTTTGACCACATTGCTGACATCACAGGCCAACGTTCTGAATGGATCGTGACAGCAGGTCAAATCTCCTAGTGTCGTTGGCATGAGCCAGCAATACGACGCCATTCTTTTTGATGCTGGGGGAGTGTTCCTTATCCCGGACCCCGCCGTACTGGCGCCGACCCTTGCTTATTACGGCGCTACGTCTGAACTTGACGCTTATGTTCGTGCCCACTACGGAGCAATGGCAGCTAAATCACGACAGGGTTCTGGCGAAGATGATTGGTCGTACTACAACACTGCGTACGTGCAGTTGGTGGGTGTGCCAGAACACAATCGCGAGGAAGCAACGTTTGTGCTGTCGCGTACGCGTCATGCTCATTTGTGGCGTGCGCCTCTTGCTGGTTCCGCAGAGACTCTTCGTGGACTTAATGCTGCAGGAGTCCCCATTGGAGTAGTCAGTAATGCAAGTGGGCAGATTGAAGAAATTCTTGGTCGCAGCGGCATCTGTCAAGTGGGGGAAGGTCCGTTAGCAAGTGTTCGATGCATTATCGACAGTCATGTTGTTGGGGTAGCAAAACCTGACCCACACATTTTTGATTTCGCACTGCCATTCTTTGCGGACATTGACCGGTCACGTATTGCATATGTCGGTGACAGTGTTGTTATGGACGTTGGCGGCGCAACAGCAGCAGGACTCATCCCGATTCTTGTTGATCCGTACAACGACGCTGCAGACCTTGTGACGTGTCGCAGAATTACATCGCTCCTCGAGCTGTTGTAATTATTTCTTAGTGTCGCAAAGGTTCTTTGCAATCACCTTCAGGCACAGAGTTTCGTCTGCGCCTTCAAAGATTGACAACACGCGAGCATCGACGTACAAACGGCTCACGCTGTATTCCTCTGCATAGCCGTAACCGCCGTGAATCTGAAGAGCTTCGCGTGTCACCCATTCGGCTGCTCGGCATACGTATGCCTTCACCATGCTGGCTTCCATTGCGCCTTCACCCTTGCCCATAAGGCCGGCTACTGAATAACAGAACTGGCGTGACGCCTGAATGAGCACGGCCATGCGGCCAAGCTTCACTTGCGTGAGTTCATATTGCGAGATCGGCTGACCGAAGACTGTGCGGTTGTTCGCATAGTCAACTGCTGCTTCGTACGCGGCTTGCATAACGCCAACTGCACGAGCAGCTGTTTGCAAACGACCATTCTCGAACCCAGCCATCTGCAAGTAGAAACCCTTGCCGAGTCCGTCTTCTTCGCCAATGAGGTTTGCAGCAGGAACCCACCAGTTTTCGATAGCGATTTCGTAGCTGTGCATTCCGCGATAACCAATGGTGTCGATGGGGCTACCGTCCATCTTTCCGCCGCCGTCTTGGCTGAACGTAAATCCGTGTGAATCGCCAAGTGGTTTTGGAACGATGAACAGTGACAATCCGCGGTGTGCCTTTGAACGGTCTGGGTCTGTACGAGCAAGAAGCATCAGCACGTTTGCACGCGCACCAAATGTGCACCATGTCTTCACGCCGTTAATGATCCAGCCAGCTTCACCGTTAGGTCCTGTGCCGCGAACGGCAGTTGTCTTCAGGCTTGCAACATCGGAGCCGTAGTCAGGTTCTGTTACTGCAACTGCTGACATGACTTCTGTGCTTGCAAGTTTTGGAAGCCATTCAAGTTTCTGTGCTTCTGTGCCGCCCTTAACAAGGGCCCGCGTGAGAATTTCAGGACGAGTGATTAATGAACCACCGATGCCAAGCGAACCGCGAGACAAT
The DNA here is from genome assembly GCA_040402055.1 of Ilumatobacteraceae bacterium. Classification (GTDB taxonomy): domain Bacteria; phylum Actinomycetota; class Acidimicrobiia; order Acidimicrobiales; family Ilumatobacteraceae; genus UBA2093. The sequence goes on from JBBANJ010000016.1 coordinate 22,961, forward strand.
TCTTCGGTGGCGATGACTGACGCCATGTATTCGCTTTCGCCGCCTTCACTAAAACCCTCGTACTCAACGGGAACGCTGAGGCCGAACGCGCCGATTTCTGCGAGACCAGCGATGATTTCTTCTGGAACATCACCGTTGTGACGGTGCACGTGCTCGGCCTGGGGCGCGATGACTTTGTTTGCGTATGAACGGAAAGTGTCTTGCACCATTTCAAAGTCACTGGCCAAATGGCGAGGGCCTTGAACTTCGGCAAGTGATGCGAGGAATTCCGGAGCGCGGTATCTCTGAACAAATTCGTTTGAGGGCGCAAACTGCGATGCTTGGACTCCCCATAAGTCTTCACGACCGATAAGACGCGAAACGAAGTCATGCACCATGTCTGCTGTGAATGCACAGGTGATGTTGTTTTCCACTTCGCCTTTTGCAGCGTATGGAAGAAGTGACTCAGCGGTTGTGACCGCAGCAGCCACATGAGCAATGTCGTATGCCAACGTCTGGTTTTTGTCAGGTCCACCTAGCGCGATTAGCGATGCAATGGCGGTGTCGACCATTGACGAAGCAATGGTGATCACCGAAGAGGCTGTCTGGATATCAGGTGCAATTGTGCTCATGTCCTAAACGCTAGTGAATAAGCGGCGGGTTCCGAGTACCCGTGATGTCGATATCGGTCATCACGCCTAGTCTTTGGATGTGGCATTTGACACTTTCCCCACGCTCGACTGGCTCGATGGAGAGCTTGACCCATCTGTCGACGCGGAAACTCTTGATGGTGTTATCTCAGTTCTGGCGTCACAGCCGCCTGATCTAGCAACCACGCTGGCGCTTGTAGTTGTTCATAACGGTCACGTAGTTCGTGAGTTCTACGGTCCGGAAACCGACGCCCCAACCACGCTGATTTCGTGGTCCATGGCGAAAAGCATCACGCAGGCGCTCGTGGGAATGGCAGTGGGCGACGGATTGCTGTCGATTCATGATGATCATCTATTTCCTGAATGGAAAAACGATGGACGAGCCGACATCACACTGGGCAATCTGTTGAATATGACGAGTGGGCTTGAGTGGGTCGAAGATTATGTGGATGACAAAGCGTCTGACGTGATTGAAATGTTGTTCGGTAGTGAAAAGTTTGTTGGTGACCATGCGGCGTACGCGGCTTCAATAAATTTAGAAGCAAAACCGGGGACGAAGTATTTGTATTCGTCTGGCACAACAAATCTGGTCACAAAAATTCTGGCTCGTGCGCTCGGCGAAAAACCAGGTTCAACAGATGCAATGTCAAAATTTATGCAGGAGCGTTTGTTTGATCCGCTTGGTATGCAATCGGCAATTCCGCGCTTTGATGCTTCAGGGAATTTTGTTGGCTCGTCATTCGTGTATGCAACTGCCCGTGACTTTGCGCGCTTTGGTTATCTGTATTTGAACGATGGAATGTGGAATGGCTCGCGTCTTTTGCCTGAAGGTGGGTGGAATATTCGTGCACTCCAATTGCGCGTGATCCAGACAATGATCTTGATTACGGCGCACATGTGTGGATGTTTCCGAATGACCCAGGCTCTATTGCTGCACTTGGATACGAAGGACAGTTCACGTGGGCGTCACCTCGGCGCAACCTTGTTGTTGTGAGGCTGGGAAAGACCAATGCTGAGTACGCGCCTAGGTTGCGGGCTGAATTAACAAAGATTGTTCACGCATTCCCAACACAAGGGTCAGATTTCGGCAACGATAGTCACCATGGCTGAAGAAGTGCAGCGCCGTTGGCGCATCAGTAGGGCCCTGCAATTTGTTGTACTCGGCGCAATTATCTACTTCTTTGTGTTGCCGCTCATTCCCGGATTCCGCGATGCGGTCCGAGACCTAAAGAATGTCGATCCGAATTTGCTGTTTGTTGCAATTGGTCTCCAAGGGTTTTCATTACTTGCGTATTCCATGTTGACAAAAGCTGCGTTAGGAGACCACGGAGCTGATATCAGTCTCTTGCGTCTATTTCGCATTCAGCTCAGCACCAAGGCATTAGGAAATATTGTTCCGGGAGGAAGTGCTGCAAGTACGGCGCTCGGTTATCGGCTCATCACCATGTGTGATGTGAAAGGTCCTGATGCTGCATTTGCATTGGCAACTGCAGGCGTTGGATCAGCTGTTGTACTGAACTTCATCTTGTGGTTCGGACTAATCATTTCTATTCCGACTCGCGGTGTGAACGCCGCATATGGGTCAGCAGCAATTGTTGGAATTCTCCTCATGGCATTCGCGGGTTTCATAATCTTCGGACTAGTTGAAGGTCAAGGACGGTCGGAACGTCTGGTCCGATCCGTTGCCCGACGACTGCGATTCGATGAGGACCATGCAGCATCAGTACTTGAACATCTAGGTA
>JBBANJ010000017.1:0-11919 GCA_040402055.1 Ilumatobacteraceae bacterium
TCATCATGGGTGATGGTTTCCCGGTCACGCAATGCTTCCAAACGCTCTATTTCTCCGGCAATGCTCATCGAGCCTGGCGTGGGCTCTGACCGCATTCCACCACGGGCCTGAATGGTTGAGTGAATGATGTTTTGCACTCTTTCAGGCTGGGCGATATCGGTAAAGGTCTGTTGGCCGTCTTGACCACCCGATTCAATGAGCAAATCACCGACACCGATCATCCGCTCCACCACCGATTGACTGAAGTTCACGTTGTTCACTCGTTCAAGAGGGATTTCAACCCCGTCGCGAGACACAACGCCTTGTCTGTAGATGAGCCGATGGGACGTGACGACGAAATACGTGGTGCGCCATTTGATGAGATGCACCAGCACCCAAGCAGCACTCACGATGATGGAAGCCATTCCCAGATATCCAACGGCATCTTCGAAGAAACCCGATGGCATCTGAGCCCGCAGCAGCAGGGTCAGAAACATCGATCCGAGGAGAGTTGAGACTGACGACCCGAAATACCACCAGTGCGGATGGAGGTCTAAAACGATGTTTTCGTAGTCATTCAGCAATCGCCGAGGAAAGGGCATGGAAGAAAGGGTACAACCGCCTAGTTTCAAGACGTGACATTCCTGCACCAGCCTCAGACCGAATCCAGCCATACGGCTGATTCTGTGCTTGCCGGTCTCGATGCGCAACAGCGCGAAGCAGTCACCGCACCAATTGGCATTGTGGTGGTGCGCGCCGGTGCAGGTTCTGGCAAAACAACAGTTCTCACTCGTCGCATCGCGTGGCGAACATTGTCTGGCACTGCAGATATTGAAAAAACTCTTGCAATTACTTTCACGCGCCAAGCTGCAACTGAAATGCGCACACGTCTTGCACGCTTTGAACTTGACGGTCGCCCCACCATTGGCACCTTTCACGCAATCGCTCGTCGATTGATGTTGCAAAATCTCGAGGACCGCAACAGGCGTGCCCCTGTCATCGTGAACAACAGATCATCACTGATGTCTTCATGCATGGGTGACGACGCCAAACATGGTGGCGTGATGGACATGTTGTCTGCTGTTGATTGGGCTCATGCTCACATGATTGCGCCAGATGCCGCAGCCTCTGCTCTCGCATCTGCCGGAATGAAAGTGCCACTTCCTGCACTTCGCTTTACTGAAGTGTTCAAAACATACGAGCAAACAAAACGCAAACGTGGCGTTATTGACTTGAACGACTTCATGACATCTGTCGTCACTGAAGCAGCCAAAGACCCAAGGTTTGCCGAATCTATTCGCTTTCAGTATCGCCATGTTTCAGTTGATGAAGCTCAGGACATGAACCCTTTGCAATATGCATTCCTGAAAGTTCTCTTACCTGCAAACCCCGATGTGTTCTTAGTGGGTGACCCAAACCAAGCAATTTATGGTTTCAACGGTGCAGATAAAGACTTGTTCGACTCGCTTCCAGGGTTCTCTACTGGTGCCAATATTGTTTCATTGCCATCGAACTACCGGTGCACTCCCGAAATCGTAAAGATTGCTGTTGATTCACTGGCCAAGGATGGACAAATCGCAGATGCAATGTCGAAACGACCTAGTGGTGCAGTTGTACGACTAGAACGGTGCGCTACAGAATCAGCAGAGCAACAACTCATCACAAAACTTGTGAGACGTGCATATTCCTCTGATCGCACATGGAGCGATATCGCAGTTCTGGTACGCATCAATACAGTGGCAGACGGAATTCGTGACCAACTGATTGCCGCTGGAATTCCTGTTCGTTCGTCGCGTAGAGGCGGCGCATGGGCGCGCGCTGTTGCAGCTGCCACATCATTGACTGGCCGCGATGATTTAGCCACGTGGGCTGCCGACATTCTCGACACCGGTGAATACACACCAGACGACGCCGACTTCCAAATTGCGAAATTGGTTCGTGATTTTCTTGATGCGCATCGTTCAGGCGGAGTTGACGGCCGCACATTCGGTTCATGGCTGGTCACATCAGCCGACATTGCAGAAACAGATGGCGTTGAAGTACTTACCTTCCACGCAGCAAAAGGTCGTGAATGGTCGTACGTCATCGTTGCCGGTATGGAAAAAGGGCTTCTTCCCCACCGCAGCGCCCGCACTGGATCTGCCCGTAGCGAAGAAGCGCGCCTTGCATATGTTGCGCTTACCCGTGCCGCCGATGAACTTGTGGTCACATGGACAGACCAACGCAACACAAAGTCTTCAGGACCGTCACCCTTCCTGCCTTCTGTCACCACTTCAGTTCCTGTTATTGATGCACCACCTGAGGAATTACGTCGTATCGCGCGTCAACGCCCACAACGAGATCCGCTTGAAGTTGCACTTGAAGAATGGCGGCTACAAAAAGCCCGTGTTGGCCGCATGGAACCAAATGGCATATTGACCACAACTCAGATGCGCAATATCGTTCGCGACAAACCAACTACAGAGGAAGCCGTTGCTGGCCTCACCCACATTATTTTTGCTCGCCGTTATGCGGCGGAACTGATTGAAACTATTAACTCTGCTCTGGGCCGCTGAGGTCGCGACCTTTTCGCAATTTGTCCATCAGTTCTGTGGGCATTGATAAGAAAACTGCTTCAGCTTCGGCGCACAACGTGTCACCGATATGCGAAGTGCCTCTAGTGAAAATCTTGCGTCCTTCAACGCGGTCAACCCAACCGTGATACACAATTTCTTTATGCAGCGGCGTTGGTGCACGGTACTTAATGGTCAATGTTCCGGTCATTCCAGGACGACCCGTGAGCGACTGTGTCATTCCGAGAACTTCATCGAACGCGGCTGCGATGTACCCGCCGTGGACATGTCCAGGTGGCCCTTCATATGGCTCGGTAAAAGTGGCTCGGCCTGAGATTGATCCGAATTCACCGAACGAATCGTCGCGCTCCAATGTCATCGGCATTGAGAGAGGGTTCATGGCCCCGTAGAACGGACTGCGGTCAGTGAAGTGAGATTCAGCAGCAGCACTGCCGGGAACGCCATCAGAGGCATTGATGCTTTCGAGCGCCTTCGACACATGACCAATAGCAATGTCAATGTCGTCAATGCGAGCCGTCGAGAGAAACGAGTCAAGGATCAACTGGCGAGTCACTGCCGCAAGACGAACGCGTGCCTTGTCGACATCGGTCAGTTCTGTTGTTCGGTCGTGGAACGAGGGAAACGAGACGCCTTCAGATTGTTCAGAATCTGAATTGGTCACCGTGGACCTACTGTCAACAACACAGGTGCGTGATCGCTTGGTTTCTCACCTTTGCGAGCATTGCGGTCGACTTCTGATGACACTGAACGCTCCGCAACAGATTTTGTGGCAAGCAACAAGTCAATACGCATGCCATGGCCTTTATGGAATGAACCATTGCGGTAATCCCACCATGAATACAAGCCGGCTTCGTCGTGGAATCTGCGATACGTATCTTCCATACCGAACGCATTGACATGAGCCAACGCATCTCGCTCTGGCTGGCTGACATGTGTGGCGCCTTCAAACGCTGCCATGTCGTATACGTCACGATCTTCAGGGGCAATATTGAAATCTCCCGCAACCACAACATCATCGGCTGGCGAACATGATGCATCGAGGTGTTGACGAAGACGCGCCATCCACGACAGTTTGTACTGGTAGTGATCATTGTCTAGTTCACGACCATTAGGTACGTACACAGAACTCACCCGCACTCCCCCGCATGTTGCAGAGATGATTCTGGCTTCGTGGTCAGGTTCAACACCCTCGGCGAAGTTGGCAACAACATTGTCAAGACCAATACGCGACAAAATGGCAACGCCATTCCACTGGCCTTGACCGAAGTGAGCACTTTCATAGCCCAGTTCAGCAATGGCTTCTGTAGGGAACTTGTCCTGAGCCAATTTGGTTTCTTGCAAACACACCACTTCAGGCGTGTTTGCTTCTAACCATTCCTGTACACGAGGCAAACGAGCCTTTAGCGAGTTGACGTTCCAAGTAACAATGACCACGTCATGACGGTAGTAGGAATTCCCCTACATTGACCAACTGGGGTGCAGTTAACGCTTTTTTACTGCTGCTTTTTTAGCAACAGATTTTTTCACTGGCGCTTTTGCAGGGGCTGGCTTTTTCACGGCGACAACTTTTTTTGCTGGTGCCTTTGCAGCAACAATCTTTTTGGCTGGCGTTTTGGTAGCAACAGCCTTCTTCGCAGGCGCTGTCTTCTTTACCGGCGCAACCTTCTTCGCGACTGCTGTTTTCTTTACCGGCGCAACTTTCTTCGCCACCGTTGGTTTACCAGCCGGCTTCACTGCAGCATCGACAACACCAGGTACAGCAAGATCAACACTGCGTCGTGCCGGGGTATAGCCAACAACAGTCAAAGTCACTGCGTCGCCAATCGTAAAGATGTCACGCGCACTGCGTGGCTGCGGATTCGCCATATTGCGAAGAGGTACATAGCCGGAAATTCCGCCGATAAGAGCGGTAATGCCGTTTGCTGCGTATGACTCAACGACGGCTTTAACTTTTGAACCAACTGGGTGTTTTTCAACAAACTGCAAATACGGCATGAGTTCATTGGCCATTTTTGCTTTCACGCTCGGAGGCGGAGCCTTTGGAACCGGCATTGGCTTGCTGGCTTCGGGACTGGCTGTAGAAGATTCCTTCTTCACTACTTTTCCTGTTTTCACAGAACGACGGCTTGTTGCACCGCGAACAGGAAGACGCTCGACAAATACCCAACCCACAAGCGGCACTGGCTTGCCGCCAATGAGACGACCTTCGTCAAATAGCCACTTGTATTTGCCATGAAATTCTTGGTAGCTGTCATTCGACAAGATGGATGCGTTCACCTTGTCTGCGATTGCCAATACAAAAGCATCGCCACGCCCAACGGCGCCGGCTGGTGGCGCAACGAGTTCGTTATTAGCAATTGCCTTTTCGAACTCTGCGGATTCCTTTTTCGCGATGCGATGACCAAAAGTTGCGTCAACAACGACTGAGACCTTGGCATTTTTGAATTCGTCCATCAATGCCATGACGGCTTCGTGGAGTTGGGCAAGGCTTGGAACTGATCGGCCCTCGGTTGCAATATTCGATCCGTCGACGATGATGTGTTTTGTCACCCATTCAGTCAAGCACCCGAACCCGCCATCTGATGGGCAATCCGTCTAGCCTGACGCCCGTGATACACAAGGAAATACGTGCCGTTCTTTGGGATTTCGGAGGGGTCATCCTTTCCAGCCCTTTTGAGGCCTTTAATCGCTATGAAACGGCATCTGGACTGCCGTTAGACCACATTCGGAGGGTGAATTCCACAAATCCTGATGGGAACGCCTGGGCACTTCTTGAGCGCAATGACATCTCACCCCTTGAGTTCGATGTCCTCTTTGCCTCGGAAAGTGAAGCTCTTGGCCACCGGATTCCAGGTGCCGACGTGCTTGCCCTGCTGTCAGGCGATGTGCGCCCAGCCATGGTGGCTGCTCTTGACCTTGTTATCGCCTCTGGGTACCGCACGGCGTGTCTGACTAACAATGTGGTGTCGACCGCCCTCGACCCCTCACCCCGACAAATTGAAGTCGCCGCAATCATGAAGAAGTTTGATCATGTGGTGGAGAGCAGCAAAGTTGGTTGCCGAAAACCTGAACCACGTTTTTATGAGATTGCGTGCGAACTTGTCGGCGTCTCTCCTGATGAATGTGTTTTTCTCGACGACTTAGGCGTCAACTTAAAACCAGCAGCAGTAATGGGTATGCGCACCATCAAAGTTGGAGACCCAACTATTGCTCTTCAGGAACTATCAGACCACTTGGGTCTTCAGTTTTAGAAGCCAGAGAAAGTGTCGTCCATGAGGTCGACATGTTCTTGGTCGTGAATGGCCTTTGAACCAGTTGCTGGGCTGCCCGAAGCCACGCGCGCTGTATGACGCAAGTCGTACCCACGTTCTTTCACACGCCAGATGCGGTGCTCAACGAATTGCCATGCACCCATGTTTTCTGGTTCTTCTTGAAGCCAGACAATCTCTTTTGCGTTCGGGTAGGCGGCTATTGCTTCATTGATTTGATCAATGGGGAATGGGTACAACTGCTCAACACGAACGACGGCCACAGGAGCGACGCGCTTATCGCGTTCTGCCATGGCATCCCATGCCACCTTTCCGCTGCACAACACGATGCGCTTAACTGAAGCCTTATCACTAACGAAAGGATCGTTCAGAACTTCTTGGAAAGATCCAGACGTGACGTCTTCAAGACGTGAGCGACTTTCTTTCATACGCAGTGGTTGCTTCGGTGTGAAGATAACCAATGGCTTGCGAATATCTCGGTGTAATTGACGACGCAATACGTGGAAGAACTGAGCAGAAGTTGTTGCGTTGACGACTTGAATGTTGTCTTCCGCACATGACTGCAGGAAACGTTCTACTCGAGCACTGGAATGCTCTGGACCTTGGCCTTCAAAACCATGAGGTAACAAGAGCACCAAGCCGTTTTGTTGCTTCCATTTATCTTCAGCTGCCACCAGGTACTGGTCGAGCACAATCTGGGCACCGTTGATGAAGTCACCAAACTGTGCTTCCCACATAGTGAGTGTGTTGCGGTTTGTGTGTGCATAGCCATATTCGAAACCAAGTGCTGCGTACTCAGACAAGAGTGAGTCATAGACCCAGAACTTGCCTGTGGCACCCGGCAACTGCTGCAAAGGAATGAAGTCGGTTTCGTTTTCGTAATCGACTAGCGCGGCATGACGATGTGCGAATGTTCCTCGACGGGAATCCTCACCCATTAGACGAACGTCAAAACCTTCCAGTAACAACGAACCGATGGCAAGTGCTTCACCTATGGCCCATTCAAAGTCGCCATCTTTTTCAAAAGCTGCTTCGCGCGCTGCAAATTGACGAACAAGCTTCGGATGGGGCGTGAAGTCGGCTGGGTAATTCGTCAACTGACTAAAGATTCGATCAAATGTTGCTTTGTCGATAGCAGTATTCACGTGAGGTAAAACACCAATTGGCTCTGGCGGCCTTGCAGCCTTCACCTTTTCAGGCGCGTGTGAGCGAGTGTCGTCAAGTGCGATCTGCAGCTTGCTCTGATAATCCTGCAGAACCTGTTCTGCTACTTCAAGGCTGATGTCGCCACGCTTGACCAATTGTTCGATGTACATCTTGCGGACACTGCGCTTTTCAGCAATCGCCTTGTACATCAATGGCTGTGTATAGCTCGGATCATCGCCTTCGTTATGACCATGCAAGCGGTAACACAGCATGTCAATAACAACGTCTTTGTGGAAACGCTGGCGATATTCAAATGCGAGACGCGCAACACGTACACACGCTTCTGGGTCATCACCGTTCACGTGGAAAATTGGTGCTTGTACTGTCTTTGCAACATCTGTTGCATACAACGATGAACGCGCATACTTCGGTGCTGTTGTGTATCCGATTTGGTTGTTGACAACCAGGTGAATAGTTCCACCCACTCGGTAGCCGGATATATCACTCATGGCAAGACCTTCAGCAACAATGCCTTGTCCTGCAAAAGCCGCATCACCATGCATCAGAAGCGGCAAGACGCTAAATGCGAATGGAGGCTCAATCTTGTCTTGTTGCGCACGTACCATTCCGAGAACAACACCATTCACGGTTTCCAAGTGGCTTGGGTTTGCCGCTAATTCGATGTCGATTTCATTTCCATCAGCTGATGTGTAGGTTCCTTGAGCACCGAGGTGGTATTTCACGTCACCACTTCCCTGCACCGAGTCAGAACTGACGTGACCTTCAAATTCCTTGAAGATCTGTTCGTAGTTCTTACCCATCACGTTTGCGAGAACGTTCAGTCGACCACGATGCGGCATACCAACGACAACACCGTCAAGATTCTGGTCAGCAGCAGCAGAAACGATCGCATCAATGATTGGAATCATCGACTCTGATCCTTCAAGACCAAATCTCTTCGTTCCAACATATTTGGTAGCAAGGAACTTTTCGAATGCTTCAGCAGCGTTTAGGCGTTCGAGAATACGCAACTTTTCATCAAGAGTTGGCGTGAAGGTTGCGCCCTCTACCTTGGATTGAATCCAACGCTGTTCATCCGTGTTCTGAATATGCATGTACTCAATACCGATGGTGCGGCAATAGGCATCGCGCAATACTCCAAGCAATTCGTCAAGAGTCATCTTGTGACTTCCCGCTACTCCGCCTGTAAGGAATTCGCGTTCAAGGTCCCAGATGGTGAGTCCGTATGTTGCAAGATCCAGTTCACGAGGCAAGCGTGGCGCCTTCCAATGCAGCGGGTCAATGTCTGCAATGAGGTGACCGCGCACACGATGAACACGTACAAGCGTGCTGACCTGCATCTGCTTTTCCATCATGGTTTCTTCTCGATTCATCGGTGAAGCATCAGATGACCATTCGACTGGCTGGTATGGAATCTCAAGACTGCGGAAGATGTCGTTGTAGAAGCCGTGGCTTCCCAACAACAATTCATGAACTCGTTTCAAGAACAATCCACTCTCAGCACCTTGAATGATGCGGTGGTCGTACGTACTAGTAACCGTTACAACTTTCGATACACCGAGTGCGTTTAGGTTTGCTGGGTCGCTGCCTTGAAATTCAGCTGGGTAATCAATAGACCCGACGCCGACAATGACTCCTTGTCCGGGCATCAGACGAGGAACTGACTGAACAGTGCCGATGGTGCCTGGGTTTGTAATTGAAACGTTTGCGCCTTTGAAGTCTGCAATGGTGAGTTTGTTGGTCTTGACTTTGCGAACAATTTCGTCGTACGCAACAAGGAAGCCAGCAAAACTGAGTGTGTCGGCATTCATCAACACGGGAACGACAAGTGCGCGTGTGCCGTCACCCTTGTCCACATCGACTGCAAGCCCAACGTTGACATGTGGGTTACGAACAAGTTGTGGCTTTCCATCGGCAGCAACTGCGTAGGCATTGCGCATATTCGGGACAGTATCTGAAATAGCGCGAACAATGGCATGCGCGATGATGTGAGTGAACGAGACCTTTGAGAGGCCATGCAACGAGCGGTAATCGTTGATGACTTTACGATTGACTTCCAAGAGACGTGCTGGCACATTGCGGAAACTGGTAGCTGTCGGAACCGAGAGGCTCTTTTCCATATTGGCGACAATCGCTGCACCAACTCCGCGCAACGGCTCGAGAGTCGAACCCTCTGGCACTGCAGTTACTGGGGCGACAGCAGAAGTCGCAGGAGCAGGAGCGGTCGCCGCCGCGGATGGCTGAGTGACTGCGGAGCCGTTCGAGCTTGCGAGAGGCGACGCAGGTGCTGCGGCCATCACAGGGGCAGCCGTCGAAGAAGCAGCGCTGCGGTAGTCGCTGAAAAACTCGCGCCATGCCTCGCTGACGGAGTTCTGATCGGCGCGATATCGCTCGTACATCTCCTCAACGAGCCATGAGTTCGCACCAAAGTCTTGCGTACGGTCAGCTATGTCTGCCATTGTCGCCTCGATCACTGCCCTAACGGGCGCTTAGGCACCATTTCATGTGGTGCCACGGACGCCATTGTCCGCGTGACAAATGGTACTTGCCCTGATCGCCCGAGCCCGACCTATTGGCCCATTTCGCTTGTAAATTCGGTCTCATGAAACGTCTTCTTTCCTTCTCGGCCTCTGTGGCACTTCTCGCAGCTTGCGGCGGTGGCGGAACCTCGGCTCCAGCAGAAACTCTGCCTGCCGGCGCCCTTACTGTTACCGCGGTGTCAGGTCTTCGTTTTGACGCAAAGACCTACGGACCCGTTGCTGCCGGCGACGTTGTCCTTGGTTATCAAAATGAAGATTCCATACGCCACACACTCATCGTTGCCAATGGCGATACCAAGGTTCCAAATTTCAAATTAGTAGTTGGCGAAAAAGGCGCAGTCGACTCTGGCTCAGTCACATTAGATGCCGGTACGTACACACTGATTTGTGATGTGCCTGGTCATAGCAATATGAAAGCAACACTGACTGTCCAATAGGTCATTCATCTGAGGAACGCAAAAGGGCCGCCCCATTGGGGCGGCCCTTTTACATGTCGAACGTGATTAGCCCATTAAGACAACGGAAAGACCGAAGAAGACTGCCCACAACACAACCGATGAGATGATTGCGTTCTTGTGGCTCTCGTATGGCCACAGCATCTTGTTACCAGCCTTGATTCCGCCGAAAATTCCGATTGCATTCAATTCAAGCAATGCAATGATTGCTAGCGAAATGAACATAAAAGTGTTTGCGTTGCCAGTTGTTGCACTGAATGCTTCTGGGTAGAAGTGAGCTGCACCCACCATGTAGAACAACATTGAAACGGAGAACACCATGTTCTGACGTGATGCAAGAAGTGCCTTACGGCCAGATGTTGCAGCGTCAGGATTTGCTTCGCCACCACCAAGAACATTGACAGCGTTTGCGATAACAACTTTTTGGTTCTTCCAAATGATCATCCACACATTGGCGGCCATCAGGATTCCCATAACCATGCCGACTGAGATAACCGCATTCTTGGCATTGGCTGGATCTGAACCGGGATGATTCATGAAGTCCTTCATGTAATCAGGAGCAACAGCCGTGATGAGAAGGCCAGTAGCAAGTGTGGCGACTGCCGCCCAACGGAACCACCACAACGCGCGAGTAGCAATGTTGGTGATTGTCAGGTTGCGAGCCTTGCCTTCGTCGCCATAGGCAGCAAGGCCTGGCACCTGAACGAAGTTGAAGTAGTACAACAAACCGATCCATGTGATTCCGGCGAGGATATGTAGGTAGCGGAACCAAAAGTTTCCGATTGCGGCTTGATCAAACAATGATGCTGCGGTCATGAAATTTCCCTTTTGTAGGTGCCCAATCTGTGGACAAGTCTCCAAGGTAACAGCCCAAAGGGGTGGACAGGCGGAACTTGCCAATGCCGAACTAACCTCATAGAACCATGGCACACGAGTTCATCTATACCTGTTACAAGTTGGCTCGGTTTTACCCACCAGACCGCACCATCCTCGAGAACATCTCCCTTTCCTTCTATCCAGGGGCCAAAATCGGCGTTATCGGCTCAAACGGCAGCGGTAAGTCCAGTTTGTTGCGGATTATGGCTGGCCGAGATGACGGATACACCGGCGAAGCCCGCCTCACCCCCGGATTCACCGTTGGCCTCCTCGAGCAAGAACCACAGCTCGACATGACCAAGGATGTACTTGGCAATGTGATGGACGGCGTTGCCCCTATCCGTGACCTACTTGTTAAGTACGACGAAGTCATGGCTATGTGGGGAGACCCAGACGCCGACTACGACAAGGTCGGAGCCCTGCAAGCAGACCTTGAAGCAAAAATCGAAGCAGCCGACGCATGGAGCCTTGACCGCAACGTGGAGATCGCTATGGACGCTTTGCGGTGCCCGCCGAACGATGCCGATGTCTCCAAATTGTCTGGCGGTGAGAAGCGTCGTGTTGCGTTGTGTCGTTTGTTGCTGTCACGCCCTGACCTTCTTCTTCTTGACGAACCGACGAACCACCTTGACGCAGAGAGCGTTGACTGGCTCGAGCGTTTCTTGAAGGAATACCCAGGCACAGTTGTTGCAATTACGCACGACCGTTACTTCCTTGACAACGTTGCAAGTTGGATTCTTGAACTTGACCGTGGCCGTGGTTTCCCATTCGAAGGCAACTACACCTCATGGCTAGAGCAAAAGCAGACTCGTCTTGAAGGCGAAGAGAAACTCAGCGACACACGCACACGCACATTGCAGCGCGAACTTGAGTGGGTGAAGATGTCGCCAAAGGCTCGTCAAGCAAAAGGTAAAGCTCGTCTTGCTGCATACGACAAGTTGCATGCAGAAGCAATGGCCGCAGAACGCGGCCCTGACAAATTAGAAATCGCAATCCCTGCCGGACCACGCCTTGGTGACAATGTCATTAACGTCGAAAACCTCACCAAAGGGTTTGGCGA
>JBBANJ010000017.1:11929-24689 GCA_040402055.1 Ilumatobacteraceae bacterium
TTGGCGATCGTTTGCTTATTGAGAACCTCTCGTTCTCCTTGCCCCCCGCTGGCATTGTCGGCATCATCGGGCCGAACGGTGCTGGTAAGACAACGTTGTTCAGCATGCTCACAGGTCAAGAAGCTCCAGACTCTGGAACTGTCACCGTTGGTGACACGGTTCAACTCAGCTACGTCGACCAGAATCGTGATTCACTTGACCCAACAAAATCTGTGTATGAAGAAATCACAGAAGGTGTCGAGCACATGAAAGTCGGAGGCCGTGAAATTCATGGTCGCGCGTATGTCGCAAGTTTCAACTTCAAAGGCGCAGACCAACAGAAACTTGTTGGCGATCTTTCAGGTGGTGAGCGCAACCGTGTTCACTTGGCCAAAGTCTTGAAGCGTGGCGGAAACGTATTACTACTCGACGAACCAACAAACGACCTTGACGTTGACACCTTGCGCGCATTGGAAGATGCACTCGACCAGTTCCCTGGTTGTGCGGTAGTCATCAGTCACGATCGCTGGTTCCTTGACCGCATCGCCACACACGTTCTTGCATTCGAAGGCGACAGCCAAGTGCGGTGGTTCGAAGGAAACTTCTCTGAATACGAATCATGGCGCCACAAAGAACTTGGTTCAGCCGCTGACCAGCCTCACCGCATCAAATACAAGCCACTTTCTCGGTAAATCCATGTCACTACGGCTGATTCGAACATTGTGCTTTGGTGCCTTCTTGACAGGCCTGCCCGCAATCATCGTGTCGTCCATTCGCGGAAACAATGAGGGATGGGTGTTGACATTCGGAATGATCACTGCTTTTGCAGCAATTGTTCTCATGGCCGTTACCGCCACAACTTCAACTAAACGTCTCGATGTCTTTAATGAAATCGAAGCAGAACGAGTAGAGCTGCGTATCCGCAAACTTGTCGAGGCCGGTGCCGATGAAGTTGAAGTTCGATCCTTGGTGCGTGACGCTCTTAATCTGTCTCGCGGCGAGCAGTGACCAACGCAGAACTCTTCGATTCGTGGACATCATTAAACGACCACGAACTAGCAGTTGAACTTGCTCGGGTCACCGGCCAACTCTTAGTAGAACATCGTGAAGTAACTATTGAGCGCGGCACAACGCAGTGGCAGTTGAAAGACTCCGGCGACCTACTCGCTCATAATTTTCTCATGGAGGCGTTCAGTGCAGTGCGCCCGGGCGATGCGGTGCTTTCTGAAGAAGGCACCGATGATCGCCGGCGGCTGTCTTCAAATCGTGTGTGGATTGTTGACCCACTTGATGGCACCAACGAATACGGCGAAGGCCGGCCCGACTGGGCAGTTCACATTGCACTCTGGGAACGCGACGCACTGACTGCCGGCGCAGTTTCACTTCCCAGCATCAATGCGGTGTTCGGAACTGATCCAGCAGTTGTAGTGCCTCCGAAAGAAGGCGCAAAGCCTCGTCTTGTCACATCACGTAATCGTGCACCATATGCGGCGGTACTAGTCAATGAACATCTTGATTGCGACGCATTTCGCTTAGGAAGCGCCGGCGCAAAAGCAATGTCGATCATTATGGGCGAAGCAGACATTTACGTGCATGACGGCGGCATGTACCAATGGGACTCTGCTGCACCCGCCGCTGTCGCTCTCGCTGCCGGAATGCACGTGAGCCGCATTGACGGCTCCCCTCTTGAATACAACACGCCAGACACCTGGCTGCCAGATTTCTTTGTGTGCCGACCTGAATACACCGACGCCATTTTGCATGCCATCTGGGGCCGCGATCCACGATGAGTGAAACGGTTCTCGTCACTATTGATGGTGCAGTTGCCACCGTGTCACTGAATAGACCACATCGGCACAACGCATGGACAGGTCGCATGCATACTGAATACAAATCTGCGATGTCGACTCTCGATGCAAACACCACCATTCGGGCCATTGTTGTCACCGGAGCTGGGAATACTTTTTGTGTTGGCGGAGACTCAGATGCACTTGCGGGCCATGCAGATCGCGGCGGATATGACCCGGGAACACCGAAAGATCTCGCGAATCCGGGCCAGAACCTGCCCGAACAGTTCGACCATGACCTTGTCTGGCATTACGGACTTCGCGTACCCGTGATCGCTGCGATCAACGGCGCATGCGCAGGTATCGGACTCGCGCTCACATTGTTCTGCGATCTTCGATTCATTTCCGCAACTGCAAAGTGCACTACAGCTGCACCAAAGTTGGGATTGCCCGCCGAATACGGAATGAGCTGGACTCTCCCTCGCATTGTTGGCGTCACTCGTGCTGCCGACCTTTTGTTGTCAGGACGAATTTTCACTGGCGATGAGACCCGCGACTGGGGCTTATGGAATGGCGTCGCACCAGATGGCGCGGGCGCTCTTGCTATGGCTCAACAATGGGCCCAATCGCTTGCAACCTCCGCAGGCCCGAACGCAGTTGCCATAACAAAAGCGCAGATCTACCGCGACCTCATTCGTCACGATGTCGGAGCGTCAGTTGATGAGTCAATTGCTCTGATCAATGACGCAACCCAAACTGCTGAATACCGCGAAGGCGTAGCTGCCTTGCGCGACAAACGCCCACCCCAGTTTTAATCTGCGGGGAAATACGCGCAGAGGTCAAACAAGTTGCCATCTGGGTCGGCGAAGTTTGCAATAAGGCCATATGGCTCACTGCGCATTGGTCGGGTTTCAATGGCTCCCAAATGCAAGATGCGCTCACGCTCATTAGGAAAATCGCTCGTCGAACACGACAGGTCTATGTGGATAGAACCATCGACATGTTCGCCACGTTGGAAACCAACGGTGCGACCGCCGTTTGCATCTCCGAGAAGAATCCATCTGTCACCATCTTCACGTTCAATCTCTTTCAATCCCAGAAGGTCAGCCCAGAATTTCGATATCTCGTCGGTACGGGGAGTATTCACGGTCACAATGTCTAAACGGCTAGCTGTCATGAAGTCACCACTTCGGTTCGTGTTCGCCGAGGTTGGGTACTGGACCATACGTTGGGGCGTACCCATCGAAATCAACAGGTGAATTCACTGCGCGGTACGGCGCTTCGCCAGGCTGTGGCGTCATATCTATAAATGCACCCGACGCAATAACTTGCGGGTCATTGATTGCATCGGGAATTGAATTCAATGGCGCCCACCACACATCTTCTGCATCAAACCGCAAGGTCCAATATGCGTAGTCCTGTGTTGCAAAGTGCGCATCGAGAACCGCAATGATTTCTTCTGCATTCACTGTGCGCGTTCGCGCGTTCTTGAAGTTTTCAACCGCAGCCAAATCATGACGATCAATCGCCTTTAAAAATCCTGGCCAATGACGATCTGCTTCAAGACCAAGCAACCAAAAAGCACGACCATCAGCACAGCGATAACAATTCACTTGCGGAGCTGGGTTGCGATGACGTGGCCGTGTACTTTGTCGTTTTCCATAACGCAAGTACACACCAAAATCCCACCCGATTGTGTAGATACCAGTGCGCAACAAACTGGTGGAAACAACACGTCCAGCGCCAGTTCGTTCACGGTCAAATAATGCAGCCATCACGCCAGAAGCCAGGGCCATTCCTGTTGTGTGGTCACCTTGGCCACTGCGAATTCCTGGCGGCAACTCATCAGGAGCAACTGTTGTGTGCGCTAAACCACTGCGCGCCCAGAACGCACCAATGTCATATCCAGCCTTATCAACATCGGGACCTGTTAATCCATACCCGGTGATGATGCCGTAAATTAATCGCGGGAATTTCTTTGTCAAGGTGTCTGCGTCAAGACCCAGGCGTTGCAGACCGGCG
Organism: Ilumatobacteraceae bacterium; assembly: GCA_040402055.1. Lineage (GTDB taxonomy): Bacteria > Actinomycetota > Acidimicrobiia > Acidimicrobiales > Ilumatobacteraceae > UBA2093. The sequence continues at coordinate 15,718 of JBBANJ010000017.1, forward strand.
GGCCGCACGTTGGTCACAAAAATGTCTGCCTCACCAATAAGAGTCATCATGGTTTCCAAATCGGTGTCATTGCGCAGGTCGAGAACAACCGATCGTTTCCCGCGATTATCAATCTCGAACGGAGGCACCCCCACTTGGTCGCCCACTCCTAATGCTCCGAACACGGCACGCTGCGGGTCGCCGGTTGGTGGCTCAATCTTCAGCACGTCAGCGCCCCAGTCGGCCAGCATTCCCGTGACCGCCGGCCCAGCAACCCACACGCCCAATTCGACTACTTTGACCCCTTGAAGTGGTGCATTAGACATGTGATCCCCCGTGCGCTTAGTGCGTGAACCATTGTGTCGCATTTCGCCCCCACAAGGCGTGTGGGAGCAACTCTCCACGGCAGAATGATTCGGTGACAGAACGACCTAACGACCTTTCCTGGGGTAATTTCTCTGATTCAGGTCCGTGGGTCCTTGATCGCGACACCATTGCATGGTCGCAGGTAGCCATCGTCCTTCGTGCAGCAGCACAAAAAGAAGTGCCATCCCTTATTCGGGCCCGCCGCATTCCCCCGCTTGGTCGACTAGTAGTCGTTGTTGCCCATCTTGGCTGGGCATTGCTTCCGTGGTACATCCAGAAGAAGCGCAACAAGTTTGCGACCCCTGAAGACTCACGCACATACATGTCTCTTCGTTTGCGAAAAGCAATTGAGAAACTTGGCGCAACATACATCAAGCTTGCTCAAATCATTTCTAGTGGTGAAGGTTTGTTTCCTACTGAACTCGTAAACGAATTTAAGAAATGTCGTGATCAAGTTCCACCACAACCATGGGACACCGTGAAGCTCATTGTTGAACAAGATTTGGGTGCCCGACTTGAAGATGTATTCGCCAATTTTGAACAAAAATCTCTCGCTGCAGCATCAATTGCTCAAGTTCACCGCGCAACACTCTTGACTGGCGAAGATGTCGTTGTAAAAGTTCAGCGTGAGCAAGTGTCAGAACTTGTTCGTCGTGACCTTCGCGTGATGGCTTGGATTGCCCCGTTCATGATTGGCCGCATCAAAGTTGCGGCTCTTGCAAACCCACCAGCCCTTGTTGAGCTGTTTGCGGAAACAATTGTGGAAGAACTTGATTTCCGGATGGAAGCATCAAACATGATTGACGTATCAATGATGTTGCATGACCTTAATCAAGAGGCATACATCGTGCCCCGCCCACACCCAACTCTCGTGAAGCGACGCGTTCTCATCATGGAACGTCTGCAGGGCTTCAACTTCGACGACGTTGAAGGAATGCAAGCAGCAGGTATCGATACTGAACAAGTCATCAAAGCCGGAATGATTTCCTTTATGGAAGGTGCACTCATTCATGGCATCTTCCACGGTGACCTTCACGGTGGAAACTTGTTTGTTCTCTCTGATGGACGAACAGCACTTCTTGACTTCGGCATCGTGGGTCGCCTCTCCACAAAACGGCGACTCGCTTTCATGCGCCTCATGCTTGGTGCAACAACAAATGACTTGCACAGCCAAGTATCTGCACTGCGCGACCTCGGTGCGCTTCCATCAGACACCGACATTGATGCTGTAATTCGTGACCTCGGCCTTGATCAGCCCACCATCGACCCAACGTCACTTGACGGCGAAGAGTTAGTAGCTGAAGTGCAGCGCATCGTGAAGGCACTTCTTGCCTATGGCGCAAAGCTGCCAAAAGAACTCATGTTGTACATCAAAAATATGGTGTTTCTGGACGGTGCAATTGCCCGCCTTGCACCAGACCTTGACATCATCGGAGAACTCACCAACATCTCAATGACATTCATGCAGCGCCACGGCGCCCGCTTGTCAGAGGAACTGGGTGTCGATATGAACACAGTGGAAATTGACATGGGCAGCCTCAAGGCCGGCCTTGGTGTTGACGAATCAACAGAGTCGATGACGTACCGTCAACTGCAAGAACGGCGCGACCTGATTCAGAAGCGCATGCGCGACCACATCACTAACTAGCCCAATCGGCAAGACTGTTGTTGTGAGACTTATCGTTGCGCGCTGCACTGTGGAATACGCAGGCCGTCTAGAGACCCGCTTGCCAGAAGCCCTTCGCCTTGTCATGGTGAAGGCGGACGGATGTGTAGCAGTTCATTCCGATGGTGGCGCCTACAAGCCCCTCAACTGGATGACAGCACCAAACGTTATTGAAGACAACTCTGATCATTGGATTGTGCGCAACCCCAAAGGTGAAGCAATGACCATTACCTTTCACGAAATCTTCCATGACAGCGACCATGTCTTCGGCGAAGACCCAGGACTAGAAAAAGATGGCGTCGAAAAGCAACTTCAAGAACTACTTGCAGCTTCGCCTGAAGTAATGGAACCAGGACTCACGCTGATTCGACGCGAGCATTACACAGCGCTCGGCCCTGTCGACATCTTGTGCAAAGACACCGCCGGCAACACGGTGGTGATTGAGGTTAAGCGACGCGGAGAAATCGATGGCGTTGAACAACTCACTCGGTATCTCGTTGATTTGGCTAATGATCCTTCGCTCGGAACTCTTCGCGGCATGTTCGTAGCCCAAAGCATTAAGCCCCAGGCACGCACACTTGCAGAGTCACGCGGCATCACCTGTGTCGAAGTTGATTACGACGAACTACGTGGCAAACAGTCCGACAAGTGGACACTTTTCAACCAATAAAATTTCGACCTAATTGACTTTCCGACCCGCCGACGCTCGTCGTCTTTGCTAATTTTGTCCGACGGAATGGATATCTGACCCCACAGCATGGAGCGCTCTCGCGGCCCTCCTCACTCTTGAAATAGTTCTTGGAGTGGACAACGTTGTCTTCATTTCAATTCTCGCATCGAAGCTTCCTGCCGACCAGCAAGACAAGGCGCGCAAAATTGGTCTACTCGCTGCAGGCGGAATGCGCGTGCTGCTCTTGTTGGCCGTTGGTTGGGTCATCTCGTTAAAGAAGGAACTTTTCACCGTTGGGTCTGTGGGGTTTAGTGGCAAAGAACTTGTGCTTCTAGCAGGCGGATTATTCCTGATCTACAAAGCAACGAAAGAAATCCATCACAAACTTGAAGGAGACGAAGGGCAAACTTCAGCAAAGGTTGCCCCCACCCTTGCGGCCGTCATTGGGCAAGTTCTGATTCTGGACATGGTCTTTTCTATCGACTCGGTAATTACAGCAGTGGGCATGACTACTTATGTTCCCGTAATGGTCATTGCGATAGTGGCAGCAGTCGGGGTCATGTTGCTTGCTTCAAAAGCTATCTATACCTTTGTCAATGCTCATCCATCCGTGAAAATGCTCGCATTGGCATTCCTTTTGCTTATTGGAACCACACTTATCGCTGAAGGTTTCGGACAAAAGATTCCAAAGGGTTACATCTACGCATCAATGGCGTTCTCAGTCTTTGTTGAAGTACTGAACTTGCGTGTGAAGGGCAAAAAGAAGATCGAACCAGTTCACCTTCGCGAACCGATTGTCTAAGAAACTTCTGGTTCTTTACGGTTCATTACTAAGCCGACTGAACCGATAATCAAACCCAGAACAATCAGCACAACAAACCGAGTCACCATGGGGTCGGTGATTAGCGAAACGGCAGCTTTGAGCGCTGGCTTATTCTCGGTTGACGACTGAGGAACCCGACTGCGGGTGAAAAGAACAACGCAGAGGAAGATGACACCGCCTGCCAATAGACGAATGCCGAGACGGCGGACTCGCTGCCACAGAGTTGCAACACTGAGGAACCACGCAGTTACCTGAAGAAGGATTCCAAGAATCACAAACAGCCATGAACTTCGTTGAAGGGAATCAAGCAGTGGACCAAAATCGAAGTCGTTGTCGTCGCGCGTGATCTTGATGGGATCAAGTTCAAGATTGTCAGCAAACCTGAGACGCTTATCAGTACCAATAACAGCGGCTACTACTGCTTTACTAATCGGGGAGATGTCAATTTCTGCCACAGGTTCGTTGTCGACATAGACGGAATATGCCTTGGCAGCTGCATCGCCAACTGAGTTTTGAATTTCCGGTTCGGAGAGGACTTTTTCAACTGCTGTGACGATTCTGTTTCGTGCAAATATCAGCACAAGTTTTTGAACAGGGTTGGCTTTGTCTTCAATCTCTTTCACAATTTCTTCAACGAGATAACTCCGAACTTCAGGCTGCTGTAGCGCAATCTCGACTGTCGATTTCGCCGCAATTGGTGACGACACAAAATTGATCAGAACTAGTGAGATGAGGCCAAGCCCAAGAAAGACAATGCCAACCCCACCAAAGATGGTGGCAAACGTGCGTCTTGCAAGATGGTGCGATGTGGGTACATCCGCTTGAAGTTGAGGGGGCGTCGTGAACGTCACCCGCCGACCATAACAAACTACGTCTTAGTAGCCCGACCGAATCATGAGTGCACCAATAGTGGCATTGGTAACAGGGTCAATAGCGATGGCGCTACCACCGGCTCTGTTCACTGTGTACTCATCCACCACCAAGGTCGAAGCAAGTGCAAGTTCAACTCGGCCGATGTCATTCAGGACAAGTCGATCAGTTGGAGTGTTTTCCAGAGTCTCCAAGTCAAGACGGTGAGTGATTGCAGCAACACGAGCTGACACTTCACCAGACGCATGACGAACGATGATCGCATCGCCTACAGATAGTTCAGCGTCTGTAAACCAACACACATCTGCGATGAGCCCTGTGGCATCAACTGGCTGGTGTGCGCCATTGACCACAATCACATTGCCTTTACCGACATCCAGATCGTCTGCAAGTTCAATCGCGATTGCATCGCCGGGGACAGCAATATCCGTAGGCGAACCGGCGCGTGTAAGCCCTGCAACGGTGCTTGAGTAACCCTGCGGATGAACCGTGACAGAGTCTCCGACGCGGATTGCGCCGCCTTCAAGACGTCCTGCATAGCCGCGGTAATCACTTCCGCCGTGTTCGCGCAATGTCCACTGAACAGCAAGACGGGCATCGATTGTTGCTATCGGAGTGATGTCGAGAGTTTCCAACAATTCAAGAACTGATGGACCTTCGTACCACGGTGTCTTGTCGCCAGCATCGACCACGTTTTCGCCATCTGTCGCGCAGATGGGAATCGGATGAATAGGTACCGAAGAACCGAGCGTCGAAACGATAGCCGCAACGTCTGTAACCACAGTGTCAAAGACTGTTTCGTCCCAATTCACCAAGTCCATCTTGTTCACGGCAAGAACTAGGTGAGACACACCAAGTAACGCCGCAATAGATACGTGGCGTCGAGTTTGCTCAACAACACCATGACGAGCATCAACAAGAACGATTGCGATGTCACTGACTGATGCACCAGTCACCATGTTGCGAGTGAATTGAGCATGGCCTGGGGTGTCAGCTAATACGAAACTGCGTTTCGGAGTTGCGAAATAACGGTAGGCAACATCAATTGTGATTCCCTGTTCACGCTCGGCACGAAGACCATCAGTCAGGAGCGCCAAGTTGAATGTGCCATCGCCATAACGTCGACTGGCTTTCGAAACTGCACTCAGCTGATCCTCAAAGATTCCCTTCGAGTCATGCAGCAATCGACCAATCAGCGTGCTCTTGCCATCGTCGACAGAACCAATTGTGGCAATGCGAACCTGTGTGTTCGACGCAGTTGAAACAACACTCATTAGAAGTAACCCTCACGCTTACGGTCTTCCATCGCAGATTCGCTGAAGTTGTCATCAGCCCTGGTTGCGCCACGTTCTGTGATGCGCGCTGTTGAGACTTCTGCAAGTACATCTTCATACGTTGTGGCAGTCGAACGAACTGCGCCTGTGCAGCTCATGTCGCCCACGGTGCGATAACGAACGATTTCCTTGCGAGGAACTTCGCCATCTTCAGGAACGACTGGACCACCGACCGACAGCAACATGCCATCGCGCTCGATGACCGTGCGTTCGTGGGAGAAGTAGATAGTGGGCAATGGAATCTCTTCACGAGCGATGTATTCCCAGATATCAAGTTCAGTCCAGTTTGAAATTGGGAACGCACGAAGGTGTTCGCCCTTCACAATGCGCGGGTTCAAGATGTTCCATGGCTCTGGACGCTGCATGCGTGGCTCCCAGCCGCCCTTTTTGTCGCGGAAGCTAAGGATGCGCTCCTTTGCACGTGCTTTGTCTTCATCGCGGCGTCCGCCACCAAAAGCGGCATCGAACTTATGAGTGCGAATTGCCGTGAGCAGGGTTACTGCTTGTTGACGATTACGACTACCGGTCGGACCTGGATCTGGGATGTCTCCCCTATCAATGCTCTCTTGCACTGAAGCAACTACTAATTCCAGGCCGTACTTACGCACGAATTCATCTCTGTATTCAATGACTTCTGGAAAGTTATGGCCGGTATCAACCTGCATGACCGGAAATGGCAAGCGTGCTGGCGCAAAGGCCTTAATGGCAAGCCACAACAACACAGCTGAGTCTTTTCCGCCAGAGAAAAGCAGCACTGGCGATTCGCAGCCTGACACCACTTCTCTGATGATGGTGATTGCTTCTGATTCAAGACGATCCAAATGTGATCGGCTTGCAAGTATTTCTAATTCGTTCTGCGATGTCACTGCACTCATGTGCGTCTCCTTATTGTTCTTCGATTTCTAGATGTGCAATCCGCACTCGGTTTTTGCTTGTCCGGCCCAACGGCCAGCGCGTTTGTCTTCGCCTTCAGCAACAGGCTTTGTGCAGGGCCAACAACCAATGCTCGGATAACCACGATCTTTTAATGGATTACGTGGAAGCTCATGAAGAAACTCGTACGTTTCCATTTCTTCATCGCTGTACAACGCCAGTGGGTTGATCTTCAATACGTTTCGCACTGCATCGAGAGACACGACAGGAGTCTCTGCGCGAGTGGGGCCATCTATACGGCGAACACCTGTCACCCATCCAGTTTTTTCTGACAACACAGCATTCAGTGGCTGCACTTTGCGCACATTGCAGCATGCTTCGGTGTCGCGTTGCCACAAATTGTCTGGAGTCACATGAAGCGGGTGAACAATAAGAAGATTGGCATCAAAATTCTTGCGCAGTTCTTCAGCGAGCCATTGGGTCTCTGCAAACAAGTACTGCGTATCGATCATCACGATTTCAATTCCAGGAACTGCAGTCGCTGCTACATGAGCCAGAACCACGTCTTCAAAACTGCAGGTCACGGTGATGTCGCTTCCCACCTGGTCAGCAGCCCATCGCACAATTTCAACCGGCGTAGCGTGCTCTAGTTCGCGGGCAGCAACGGCTATCTCGTCTGCATGAAGGGCGACGGACTCTTTGGTCCATGTGGTCGTTGGCATCCGACCAATCTACAGTTATTCCCGACTAAATCAGTCATATTTATCAGGAATAGAAAACCCTTGCTGTGAAGGGAGAAGGCCACCCAGAAGGGTGGCCCAATCCGAAAGTTCAGGGTCTTTAGCTGACCGTCAACCGGCGGCGGCGGCGTCGCATTTGGGTTGGCAACAGGAATCCAAAACCGATTGCCAATGTGATTGGAATGGCGATTAGCACTCGAGCGAGTGTCGACGTCTTGGAGATGTTCCCGACCAGGATTCCGAGCGTGAAAGTAGTTGGCTTTCCGTTGACCAACCTGGCGGTGATTACCACTCTGTGAGATCCAGATTTAACTCCGGTTGGTATCGAGAATTTGCCATCGATTTTTCCATCCGGGCCGACAACAATCGTGCCCAGGTTTCTTGGAGTAGAAAACAGCCATACTTCGACTACTGATCCGGGTTTGAACCCACCAACGCTGACCTTGATGACATCACCCACAGCTAAATGCAGATTGCCATCACTATCAAGTGGCAACCTGTTGCCAGCATCATCAACACCGGACAAAGTTGCATTCAATGATCCTGCGTTGATGACCATTTGGTTTGCTTGTCGAGTTACCACTGCATCAGTGGCAACACCGTCAACCTGCACTGCCGTCTGTCCGGCTGAAACTCTGCCTGCAGATGGTGGACCCACAGTCGTGGTTGTCGTAGGGGCTGGCACCGTCGTAGTTGTGGCTCGAACTTCGGCGCGTGCTGCGGCAATAGTCGTCGTTGTTGTTTTCGTTGCAGCAACTGATGCACCTGCGACAGCAATGCTGGTTGTAGTTGTCGGAGCAATCGTTGCAACAGATACCTGGCCTTGAGCAACTGTCGTCACAGGGGCCTGAATCACAATTGATAATGCTGGTGCAGCAGTTGTCGTAGTGGGAGCCACCGGAGTTACTGCATTAGACGACACAGATGATGAAGATGTACCGCCAGCATTCGATGCAGTTGCCTTAAACGTGTATGACGTGCCGTACGTTAAGCCAGTCACTGTGCAATCACCAGACGAACCAACAACTGTGCATGTGAGAGAGCCAGGAGTAGAGGTCACTCGATACGAAGTAGGTGTACCGCCAGAACCTGCAGCAACTGTTACAACAGCAGACGCATCGCTAATCTCGGCAGTTGGCGCGGGCGGCGTTCCCGGTATTGCAGGTTGCGGCGTCACAGAATCAGATGCAGCAGAAGCCGCAGAGGTACCGCCACCGTTTGTCGCCGTTGCCTTGAATGTGTACGACGTTCCGTTAGTCAAACCAGTAACAGTGCAACTACCGGAAGCGCCAGTAACCGTGCACGTATAAGATCCGGGAGTTGAAGTCACTCGATATGACGCTGGAGTTCCACCTGTACCAGCGGCAACAGTTACAACAGCAGAAGAAACTCCAGCATCGGCAGTTGGAATACGCGGTGTACCCGGAACAATCGGTTGCGGAGTGACTGCATTTGATGCAGCTGAGGCGGCCGATGTACCGCCACCATTCGTAGCGGTTGCTTTAAACGTGTACGACGTACCATTCGTTAAACCAGACACCGTGCAGTTGCCAGACGAACCAGTCACCGTGCAGGTAGCTGAACCCGGAGTCGAGGTAATTGTGTAGGAAGCAGGTGTGCCGCCTGAACCGGCGGCAACAGTTACAACAGC
>JBBANJ010000018.1:0-24352 GCA_040402055.1 Ilumatobacteraceae bacterium
ATTGTTTTCTGTGTCATCATCGCAACAGCCGGATTAGTTATCCGTCGATCCTCACTACAGAGCAAGTAATCATGAACCTGTCTGAGTTATTGCAATATGACGACGTCACCGAAGAGTCGATATTGCGATCCACGTTTGGATTTATGGCCTTTCATGGTGGCGCGCTTGAAGAATTGACAGACACCATTGCATCACGCGCTGCAGAACGCGCTGGTGCTTCGTATTACGGGATTCAATTGCCGGACAAAATGGAATGGCATCTTCCATCACACACAGTGACAGCTGATCAATCACCTGTACTCGCATCTTTTCTGTCGCATGTAAACATTGTGATTACTGTGCACGGTTTTGGTCGCGCCGGGTTCTTCACATCGCTACTACTTGGTGGACGCAACCGCAGACTTGCTACCCATCTCGGCGCCTTGCTTCGTACACATCTACCGGCCTACACAATCCTTGACGACATCGATGACATTCCAAACAACCTTCGTGGCATGCATCAAGACAACCCTGTAAACGTGGTGGAACACGCTGGCGTGCAATTGGAACTTCCACCCCGAGTGCGTGGCTCTAGCCCGCTGTGGTGGGACTGGGAAGGCCCGGGGCTAACGCCACACACTGAGAGTCTGATTGATGCCTTGGTGGATTGTGCCACCACCTGGCCTGGCTGAATCAATGATGAACAAAAGTCGTTGAAGTCGCTTAAAAGCGCAGAACCCAGTTCCCCCACCGTTGGGTGGGTAACTGGGCCAACTTTCCGCAAGACTTCCTGCGAACTCCTTCAGTCTGCCTCAGAGGTCTATCAAATGCAAGGGCGCCTGGCCTGGTTACGGCGCGAGGCGTTCTACGCGCCACACAACGCCATTGCGCGTGTAGCGGAAACGATCATGCAAACGACTTGGTCTGCCTTGCCAAAACTCAATCTGGTCAATCGATAAGACATATCCACCCCAATGTGGTGGACGAGGAACGTCACTGCCTTCGAAGCATTCAGTTACTTCTTCGATGAGGTCATCAAGTTCTTCTCTATTGCCGATAACTGTTGACTGAGGAGAAGCCCATGCACCTAATTGTGAGGCGCGTGGTCGCGAAGCGAAGTACTCGTCGCTCACCGCATCGCTAGCAAGAGAAATGTTCCCCTGAATACGCACTTGGCGGTGCAGGTCGAGCCATGCGAATGTTCCCGCGGCTCGCGATTCGCCCGCAATCTGTATTCCCTTAGCGCTAGTGCGATTTGAGAAAAATGTGATGCCGTGAGCGTCAATGCCACGAGCCAATAACACTCGGGAATCTGGCTGCCCCGTTGCATCAACCGTTGATAACACCATTGCATTGGGTTCGGTAACGCCGACTTCTTCTGCTTGGTGATACCAAACGTTGAGCTGCGTGATCGGATCAGCATGAAGGTCATCAATTTCGAGCCCTGCTGTCTCATATTGAATGCGACGATCAGCGATGCCCATGGTTACGCCTTGGGTGTGATGTATGTCGCGCCGCGCATGTACGGCAGAAGCACATCAGGGATTCGCACGCTGCCATCTGGTTGGCGATGATTTTCACAAATTGCTGCCCACACGCGAGGTACTGCCAATGCAGAACCGTTCAGTGTGTTAGCGATTTCAGTGCCCTTTTGCCCAGTGCGCTTGAAACGAATGTCTGCACGGCGCGCTTGGTAATCAGAGAACCAGGAAACGCTGCTGACTTCTAGCCACGCATCACAACCAGGTGCATAGACCTCAATGTCGAAACTGCGGTGATGACTTCCACCCATGTCGCCTGTGCAAATTTCAATAATGCGATACGGCAATTCCAAAGCAGCCATCAACGCCTCTGCACGACCAACTAACTCAGTCAGTAATGCTGGTGCATCTTCTGGGCAAGCAATCGCAAGAATTTCTACTTTGTCGAATTCGTGTGCACGCAACATGCCACGCGTATCACGGCCAGCACTTCCGGCTTCGCGGCGGTAACACGGCGAATAGGCCATTAGACGTACTGGCAACTCAGCTTCATCTAATACTTCGCCCGCATGCAACGATGTGAGCGGAACCTCAGCGGTGGGAATAGCCCACAAGTCATCTCGTTCAATGGCGTATGCATCGTCTGCAAACTTTGGCAAGTGACCAGTAGCAGTGAGTGTTGCTGTAGTTACAAAACTTGGTGGGCGAATTTCTTCAAAGGCATCAGCATTTTGATCCAACGCAAACTGACACAGTGCACGGGCAAGAGTTGCGCCAAGACCACGCTGCATAGTGAACATTGCACCAGCAATTTTTGTGGCACGTTCGTTATCAAGAATGCCAAGAGCCGTTGCTGTCTCCCAATGTGGGACACGCTGGTGATCACCGAACGTGGCAGGCAAATTAATTGGGCCCTTGACAATGGGGTTCTCATGATCGCCGGCGCCATCAGGAGCATCGGGGTGAGGCAGGTTCGGAATTCGCAGCATGATCTGCTGCAGTGCATCTTGCACAGTGTCGATCTCGCTCTGAAGAACACGCTCACGGTCGCCACCAGCGCGACTGCGCTCCATGAGGGCTTCAGCCTCGTCGTTCTTCTTGTCACGACGAAGAGCGCCCACCTGCTTTGAGAGGTCGTTCACCTCTGCACGCAGAGTGTCACGCTCAAGGCTCATCTCGCGCAGGCGAGTATCAAGGGCAACGGCTTCATCGACCTGCACTAGGAGGTCTGGCTTTCCTCGGCGGGCCAAGGCAGACCGCACCCCATCAAGGTTCGTGCGCAGAAGTCGTACATCAATCACAGGATTTCAGGCTACCTGTCCCGCCTTTCGTGCTGAGAGGCATTTGTTCGTAAAGTGGAGACGTGTCCGTTGTTGTCGAAAATCTGAGCGTTTCCTACGGTGACCTCGTGGCTGTCGACAATGTCTCGTTCGAGGCTCCATCGGGCAGTGTGACGGTAATCCTTGGGCCAAATGGGGCCGGAAAGACCAGCACCATCGAGGTCTGTGAGGGCTTTCGCACAGCCAAATCTGGGTCTGTGCAAGTTCTCGGGCTTGACCCTGTCTCTGACCACCGTGCGCTGACTGAACGTATGGGAGTCATGCTGCAAGGCGGAGGCGTCTACCCCAGTGCCCGTGTGCGTGATGTGGTGTCTCATTTTTGTGCGCTTCATAACAAAGGTGTGAACGCGAGGCAATTGATTGAACGGGTTGGCCTCTCGAATCGTTCGACCGGCACATGGCGCAAATTGTCGGGCGGTGAACAACAACGACTGTCGCTTGCATTGGCACTAGCTGCAGACCCTGATGTCATCTTTCTAGATGAACCCACTTCAGGAGTCGACATTGACGGCCGGGACCTTATCGCCGACATCATTCGTGATTTAGCAACGCGAGGCACCACTGTTGTGCTCGCATCGCATGACATGGCCGAAGCAGAAAAAGTTGCAACTCATGCTGTGTTGTTTAATTCCGGCAAGGTCATCGCAACTGGCGAGATCCTGACGCTGCTGACATCACGTAAACATTTGCGTTTCACTTCTTCCGTTGGACTAGTGCCAGCAGAACTTGCAGTATCTATCAATAGCCCAGTTGTTGCTATCGGTGACGGTGTCTATGAGGTGGCGTCGGAACCAACTCCACAGTTGATGACACGAATTTCGCAATGGCTCGCTGACAACTCTCACCCATTACTTGGTGTGGACATGGGCACGGAGTCCTTAGAAGATACGTACCGGCGATTGACTCGAGGTACCAAATGAGGCGCATTCGCATTCAACTTCGTGCAGAGCTAATGCTGCTTGCGCGCAACGGTGAGCAACTACTGCTGACATTGATCATTCCTGTATTGCTACTTGGCTTCTTTGGTTCTGTCGACGTGTTACCAAGTGCAGATATGGAACCAATTCAATTCTTGACGCCGGGCATCCTTGCAATCGCGATCATGTCATCTTCGATGGTGAGTCTCGGAATAGCTACTGGATTTGAGCGTTCCTATTTGGTGTTGAAGCGATTAGGCGCCACGCCGTTGACACGAAACGAACTAGTGATTGCAAAAATCTTGTCCGTGTTTACTGTGCAATTAGTTCAGGCAATTATCTTGTTGTCGCTTGGCCTCGCACTCGGGTGGCAACCAGGTGGTTCCACATGGCCCCTCGCTGTTCTCGTCGTGCTGTTCGGCACGTCAGCATTCGCTGGAATCGGCCTCATCCTTGCTGGCCAATTACGCGCTGAGATTAACTTGGCCGCTCAGAACGGGCTGTACTTAGTACTGCTTTTGCTGGGTGGAATGGTCATTCCGCGTGATTCGCTTCCGCAGTTCATGGGCAATGCTGTCCGTGGTCTGCCGTCCACAGCTCTGGCTGATCTGCTGAGGTCAACGTTGAATGGTGATTCAGCAGGTCTTGTTGTGCCGTGTGCAGTGTTGGCCGCGTGGGGCGTGTTTGCGCCGGCGATTGCTGCGCGACGCTTCCGCTGGAGCTAGCTCAACGTCATTGTGAAGTTTCAGATGGTTCTTTGGAACTGTACGACTGTTCGCCAAAGAAGCCCTTCATGAAACGAGTGAAGAAAATCGTGATGATGAGTGCCCACAAAAATATTGAACCGCCAAGTTTCATAATTCCGCCAGCCAGTTGTTGATCACTCAGCACTGACATTCCCCAGACTCGAACTGGAGTGTCATAGTGGTTATAAACAGAGCCTTCAGCAAATGTCAGCCAGCCTGCTGGAATTGAAGGAACTAAAGATGTGCAAAAGAGATAGATCATCATTGCGCCATAACTCATACGCCATTCTTTCGCCGGGCCGCAAATCGGTGTCCACAGCATTAAGGCACTGAATACCAATAAAACGTGAAGGCTGTAATGCAGTGGACCACCAGCCGCAGAACGATTCACCAATGCAGGGATATGAGTAACTAGTAGTACTGAGTTGTAAGTGACAGCGGCAATCACGGGGCGCGTGAGAAACCGAATGACTCGATACGTGCGACCTTGCCCAACCAATAGTCGAAACAGCCATTCCGGAGTTGCGAGTAGCGCTAGTGGTGGAACGATGTAGGTGAGAATTGTGTGCTGCAACATATGCATGGAATACAGGTATTCCTCTGCAATGTCATGCATCGGCCAATCTGTTGAAATCAACAACAAAACAATCATAAGGACAAAAGTTCTGATTTGTTTGCGAGAGATCACTTCCCCACTGGGAACAACTTTTGGGCCGACTACCCGGATGGCGTATATAAACGCCACTATTAAACCAATGATCAACACCCAGATTTCTGGGTGCATCTGATACCTCCAAGGATCAGCATTCAAAGTTGGTTCGATGCCAGAGATCAGCATTGCCGACCCGCCTCGCTATTTACGCGATGAAGAACTTGAAGGTAGCGAGAGCCATGCAGTACACGAAAATCGCAAGCCCAAGACCTACATAGAAAAGGAAACTGAAAATCTTGCTATCGAACTTGAGATGCATGAAGTACGACACGACCATGACGAACTTGACAACCATCATGGTGAGCAACGCAGGCATGAACAAGGGTCCAAAATCGATGTAGTACGTAGAAACTTCAAGCCCTGTAATGAGAGCCAAGATGATTGCAATCTTTATATAGCCAGCATCAGACATTCCGTGCTCGTGTGTGTCTGCGTGTGTTTCAGTAACGGTTGTCATGATGCGCTCTCAATCAGGATGGGATTAGGTACACCAGTGTGAAAATGATGATCCACACGATGTCAACGAAGTGCCAGTACAAACCAATGAGTTCCACGACCTCGGCCTTGTCGCCTGTGATCTTGCCTTTTTTGATGATGCCCATTAAGGACAGCAACATAATGACTCCGAGCGAAACGTGAACACCGTGGAATCCTGTCAGTGAATAAAAGCTTGAACCGAAAAGGCTTGTGGTGAAGCCAAGTCCTTCACGATAAAACGTGGTGAACTCGTACACCTGGCCGCCAATGAAGGTCGCTCCAAGAAGTGCTGTAATCAGCAGCCACAGGTTTGTCTTGGTGTCGTCCTTGCGCTGTGCCGATGACACTGCTAGCACCATGGTGAGCGATGACATCAACAGAACGAAGCTGCTGACCGATGTGAACGGAATGTCATAGATCTGTGAAGGATGTGGTCCGTTCTGAACGCGTCCGCGATACAGCATGTATGTCGAGATGAGACCACCAAATAGCAAGCACTCTGATCCGAGGAACAACCACATTGCCAACTTGTTGTTTGACAAGCCAGTTGATGAATGATGCCCGTGATCAGTTGCGTGATCGGTGTCGTGTGTTGCGATATCAGCCAAGGGGAGCTATCTCCTTCGTGTGACCGTCATGTGACGGTGTGTCAAAATCGATTGGTTCAGGTACTGAGGGTTCAAGAACCCATCCAAATGACGAGAAGATAACGACAAGTGCTCCGACAACCATGATTGGAGTTCCGTAAAGAACTCCCATGCCAAGTGTTGCAACACCAATGGAGAGCAGCAATGGCCAGTACGACGCTCCCGGCATGTGGATGTCAGCATCAGCGGCAGCTTCTTCAGCACGAATTAGCTCTTCGCCAGTTGCTACTTGCTTCATCGTATGTGTGGCCTCGTCTTCTTCGTACTTGCGGTGGAAGAACTCGTCGAGGTGGTGCACCACAGGAATGCGATCAAAGTTGTGAACCTTAGGAGGGCTGGTTGTAAGCCATTCCAACGTACGTGCATCCCATGGGTCAAGCGGAGCGCGCTCTGGGTTACGAGCAGTCTTGATCACGTTGATGATGAAGAACAGTACGCCGACTGCCAAAACGAATGAACCGATTGAGGACACCATGTTCCAAAATCCGAAGTTGAAGAGACCTTCACCAGCGCGAGCTTCTGTCCATACGTACATGCGGCGAGGCTGGCCTTGCAGGCCGAGAATATGCATTGGTCCGAACGTGAGGTTCATACCAATCACCATGAACCAAAAGTTCCAGCTACCCAATTTTTCATTGAGCATCTTTCCAAACACTTTTGGCCACCAGTAGTAGAAGCCTGAGAACAATCCGAACACCATTCCGCCAAACAACACGTAATGGAAGTGAGCGACGATGTAGTACGTGTCGGTCTGTTGCGTGTCAGAAGGAGCAACTGCGTGTGTAACGCCTGACAAACCACCGATGGTGAAGAGAATGACGAGACCAACAGCAAACTTCATTGCGGCTGAGTACCAGATTTTTCCGCCCCACATTGTGAGAAGCCAGTTGAAGATTTTCACACCGGTCGGAATAGCAATTGCCATAGTGGCCATTGAGAACACCGCAACAGATACTGGGCCAAGACCAGACGCGAACATATGGTGAGCCCACACGCCGAAGCCAACGAGACCAATGGATGCACCGGAGAACACAACAAACGGATACCCGAAGAGTGGCTTACGCGAGAACGTGGGAAGTACTTCAGAGATGATGCCGAAACCCGGCAAAATCAATACGTACACCTCTGGGTGACCAAAGATCCAGAACAAGTGCTGCCAGAGAAGTGGGTCTGCACCTTGCGATACATCGAAGAATGTTGCTCCGTACGAGCGTTGGAACATCAACAACACCAGAGCCACGGTGATTACTGGAAGTGAGAACACCAGAAGGAACTGCACTACGAGAATCATCCACGTGAACACGGGCATCTTCATCAATGTCATACCAGGTGCACGCATGTTGAGAACTGTGACGATCAGGTTGATAGAACCGATCAAAGATGCGATACCTGCAATCTGCAAACCAAGAATCCAGAAGTCGACACCATTACTTGGTGAGAACACTGGTCCAGAGTTTGGTGCGTACATGAACCAACCGCCATCGGCAGCTCCACCAAGGAACCATGAGGCATTAAGAATGAGGCCACCACTCAAAAATAACCAGAATGACAATGCGTTCAGACGCGGGAAGGCAACATCTCGAGCACCAATTTGTAAGGGCAAGAAATAGTTTGCGAATGCTGCAGCCATAGGCATGGCAAACAAGAAGATCATCGTGGTCGCGTGCATGGTGAACATTTGGTTGTACTTGTCAGCGCTAAGAATGCGGCCGTCTGGAAGAGCTAACTGCAAACGAATAAACAATGCTTCGACACCGCCGACAATGAAGAACACAAAGGCGACAGTGCCGTACATAATTCCGAGTTTTTTGTGGTCAACAGTAAAGAGCCATTCACGCCAGCCAGTTGTATTGACCGGACGTCGTACAGCACCGAGTGACTGTGAGGGCGATACCGACAATTTGTTCACCACACTTGGTGATTGAGATGGCGTTAGAGTTAGTTCATTGGTGGACATGGTGTTCTCCGATTACTTCAGTGTCAATAGGTAAGCGACGAGTTTGTCGATGTCTGTTTCAGTAAGACCAAGGTTTGGCATACCACGATATTTGCCGCCTGATTTCACCAACTTGGTTGGGTCTGCATACATCGGCTTCATTGCTGGCGCATTGCGCAACCATGCTCGAAGAGCAGTTGCATTCAAGCAGGACTCTGAAACACCCGCAAGATATTTCTCACCAATGGCGTCGGGCTTTGCGCCCCACACGTCTTTACGGCATGACTTATTCAACAAGTCAAACTTTGCACCAGCAAAAGTGTTGCGTGTCATGAGATGTGAGAGGTTCGGTGCTGCGCCGGAATAGACATTCTCGTCAGGTGCTGCAATTGCAGGCGTGCCGTCGGCCTTCTTCAAGCCGTTGACTTGATGACAACGAATGCACTGATTCAAGAAAACGCCTTCGCCTTCTTTCGCAAGTGTTCCGTCTGCAGGTGAGGTGTACGCCTTCTGCTGGTTAGCTACCCACTTGGCAAAATCTTCTTTAGAAAGCGCGATGGCTTCCATACGCATGTTGGCGTGAGAAAGACCACAGAATTCGGTGCACTGACCTGCGAATAGTCCGGGCTTGTCTGCTTGAAGGCGCAACAAGTTGATGCGGCCTGGGACAGCATCCTTCTTTCCGTTCAAAGCCGGAATCCAATACGAGTGAATAACGTCGCGGCTTGTTTCGCGCAACAAGACTTTGGTACCAACTGGAATAACCAACTGGCCAGAAGTGATGATTGGTTGAGTAATGCCTTGTTCAGCTTGTGCTGGATAGTCATATTCCCACCACCACTGTTGACCAGTGACGTTGATAACCATTTGAGTATCTTCGGTATTCGACAGTTCAAAAATTCCGCGGAAAGTAAAGACGCCAACAACGGTCAGAATGAGCGCAGGAATGATTGTGAGAATGATTTCTACGATTGGCTTGCCGTGGCTCTGCGAAGGAATTGGTTGTCCGCGATCTGTGAACTTCCAAAAGGTGTAAGCAGCAAAGGCAAAAACTAGAACGCCAACAACGCCGGCCATTGGGAAAATGATCCACTGCAGATTGTTAATAACTTGGGCGTTGTCGCCTCTTGGCTGCCACGTATCTTGCGGTGCATTTGTGGCACAACCGGCAAGAACAACAATTCCAATAATCGATGCAATCGAATTACGAATGCGGTGACTTGATGACTTCACGTTGTTCACGATATCCATAGCCTTTTCTGATGAGAGAGGGGAACCTAAGTGACTCACGGCACGACCAACTTGATTTCTCCGGTGGCACCAGGAACTGTGAATGAGAACGGCTCAGTGGCTGTCGCTGGCTTTGGAATTGTGAGAGTCATTACTTGTTCTTGGTTTTTGCCAGTTAGTTGTGTGCACGTACCAACCTTTTCAACTACTCCAGTAGAAGCCACTTTGGCTGAGCCCAAGTGAACGACGAGGCGATGCTGCTCTTCATCAAGATTGCGGAACATGACAGACGTTGCATTTGAGCGAGGAATAGTGATGGTGTCAACTTTCGTTGGCATTCCAATAGCTTCTGCATACACCTTTCCATCTTTTACAAAGATGGTGGCTGTCACTGCAGAACGTAATGACACTGTGTTGTTTGCAAGATGGTCATAATGTGCAGATTCTTCTTCTCCACATTCACGATGTGCTGCGTCGTAGTGATCTTCTTCTGCAGCAACGGCAAGTTCATGACGCTCACCTGACAAGGCAGCAAAAGTTCCGGCACCAGCAAGTGCCACAACCGCAAGCACCGAGACAACAACTGTGACAGCACCTTTCATGAATGGCTTGGTTGCAATGAGCACACCGACAACGAGGATCACTGTGGCAACCACGATGAAAATGATTGGTCCAGCTTCTTTCGATACAGCAAGAACTACTCGAGAAAAGAAGAAGGCGATAACACCAAGACCGACAGCAGCAAGTCCTGGGAATTCGATTGCGCTGATCGCGCGAGCGCGAGCGAACTCATTGAATTCACGATCTGATGATGCACCATCTGCCCAGTTGTGAATTGCCCATTCAACGCCGCCGCCAATGAGGACTGCAACGCCAAGGATAAATACAACTGACACTGTTGCAAGACCAGTAAGAACAATGGCTGCTCCGAGTGCGAACACGATTGGCCAGAACGATGGTGGGCCGGCGACAGCGTTAGCTGCAACTGCTTCTTCATCTGTATAAACGTCACCATCACGGGTGAACAATGCCATTGCACCAATCAAGGCGCCCGAAGCTGCAAGACCAAGAAGCGCGACTGCTCCGAGGTCTGACGGGTTCACCAAAACCATGTACAAGATTGCGGCAATAAGCGACAAGCCCGTAAGGCCGAAGAAATATTTTGAACCGGGGGTAATCATCTTGACCTACTTCTGTACGTACACCACGAACCACACCACAGCAAAGGCTGCAGTGAGGAAGTACCAATAGAACGCGTGGGCGTTAACAACATCAACGTCGTTGTCACGACCGCCAACAGATCGAAAGAAAGCCACGAGGCTAAATGCCATACCGCCAACAACTAGCAGCAACATCGTGCCAGTAATTGCATAGAACATTGTTTGAAACTGTCCGTCCGCGAGGCCGATGTCCATCTGGGCATAGACCGCAACTTGCGCATTCACGATGGCGAGTCCGACTATGAAGCAAATTGCCAAACCAAGAGAACGGTGAGGTGCGTCGTTGCGCTTTGCCGAATATGCAGCCCACTGTGCCATCAAGGCGCCGACAGGGAAAGTAATGAGCATGACGTTGGCTGCTACTTCTGGAATTGTGATTCCAGCAGGCATCCAGTCTTTAATAATTTTCAAACCATCAGATGAGTCACGCGTTGGCGCGCCGGCACGGAACTTCAACCACATCGCAGCCATTCCGATGATGAGCATGAATGCAGAAGCAGAAGCGATTGCCGTTGCGACAAGAATTTGTCGACGTGGCGCTTGTGCGGGTGCTGCTGGTAATGCAATGGTCATGCCGATGCCTCCTGTGAAACTGATGCGCCATTTCGCAATGCATCAATGAGCAGTGCGACAAAGCCAAGAACCGTGAGAACGATAAGTGCGTGTCCGACTCCGGTAAGAACATTCCACAGCGCTACAGGTCCGTCGTAGTCAAAACCCATAACGGTGTTGGCTGGCTGGTCTGCAAACCCAGCAATGTACAGCGGGAAGCTAGCCAAGATTGTTCCGAGTAAGCCGATCAATGCAAGCCCAAGAAGTTTTGTGTTGTCAATAGCGCGTGCCCACAACAGTGGAGCCCAATGGCTAAGTGCGCCTAAGGCACTCAACAAGCCGCCGTACACGAGATACAAAACGGTTCCTTCAGAAAACACGGTGCCATCAAGTGAAGCTGCCTTCAAGTTGTATAAGCCGTTTCCGAGCACACCAACAATGATCATGAGTGCGCCGAGCAAGGACAAAGCAAACGATGCAGTAATTCGAGGTGTACCCACCTTCAAGCACATGAGCGAAACAAGAACAACAATAAGTATTCCGAGCAATGGCAAACCGTTGAACAAGGAATGCAACAGAACGCTCTTCACTTTGTCTGTGTTAGTTCCGGCCCAATCAAGAATGTGCGCACTCTGCGTGACTGCACCAAGAACTGCTGTTGAAATAATCGCAAGACCAGCAAGAACTATTGGGCGAAGAGGTTGTTCTGTGCGTGCAGTAACTGGCGCAACTTCTGCAAGTACTCCGAGAGCCATGATGACAAACACAAATGTCATTGGCTGAGACAACGACCAACCCAGGAAAGAGTTAATTCCTTTATTGCCGCCAAAAACCAATTGTGCGTGAGTGTGATCTACGTAGACATAGATGATTGTGCCGATCATGACTGGCAAACTCAGCAACGTTGCAATCGAACCAACAAGAGCAGACCATGAAAAAGCTGGAATGCGATCAAGCGTCATTCCGGGAGCACGCGCAGTCAGTACTGAAGTTGCCACGCAAAGGCTTCCGGCCAAAAGCCCGACTGCTGCGAGCGCAACACCTAACAAATACAAATCAACGAGGTCAGTTGCTCCGCCACCGGGGCCTCCATTGCCAATGATTGAAACATCAACCATCAAGGCGCCAAAGAGCCAGGCCCAGAAACCAAATTGTGCGACCCGTGGGAATGCCACGGCACGCGCACCAAGTTGCGTTGGAACAACAGCAATTGCGATTCCTACGAAGAGTGGAGCAAGGACTCCAAAGACAAGTGCGAACTGATACAACGAAAAGAGTTGCGGTGTTGCGTCACCATTAAAGATCTGCATGTGCGCTGGGCTCACGCGTTCGAGACCAAAGAGCACACCAAGCACTGCTGCAAGGAGGGCGCTCAATAATGAGGTGCCGATGAATAGACGTCCAATTTTTTTGTGATCACTGCTTGTGATCCATTGGCCGACGGAAACGACAAGTGCAGAGCCTGCGCCCTGTGCATGTGTCGATGCGCCCACGTGAGTGTCGATATTGGTCATTTTCGGAAGGTCTCCCAGATACACACCTTCAGTTCTTGTGAACTGTCGGAGCGAGTGCGCCTAGTTGTAACGAATTAAGACTACCCATCGCCCTCCCACAGAAGGTAAATCCTCGGTGGGTTCCCAGTTCGTGCGATTGCGCTTTTTTAGCGAACGAAGACGTCGATGGTCAACGCAATGAACAGAAGCGAGATATACGAGATC
This sequence comes from Ilumatobacteraceae bacterium, assembly GCA_040402055.1. GTDB lineage: Bacteria > Actinomycetota > Acidimicrobiia > Acidimicrobiales > Ilumatobacteraceae > UBA2093. Next base: position 12,956 of record JBBANJ010000018.1, read on the forward strand.
GAAAACGAGAAAAGCCGCATTGAGGCGCTCGGACTGTCCGATTTTCCAAGTGCAATTGTGCCCCACAAGAAAGCCACACCTAACACCAATGCTGACACTCCGTAGACCCAACCCATATCGCTGACCGGGACAAGAATCAGTGAGCTCACAAGTAGGGCGATCGTGTACCTGACCATTGAGGCAATGACCTTTTCGTGGGATACCACCGACGGCAGCATCGGTACGCCAGCTGCCGTGTAGTCGTCATTGTGCTTGATTGCCAGCGCCCAGAAATGGGGTGGGGTCCACAAGAAAATGACCAAAAAGAGAAGCCATGGGGTCCAACTGAGCGAATTAGTCACCGCTGCCCAACCCACCAGCACAGGAACAGCGCCTGCAGCCCCACCAATCACGATGTTCTGCTTGCTGGTCCGCTTCAGCCACAAGGAATACACAAAAACGTAGAAAAGAGTGGCCGACAGGGCCAAAATGCCTGAAAGTAGGTTAGTTCCAGCCCAAAGAACCAAAAAAGCCACGATTTCGAGCGAAATAGCGAAGATAAGTCCGTTGCGTGGTGAAATTAAGCCAGTGACCAAGGGGCGATTCTTGGTCCGCTCCATCAGGGCGTCAATATCGCGATCGATGTACATGTTGATGGCGTTTGCGCCACCGGCAGCCAAAGTGCCACCCACCATCGTGACCACCATCAGCCACAGGCTTGGCCAGCCATCATTGGCAACGACCATGGTGGGAATTGTGGTGATCAGAAGCAATTCAATAATTCGCGGCTTTGTAAGGGCGATATAGCCAGCCACAGCAGAAGTAGGGATACGCCCAGACTCATGGCCAGGTCGACGCGTCAGGCGTGACGGGACAAAAGGGCGAACATTGATGGGCACAGCCCCCCATCGTATTGGTGGGTAGGCAACATCGCCTATTCACCAGCAGAATGAATATGTGATTTTCATCGCCCCGACTGGGAGCCAACAAACTGAAGTGGCAGAGCCCTCCGTTGATATCGCAACTGACGAGGTCGTTGATCTCCAGGTCCCCTGGGTGGTCATTGTGTGGAATGACCCCATCAATCTCATGTCGTACGTGTCGTTTGTCTTGCAGAAACTTTTTGGATACCCCAAAGCAAAAGCAGACATTCTGATGATGGATGTCCATGAAAAGGGTCGCGCCGTTGTTTCGAATGGTCCACGCGAAAAAGCAGAGATCGATGTTTTTCGACTCCACGAACATGGTTTGTGGGCAACGATGCAGCAAGACACATGAAGCGCCGTAAACGAGAAGGGCCCGTCATTGCTCGAGAAAATGACATGTTCGAGATCACATTGTCTTCAGACGACAGGTCAACACTGCTGCACTTTGTTGATCAATTGTCTGAAATATTGGCAATGGGACCAGACGATGTACGACTACGTCGACTATTCCCCACCGCGTATAACGAGAATCCTGAACACGATGCTGAGTATCAGGGCTACATGCGTGACGAACTCACCCAGTCACGATCAGCATCAATTGCAGTCGTGAAAGAAGTTCTTGAATCAACTGAACTCATTACCGCGAGCCAACTTCATGCATTCATGACTGTCCTGAATAACTTGCGTCTCGTACTAGGCACCTTGCTAGACGTTGGCGAAGACGACTTTGAGGACGACATTGACGAAAATGACCCCACCTTTGGGCAGTGGCAGCTCTACGGGTACTTGGGCTGGCTCCTTGAATGGACAATCTCTGCCCTCTCAGGTGAGGACAATTGATATCAGGGGCGTATTGTTGGGTGGCTCCTGATAGCGTCAAATTGCTCTCAACCGGAGTCGTCCAAGCCCCCATCGTCTAGCGGCCTAGGACACCACCCTTTCAAGGTGGCGGCACGGGTTCGAATCCCGTTGGGGGTGCAATATAGACCTGTGGTTTCCACAAGGTCCCGTGGTGAAGCTGGAGTTCACGCCGGCCTGTCAAGCCGGAGGTCGCGGGTTCGAGTCCCGTCGGGACCGCCATTATTGGCGGTATTTTCCGTCAATAAGACGGTGGTGAAAGCCACCGTCTGGTTCGGCAATAGCCGAACCGCCAATGGTCGAGTAGCTCAGTTGGCAGAGCACACGCCTGAAAAGCGTGGGGTCACCGGATCGACGCCGGTCTCGACCACCATTTGAAAAAGGTGTTGCGTTACAAATCGTTTCGCAAACGCACCAATGCTTCTTGGGCAACTGTTGCCACATGTGTTCCGTCTTCGGCAAACACATACCCAAAACTCACCCCTCTATTTGAGGTGTACGAATGGCAGTTCATTTCGAACAAATGCCATTGGCTGGCGTCCACATCGCGGTGGAACCAAATGGTGTGATCAAGGCTTGCTGAGAAGAATGCATCGAACCCGTTGAAGTGCTTTGCAAGTTCTGGCACTGCGAGCACAACCGACGCCGTCGGTAAGTCGTCAGACAAATAGGCAAGTGCGCACCGATTCAATAATTGATTGCCGCTGAAATTTTCAAGTGTTCGGTACCAGGTCATGATGCGGCCAGCGCCATCACGATGATCAGTGAACTGTGTATCGCGTGGAACAGGTCGCTCTTCAACGTATTCAGAAAAAGCTTGCGAAAACGGAATGTCATCTGGCTTTGGAATATCAGTCGGCATCTTCACTGTCGTGATAGCTGGAGAAATTTCCGGCTTTTGAAAACTTGCTTCAAGGTTCAAAATTGCGCCTACAGATTGACGTGCAACAACACGACGTGTCACAAAACTCCTGCCATCGCGAATGCGATCCACTTCATAACGCACTGTTGCTGCATTGTCGCCACGACGAATGAAGTATGCGCGCAACGAATGCGGAAGGTATTCAGGGTCAACCGTGTGAGCAGCAGCGATGAGCGCCTGCGTCACAATGTGACCGCCGTACAAGCCGCCCCACGGGTATGGGTGACCTTCGCCCACAAGCACGTCATTGCCGTGCGGTTCCAATTCAAAAAGCTTTGCGAGAGTCACTTGACTGAAATGACGACTAGGACTTCTTCTGTGACATGGCTCTCGAGATCAAAAAGCCCTGCCTTGTCAGCAGTAAACGAGATAACGGCAGCTTCGCCTTTGGGGGTCTTGCCTGCAGTTAGGTCGTAATCATGAAGATGAAATTCATCATCAGCATTCGGATTCGTCAATGTGATATTCACTTGTGCACCAAGAGGAACTTCTTCTACTCGATCTGTCGCTGAGTCTGTTCCGACAGTGACACTGATTTCAATTGGTCCAGCAATTTTTGCACTGGACCCAGCAGGTGCAGTTGGAGAAGATGGGATGTTGGCACCTTCATCTGCATCATTGTCTGAACATGAAGCAAGTGATGCAATCAGAACAAAAGGGGCGACTGTCGCGAAGATTTTTCTCATGCACCCATCATGCCATTCATGACTCATAACTATGAAGTAGTGACTATGAACCGAATTCAAACCCGAGGTCAGGTGCGGTTAACAATGGCTTGTACTTAATGCCGGCTTCTGCTGCCATTGCTGCACATGTACCGCCACGATCAACAATCACGGTTATCAGTACTGGAACTGCACCGAACTCCCACACCGCATCAACTGCTTCAAACAAACTTGTGCCGCGGGTCACTGTGTCTTCTGTAATGACTACACGGTCGCCAGGCTGCAATGCACCTGCAATTCGACCAGTGATTCCGTGGTCTTTTGCTTCTTTGCGCACGCTGAAGCTTCGTAGATTCCTGCCCTGAGTTGCACCCACTGCAGCAATTCCGTATGCAACAGGGTCAGCACCCATGGTGAGACCACCAATTGCAGTTGCATCAGCAGGAATGATTTCAAACGCTGCGTTCGCAACAGCAATCATTCCGTCTGGACGACACATAGTTTGCTTCGTGTCAAGAAACCAGGTGCTTTTACGTCCCGACTTCAAAGTGAAGTCACCCATTTTTAATGAATGCTCAAAAACATGATCGCGAAGTTTGGCTAGCACCGGAGATAGCGGCGGTAGACCATCGGGTGTGTGTGGAAATTCTGCAGACATCGTGTGGTCCTATTCCTGTAGTAGTGAATCAATTGCGCGACCGGCATGTCGCAATACGCGAGACAAGTCAAAAGCAGCATCAATCTGTTTTGTAGTCAATGTCACTTTCGCATCGGCAACTAACACTTCACGCAAGTGGGTGCCTGATGAAATTGCTGTGGCCGCTGCTGATTGCACAATGCGGTATGCATCATCACGGGTCATTCCTGACTCAACCAGCGCAAGCAACACTGACTGTGAGAACACAACTCCGTGCAATGCATTCAAGTTCTTCTGCATTGATTCTGTGTCGACTTCAAGATTCGATAACAACCGAGCCATGCGGCGCGCCATGTACACAGCAAGAGATGCTGAATCTGGCAACACAATGCGTTCAGCTGACGAATGTGAGATGTCGCGTTCGTGCCACAGCGGTACATCTTGCAGGCCAACCTGAGCATTGGCACGTAACACGCGCGACAGCCCGCTGATTGTTTCTGCAGAAATAGGGTTGCGCTTGTGCGGCATCGCGCTGGAGCCTTTTTGGCCTGGCGCAAATCCTTCGCGAACTTCATTCACTTCTGTTCGTTGCAGGTGGCGTAGTTCCACCGCGATTGATTCAAGTGTTGTGCCAACAGATGCGCACGCATATAAAAACTCAGCATGGCGATCACGTGCCACTACTTGTGTTGCAGGTACCGGAGTCAGCGACAAATGTTGTGCAACGCGCGCTTCCACTTCAGGTTCAATGTTGGAATACGTACCAACAGCACCAGACAACTTGCACACAGCGATTGCATCACGTGCGCGCAAGATACGCTCACGATCGCGCTTTATTTGCGCACCCCATAGTGCAACTTTTGCACCAAAAGTTGTTGGCTCTGCATGTACGCCATGAGTACGGCCAATCATGGCGGTGTTGCGATGTGTCGTTGCCAATGTGGTGATCACATCAATCAAGTCATTCAACGAATCATGAATCAGTGTTGAAGCATCACGTAGTGCCCAGCACAAACCTGTATCTACAACGTCTGTACTTGTAAGCCCGTAATGAATCCACGAGCCAGCGGGGGCACCAATGCTTTCTTGTAAAACATCAACAAAAGCAGCTACATCGTGGTTAGTAATTGCTTCGCGGGCTTCCACACGTGCAACAAAAGCAGCATCAATTACTGGGGCTCTACGTCTGCATTCTTCAGCAACAGATTTAGGTACAACACCTGTGGCAGCTAATACATCAGTAACAGCGAGTTCAATCTCGAGCCAGCGAGACATCTTTGCTTCTTCAGAAAACAATGCATCAGTGTCTGGCGTGGAGTACCGCTTGATCATTAACGCACCACCATGGCATCACGCGATGGGCCGGTGCCCACCATCGAAACCGGTATTCCCGTTTCACGTTCAACAATTTTCACAATCTGTTGAGCGCTTTGTGGCAAGTCAGCAAACGCAGTGATTCCTTCTGTACTTGATTTCCATCCGGGCAATGTTTCGTACACCGGTACTGCGTGCGCCAACATGTCTGGACGGTCTGGGTAATTACGCATCACGGTTCCGTTCATGCTGTACCCAGTACATACCTTTACTTCGTCGAAGGTATCTAAAACATCGAGTTTGGTGAGTGCAATCTCGGTTAACGAGTTCACGCGTGTGGCATGACGCAACATCACAGTGTCAAGCCAGCCTGTGCGACGACGTCGGCCTGTAACGGTTCCGTATTCACGGCCGATGTCTACAAGTGCTTCACCAAGTGCGTCAGTAAGTTCCGAAGGGAAAGGTCCCATTCCGACACGCGTTGTGTATGCCTTTGTAATACCGACAATGCGATCTATGTGGCGTGGCCCAAGTCCACTACCTACAGCAGCGCCGCCGGAAATGGGGTTAGAGGATGTCACGTACGGGTATGTGCCGTGGTCAATATCAAGGAACGTTGCTTGTGCGCCTTCCAACAAAATGTTGTCTCCACGCTCACGGGCATCATGCAACAAGTTCACAGTGTCTGCAACATATGGCGTAAGGCGCTCTGCATACGCAACGAACGCGGTGACCACTTCTTCTACGTCAAACGTGTCGCCACCAACATCGCTTACTTCTCGACGTGCAGCAATTGCGCGTTCGCGAACCCGCTGTTCAAAGTTCTTGATGTCAAGAACTTCACCAACGCGAATGCCAGCACGCTTGACCTTGTCTACATATGCAGGTCCGATGCCCTTCAATGTTGTGCCGATCTTGCCGTCTCCACGCGCTGCTTCTAATGCAGCATCCATGGCTTGGTGCCAAGGGAAAATCAGATGAGCGAGGCTAGAAACTTTCAAGCGGGCAGTTGAGATACCGCGCGACTCAAGAGCGTCAATTTCTTTAAACAAGGTCGGCAAGTCGACAACGACTCCATTGCCAATTACAGGGGTCACAGTGTCATAAAAAACGCCACTTGGGGTGAGCTGTAATGCGTATTTTTGATCGCCGATGACAACTGTGTGGCCTGCATTGTGGCCACCTTGGTAGCGAGCAACGATCTGATGAGAAGCGGCGAGGAGGTCAATAACTTTGGCTTTGCCCTCGTCACCCCACTGGGTACCTACAACAACGGTGACGCTCATACACGCTCCTCCTTCGGAACGTGAATTAACTCTACTTGGTGGAGGCGAAACTCATCCGCTCCCTTTCACCGCCCGCAGGTAGATTTCTTTATGTGACCGCAATCCTTCGCCGCCAGACATGGTCAGCCATGACCGATGCCGACAAGGAAGCCCTCTGCCATCGCGGACTCGACGACATCTTCGACGCTGACCTTCGCACATCCATTGGTGCCCTTATTGAAGACGTCCGGGTGCGCGGCGACCAGGCTGTATGCGATGCGCTCCAGAAATTCGACGGCATCTCTCTGACTCCCAGCCAATTACGGGTTTCTGCGCAGGAGATCGCTGATGCCCGCATCGACCCAGCGGTCGAAAATGCCATTATCGATGCCATCTCTCACTTGCGCGCCTTCAACGAGGAACTGCGTGAACGGTCAAGTGACTGGCAAATGGAACTGGAAAACGGCCTTACTGCTGGCGAGAAGATCACACCGATCTCAAGTGTCGGCCTCTTTGTCCCAAGTGGCAAAGCCAGTTATCCATCAGTTGCCTGCCAGCTTGGTGTCCCTGCAGTTGTCGCCGGGGTTCAGAACATCGTGCTTGTCGTTCCCCCTATTCCTGGTGGCAATGGTGAAGTTGACCCCGCAGTATTAGTGGTGTGTCGCCTTCTTGGCATCACCAACGTGTTTCGTATTAATGGTCCTGCAGGAATTGCTGCGCTCGGTTTTGGCACGGAAACAATTCCACGCGTGCGCAAAGTTGTTGGCCCTGGCAGCCCCGCTGTCACTTTGGCTCAAGTAGAAATGCAACGCCATGGTCTTGCAACAATGATGCTGCTCGGTCCAACAGAAAGCCTTATCGTCGCAGACCACACCGCACATGTTGGCAAGATTGCATCTGATCTTCTGATTGAGGCCGAACATGGCACCGACTCTTCTGTTGTATTTGTCTGTACTTCTGCGGAACTAATTGACGCAGTTGAAGCAGAACTACAAATTCAACTCGCAGATCTCCCAGATGTCCGTGTAGAAGCATGCCGCGCATCACTGGGGCCCAATGGTGGTGCCGTACTTGTCTCCACGCTCAACGAAGCAGTTGAAGTAGTCAACATGTACGCACCTGAACATTGTCAAATCGCAGTCGACGCACAATATGAAGAACGTGTTGTTGATGACATCGTGAATGCTGGTGAAATTCTGATTGGTCAACACACTCCATTTAGTGCAGGCAATTTCATCATCGGTGCGCCTGCTTCACTACCCACTAGTGGTTTTGCACATGTGTCTTCCGGTATCACCGTTGATGCATTCTTGAAGCGCACAGCAGTTGCACGCGCCAATGAACCAGCCCTTCGTCGCATGGCGGACAACATCATTGCCTTCGCCGATCACGAAGGTTTCCCTGCTCATGGCAATGCAATTCGCCGCCGCTTTCAATCGAAATAACTATTGATATGAAAGTTGCGATAGTTGTAGTTGCTTATAACGCTGAGAAAACACTTCGCTCAGTACTCGACCGAATTCAACCTGACATGGTCAAGAGAATTTCATCGGTCATTATTTGCGATGACTCTTCTACCGACGACACATATAACAAGGCACTCGAATATTGCCACAACAATACGCAACTCCCCATTCTTGTAATTCGTAATCCGACCAATCAGGGATATGGCGGCAATCAGAAAACTGGTTATCAAATTGCATTCGACAATGGAGCGGACATTGTTGTCATGCTTCATGGTGATGGCCAATATGCGCCAGAAATTCTCAACGAGATGATTGAGCCGTTTACAGACCCTGATGTTGATGCCGTCTTCGGATCTCGAATGATGACAAATGGAACAGCACGACAAGGCGGCATGCCTCTTTACAAATATTACGGAAATAAAATTCTCACTACATGCGAAAACCTGTTGGCCGGAGCTGAATTGTCAGAGTGGCACAGTGGCTATCGCGCTTATCGAGTATCGACATTGAAGACTTTGCCTCTCAATCACAACTCAGATGGTTTTGATTTTGACACCCAAATCATTCTTCAATTACTGGGACGAAACGCAAAAATTGTTGAAGTCCCGATTCCCACGTATTACGGCGACGAGATTTGTTACGTGGATGGTGTCACGTATGCACGCCAGATTATGGTTCACGCGCTCAAATATCGTTTCCAAATGATGGGGTTCGGTCGCAACTCACACAAGAGAACGAGCGACATTGATGTCTATGAACGAAAAAGCGACGATAATTCTTCACATGGGAAATTGTTGTCTCACATAGCGAAAAGGCCTGCAGGGCTTCTTGTCGATCTCGGTTGTTCCGATGGACAACTGTCATCTGAATTTCGCCAATACGGCCACACAGTTGTCGGTGTTGATATCCACCAAGCGTCGGGTGTCGCAGACAACGTCGACCAATTCATAATTGGCAATCTTGACCAAGGGTTACCTTTGGAACTTCCATCAGCAATCGACATTGTGGTTTGCGCTGATGTGCTCGAGCATGTTCGTGAACCTGAGGAATTATTGCGACAACTGGCGAAACGATTAAATCGTGGCGGCGTAGTGGTGGCAAGCATTCCGAACTTCGGACACTGGTACCCACGCGTACGGACAATCCTTGGGCTTTTTGATTATGACTCTCGCGGCATTCTCGACAGTACTCATGTTCGTTTCTTTACTCGACGCAGTTTCGAGCGCACTGCACTTGCAGCCGGTTATACAGTGAAACGTATTGGTTACACCGGTTTACCACTCGAGGTGGTTCTGCGTGGTGGGAATGGAAAAAAGGTGCCCGCTTTTCTGCGGCCTATTCAAATGGTTGACGCATTTCTCATAATGCTTCGGCCCCAATTGTTCGCGTACCAGATGTTGTACGAACTGCGGCCATGAAAGGTCCGGCTCAAACCTTTTACAAACGTCATTGGGCAGAACAAGTAATTTTGCTGGCGACGCTTCTGTGGATCGTTTGTTTCTCACAACTTGTAATTTCACGACAAAACAATTTCACGACATTCGATTTTGATCTCGGTATACACAGTCAATCCATCTGGCTTTTGTCGCAGGGCAAGTTTTTCAACACAGTGTGTGGGTTGTCCGTTTTCGGTCACCACGCACAATTCATGTACTACTTCCTTGTTCCACTTCAGTGGCTTGGTGGTGGACCGAATCTGTGGAACGTGTTACAAGTCATTGCTCTCGGTTCAAGTGCCCTCGTGGTCTTTAAGATTGCTCATTACAAACTGAACAGTCATATTGCTGCACTTATCTTCAGTTTCTCCTGGCTGTCCCTCCCAACTACTGTTTTTTTGGCGTGGGAGACGTTCCATCCTGAAGTGATGGGAGCACCATTTCTGTTCCTCGGCTATTTCTATGCAATCACTGCTTCAGAAGAGGCACGTGGCCGTTTTCAAAGAAGTTCACTAGCCATCTTCTGGTTGTTGGTTGCAGTTCTCTGGAAAGAAGACCTATCCCTCGCAGTTATCGGCATCGGTGTAATTCTGATGTTTCGCAATCAGCGCCGTCTTGGTTTCAAACTTGTTCTAGGTGGAGCTGTTTACTTCTTGGTCATCGGAGTTTTTCTGGTTCCAACTCTCTCTGGCGATCTCAGTGCATATGGTGCGTTGTACGGCAACCTCGGGACCACTCCATTTGAAGTCGCAAAGAATTCCCTCATGCACCCGTCTCGATTTCTCAATCGACTATCTGACAACAATGCGCTGTCATATGTAAACCAAATCACAGCACCACTTGCCTGGGTGTCGTTGTTGTCGCCTTTGACTTTGATAATTGGAATACCTCAGTTCTTTATCAACATCCTGACCACTGCAGATTTCACGTGGTCGATGATGTATCACTATCAAGTTCTTCCGATTATCGCGGCCGTATTAGCCGCGATTGATGGAGCTTCTTTTCTGCGTCGCCACAGCAAGATGGTTTTCCAGCTCTCACTGGTAGCTGTTCTTTGTTCTTCCGTCTGGACTTCACGTAACTGGGGCAACTCCCCGTACGGCAAGAAGTTCAATACCATCTCATGGGGTTCATACAATCCAATGGTCGATGGCTGGAAAGCCGCTATGAAGCGAATAGGCACAGACGACGAAGTGTCTGTTCACTATTCATTAGTGCCGCACATCGCAGATCGCGAATTCATTTACACATATCCGAATCCGTGGATTGCAAGTAATTTCTTCAATCAAGGTCGATTCATTAATCCAAATCGAATCAAATGGATTGTTGTTCCTGAAGGGTCACTGGGCGAGCAGGCCAAAGAGTTGCTCGCGAAACTGGTCTCATCTGGAGAATTTGGTGACGTTGAGACCGTTAACGGAGTCTCGTCGTACCGCCGACTGAAATAATCGCCGACGGTTTAACACTCAAGTATTAGCGGCCAGGTAATTTCGGAATTGTTGTCGTCACTGTCTTCACCTGCGTTGTGGTGGGGGCTGTCATCGAGATCGTTGTGGTGGTGGCGAGGCCAACAGTTGTTGTGGGTCGAGGAGCACCTCCACCGAGTTGTGGCATAGGTGTCGTCACAGTTTTAGGCACGGTTGTCGCTGGAAGTGTTGTGAACGACAGTGCAGCGTTTTTCTGACGCACGGTGGTGACAGTTGAATCATCTTTGTCGCTAGATCCGCCTCCACATGCAGCTAATCCGAAGATGCCAGTAACGATGACCGCTGTAATTGCTTTTGCCTTAAACATGCTGTGACTCCTGATAGTTAGCAACATGAGATTACAGCGATTCAAGAGCGATTCCAAGGGTTATGGAAATGCCCCAATAAAGGAAATCATGTCTGCGGCTAGTTCGGTTCCAAGGTCTTCTTGAATGAAATGACT
>JBBANJ010000019.1:0-11425 GCA_040402055.1 Ilumatobacteraceae bacterium
TCCGCTGCACCCATCGCATCCGCGTATGGTCGGGCCGACGTCAGTGTCATCATCGATCTCAAGACGCTTCAATCTGGCGTGCATAAACATTCACTCGTTCATACTGGCACCGATATTGACATCCCGATTGAAACCATTCGACGTATTGCGTGTGAAGCGAAAATCATTCCCATTGTTTTAGGTAACGATGGTGTTGTTCTTGATGTGGGTCGATCAAGTCGTCTTGCAACATGGCACCAGCGGCGCGCGCTCGAATCTATGCACACAACCTGTGCCATGCCCCACTGCCATGTTCCGGTCTCGCAATGCCAGCCACATCACATTGCATTTTGGAATCTTGGCGGCGCCACAGATATGGCCAACCTAATTCCGTTGTGTACCGAGCACCACCGATGTGCCCACGAAGGAGGTTGGAAACTTTCACTCAATGCAACCACTCGAGAACTCACTGTCCGAGAACCTGGCTCCGCTCGAATTCGCACTGCAATTCCCGAATCCGTTCGAGTTCACTCGTCGGGATAGAAATCAATCGCGATGCATTTCTTGTCGAATGGAATCATTGTCAGCCTTGTAGTGGGTACGGTGATTCAGTGAATCCAATTAAACAGTCGTTAACCCGTTGCCCAGTAAATACTTCGGTCAGTGAGTTAGCGAAGATTGTGCAACGTGACGGTGGAGTTGTTGTTGAAGGGCTATTGACGCCGAATGAAACCAGCACATTGCACGACCAATTACAACCTCATGTTGAACGTCGCTCGCCTGGTTTTCGTGAAGATGCAGGAGACGACGAATTTTACGGTCGTAAGACAGTTCGTATTCAAGGACTCGCAGCGAAGAGTCGCCAGTTTGTTGATTCAATTCTTCTCAATGAGATTCTTCTTGGTATAGCTGATGAGATATTGCTTCCAAATTGCGGTAATTACTGGATGAGCCAAGCGGAAACTATCTATATCGCGCCTGGCAATCCGGCACAGGCGCTGCATCGTGACGACATCAACTGGTCATTTGCGGCAAAACAAGGAATTGATCTTCAAATGTCTGCACTCGTCGCATTGGGTGATTATGACGCAGAAGTGGGCGCAACCATGGTGGTGCCGAGTAGCCACCGCGACGGGTACAACAGTCCTATAGATGCATCACGTGCGCAACCTGTTGAAATGAAGCCAGGCGATGCATTGATTTACTTGGGCAGTCTTGCTCATGGTGGTGGTGCGAATACAAGTTCAGACCGAGTCCGCAAAGCGTTGTACATCGGCTATTTGTTGGGGTGGTTGACACCAGAAGAAGCAGTACCTCTTGCTATTCCATTAGAAGTCGCACAAACGCTTCCTGCAAAAGCTCGAGCGCTACTTGGGCTTTCTAGTCTTCGTGGCAACACCGCAACGCAAGGAATTGAATCATTCGCGCAGTTGTGGCAACTTGATCGCGATCATCTTGATCAGCTCGATGGTGCGTTTCTACAGCAACACTAGGAATCGCTAGCGATTCTCTGTTGCAATTCCCAGCAAGCGACCCATCTTGCGAAATGTCGATCGGAATGCCTCGATTACGTCTGGGTTGCCGACTAATTCATCCGGCAGGCCTTCTTGAGTAACTGTGATCAATGTTCCACTATTGTCGGGCACAAATGTTTGTGTGGAAAGCAATTTGCCATCCATAAATTCTGGCTCTGAGAACACCATCTTGTTTGGCTGTTGAAGTTCAACAATGATTCCCTTGTTTTCGTTCACGACACCCGTGTCATCAAAAATCATGTCGAATTCGAATCGTCCACCAACTTCTAGTTCCAGAACCACTGAATCAATGGGAATGTGTAATCCGTCCGGACTGAAGAACTGATGAAACAGTTCGGGTGTTGTGTAGGCCTTCCATACCTCTTCTGGTGAAGTGGCAACCCAGTGTGAAAGGGTGAAGACTCCCATAGTTTTTTACTGAGGGTCAGCTATCAGAATAGGAATTACGCGTGACGTTTTGGTTTTGTAATCGTTGTACTGAGGAAACACGGCTGCAGAGCGTTCCCACCACACGTTGTATTCCTCACCTTTTACTTCACGAACTGTGACACGAAATGGTGCTGGACCATCTTGCACAAGCACTTCAGATGGGTTCTCGCTCAGGTTTGTATACCAATCAGGATTTTCAGGTGCTCCGCCACGTGATGCAACGAGCGCATACGAACCTTCATGCTCAACACGCATCAAAGCAATCTTGCGAACATTTCCACTCTTCGCCCCGCGCATCGTGACGATGATTACGGGAATTCCTGTCTTAAGGAGTGTGTTTCCAGCGGTGCCGCCAGATGTTTCATATTCTTCGATTTGATTACGAACCCATTCGCTAGTGCTGGGTACGTACGTGCCTTCAAGGAGATTCATAGCGCAACCATAGCGTGGAATAAGAAGCCTCTACAGCTCGTGGCGATACACGTTTGTTTCGCGGGCTACAAAGCCAATGCGTTGATACAAACGATTTGCGGCTTCACGAGAAGGCCGTGATGTCAATTCGACAGTAATTGCGCCACGATGACGCGCTTCCAGAATCGCGGCTTGATTCAATGCCTCGCCGACGCCATGACCTCGTGCTGCAGAATCCACGACAACATCTTCTATCCATGCACGCACGCCGGTAGGAATGCGAAACGTTGCGAGGGTAAGTGACCCAACAATATGTTCGTCGTGTCGAGCAATAAAGAGGACAGTCGAGGGCGACGCAATGATCTCGGCTAATTGCTCTTGTGTCGGAGGCTTGTTAGAAGTTGACAGTTGCGGAATGAGACGATTGAAGGCATCAATTAATTCAGCATTTGCAATAGTGGCTTGTTCAACAACAACTGACATATACCCACCTTGCCACATTTGCCCCAGTAATCGGGCGACATCAACCAGTCGTTATTCTTCGGACATGGCTTCCACACATATTTCACGAGTATTGGCAGGGGTTCTTGAACCAGTTACAGGTCAGGTGTACTTCTCACCCGAATGCCACAGCAACTACGAGAAATTGGGTTTTGGGGCGAGCCCTCGAGAACTAAATGGCGTGATGGCCCCCGATGGGCCCGCCTACTTCACTAGTCGCGGATCAGTCATGGGGCAGGTGCCAGGACACGTAGTCGCTGCTGCTTTTGCTGTGTTCAAACCAGAAGTGGTGTTGCCATCAGTTGCATACGGTTGGACTCTCACGGATGCAACAACAATCTGCGCAGCACGAGATGACGGCGCAATTGGGCAACTACATCGCATCATTGGTGAAAACCCGGAAGGCGCATCTCGTGCGCGTTCATTACTCTCACGTGCAAATGAAGTTCTACATCCAGAAGGTCGTGCGCTTTTTGCGGGTATGAGTTCACTTGCAATGCCAGGTTCAGTTGTTGGAGACGTGTGGCGACTTGGGGACATGTTGCGCGAGTATCGAGGTGACAGTCATACCGCTGCATGGATTAGCGCCGGTTTCACTGCTTGCGAAATTGGAGTCCTCAGCGAATTGTTCTGGGGAATGCCCATCAAGACGTACAGCCGCAGCCGAGGCTGGAACGAAGCAGACTACGACGAAGCGATTGAACGCTTGTTGCGAGACGGTCTCATTACAGATGAAGGAACTCTGACCACAGAAGGCCGCGCCCAGCGCGAATTGGTGGAACAAAACACCGACAAACAAATGGAATGCGTCGTGCAAGCGCTTGGCTCAGATATCAGCGAATTAATTGCCATTTTGAAGCCCTGGGGGGCCCTAATTCGCGAGAAAAAGGGCTATCCAGCAGCTGGTCCACATGATCTGGCAGATGCAGCCAATTAGTCAATTCTCTGGCTATTTTCGGCGATAGATTTTGAAGGAATGACGGCCTCAGATCACGTCCGCTGGTTATCGCAACCAACACTTCGCAGCCCTGCCGTCATCGCGGCGTTTAGTGGCTGGAACGATGCGGCCGACGCCTCAAGCACAGCAGTTCGCACTCTCATTGACGCATGGAACGCTGAACCTCTTGCCGAAATTGATCCGGAAGAATTCACAGACTTCGCAACAATTCGCCCGTCCATTCGTTTGCTCGATGGCGTGACACGCACCGTTGTCTGGCCAAAGGTAAGCCTCTGGCATGCAAGCACGCCTGGCGCTGATGTCATTTTGATTCTCGGGCCAGAACCAAGTTTGAAATGGCGTTTGTTTACCGAACAGATCGTCAGTGTCGCTGCTCGTTTCGAAGCATCAATGGTGTTATCCCTTGGCGCATTACTTGCCGATGTTCCGCACTCCCGCGAAGTTCGTGTGATGGGCACCGCAAATGACCAACCAACTATTGACAGATTTGATCTACAACGTTCGCGATATGAAGGACCAACCGGAATAGTTGGTGTCTTGCACGATGCATGCTCACAAGCATCTATTCCGTCAGCTTCGCTGTGGGCTGCAGTGCCTGCGTATGCATCGCAGATTCCTTCGCCCAAGGCAGCAAGTGCTCTCATGGCGCGTGCCGGAGAAATTATTGGTACACCAGCTCCACTTTCTGCATTGCACAATTTTGTTGTTGCGTACGACAACAAAGTTAATGAACTCATCGAAGACGACGACGACCTTCGTGAATATGTCGAGCGCCTTGACTCAATGGGTGACGATGTGTTCGACCAAGAAGAGTCACCACAACTTGAATTTGAATTCGGTAACGACGACGGCGAAGATACAGAAAACAACGCGCACTTGTTAGTTAACGAAGTCGAACAGTTTCTGCGCGATCAGGGTACGAACTAATTAACTAGTGTGATCGCCGCGCCACATGTGTTCGCGCGGAGCGTCAAACGTTGCCGGATTAACGTCGCCGGCAATTGCAGCAAACGCCATATCTCCCCACCATTGCGCACCGGCTGTTGGAGTGGGAAGTTCATCTGGACCGAACCAGCCCACATCGCCAGTCTCTAACGGGTGTCCTTGTAGTTCCCCGCCAGTTGCGCGCAGATGGAACAGCAACATGTACATGCCGAAACGGGAGAAGCCCATACGCATGCCATCAACAACGCCTAGCAGTTGTAACGGCTCGGCGATAATGCCCGTTTCTTCTTCCACTTCTTTCATGGCCACTTCTGCTGGTGAATACCCAACGTCAGCCCATCCTGTGGGATATAGCCACACACCACTGTCTTTGCGTTGAACGAGGAGAATCTTTCCTTCTTCATTTCCCACAATTGCGCCAATGGCAACTTTTGGGGTGACGTATCCAGGAATACCTTCACCGACTGATTCCATCCACTCTTGAACAAAATGATCTTGTTCCCGACGTACCTCTAGGGCATCATCTGCTGCAACTTTGATCTCAGCGGCAACCTTTAGTACTTCTTCGTACCGTTCTTTTTCATACAAGCTCTGCGTAAAGCCCATACCGGTGCGTGCAATGGCTGCAAGAGTTTCGCTCCATCGAATGAGATCTTTGGTGAAGTACTGCGGTTCTGCATCGCTCATAGATTTCACCTTACTTGGTAGAAGGACAACTATTTCTCGCCGAGAGAGTACAAAATGGCTCGAGAGATTTCATTCTTGTATGCCTCATCATTGATGCGACCACCATTTGATTCGCGAACATAAAACGAGTCGACAACTTCGTTTCCGAGAGTCAAAACCCGGGCATGACGAATGTCGAGTCCGCAATCAGCAATTGCCTTCGTAATACGGTGCAGCACTCCGACCATGTCAGGTGCTCGCACTTCGAGAAATGTGGCGTTCGACGATGCAGAATCATCAAAACGAACAGTCGGCGCAGCAGGTGCGAGCGCAGATGTTGCACGACGAGGCCGCGCATTTGCTGCACGATCCGCAAGTCGCGAATCAAGTGCAAGTCGACCAGACAATGCAAGGCGAAGATTCGTTTCAATCGGTTCCCAGTCAATTTCTCCATGTTGGCTGGAGACACGAAACTCGGAGGCGGCCATCCCCTGCTCATCTGAATGAGCTTCCGCACCCAATACGTCCATGTTGTACAACGACAGAACTCCGGCAACACGACTGAATGTTCCGGGTTTGTCTGGGCTTACAACAGTGACACGGTCTGGCTGTGTGCGGATTGCAATATCCCCAGTCGCCATTAGTTCCAGTACGCCTGCATCAGGGAAAAGTCGCCACATCACTTCTGTCATGTCACCACCTCCTAGTACGTGTCGAGCACGTTCCACCAAGAGTGCGACTAGTTCTGCTTTCCAATCACTCCACGCCGATGGGCCAGTAGCCAGAGAATCGGCTTGCGTAAGTGCATGCAGTAGATCTAATACAACTGTTGATTGCAAGTGTCCTGACACCATGGTGATGGTTGCATCATCAGACAAGTCGCGACGCGTTGCGGTATCAGCAAGCAATAAGTGATGCTCGATTAACAAACTGATAATGCGCTGATCTGGTTCAGGCATTCCCATACGTGTTCCAATTTCAGCGAACAACTCAATGCCAACTTCGGTGTGATCTCCCGGGTATCCCTTACCAAGGTCATGAAACAGTGCCGCCAACACCAACAAGTCAGGACGAACTACTCGATGCACTAACTCTGCGGCATTTGCGACTGTCTGCCACAGATGGCGATCGACTGTATAGCGATGAAATGCATTACGTTGAGGCTTGCTTCGCACCGATGCCCATTCAGGCAGCACGCGAACTAACAAGTTGCGCTGGTCTAAAGATTCGAGAACTGGAATCGCAGCCTCACCTTCAAGAAGTAGCGCAACAAGATCGTCACTAGCTCCTGCTGGCCATGGGTTTGGCCACTGTGGTGATGAATCACCCAATCGATTTAATGACGCACGATCAATTCGTGCCCGAAGACGCGCTGCCGCTGTTGCAACTCGAAGTAACAAAGTTGGGTCATCAGCAACATTGACTGTTTCATCAAGATGTACTTCGCCGTTCAATAGATGTACCCCTGGTGCAAGCGGTTGCGAAATAGATGAACGATCTGCTGGGGGGTCAAGTTGCGCCCATGCTTCGTCAGCAATCCATGCAACCTCACGTCCCACTTCAGCAATTGCAGCCATCAAGGCATCGTCGGTGGCGTACCCGGCCATCCGTGCAACTGGTGCCTGATCTTCTAGTCGCAATATTTCATTTGCCCGACCCACGTGACGATGCAGTGCGACACGCACCTGAAGAAGAACTTCATTACATCTAGCCAATTGCCGGCGATCATCAGTTGAAAGTTCTAAACCAGCTTCCACTGCCCACTGCAATGCATGAATATCGCGTAAACCACCGAGTCCCTCTTTGAGGTTTGGTTCAAGAAGAAATGCGACCTCCCCATCCTTTGCATATCGTTCAAGGATTCGTCTATGTAATTGCACTAGCCATTGACGTCCGTCTTTTTTCCAACTGGAAGACGCCTCACGAATTAGTTCGTTCCCGAGTTTCTGATTTCCAGCTATGACACGTGCGGTCACTAATGCAGTAGCTGTATCAAGATCTGATGTGCACAACTGAATCGTCTCTTTGGGCGTGCGAACAGCGTGGCCAAGTTTGATGCCGGCATCCCAAATTGGATACCACATCTTTGATGCAATATCGCCAATGTTCTTTACTGATTTATGCACCAACAGAATGTCAAGATCGCTATGTGGTGCCAGTTCACGTCTGCCATAACCACCGACAGCAATCAGAACTATGTCGTCGCGCTTCTTTTCACCCGCAGTAGCCGCATTAAAAATCTCAACCAACCACGCATCAGTGACATCCGATAACGCATGGCACGCAGCAGTACCACCTAAGGAAAGGTCTGCGATTACTTCGGTACGACCTGTCATGACGGAATACTTCCATCAGCTCGGCGCCGAGTCAGAATTGTCGCCGCCTTCCAAGCTCCCCAAGAGATACCCGCTTCATGAACCTCTTCACCGAGATCCCTCCATGTCAAAGGCCCAATGGAAAAGAGATCGTTCGGCATTGCACGAACCTCATATTCATCACGGCGTGCGGGCGCGGCACCAAAAGACTGCAGAAGCTGAGTGGCGAAATAAGTTGACGCACGAAGCACATGAAGTGGGTTTGACTGTTGTGCATCAACATCAGTTGATAACAGCGAGAACAAATCCTGCGATACGACTTGGTGAGTCTGTTCAGCAACACCAGCTAATGCAGATTGAAATTCCTGCGATGTTTCATCGATGCTCATGGACGCAATTTCAGATACCTGAGTAGTTATCCAATGAGGAATTGCACGCGTGACAGCCTGAAAGAGATCATCGGCGTAGGGCTCTAGTTCGACGGCTTCAGGCTGGTTGACCATATCTACTTGGATTGTATGGAGCCAGGACAAGCCGCGCCTCACACGAAACAAAGTTGCAACAATTACTTCAAGCCCAGAACCGACTAAACATGAGGCATGACACATGCATTGGTATTGGCAGGCGGCGGCGTAACAGGCGTCGCATGGGAAACTGGCGTCCTATTGGGATTACGCGATGCTGGCCATGACATCATCGGCAACCTAGACCTTGTGGTGGGCACCTCAGCTGGTTCCACAGTCGGCGCCCAAATTCTTTCTGGCACTGATCTCGCTGATCTCTATGCAGGGCAGATTGCTGAAAAGCACACCGAAATTTCCCCTCAGCTTGATGTGGACGCACTAGCAACCATCTTTGGTGAAATGGCGTTGGGCGGAACCACCACTGATGAACAACGCATTCGTATCGGAGAACTTGCACTTGCTGCAACAACGGTTGACGAAGCAACACGACGAGCTGTCATTGAAAAGAGATTGCCCTCTCTTGACTGGCCAACCATTCCACTAATACTTACGGCAATTGATGCTCTCACCGGAGAATTCGCCACGTGGACGAAAGACAGTGGTGTCTCACTAGTTGAGGCTGTTACTTCAAGCTGCGCAGTGCCGAGTGTGTGGCCATGCGTCACCATCAATGGTCGTCGCTATTACGACGGTGGATTACGTAATAGTGCAAATGCATATTTGGCAAAAGGTCACACTGACGTCATTGTGATTGCGCCAATGACTGGTGGCCCTTCACCCATCGTTAACGCTGAGCTTGATGAACTCACAGCATCCGGAAGCACGATTCGAATGATCGTCGCTGATGCTGAAGCCATTGAAGCAATGGGACCAAACTCACTTGATCCGCGCTTTCGTCGGGTCGCAGCAGAACATGGTCGCAGGCAGGGTCGTGTCGCTACATTCTGAACGCACCTGATATTCCTAGGAATTCGGCAAAGTCACTACAATTGCCACACCACCTACGGAGGTTTTTATGACGTTCAATCCCACCACGCCTCAGGGATTTCCAGGCACCATTGGCCGCACGATTGCTGAATCCACACCACATTTCCCTTCACACGAGGGCGACGGCTCAAAGCCAAACATTTTGATCGTTTTACTCGATGATGTCGGCTTTGCTGACTTTGGTTGTTACGGCTCTGAAAATGCAACGCCTGTCATTGACTCCATCGCACAACGTGGTTTGCGTTTTTCAGGTTTTCACACCACAGCCATGTGTTCCACAACTCGCGCCGCGATTCACACCGGGCGCAATCATCACTCTGTTGGGGTCGGTTGTCTTGCAAACTTCGACAGTGGCTACCCCGGCTATCGCGGAAAAATTGCAAAAGAAGCAGGCACACTTGCTGAAATGTTGCGCCCTCATGGATACCGCAACTACATGGTGGGGAAATGGCACGTCACCCCGCTGACCGAAACAGGACCAACAGGACCATTCGATGGTTGGCCACTTGCTCGTGGCTTTGATCGCTTCTACGGATTTCTCGATGCAGAAACAGATCAGTTCAGTCCTGAAGTAGTGCGCGACAACTCCCACGTCACTGCACCCGGAACTTATTGGACCGGCTATCACCTCACAGAAGATCTTGTCGACAATGCAGTTACATATCTTGCGGACCACACGGCTGGCGCACCGAACTCGCCGTGGTTCATGTTGCTCGCACCAGGCGCATGCCATGCTCCACACCAGGCGCCAGTACCAATCATTGATCGTTGTGAGCAGTACTACTTTGACGGTTGGGATGCAGCACGCGAGCGTCGTCTTGCAAACCAGATCAAACTTGGTCTTGTGCCAGCAGGTACCGAACTTCCTGCACGTAACGATTTTGTCTTGCCATGGGAAGATGTGCCAGCAGAACAAAAACCTCTCTTTGTTCGTCTCATGGCTGCATACGCCGCAATGTTGGAACACTTCGACGAAAACTTGGCGCGTGTTATCAAACAGCTTGAAGTTTCAGGTCAATTAGACAACACCGTTATCATGGTGATGAGCGATAACGGAGCAAGCCAGGAAGGCGGCCCGTGGGGATTCATTAACGCGATGGGACCGTTCAACTTGATTCCTGAATCAATCGAGGAAAAGATTGCAAAGGTTGGCGATATCGGTGGCCCTGATACACACAGCAACTTCCCGTGGGGTTGGGCAATGGCTGCGAATACTCCACTAAAGCGCTACAAGCAGAACACACACTCTGGTGGTATTCGCGATCCGTTTATTCTTTCGTGGCCAGGTGTCGTAAAAGATGAAGGTGGACTTCGTCATAACTTCTGCCATGCAATCGACCTTGCGCCCACCATTCTTGAAATGCTCGGACTTGAAGCACCAAGCACAATCAACGGAATTGAGCAGATGCCGATTGAAGGAACTTCGTTTGCCCCAGTCATTTCGAATTCACAAGCCATCGTTAATCGTGGCCCTCAATATTTCGAAATGTTCGGCCATCGCGGACTGTGGGAAGACGGCTGGAAAGCTGTTGCCTTCCACCAAATGGGAACTCCGTTCGAGAACGACACGTGGGAGCTCTACAACCTTGACGTTGACTTCAATGAATGCAATAACTTGGCCGAAGTAGAACCTGAACGATTGGCTCGCATGGTTGACAAGTGGTGGGACGAAGCAAACAAGCACAGCGTTCTTCCGCTCGATGACAGATTCGCTCCTCGCTTTGCTGAAAACGCAGAACGCCACACCGGCGCACGAACCAACTACACGTTCTGGCGCGGTATGGGTCACTTACCGTCAGACGTTGCACCTGACTTGCGAAGCCGTTCGTACACCATCTCGGCGGTTATTGATGTTCCGAAAGACGGATGCGAAGGCGTCATTATTTCTCACGGCGATCTCACAAGTGGTTACAGCCTCTTTATTCGTGATGGGCATTTAGAACACGACCTCAACATTGGTGGCTCACACCAAATGCTGCGTTCAGACAAACCGATAACACCAGGTGCTCATACTGTTGGCGTGCGAATGAAGCGCAACGGTAACGAAGGAACACTCACCATGTTTATCGATGATGTGCAAGTGGGCACTATGACCACCAGCAACATTTTCTGGATTCTCATCTCATGGTCAGGTCTTGATATCGGGCTTGATCGCGGAACACCGGTCAGCAATTACGAATCACCGTTCTTGTTTACGGGTCATCTCACAAAAGTGGAAATCAGTCTTGATAATGA
>JBBANJ010000019.1:11525-22297 GCA_040402055.1 Ilumatobacteraceae bacterium
TTCTTGCCAACTTCTTGAGCCAACTTCACCAAGGACAAATCGGGAGAAGGAATATTGCCGTGTGCAGATGCAGTTGCGCCACCAGGGCCGCGTGGTCCACGTCGTGAAATTCCCATCACTGCGCGTTCGTACGCCAATGCAGTCTGCAATACCCACCAACCTTTATTGAGGTCACCCAACAAATGTGATTCAGGAATTCGAGCATCGGTAATGAACACCTCATTGAATCGCGAGTCACCTGTGGCTTGGCGTAACGGGCGCACATCCACACCGTCTTGTTTCATAGGCATCCAAAAGAACGAAATGCCTCGGTGCTTTGGTTGGTCCCAATCAGTACGAGCAATCAACATGCCAATGTCGGCATCTTTTGCACCAGAGGTCCACACCTTCTGGCCATTGACCACCCATTCGCCACCATCACGCACAGCAGTTGTGCGTAGACCTGCAAGATCAGAACCAGCACCAGGTTCGCTGTACAACAAACACATACCGACTTCATCGAGTAGAAGTTTGCGCAAATATAACGATTTCATTTCATCGTTTCCGTATGACAACAATGTGCCTGCCCACAAGTTTGATTTGTCTTGTCCAGGCCCAGGCACTCCGGCAGTGCGGAAAACATTCTCAACCTCAGTTGCAGCATCATCATCTAGTCCGCGACCAAACCACTCAGTCGGCCAACGCAATGCAGCCCATTTTGAATCAACTATTTTTTCGCGCCAGGCGGCCAAGTCATTACTCGGTTTCCAATTCTCTGCCAGAAAGGCTTGCGCCTCTTGCACTGTGTCGTTCATCTCGTGCCTCCGCAATTCGTGATGAATTGAGACTAGACCGCTGATTGCATGTTGGTCTATTTGGTCCGACCTGCAGTTGCAGCCAAAAGCCCAAGCCCAACAAACAGACTGCCCGATACATATCGCTGAATGAACGGCAGTGTGCGACCGCGCAATAAGAGGTGTCGCAACCCACTAGCCATCAGAGAGTACGAGCCATTAAACAGGGTTGCCAGAAATACAAATATCGCACCGAGAAACAGTGACTGAAGTTGAGCGTGATCAGACGTCGTGTCAATGAACTGAGGAAAGATCGACAAAAAGAACAGCGCAGTCTTGGGATTCAGTGCGTTCACAATTATTCCCTGCCGAAACGCCTGCTTCGTTGAAACTGCAGCTTGATCACCATCAAGTGCAACCGGTTCACGCATCAACGTGCGAATTCCCGTGTACACCAGATACGCAACGCCAGCCCACTTCACAATGTTGAACAACGTGGCAGATGCAGCCAAAACAGCGCTCAACCCAAGTGAAGCAAACAACACTTGAATCGCATCCCCCACTTCTAATCCGCCAACAGCAGCTAATCCCACTTTGCGTCCATCTCCAATACTGCGATTCAGAATGTAAATAACTGCCGGCCCTGGAATCAGCAACAGCGCAACTGTGGCTGCACAGAACGCAAGAATGGTCGACAACTCAGGCACAGCCCAACCATAGCAATGGAGCCAGATTGAGATCTGTCAGCATATGTTGATATGTTGAAGATTGTCTTCTGAAATATTCACGAAAGTTCTTGAGGTAGAAAATGCCAAAATCAATGGAAGAACTTATTCAACACGCAGATGACATCAGTGAGATGTTCGAAAAATGGGATTCATCACAGTCGACAGTTCTCTCGAAAGAAGAAACTGCCATATTGCGCGCCGTCTACCAAAGGTGTTTTCAAGAGAAGAAGATCGCAGATGCCGTACAGAATGCACGAGCGAAGAACATTTCTTGGAAGGACATCGGATTCGTTTTAGGCACCTCTGCGCAATCTGCTCATCGCAAATACTCCGCTTACCTTTCTCACGAAGCCTAAAAATGCCTTCGCGATTGAGCCCTGGTGAAAAAGAAGTAGAGAAGTATCTCTCTGCCGTGCCGGAACCTCAACAATCCACTCTCAGGGCTCTACGCACAACTATCCACGAACTACTGCCGTCAGGTGAAGATGCCATGAGTTACGGCGTACCTGTAGTCAAACTAAATGGAAAAGCAGTCGCAGGGTATGCATCAGCAAAGAACCACTGCTCGTATTTTCCTCATAGCGGTCAGATTATTGAAGACCTCTCAGTTGATCTCTCAAGGTACGACTGCAGCAAGGGCACACTACGTTTTGCAACGAACAAGCCCTTGCCCAAAGCACTTGTCAAGAAACTCATCCGCGCTCGGCTCTCGCAGCTCGGCTTCTAACTCAACTACCCTTAGTTCATGCGTGCTTTAGTACAACGAGTTCTAAATGCTTCCGTTGATGCTGAAGTTGATGGCACCACTATTCGGGCCGGCGAAATAGAAAAAGGACTTCTCGTTCTTCTTGGCGTAACCCACAGTGACACCGACGCCACTGCAAAGAAGATGGCCGAGAAGATTTGGAATCTTCGCATTATGGAAGATGAGAACGGCGTGATGAATATCTCCATCGCTGATTCCACTAAGAGCATCTTGCTCATCAGTCAGTTCACGTTGTACGGCGATACGAACGCTGGCCGCAGACCAACATGGACTGCTGCAGCAAAACCTGAGTACGCAGAACCATTAGTGAACAAAGTTGTAGCGGAGTTGCAACAACTTGGCGCACATGTTGAGACGGGGCGATTCCGCACATACATGCAAGTGGCTTCCGTCAATGACGGCCCAACCACAGTGTCGATTGAAATTTAGATTTGGTGAATTAGTTCTTCAACGGGCGTCACCATGCCCATGTAGAACGCGCCAAATTCGGCGTAGACAGCAGATGCTTCGTCATATCGCATGGTGTACACCACTTCTTTGAGATCATCAGGGTTCACAGCAAATAGCGTGACTCCCCATTCGTAATCATCAAGACCAGTTGAACCAGTAACAAGCTGAATGATTCGGCCAGCAAACGTACGTCCGCTCTTGCCGTGTTCTTCCATGAGTACTTTGCGCTTGTCGAATTCAAGTGTGAACCAGTTGTCTTTGTGTTCACGACGCTTTGACATTGGGTAGAAACACCATGCGTTTTTTCCAGCAGGAGGAAGCTGCGGGTACAAACGAGCATTCAACATCTCTTCCGGCATGCCTTTTGAGTACTCAGACACCTCAGTAAGTGAAATGTAGCTATCAACGATGTCGAGACCAGCGTGTTGAATACCAGTTTGCAGCGCCTTCAGCTCGCGCATGTCAGCAGCGACACCCATGACTGCAACGTCAGCCTTATGGCCCAACATGGCAACAGTGATAACCGTGACACCAGCGCCTTCAGCTGCTTTGACGGCTGCAACAAGTGCATCACCGTCGTATTCAAAACTTGGCTTGCAAAAATAGTGGACTACTGCAAGACCAACTGACGGGGACATCGGTTCGCTCATACTGATAACGCTATCGGCGAGCCATCACGGCGGCGGCAAATCGTGACGGCGCCTCGTGGTCCACCTGCAAGAAAAATGACGGTTCAGCTAATTCCAGCTCCATAACCACCGGAACACCCGCAGATCCACGCACCACATCAACGCGGGCATAGAGCGGGTACTCGCCCCACTTCTTTTTCACGAATGTCATCACTTCTTCGCCCAACTCACGCTCTTGCCCGCTGGCCGTACGAGGCGCTATTTCTTCCACTGTGAAGAGTCCGTTTTTTACGTTCTCGCCCGTGGCCAAGATTGCGCCTTTGCGGAATGAATGGCTGAGTTGCCCATTGAAATACACCATGCCTGTTTCGCCGCGTTCGTCAATGAATCGCTGATACGGCTGCACCATTGCAACAAACCCGGCATCAAGGAGAAAACCCAGATGGGCAGCAGCTTTTACAGGTGACTCTTCGTGACGTTCTGTGTTGTTAGAACCAGCACTAATAGTGGGCTTCACCACGATGTCGCGCTCGAGCATGCCTTCATTTGTAATGGTGACTAGTTCTTCTGCTGAATGAACAAATGTTGTGGGAACAATGCCAATACCGGCATCGGTCAGTTCAGTCAGATATTCCTTATTAGTGTTCCAGCGAATGACTTCTGCAGAGTTTTGCAACGTAGTAACAGCTGACACAGCATCTAGCCACGCAAGAAATTCTGGATATCGACGGTGATAGTCCCATGGTGAACGAACAATTGCCATGGAATACCGCGACCAATCAACAGACGCGTTATCCCAATCAACAACTTCAGTGATGATGCCACGATCGCCTAATGCCCGTGACAAGTACGGTAAGTCTGTATCGAATTCTCGCACTTCGGCACCGCTAACGAGAGCGATGACGCGCGACATTAAGAATGACTGGTTGAAGTACTTCTAGACGATGGTCTAGAAGTCGTCCATTCCGCCGCCGTGGTCATGTCCGCCGCCAGCCGATTCCGGCTTGTCAGCAATGACAACTTCGGTGGTGAGGAACAATGCTGCAATTGATGCTGCGTTCTGCAATGCAGAGCGAGTTACTTTTGCTGCGTCGATGACACCAAGCTTCACGAGGTCTACATATTCGCCAGTGGCGGCATTGAGACCTTCATTGCCCTTCAAGTTCTTCACGCGCTCAACAACAACGCCACCTTCGAGGCCCGCGTTTTCAGCGATCTGCTTGAGTGGTCCTTCAAGTGAACGAGCAACCATGCGTGCGCCAGTTGCTTCATCACCAGTGAGCTTTTCAGCAGCAATGATGACAGCAGCTTGAGCGCGAAGCAATGCAACGCCACCGCCAGGAACAACGCCTTCTTCGATGGCAGCTTTTGTGGTGCTGACAGCATCTTCAATGCGGTGCTTCTTCTCTTTGAGTTCTACTTCAGTGGCTGCGCCAACTTTGAGGACTGCAACGCCACCGGACAACTTAGCCAAACGCTCTTGGAGCTTTTCGCGGTCATAGTCAGAATCGGTGTTTTCAATTTCAGCCTTCAATTGGCTAATGCGGCCCTTGATGTCGTCTTCTGTGCCGGCACCTTCAATGATGGTTGTCTCATCTTTTGTGATGACGATCTTCTTTGCTGTTCCCAACAAATCAAGAGTGACATTTTCAAGCTTGAGTCCGACTTCTTCACTGATGACTTGGCCACCAGTAAGAATTGCGATGTCTTGCAACATTGCTTTACGACGGTCACCGAAACCAGGAGCCTTGACAGCAACGCTCTTGAAAGTTCCACGGATCTTGTTTACAACCAAAGTTGCAAGTGCTTCGCCTTCGATGTCTTCAGCAATGATGACCAATGGGCGTCCGCTCTGCATTACTTTTTCAAGTACTGGCAACATGTCACGAACGTTTGTGATCTTGCTTGACACCAACAGGACGTAGGCATCGTCAAGTGATGCTTCCATGCGATCTGTATCGGTTACGAAGTATGGCGAGATGTAGCCCTTGTCGAAGCGCATTCCTTCTACAAGGTCCATTTCCATTCCGAATGTTTGGCTTTCTTCAACGGTGATAACTCCGTCTTTGCCAACCTTGTCGATTGCTTCTGAAATCATGCGGCCGATTTCTGGGTCAGCAGCTGAGATAGACGCAACCTGAGCGATCTGCTCTTTCGAGTCGACTTCTTTTGCAAGTGCACGAATGCTTTCAATTGCAGCAGCAGTTGCAGCTTCGATGCCCTTCTTCAGTGACATTGGGTTTGCACCCGCAGCAACGTTGCGAAGTCCTTCGCGAACCATGGTCCATGCAAGAACAGTTGCTGTTGTTGTGCCGTCACCGGCAACATCGTCAGTCTTCTTTGCAACTTCCTTGACCAACTCAGCACCGATGCGCTCGTATGGATCTTCAAGGTCGATTTCTTTTGCGATTGAAACACCGTCGTTTGTGATGGTGGGTGCGCCCCACTGCTTTGCAAGAACAACGTTGCGACCTTTAGGTCCGAGCGTGACGCGAACGGCGTCAGCCAACTTGTTCATGCCGGCTTCAAGACCGCGCCGTGCTTCTTCATCAAATGCAATGAGCTTTGCCATGGGATTTTCCTCCGTAGGTATGGGGATTGGACTGTTCGGGGGGTGTTTTCACACTGGAACAGACGACTAGCACTCTACCGTTGAGACTGCTAACGCCACTACCTGACCCCGTGGCCGGAATACCGCGCCTTCCTGGTGGGACTCAATCAATTCTGCATCCTTTATGGACTTTTGTCATAGTCAATGGCCGAACTGCGACATCGACCTCAAATGAAATGCCCCACCAGATTGGGATGCCTTGCTTATTTAGTGCATTTCATACACAATGAGGGTATGCAAAAACGTATATTTCCTTGCCTTGCCCTTTTAGGTCTTGTGCTCGTATCAGCCTGTGGTTCATCCTCAGACACCACCAAAACAAAAAACGCCCTAAAGACAACCACTGCCGTGGCGGTCACCACAACCCTTGCAACAACCACAACTGCTGCAACATCAGAATCAGGTGCCTCAGTTATTTGTGGCGCAGACAATGGAAAGTTTCCAGATCTCTCTCAGTTTGCTGGAGCAGGCGCTGAATTCGACGCACCAAAAGTTAAAATCAATTGCAGCAGCGACACTATGACAGTGACATCAAACGGAATAACTAGCTATCCATTTGTAAAGAAAACTCCAGCTGGATTGAAATCACAGAATTTCTCATGGACAGTTTCTACAAAGCCAACAATCGCATCATCACAGACCTCAATTGAAACCAAAATGTCAGCGGTCGCGTTTACAGTGACCGGACTTCCAATTTATGGACCACTTGAAGGTCCAACGCCCACTGCAGAGGCCTACGGTGACCCTGTGTACAACAATCTTCTCGACACATGTGGTGGACACACCGGTTACAACGCCGACTATCACAACCACCAAGTTTTCGCGATTGCTGCTTGCTCACTGGAGGAAACGATTGTTGGTTACGCACTCGATGGCTTCCCAATTTATTCAAACCCTTCATACAAGTTGAAGAGCGGATACGAAAAAACTGGCAATCCGAAGTCATATTCTTTCAAGGCGTACACATACACCGGAGGAACCGGAACTCTTGATGAATGCAACGGTCAAAAACAGACTGACGGTTCCTACCGCTACTACATCACAGAGTCATTCCCGTATGTAATTGGTTGCTATACGGGAACCGCTAAAAAACAAACCGGAATAGCTGCACAATCAATCAACATGGATCATCACAAATAGTGACTCCAACCACGATTCTTTGATTTATCAACAGAGCTGATGTAAATCGGCTCTGTTGATAATCGGATCTACTGGCCGCCAGCGACGGCGGGGATGATTGAGACCGTGTCTCCAGGAGCTACTGGGGTGTCTAACCCTTGTGAATAGCGGACATCGTCGTCAGCTACAAAGACATTTACGAACTTGTGCAGTTCCCCGGTTGCGTCAAAAAGGCGCTCATCAAAGCCAGCATGAGCTGCATTAAGAGCCACAAGCACATCGCGCAAGGTGGCACCTTCAACTGAAACGGTGGATGCGCCACCTGAGATGGGGCGCATATTGGTGGGGATTCGAACTGTTACGGCCATATTCAAACCCTACCGAAATACTAGGAATTCGCCACCAGAGGGGCCACTCTGTCACGCCACGGCATTTCGATTTCCAATTGCGATGCAAGCCGCACCAACACATCTTCGCGAAATGGCGCACCGACGAACTGCACACCCATTGGAAGACCCGTTGAAGACCAATGCAACGGAAGGCTGATTGCTGGCTGGCCCGTCAAGTTGAACTGCGGCGTGTACGCCATGATCTCGATCAAATTGCGCGACCCATTCTCACCACTGAGATGGCCAATACGTGGTGGCGGACCCGCCAACGTTGGCGTAACAAGAACATCAAAACCTTCTGAGCCATCAGTTGGTTCCCACCACTGCACCACTCGCCTGCACCATGCATGCAGCCATTCCATATTTGCCAAATACATTTCCGCAGTTACAGATCTGCCCAATTCGCGCATCAGAATGTTGTCTGGTTCCAAATCACCTTCACCAATTGTGCGGCCAAGAATTGTTTCGAATGTTGAAACATCTCTGTGCGTCCACGCAGCAACAATCGCAGTGAACTTACCTGCACAGGCTTCGTCGTTGAGATGTTCTGGCCATGCAACTGAAACATCATGACCGAGTGCTGACAATTGTTCTTCAGTTTTCAAAACCGACGCCCGCGACTCTGCATCATCTAATTGATATCCAAGCAACGGGTGATCAAGAATGCCGATGCGCAACCGCCCAGGGTTCACGCCAACTTCTTGCGACAACGAACGGGCGAAAGGCGGCGCTGTGTACGGGTCGCCAGATTCGTACCCGCAGATCACGTCAAGAACAGCGGCCGTGTCACGCACAGTGCGAGTCACACAACCATCAATGGTTGCTCCCATCCATGTTTCACCAAGAACTGGGCCTTTACTGACACGACCACGTGATGGCTTTAACCCGACTAATCCGCACTCGCTTGCAGGTACACGAATTGAACCGCCGCCGTCATTGGCATGTCCCACTGACACAATATGCGCAGCCACACTTGCTGCTGACCCGCCGCTTGAACCGCCAGTTGAATGTTCAAGATTCCACGGGTTGCGAGTTGGGCCGTACGACAATGGTTCAGTTGTAATGGTGTTACCGAATTCTGGAGTATTGGTTCTACCAATCACAACAAAACCAGCGCGCAAGAAACGCTGCGTCAAATAGCTGCTACGAGACGCCATATATTTTTCGTTCTTCAGGAAACGAGTTCCCATGTGATGCGGTTCACCAGCAAGCGGCGCACCCAAATCTTTCAAGACCATCGGCACACCTGTGAATGGCCCAGCGGGTAATCCTGCATCAGCCTCTTTCTGTGCACGTTCAAACCGCGGATGAATGATTGCGTTGATATCGCCATTCACCGCTTCGGCCTGCGCAATGGCCGCATCAATCAGTTCGCGCGCAGAAACCTTCCCGCTTGCAACTAGTCCGGCTTGGTCGACTGCATCAAAGTTTGTCAATTCACTCATGGCGCAACCTTATGCGCCCCGTAAGGTATGCACATGCGCGTACTTGCAGCCTCCGACAAGTTCAAAGGAACTGCATCGGCCGCCCAGGTGTGCGCGGCTATTGGACACGCCTGTTGGAACCTCAATATTGACTGCGTGGAAATGCCCCTGGCAGATGGTGGTGAGGGCACGCTCGAGGTATTGGGCGGCGCTAACCGAGTCACAACAGTTGCTGGGCCACTTGGCCACCCTGTTCAAGCCGAATGGCGATTACACCGCGGCGTTGCAGTAATTGAAATGGCGCGCGCATCTGGACTCACACTTGTTGGTGGACCAACACAGAACGATGCTGTCGCTGCCTCAACAACCGGCACAGGACAGCTCATCGACATCGCATTGAACGAAGGCGCGAAGAAAATCATTGTGTGCCTTGGCGGATCAGCAACAACCGATGGCGGGTATGGCGCATTGCGCGCGATCAGCACTCCAGCACGTCTACTTGCAGTCGACTTTCTTGTGGCATGTGATGTCGACACACTTTTCACCGATGCAGCAAAAGTTTTCGCACCTCAGAAGGGCGCAACCCAATCACAAGTGAATCTCCTCACTGGTCGGCTTGAACGACTCGCGCAGATGTACGAATCAGATTACGGAATCAATGTTGCAGAACTACCTGGCTCAGGAGCAGCAGGCGGACTCGCAGGCGCTCTAGCTGCTCTCGGTGCAACACTGATGCCCGGCTTTGACATTGTGGCTGAAGAAGTCGACTTTGACGAAGCGATTCAAAACACAGATCTAATAATCACTGGCGAAGGCTTGCTTGATGAAACAAGCTTTGACGGAAAAGTAGTCGGCAGTGTGTGTGATTACGCCCGAGATGCGCGCACAAATACTGCTGCAATTGTGGGTGACATCGATGAAGCGATGGACTCTTCTTTGTATGCAGATTTGTGCATCAGTAACTTGACCCAAAAATTTGGCGCAGAAGAGTCAATGACTCATGTCTTGCGTTGTATCGAGGAAGCAGCACGCGAGATGCTGCAGAATTTGTAACTATTAACCAGCGACAGTTGTTGATGTGGTTGCCACAGCACCATTGCCGTAACCGACAACACCAATAAGCGGCTTGTTAGCAAGATCAGTGCCGAGCAAAATCAGAATGCAGGCTTCTCCAACAGTTCCTGTTTCCACAGGAATTGGTTGTGGCATCGCAGCGACTTCAACATTGCCACCAAGAATTCCGGCCACGTTCTGCGATGCGGCCTCACAACCAGCAAGGTAGAACACACCGGTCTTGGCGCGCTTTGCGGTGCCCGCAGCAACGTTCATTGCAACCTGGACTACGTAGCCCTGGTCTTGCAATTTGGTAGTCATGTCGCCGGCGCTACCGGCAAGCCCGGACGCGTTAGCCACTTGAATCTTGAACCCATTGATACTGAACGGCGAGGAGGTCGTTGGAGCAGCAGGGTCAACTGTTACGCCAGGTGCCACGGAGGCGCTTGGGTCTGCTGTGCCGACTGGGCCTGTGGCTGCGCCGCCATCGCCTCGTACGTCACGAAGAATAAGGAATCCGAGTACCAAGGCAACGACCGCGACGGCTGCGCCGAGGGTGCCTGTGCTTGGAGATGAAAGTGATGGGCGACGGGCGCCTGGTTTTTGTTGGCTCATGGAAAAGGTCCTCCGAGAGAGAAATAGGAGACGACTACACGGTAGTTCCTATGCGGGTACAGGGGTACGACACCCTGCATTCCCTTACTGGGTAAGGGAAATAGGAAAGACGTCGGCCCGAAAGAGGGCGAATGGAGCCGGGTGTGGGGATTGAACCCACGACCTACGCATTACAAGTGCGTTGCTCTACCACTGAGCTAACCCGGCAAGGTGAA
>JBBANJ010000020.1:0-4026 GCA_040402055.1 Ilumatobacteraceae bacterium
GAACTGTACGAAAAAGGCTGATGGACGCGGGTTCAAATCCCGCCAGCTCCACCATCACACTGTTTAAAGGCCGCTAAGGATGACCACTTAGCGGCTTTTTTCATTTGTAAATCAACAGCTTATACGACATGGGTAGATATAGGCCAATATAGACTGCCAAGCCAAAAGCGGGGAACATCCTTTGCCAGCATTGGTTGGTACGTACATAATTTTTCCAGATTGCACTAATTTAGTGTTCGTAAGCTGTTAAAACAGTGGGCCAAACAGAATTTTGGTGTCTTATAGGATTCTTATGCGTACACCAGATATCTTCTATTACGACGAAGTGCAGCTGTAAAGTGGAAATTCGAGGCAGGCTTGGGGCTCGAACCAGTTATGGCGAAAGTTCGAATCTACGTTCCGGAGTAGAACTTGTTAGGGCCTGGTCGGATTTGAATTTTATCTTCATTACTAAGGCTGAAGGATGAACCAAAAGCCTTCTTTAATCAATTACAACGGTTTGTATAAGACTGGCTGTCTTAGGCCCTTTCCATTGCAAACCTTTAAATCAACGTGAAGAGGTATTTGCTAGCCTTAGAAACAGTTAATGAGGTGGGCATGGCTTCGCGTACGGGCGGCGTCATTCCGGCTGGATATTGGCGCGCTTGACTACTTCTGCCCAGCGTTCGAGGTCGGACGCGATTAGTTTCGCGAACTCTTCGGAGGTATTGCCGACTGGCTCTACGCCGATGGCGGTGAAGCGTTCGATAACGTCCGTCTTTTTCACCATGTCGGCGATCACGCCCTGCAGTTTGCGCACGATGCCCATGGGAGTACCGGCCGGCGCGACGATGCCCACGAGCGTGGCCACTTCCGTGCCCGTTAGCCCAGCTTCAGCAACAGTTGGCACGTCCGGAAAGGCTGGGCTACGCCGCTCATCCGTATAGGCAAGCGCGCGTAGCTTGCCAGATTTGACCAGTCCAGCCAATGGCGGTACGTCCGCAATAGCCATGGTTACCTGACCGCCCATCAGCGCATTAGTCGACTCGCCGCTGCTCTTATAGGGTATGGAAAGGAAGTTAGTGCCGGTCTTTTGCTTGAAGAGTTCTGTGGCCAAAAGGAACAGGGCTGCGCTGGATGCATAGGTCACGTCATTGGGTTTAGCCTTAGCGTAGGCGATCAGTTCCTTGACAGAATGAACGGGTAGTGAAGAGTTGACGGTGATTAGCAGCGGTAGGCGGCCAACCACGGTGATTGGCAAGAAATCCTTTTGCGGGTTATAGGGCAGTGTCTTGCGCAAAACCGGGTTCATCACCAGCGGGCCCGACGGGGCCATCAGCAGGGTGTAACCATCTGCTGGTGAACGCGCGACAAATTCGGTTCCTGTTATTGCGGCAACGCCGGGCTTGTTCTCCACCACCACCGGCTGGCCAAGCCGCTCGGTGATCTCCTTAGCCGCCATGCGGGCTAACACGTCGGTCCCGCCCCCGACGGCGTAGGGCACGATCAGCTTGATCGGCTTGCTAGGGTAGGTACGCACTGCTTCTTCGGTGGATTGCGCGAAGGAGGAGGCTACGAATGTGGCTGCACAGAGGATGGCGGCACGGCGGGTGATCTCGAAATAGACGAGTTTCATGTCAATCTCCTTTTTGTTGTTCGGACGTTTCAGGGCGCTAGGTTTTTATTGCTTGGCATCGAGTCCCGGTTGTGTCGGGAGCACATTCACGGTGCGCTTTTGCCATTGTTTGGTGGGTGTGCCGTTGCGAATGGCTTCCAGCTCGCGCCAAAACAGGCGGCGAAGCGTCATTACTCCCAGGTCTGACTTCCCCAGCATTTCCAGGTCGCGGTCGGCGATCACTCCCTGGCCACGCTGAGCGATATAGTCTTGCGCCGAGATTAGGCCAATCACGTTTGCTTCATCCGGCCCCTTGCGGTGGTGGAACAGCTCATCGTAGTGCTCGTCGGCGTTGTACTGGCCATATTTCTCGAATTGCCCTAAGAACTTAGACTTTTGCTCATCGGTCTCAGGCTTAAACGCATAAAGCGTAAAGCGCGTTGCGCGCTCATCATCGGCCGGTACCATCCAGATCACAAAATCGATCCAGGGGTCGCCGGGAAACAGTCCCGGCACAACGACATGATTGTTGTTTGGAAAAGTCCAGTTGCTCTTGCGCACGTTGTTGTCGGCGCGGCGCGCGGTCTGCTCGATGCCAGCTTCGGTCTCTTCATAGGAAAGGTCCGGGATGGCGTTGGTCACTGCCTCCCCAAAAGAGGCAACACGCAAGGCGCGGTGCACGAAGCTCACGTGCGTGGCGTCAAGTGAGTTTTCGATCTGCTGGAACCAGTTGATGCGCCAACTCTCCTGTGTAGCGACCACGACTACACCCTCCGCCTCCAGTGCGTCCTTGCGTGGCAGGTCAAAAGAAGGCGCCTCGCCTTCACCGATGTAAGCAAAGATCAGACCGCAATACTCGTGAACGGCATGGCCGGGAATCTTGCAAGACGCTGGCACGTTTTTTTCCTTTTCCGCTGGCCGCTCCACGCAGGCTCCAGTCCCGTCATAGGTCCACCCGTGGTACATGCAGCGGATGCGGTCTCCCTCAACCCATCCGGTGTGCAACAAGGTCTGGCGGTGGCGGCAGTGACCACCCACCAGAAAGGCCTTGCCGCTGTCGCCGCGGTATAAGGTGAACTCCTCACCAAGGACCGTGATGAGCAAGGTCTTGCCGTTGGCGAGGCTTTTGGATAGTGCGATCGGGTGCCAAAACATCCTTAGGAGCCGGCCCATCTCGGTACCCGGAGTAGTTTGCGTCAGGAGCTTTTTCTGCGCAGACCGGGAGGAAGAAATTGGAGGCCGGATGGATGATGTCGTCGTCATTAGGAAATCTCTATAAAAGAATCAGAAACCGATCTTGTTGGCACACTTAGTAACAGTCAAGGTAATCACAAAATGCCTTGCAATCACGTGCCTTTGAAACAGTAGGGGAAAACTCTATTACAAACGCGTTCTTTCGATGAAAAATACATTAAAGGTGTAAAACTCAATAATAGTCTCAATAATCTATTTGTAATCATTTATAGATTGGATAAAAAAATAATGAAAGAAATCAGGACTAATCCTATTACCCATCCAAATGCCTGGCGAGGAAAGGAATTAAACCAAACCCAAGAATGGGTTGATTATTTAAGTGAAGATGAGATTAACGATATCAATAGCGCCCTAAATACGGTAACGAAAAAAGGGTTGACTTGGGGAAATTTTGGCAAAGAAGACTTCCCTCTTACTGCAATGAAGAAGCGCTTGGCTGAACTCGATACCCAATTGTTAAATGGGCGCGGTTTTGTTTTGTTAAGAGGATTGCCAATCAAGCAATATACGTTGGATCAAATCAAGGTAATTTACTGGGGTTTATCAACGTATATGGGGAAAATAATGCCCCAAAACGTAATGGGCACAATGATTGAGCATATTGAGGATATAAAAGTTGCTAATTTACAAGATCCCAATTTGCGTGGTTATGTAACCGCTAAAAGGTTAGACGCCCATAGTGATAACAGTGATACGGTGGTTCTTCTTTGTGTTGATAAAGCAGAGCGGGGAGGTATGAGTGCGATTGTGAGTACTACAGCAATTTATAACAAAATGCTTGCAAATCGGCCAGATCTATTGCCTTCGTTATTTGAAGGTTATCGATACGATTTAAGAGGTGAGGGACCTACCGGGGATCTGAACGAAACAAGTGAACCAGTCCCCGTCTTTAGTTACCACAAAGGGCAAATTCGATCTTGGTTTCACCGGAGGTTAATCTTAGGTGGGGCTGAAAAGGCAGGCATTCAGCTATCGGAAATTCAAAAAGAAGCATTAGATTATTTTGTCGACGCAGCTCATGATCCAGATTTGGTGCTGGAGCATGATTTACAACCAGGGGATATTCAATTTCTCAATAATTATTGTTCAGTTCATTTTCGTACAAATTTTGAAGATGGACCCAATCACAAGCGCCTGCTTTTAAGGCTTTGGTACAACAGGTGGGAAAGGTCGCAACT
>JBBANJ010000020.1:4036-21824 GCA_040402055.1 Ilumatobacteraceae bacterium
AGTGGGCTAAAACTCGTGTCGTGACAGCACTTGGAGTTCGAACTTAAATTTAAAAATATGCAACAAACAACTATTTACAAAACTATACCGCGACCTAATCCAGCATTAATTGAAATGCTTAAAGGTATTCCAGTTGCAGATTTGCATGATGAGATGAATGCTATCGACCGAAGAACTCGACTAATGAGTCCTAAGATGCGTCCATTATTCCCTTGCAATCCTTTTGTGGGACCAGCCGTAACCGCTTACAACACGCCAGGTGATAACTTGATGATGCATACAGCTCTTTTTTATGCTCAAAGAGGTGATGTTTTGGTTGTTACCAATGGGGGCTTTGTTGACGGCGCCTTATGTGGAAGCAATGCTGCGATGCAAGCTATAAAGATTGGTGTTGCGGCTATGGTGATTGATGGGCCTGCTCGAGATAGCGCGCAAATTAAGGAATTAGGATTTGGTGTTTGGTCTACCTCCATCACTGCATCTAAGCCAGGAAAAGAGGCATCCGGCATGGTCAATACGCCAATTTATTGCGCTGGTGTTCGCGTCAATCCAGGCGATATTGTTGTTGGAGATCAAGATAGCGTGATCGTGATCGATCCTAGTGATGTGGAAAGACTAGTAGCCGCGGCTAAGGCAAGAATACATCGAGATGAAATGATGCATGTTGCGATATCTAAGGGATCCACCTTATTTCAAGAAATCGGTTGCGGAGAAAGATTACAGTCGATTGGCGCGGTAATTAAAGAAGGCCATTGGAAAGTCACAGACTAATTCTTGGAGAAGATAAATATGAAAAGACGTAACTTTGCTATTTCTTGTGGTGTCCTTACTCTTTTGACAACTAAAAACTGGGCTGCTGACTTCTTATTCAGGCAGCCATTAAAAATAGTTGTTCCAGCAGCTCCTGGAGGTTTCACAGATATCGCTGCGCGGTTAGTGGGTGAGAAGCTTGCATTAAGAACAGGTAACCCTGTCGTTATTGACAATAAAGCCGGAGCCTCTGGCATGATTGGTTCAGAGGCCGTTGCCAGAAGTGCTCCTGATGGCGGAACTATTGTGATGGGCAATATACAAACGCATGCTGCTAACTCTGGGTTATTCAAGAACATGACTTTTGATGTCATGAAAGACTTTAGCCCTATTACGCGGGTAGCAATGGGATACAACATTTTGGTTGTTCCTCAATCTTCGCCTGTTAAGTCTTTAGCCGGGTTGATTGATTTGGCTAAAAAGCAGCCTAAAACAATTAGTTTTGGTACAGGTGGATCTGGTTCCTCTGCGCATCTTGCTTCTGAAATGTTTAGTCAAAGAGCTGGAGTAGAACTTTTACATATTCCCTATCGATCTAATGCACCAGCTGCGCAAGCACTTGTTGCTGGGCAAATATCGATGATGTTTGACACCATACCGGGTGCTATTGCGCAAATCCGCGCAGGTAATTTAAGAGCCTTGGCTGTAACTTCGCCTCAAAGATTAGCTACATTGCCCGAAATTCCAACGATTGCTGAAACACTTGCCGGATTTGAGGTGGCTGTATGGGGGGGACTTTATGCCCCAGCTGGAACGCCAGAAAGAATTATTCAAGCAATTGACAAAGAAGTACAAGATTTATTAAAAGAACCGGCTCTAATTCAGCGATTTGATCAATTAGGATTTAATATTTTGCCGCTTGGACCCAAAGAATTTAGTGACTTTACAAAGTCAGAAATCGCGAAATGGAGTGAGGTTATTCGGTTGGGTAAAATTACAGCGACTTAGTTAGTTATCAACTCCACTTTTTTCCCGATGATCTGATAGGTGACGACGTCAAGAATCTGGACGATCTATGTTTTCAATGTTGTGTATTGTTGATTGACTAAGTTAAAACGTTGGATCTCACGTTTGCATACCCCATCGCACAATAGTTTTGCGCTCTAATATTTTGAAGATTAAATTCTCTACTAACAGACCAAACACAATCACTGTTAATAGACCTGCAAATACATTGGGAATGTCCAGCATATTTTTATGCTGAAAAATAAACCATCCCAAACCACCTTGACCAGAACTTGCACCAAACACCAACTCGGCTGCAATCAAGGTCCGCCATGCAAAAGCCCAGCCGATTTTCATGCCAGTCAATATGCTGGGTAAAGCGCCGGGAATCAAAATCAAAAGAACATACTTCAAGGCGGACAAACCGTAGTTTTGACCCACCATGCGCCAAGTTGGACTGACTGAGCGGAATCCTGCATGGGTGTTGAGTGCCACCGCCCAGAGTACAGCATGGATCAGCACAAAAATAATGCTACCTTCACCCAATCCAAACCAGATCATGGCTAAAGGGAGCAAGGCTATCGAGGGCAGTGGGTTGAACATGGCCGTCAGGGTTTCCAAAAAGTCAGACCCCAAACGGGTTGCACTAGCAAATGCTGTAAATATCGCAGCACACAACATCCCCGCAAAATAGCCTTGCAGTAATACCTTAATGGAAGACCACGTGGCCATGATGATCTTGCCATCGAGTAAGCCTGTCCATAACGCCACCAAGGTTTCAGCCAGCGTTGGGAAAAGCAGTGGGTTGTCTTGCCACTGCGCATAGCCTTCCCACAGAAATGCCAGAAATACAAGCACAACGGTTTTGCGCAGTGTGCTGTTATTCCATAAAAGTACCCCGAGGCTAAGCCTTCGTTGCACCAAAATTTCTTGGGGAGGTTGCACGTTGTGAATTACATCTTTGCGCTTAGAGGGAGACATATCAGGCATGGGCAATCCTTGCGCTGTTATTGAACAGAAGCGCTTCTATTTCTTGTACCAAAGGTTGACCGTTTGGCCCCATGCTGTCTAGTCCAGCGCAATGGAGTTCGGCACGAACTTGCCCAGGATGGGGGCTTAAAAGCAAGATACGGTTACCAATGCGAACCGCCTCGGGGATGGAGTGGGTGACAAACAAAACGGTAAAACGTGTGTCCTCCCATAACTGAAGGAGTTCTTCTTGCATTTTGCCGCGAGTGAGTGCATCGAGCGCGGCAAAGGGCTCATCCA
Source organism: Ilumatobacteraceae bacterium (assembly GCA_040402055.1). Lineage (GTDB taxonomy): Bacteria > Actinomycetota > Acidimicrobiia > Acidimicrobiales > Ilumatobacteraceae > UBA2093. The sequence continues at coordinate 7,061 of JBBANJ010000020.1, forward strand.
TTAACAAGATGTCAGGCTCCATCGCCATGCCACGCGCAATAGCGGCGCGTTGTTTCATACCGCCTGACAACGTATGGGGCAAACTGTGTGCGAATTCCGACAGATTAACTTTATTGATGTAATGTTGTGCATGTTCGATTGCTTCCTTGCGCTGTAATTTACCGCTAGCGGTGAGGGCAAAGACTACGTTTTCTTGCACGGTCTTCCATGGCAATAACTGATCGAATTCTTGGAACACCATCACCCGGTCAGGGCCTGGGCGATGAATAGGGTTGCCATTCAGATAGATAGACCCTTGCACCGGATTGAGAAAACCACCTACGGCTTTGAGCAGAGAAGATTTACCGCAGCCAGATGCACCAAGAATCACATAGCGATCTGATTTCAAGATGTCAAAGCTGACTTGGTATGTGGCCGTGATGAGGTAGTCGTCGGTTTTGTACTGGATCGTGACGCCTTGAACCGACAACAATGGAGGAGGCGATATTTGCTGCATGCAGTCTTTAGTTACCAGTGCCGAGCTCTACACCTGGAAAAAACAATTCACGGATGGAAGCAGGACGATTTTTCATAGAACCAATGTCATGCATGAAGTAGGCATACTTCATCACGTTCTCTGGTGTTGTGGTGTATTTGATGGAAGGGTCATTGAGCATCGCGACCATCTCGTTGAGAGACCACTTGCCGCTTCCTCCCATCGACTCAATCAAAATTTGCGCGGAGCCCGCTTTGTCATTTTTGATCATGTCTTGGGCCTCTTTCAATGCACTCAAAAATGCACCATAGACCTTAGGGTTGCGTTCTTGAAAGCGTTTGGTCGTTGAGATCATGGTGAAGGTAGTGGACCCTCCCATGACTTCGTCGGTATTCATGATGGAGCGTACACCTGGGGTCTTGCGTTCTGCTTGGTCAAGCGGTGCTGATGCAAAGTGGCCAGTGACACCCGCACTGGTGGAGAGTAAGGCTGCAGCGGCATCGCCGTGGTTCATGCTGACGGTAAAGGGGTCAAAACGAAAAGCTTGGTCTTTGCCATACTTTTTAACGGCGTACATCTGCATCACGATGGAAGGAATCGATGACTTGACGGATGTGACAGCGACCTTGTCATTGCCTTTGAGATCATCCACCGTCTTAAGGTGTTCTGCGCGCGTGTTGAGGTTCATGGGCATTGAGCTCATCGCAGCAACGCCCTTGACGTCTATGTTGCCCTTGGTTTTATCCCATAGGATTAAAAAGGAAGGCGGGCCCGCTGAGATGAAGTCGGCAGATCCAGATACTAAGGCATCCATCATGGCGGACGGACCTCCGATGTTCGACCAATTAACCTTGACTTTGACACCTTGCATATCGGCGTGCTTTTCCACGAGGTTGTTGGTCTTCATGATGTGCAAAGGTAAAAAACCGAAACCTCCAGCACCCATAGGTACGCGGATTTCAGAAACCTCAGCATGCGCAATACAAGCAAATGCGAACCAAGCTGACAGTATCAAGGGGGTGAGAATTTTTTTCATAGATGTCTCCAAAAAATTTATACCAATTCATGCGGAAAGTCATAGCGCGCGGACATGCACACACAGTTTACTTATTGTGGGGAAGCAGTCTGACGGATCAAGGGGGTTCACTTGTTCATTTACTGTTTTTCAATTCCTGCAAGCTTGACCAAACGCGCAGTGCTTTGGTAGTCGCGATGGATCTGGTCAGAAAACTCTTCGGGTGTGCTCGGTGCAGGCACCAAGCCAAGGGCTCTTATACGCGACTGCACATGGGCGTCATTCAATGCAGCGTTGATGTCCTTGTTCAGTTGCGTGACTAGCAAAGCGGGTGTCGCCGCCGGTACCGCAATGCCGTACCACTCAGGCATTTCACCTAATGCAGGATAGCCAGCTTGCTCAGCAGTAGGCGTACCTGGAAGGACATCTAAAGGATCTTTACCAAAAAGCACCAAAGCTTTAAGTTTCCCTGCACGCACATGCGTGGCTACGGAAGTAGGGTTAGCAACCATCAAGGGAATATGTCCAGCTAGTAAATCCACCACGGCAGGCCCGGCGCCTTTATAAGCAACGTGAGTAATATCTATTTGTGTGGCGGTTTTAAACAGTTCACCTGCAAGCTGTGGCCCTGAGGCACTGGAGCCAAAAAATAATTTTCCAGGTTGACTTTTTGCAAGTGCTACCAATTCCTTGACCGTGTTAGCTGCTAACGAGGGATGGGCGACCAATACAAATGGTTGTTGCGTGCTTCTGCTGACGGGTTTGAAGTCTTTAAGAGGATCGAAGGGCGCATCTTTGTAGATGTGTGGGTTGACAGTAAAAACACCCTGATGGGCGAGTGCAAGTGTGTGCCCATCCGGTAGGGACTTGGCCGCAAACGCTGTACCGATATTGCCTTGCGCACCCGCGCGGTTATCCACGATGACCTGTTGCTTCCATTGTTGGGTTAGCTTTTCAGCCAAGATACGCGCTAACGCGTCTGTGCCACCGCCAGGAGGAAAGGGCACCACGATAGTGACGGTGCGGTTCGGCGTGAAAGCTGCTTGAGCCAAAACAGACAGCGGAGCAACGGCGACGATGAGAAGGGTAGCAATCCATTTTTTCATTTTTAGTTTCCTAAGGGTGATGCGCGCTTTTAGTGCTTGGCAGGTATTTGCGCTAGTTGCATTAGCAAAGAGACGTCGGAAAGATTGTCTAAGTTCCAAATGGCATCGATGAGCGAACGCGCTTGCTTGGTCGATAAGTGTTTATTGGAAAGGTCAAGAAATTTTTTCTCAATATCTAAATCGCTCAGTGGATTCTTGACTGAACCGCGGGCATTGGCAATATGCAGGCTTATCTCTGGGTGTTGTGCAAACTGCAAAGTGACCGTTGCAGAATCAATCGCATACGTTGCGTCATCTTTAAAGCAAACGCATGCACCTAAAGCGCGCAAGGTAGGGTCTTGGACCGCTTCATCGCTGAATTCGTTCAAGCCTGCACGACCCCTCAGCAAACTTGCAGCCACCGCATGTTGGGCGCTCACTTGCGAGGCACGACCTGACTGCACCGCAGGACGGTCTGTGCGTTGTCTTAGCAAAGGGTGGCCGGTTAACGTAATGGCGGTTATCTCGGAGCGAACCAATTCCAGTGTGCTTGGTTGATGGGCCAACTCCAAGCAGGCTTCGATCACTGGATTGAGCACCACGCCACAAGGATAAGGTTTGTAACTGTTACCTGCTATTTCCCAATTCTTACCTAAGCCATTAGTGAGGCACGATACATCTACTGTTTCGCCCATGACGTTTAAAAACCCCCTTGGGCCATCCAGCGGATGTGCCGGACCTGAAAAATTGCGCGATGCCAACAAAGCTGACAACAATCCATTTCGAGCAGCATTGCCAACGCTTGTACTTTTTGCCATCGTGCCCAAAGTCTCGACCAGACCGCAGGCTTGATTGATAGCAGACCCCAAAGCCCAATTGAGTTGCAGCGGTGTCAACCCCAGTAAACGGCCGGTGGCGAGTGCAGCGCCTATGACACCGCAGGTGGAGGTAATATGCCAACCCCTTGCATAGTGTTGGGGCGAGATGGCGTTACCTGCGCGGCACTCTATCTCAATGCCCAATAACAAGGCATGCATAAAGTCCGCACCGCGCACGGGTGTCTGTTGTGCATACGCCAGTAGTGCTGCCGCAACGGGACCTGTGGGGTGAATAACAGTGCGCTCGTGGGTGTCATCAAAGTCAAATACGTTGCTACTCATGGCGTTGAGCGCTGCCGCATTCAAGATGTCGGTTCGTTCCGTTCGACCAATCAAACTCGCTTGCTTGTTTGCGCCAAACGGGGCAAGTGTGTTGACCAAAATATCAATAGTGGGATCGCTTGCGCCTGCAAAACCAACTGCAAAGTAATTGAGTAGGGCGCGTTTGAGTTGGTGGCGAATGTCGGATGGAACGTCTTCCCATTTCGAATCGAATACAAACTTGCAAATCACTGGCGAGACAAAGGGATCGTCCTTGGATCCATGCGATGTAGGAGTTGGCATGCTTGAAAGAGTCATGGAAAAAGATGCCGTCAATCTGCAGAAAGATTTTTGTCTCGGACGATTTTGTCCCACTTGTTAAATTCATTGCGCAGAAATTGTTGCGCCTGAACTCGGCTATTGCCCACTGCATTAAGACCATCGCGTTCCAGTACTTGACGCATAGCGTCACTGCGGAGGGCTTGGGCGCATGCATCATTCAAGCGTTCAATGATCGTCGCTGGCGTGCCGGCAGGCGCCGCGACGATGAACCAATTGAGGGCTTCAAATCCAGGAAAAGTTTCAGCCACAGTTGGCACATTGGGTAAGGTGGCTAAGCGACGAGCACCCGTGGTTGCCAATACTTTCAATCGACCACTGTTGACATGGACCATCGACGACCCTGGGTTGTCAAACATCAAATCTACCCGACCGGCTATCAAGTCGGTGAAGGCAGCCCCCGCACCTTTATATGGAATTTTTGTGACCTGAATTTGTGTCGTTGAGGTGAGTAACTCGGTTGCAAGACGCTGAATACCGCTGCTGCCAGGTAAGGCAAAGTTAATCGGTAAATTACTGCGCGCCATCTGCAGCACTTCAGCAAATGTATTCGCTTTGAAAGAAATGGGTGCTACCAAAACTTGGGGCGTCGCCGCAAGAATGGTGACGGGCTCGAAGTCTTTAAAAATGTCATACGGAAGTTTTGGTACAAACGAGGGCGTTGTTCCAAAAGCGGCTGAACTTATAAGCAAGGTCGTGCCATCGGGATTGGCTTTGGCTACATCTGCTGTGCCAATTTGTCCAGTAGCGCTAGCCTTGTTTTCCACTACGACACTGCGGTTGAGTACCTTACCCAATTCAATGGCAAAGGGACGCGCCAAAGCATCGACCCCACCGCCGGCAGCAAAGGGGACCACAAAACGGATAGTGCGGTCAGGTAGCTCTTGGGAGACTGCTAATGAGGTGGTGAACAAGACTGACGGGCCGGCTACTAAGCCCGCTAAGGTTTGGCGTCGATTCATCATGGGTACGTTCCTTGTTTAAGAATATGTTGTTGCAAGGGCTTAAGTTTTAGGTGCTACGTCCAAACGGACCACAATGCCCTCAAGTTCTGGACTAGGAGCTGGGTAATATTTCATTACCAAGGGGTCATGCCCTGGCACCACATGGTCCGGCGATGCGGCAAGTTCATTAAGTGTTCGATACCCATTGAGCATGTCCCCAAGTTTGAAAACCAAGGTAAAGAAACGGTTACTACGCATGTGTTCGTAATAGTGACTGGCGTCAGAGGCCAGTACGACCCAACCACGGTCGGTCATGACGCGCACGCACTGCAGTCCATCGGTGTGACCCCCAATGTGATGGATCGATAAACCCGGCGCCAATTCATGTGCGCCTTGGTAGAAGGTCACGCGGTCTTTATAGACCAAGCGCACCATTGACACCACCTCTTCAACTTCATACCCATGGCTTAGGAATCCGTTACACATGTGTCGACCAGTCGCAAAGCTCATTTCGGCGTCTTGCAAGTGAAATTGTGCTTTTGGAAAATCATCGAAAGTCCCGACGTGGTCGTAGTGCAAGTGGGTCAAGATGACGTCAGTGACTTCATGCGAGTCAACCCCTAGTAGGGCTAACCCTTCCCTTGGTGAACGCACATACTCGCGTTGTCGCTTCTTCGCCATGTCGGCGTGGAACCCTGTATCAACCACGTATGTCTTGTGGTCATTACGAATCAACCAGACGAAGTAATCCATCGGCATCTGATCGTCATGCGGGTCTCCCCCTACAAAATGGTCCCTTCGCATGGCCGGGCGCGTTGCATAGCGCACTGCAAATACTTCATATGTCTCTGTGTTCGTCATTGTCTTCTCCTGCGGGTAAGGGCGATTAGACGCCAAGTATCTTCAAACACACGGCATTCGCCAAGTGCTATGTGTGACTGAAACAGTCTGATATGTGTAAAACCATCATTGTGATTTCAATGAGAGGAGGCTAGCATGTTGCAAAACAAGTGATAGGCAGAGGTTTTCCCTAGTCACTACAAAAGGAGACAGACATTTGCAGCAATTAAAAAATCGCACGAGTGAAGCGAAGCCTGTATCGCCATCGATGTCCAATACAGAAGTGCCCTTGCCTTTAGCAACGCGTTTTGCGCATCAGATAGCGCAATGGCAGTTGTCTTCATCGGATGAAGTTCTTCAAGCCAAAGTGAAAACGTGCTTGTTTGATTTAATTGGGTGTGCGTTTGAGTCAGTGGAAAAACCATGGAGTCTTCAAGCGATACAGATGGCGGCAGCTTACGATCGCGGCACTTCTTTGTCGAATAAGCCAGCCAGCATAGTGGGTGTCTCACACCTATCTTCATTAGCTGATGCAGCATTTGTGAATGCCGTGATGGGGCATGGTTTGGTGCGAGAGGATATGCATTCAGCCAGCATCAGCCACTTGGGGGTCGTGGTGTTGCCAACACTGTTGGCTTTGTCGCAGTACAAGCGTGTCAGTGGCGCAGACTTTATGTCCGCTGTCGTTGTGGGGTATGAGGTGGGTGCCCAGATTGGCCAAGCGTTAATGGATGCAAAGATGGCCCGCATGTTCCGCCCCACTGGTATCACGGGAACTATCGGCGCGGCAGCAGCAGGAGCGCGTTTGTTGGGATTGAGCGTTGAACAAACTACGAACGCAATTGCTCTAGCAACGAATACAGTGGCTGGCTTCAACCAATGGGGACACACCGGCGGCAGCGAAATGTATTTCCATGTTGGAGTGGCCGCTCGCAATGCAGTGAGCTCGGTATTGCTCGCAGAGGCAGGTGCTTTTGGCTCGCCTACGGCCCTGGATGGTGAGGCCGGTTTATTTGCTTCACACGGCAAACAACCCGTAGCGAGTTCGGTGGCGTTATTTAATGGCTCTCCCGAGATATTGGCGGTCTATCACAAGCCAGTTCCTGCTTGTAATTTTGCGCAAACGGCTTCACAGGCAGCGATCGCGATCGCCAGTTCAGGTACCTGTGCACCAGAGAAGATGGTGGCTATCACGGTGCGGGTACCTAGTGCTGGCGCCAATTACCCTGGATGTAATTTTTGCGGCCCCTATTCGCATGTGTTGCAAGCCAAGATGAGTATTCAATACAACGTCGCTGCCGCTTTGCTATTGGGCGATGTAACAGAGGCAAATTTTGAATTACTACAAGATCCCCGACTTCATCGCTTGTTGGCGATGACGCGCTTAGAGATCGACCCTGCGATGACGAATGCCTACCCAGCGCAACAAGGCGGTGCTGTGGAAGTAGTGCTCGCCGATGGGTCCAAATTTCAGCAACGCTTAGACGATGTGGTGAACGCAACAGCCGATGATGTGTTGGTGCGTTTTCGTGCCGCGGGTGATACATGTGTGGGAGCATCAACAACTCAGCGCATAGAAACTTTGATCGATAACCTTTTTCTTTCTGAGGACGCGGGGCAACTCGCTACTTCTTTGTCCAAATGAACTTCCTACAAACTTTTGAAAACGTTGTGCAAGCCGCAATTGCTGGCTTATTGACGGGTTCCATCTACGGACTGATGTGCGTAGGGCTTGCGCTTATCTTTGGTGTCATGCGTGTGATCAATTTTGCCCAAGGTGACTTCATGATGGTTGGTATGTATGCCGCTTATTACATCTTTAGTCTTTTTGGGGTCCAAGCAGTTTTTGGAAACTCATTGGGGCCGTATGTAGCGATCTTGTTGGCTACAGGCGTCTCGTTTGTGTTTGGCTATTTTGTCCACGCAGTCTTAATTTCTCGCGTGTCTGGAACGAAAACCATCCAACTCGACGGGGAAGGGCACTATGCACAACTCATTCTGACCTTAGGTATTGCACTGATCATGACAAACGGTGCACAGATGATCTTCGGTTCGGTGATGGCAGCCTTACGAACACCGCTTACTTCAGCCGCTTGGGAGTTGCCAGTCGGGACCAATATCAGTGTCTTTCTGAATAAATCACGCAGTATTGCTGCTGTTTTGTCGGTGCTGTGCATTCTTGGCATTAGTCTATTGATCAACCGTACCCGATTAGGAAAATCCTTTCGTGCGTCAGCAGATAACCCAGTGGCGGCCACTTACATGGGCATTGATGTGAACAAAGCACACCGTATGGCGTTCGCCATTGGAATAGCCATTACTGCGATGGCGGGTGGTTTGCTGGCTACTAACTATCCCTTCCATCCCTTTGTGGGTCTGGAGTATGTGATCGTGATGTATGCCGGCGTGGTGCTGGGAGGGATGGGTAGCATCATTGGCGCATTCTGGGGGGGGCTCACCATTGGGTTGGTTCAACAACTCTCCACTCTGGTCTTGCCGACACAGTTACAAAACACGGCCATTTTTGTGGTGTTTTTGCTGATCATCTTCTTCCGACCACAAGGATTTTTTGGTAAAAACGCGGAGCGTACCTGAGTATGAAAGACAGACACTCTCTTCAAACGATGCTGGGTTTTGTTGCGATCTACGCGCTCCTTGCGACTTTCACCACCGACGGGTATTACCAGCTCATTCTCACTATGGTGTTGGTATGGGCGTGCTTTGGACTGTCTTGGAATTTGCTTAGTGGCTACACCGGACTGGTTTCATTTGGTCACGCGGCATTCTTTGGCTTAGGTGCATACACCACCGCATTAGGGCAAATGCATTTTGGTCTATCGCCTTATGTATTGATTCCTTTAGCCGCAATTTTTGGTGGTATTTCTGGTTTGTTGGTCGGAATTCCCACCTTTCGTCTGCGGGGCCATTACTTTGCTTTAGCTATGCTGGCGTATCCTTTGGCGTTGCTCTACGTGTTTGAATGGTTGGGCTACCAAGAGGTCACGTTACCCATGATGCGCGATCAGCCTTTGGCCTATATGCAGTTTGAGGATCCTCGCATTTACACCTACATCGCCTTGGCCATGTTGCTTGGCGGGATGCTGCTGACGCGCAAGATTGAAAGAACCCGTTTTGGTATGGCCTTACTGTCCATAAAGCAAAACGAGGCCGCTGCCGAGGCCGCGGGCATTGATACTTATTCTTGGAAACTCAAGGCCATCACATTAAGTGGCGCGATGGCGGCCGCCGTTGGTGCGTTCTATGCCATTGTGTTGCTGGTTGTGACACCAATTTCTGTATTCGGCATGTTGGTGTCATCACAAGCCTTGATAGTCACTATGTTTGGTGGCGTGGGTACGGTGTGGGGCGCAGTGATTGGTTCTGCGATTTTGATTCCTATTGCTGAAATTTTGCACTCCGAATTAGGTTCTTACCTCCCAGGTATTCAAGGCGTGATCTACGGCGCGGCTGTGACCACTGTCATCTTGGTCGCGCCCGAGGGTCTTTATTGGAAGGTACGCGATATGTTGCGCCAGCGTAAGGGTGGAACCACTACACCAGTGCGCGACATGGAAGCGCCAAACAGCGTCGCGCCTTCTTTGGCGTCTATAGAGCGTAGCGACCAACAACGTTCGGCCGCAGAAAGCGGAGAAGTCATTCTCGAAGCTCGCGGACTTTCTAAGCAGTTTGGTGGATTGATGGCGGTCGATGACGTGAGTTTCAAAGTGCGCAAAGGCATGATCCTCGGCATCATTGGTCCTAACGGTGCTGGCAAAACCACGGCATTTAATCTGCTAAATGGATTTTTCGAACCTACTGCCGGTGAGGTCTTGATTAATGGACGCAACATGGCCGGCTTGAAGCCCCACGAAGTGTGTGCCGCAGGCGTAGGGCGAACGTTCCAAATCATGAGGCCATTTATGCGAATGTCGGTGGCTGAGAACGTCGTAGTGGGAGCTTTTGTCCATGCATCTACTGACGAACAGGCCCATAGATTGGCTCAAGAGGCCATTGAGAAAGTGGGCCTTTCTGCTATTGCTGACAGGATCGCTAGTGAACTCACCAGCAAAGAGTTACGCCTGATGGAGTTGGCCCGCGCTCTTGCAGGACAACCGCAGTTGCTATTGCTTGATGAGACGTTGGCGGGCTTAGGGCAGTCAGAAGCGGAAGAACTCATCGTCGTGTTGAAACGTTTGGCGGCGGAAGATATCACCATCGTCATCATTGAGCACACCATGCATGTGATGGTTCGATTGGTGGATCGCTTCGTGGTCTTGAACCATGGCAAGGTTCTGACGGAGGGATCGCCTGAATCGATCATCCGTGACAAGAGTGTGGTGGAAGCGTACCTTGGTAAGAAATGGAGCGCTGCATGATGCTCGATATCCAATCCGTGACGGTGGGCTACGGCACGATCCCAGTACTGCGTGAAGTAACTATACAAGTCAAACCGGGTCAGTTAGTTGCGGTTGTAGGTCCCAATGGTGCCGGTAAATCCACCTTGTTTAAAACTATTTCAGGTGTTCTCAAACCTAGTTCTGGAAAAATTCGATTCGAAGGCATCGATATCGGAGATATTCCTGCGGCGCAACGACCTCATTTGGGCATCGCCCATGTACCAGAGGGGCGCCAAGTATTTCCTTCTTTGACGGTCATGGAAAATCTCGAGTTAGGTGCTAGCACCGAGGCAGGGCGTCTGAATTGGAAAGACAACATAGAAAAAATTCTGGATTGGTTGCCTCGGTTGGCTGAGCGTCGTGAACAAATGGCCGGTACCTTGTCGGGCGGCGAACAGCAAATGTTGGCAATTGGCCGTGGACTCGCTTCCTCACCCAAGCTACTGATGTTGGACGAGCCCTCTATGGGGTTGTCACCAGTCATGGCTGACTTTATTTTTGAACGATTGATTGAAATCCGACGACAAACCCAGTTGACCGTGTTGCTCGTTGAGCAGCGCGTCGCGGAAGCGCTGGAGACGGCGGATTATGGCTATGTTCTCGAGGCGGGTCGCACCGTTCTCGAGGGAACTCACGATGTTTTAAGTGCGAACGATCGGGTTCGCCAAGCCTATCTCGGTATGTAAGGTGCTGAGACGTATTTGCCGCGTTTGCGGTTAACTTCAAGGAGATGATTGATGAAAAGTAAAACAAGCCGTCGCGTTCTGATTAAAAAATTAGCGCTACCCGTAGCCTTGGCGATTGCCGCCATGGTGTCACCTGTATATGCCCAAGCCGTCAAAGAGGTTAAGGTGGGATTGCTGGTTCCACTTTCGGGACTCTATGCCCGTCCTGGCGCCGTTATGCGCATGGGCGCTGAGATGGCGATCGACCATATTAATGCTGCCGGTGGCGTGAAAGCTTTGGGGGGTGCCAAGTTGAAACTGGTGGTACTCGATGCGGGCGACACCACTGAAAAAGCAAAGAACGCAGCCCAACGCATGGTCTCACAAGAACCAGATTTGGTAGCTGCAACGGGCTCTTACCTCAGTTCCTTCACTTTGGCCGCGACGGAAGTAACGGAACGTGCCAAATTGCCGATGCTGACATTGTCTTACTCCGATCTGATCACGTCGCGTGGATTTAAATATGTGTTTCAGACCTCTGCCACTGCAGCGTCTCAAGCGGAGATGGCCTTGCCCGTGATGATGAAATTAGCCGAGGCCAATGGAGTGCGTCCTAAAACCGTTGCGATCGTGACGGACAACACGGGCGCTTCCGTAGCCTCTGTAAAACCCATGCGTGAGCGACTGCTCAAAGAAATGGGACTCCAACTGGTAGTTGACGAGACCTTTACCCCGCCCCTCGCCGATGCGACGCCATTGATCCAAAAGGTGAGAACCGCACGCCCTGACATTTTGTTTGCTTTGCCAACTGCTGTTTCTGATGCCAAGCTGATTCTTGAAAAGCTCAACGAGTTTGGATTGGGTCAAGGCAAATTGCCAACCGTGGGTTTTGGCATCGTGATGGCTGAGCCCGACATGCTGAAAACCATGGATGCAAGTCAACTCGATGGCCTGATGTTAGCGGTGGGAAGTTGGGGTTCTAAAGGCCATGAGAAGCTGATTGCTGAACTCAAGACGCGCTTCAACGAACCTTGGATGACCCAAAACGCTATCTCTACCTATGCGGACATGTGGGTGATCAAAGACGCCTTGGAAAGCGCGGGTAAAGCGGACCGTGAAGCTGTGGCAGTGGCCTTGCGCAAGATGGACGGTGGTCCTTCTAAGTTTTACCCAGGTGGTCGCATCAAGTTTGATGAAAATGGCCGTCGAGTGGACGCGGGCTTGACCATCATCCAATGGCAAAAGGGCGCGCCTATCACGGTGTATCCACCTGAGTTGGCTATGGCACCACCGATCTGGAATAAGAATAAGTAATGCGTACAGCGCTGATCACAGGGGCAGCAGGAGGGATGGGCAAAGCCATCTCTTCGGCTCTGATTGAACAAGGCTACCGAGTTGTCTTGGTGGACCGTGACCAAGTCGCGGTAACAGCGTTGGCCCAATCTTATGGCGACAAAGCCATCGGTTGGGTGCTTGACATCACAGATGGGGCCATGGTGGAGCAGATACCGAATGGCTTGCCAGAAGGTTTTCGTGAAATCGATGTGTTGGTCAACAACGCAGGCCACGATATTGGCGGACGCACGCGGTTTGACGTGGGTTCGGCTGACGACTGGGCCGACATTATTCAAACCAACTTGATTGGCTTGATGCGCGTAACGCGCAGTGTGCTACCAGGCATGGTCGAGCGCAAGCGAGGTGATATTGTCAACATGGGATCGATCAGCGCTTTACGCATGGTGCCTGACATGGCCCCTTACAGCGCAAGCAAAGCAGGCGTGCATATGCTCAGCGACATCATTCGCGGAGAGCTAGCACAGACACCGATTAGGGTCACCGAAATTTTGCCGGGGCTCACTCGCACCGGCATTGTGCGGACCCGCTATCGCGGAGACGTAGCCCAAGAGAAAGCGTATTTCGACCAGTTCGAGATGGCGTTGGATCCTAAAGATGTTGCACGCACAGTGATCTTTGCATTGAGTCAGCCACCCGAAGTGCAGATCGCCCAAATAGTGGTGTTGCCTGTTAACCGCTGGTAGAAGATAAAAAATATGCGAATTGCGATTGACCAAGCCAGCTTTCTACTTGAAACCGTCATGCACAAACTAGGGCATAGTCCAAATGAGTCGTCCGTTATCGCTGACCATTTGATGGACTCCGAGTTACGTGGATTACGTCAAGGTGGGTTGGCCCGGGCTATCAGTATCTCTGAGCGAGTAGCTAAACACGCCACTCCACGCACACCTATGCGTATAGAGCACGAGACCGGTGTCTCTGCCCGAATTGATGGTGGCGACAACGTCGGCTATTTGGTAGGACGCTACGCAACTGAAATTGCCTTAGAGAAGGTAAAGGCCAATGGCATTGCGATTGTGGCGGCACATAACACTTGGTATACCGGCATGTTGTCTTACTACGCTGAGATGGCGGTAGCTGCCGGCAAGGTCGTCATGATTGCGTCAAACGCAACTGCTTGGGTAGCGCCGCATGCTGCTACGGAAGGCAGATTCGGTACCAACCCGATGTGCTTTGGTTTTCCGGGAAAAGAGAATCCTGTTATCTGGGACATTGGTACGTCGATCATCATCCATGCGGATGCTATGTTGGCCAATCGTTTAGGACAACCTATTGCCGAGGGTGTTGCTTATGACAGCAAAGGCCACATGACGACTGACCCCAAGGAAGCCTTGAGCGGGGCCTTGATGGCGTGGGGTGGTGCAAAAGGTTCTGGTCTGGGCTTGGTGGTTCAGTTGCTGGGAATCATGGCAGGATCCACCGTGATTCCGCAAGACTTGTCGCGCTTTGGTTTTTTGATGGTGTTAGTAGACCCCGGTCTGTTATCACCTGGCGAAGATTTCTCCGCGAAGGTTTCGGCTTATGTTGATTGGGTCCACAGCGCAAGGCCGAGCGACCCCGATGTGCCGGTGCGCGTGCCATTCGAGCGTTCGATGCAGGATCGGGCGCGACGGATGGCGGAAGGGTTTGTAGAGATTCCAGACTTGATCCACAGCAGTTTGCTGAAATTAGCTGCTTAATATTTTTATAAATCGAATGGGTATCCATCAATGAACGCAAATCCTGTAGCCATAGTCACAGGCGGTGCACGCGGTATAGGCGAAGCGGCTGTGCGCAAATTTTCTGAGCTGGGTTATGCAGTGGCCGTGCTCGATGTCAATCGCGTATTGGGCGAGGCCTTGGCCCAAGAGCTCCAAGCCCATGGCAAACCAGCCGCGTTCTACGCTTGCGATGTAGCAGACGCCGAAGCGGTAGATCAATTGGCAGCAGAAATTGAAAAAAAAATGGGTTCGGCTTCGGTCTTAGTTACCTCGGCCGCATTGATTCCCAACACAGAATCCATCATGGAAATGGACCTAGAGGCGCACGATCGGATGTGGCGCGTCAACTACTACGGGACCGTGCATGCTTGCCGTAGTTTTGGACGACAGATGATTGCTACTAAGCGAGGCGGCGCGATCGTGACACTAGGATCCATCAATAGTGTGTTGCCACTTCCGCTTCCTGCCTATAACCCCGGTAAGGCAGCAATTGCCCGCTTGACGCAATTGTTGGCATCTGAATTGGGCCGCCATAGTATTCGTGTCAATAGTGTCGCGCCTACCTACGTGATGACCCCGCAACTGCAAGCGCGGATTGATGCAGGACAAAGAGACCTTGCCAAGATGATGCAATCGCATGCTTTGAATTTTTTGCCGACGCCAGCTGATATAGCGGACGCGATGGCCTTTTTATGTTCACCAGCGGCCCGTGCCGTGACAGGAATTTTGCTTCCTGTCGACTCGGGTTGGATGGCGAGCGCAACTTATATGACCTATGCAGGTGGAGTACCTTGGGATGCATAAAAAAC
>JBBANJ010000021.1:0-21709 GCA_040402055.1 Ilumatobacteraceae bacterium
GCCTTGTGAGCCGTGCTGTTGAAGGTCTGCGTGACGATGCCGAGCGCATCCTCGCAGTCTGATCAGTAATTACTTATTAATTCCCATTGCGCTGACCCCTCATTTAGCGCAAGGCTAGGAAACTATGGCTCGTAGCTGGACACCTTCTTCATGGCAATCATGTATTGCCGAACAACAGCCGCAATGGCCTGATGCCTCTTCGCGCGACCGTGCTCTTTCGCAAATTTCTGCATTCCCACCACTGGTGTTTGCTGGCGAAGCACGCTCGTTGCAGGCATCACTTGCCCAAGTTGCGGCCGGAAATGCATTCCTGTTGCAAGCTGGCGACTGTGCTGAAAGTTTCGATGAGTTTTCTGCAAACAACATTCGTGAAAAGTTGCGCGTCATTTTGCAGATGGCAGTGGTGCTCACGTACTCAATGGGAGTTCCCGTTGTAAAGGTCGGTCGTATGGCCGGACAGTTCGCTAAGCCACGTTCCTCACCGTTCGAAAAAATTGGTGATCTGGAATTGCCATCATTCCGCGGGCACATCGTAAATGATGTGCACCCGACCGCCGAAGCACGAATCCCTGATCCACAACGAATGGTGCAGGCGTACCATCAGTCAGCGAGCACACTGAACCTTCTGCGTGCTTTCACGAAGGGCGGATTTGCTGACTTAAACCGTGTGAATGCCTGGACACAAGAATTCGTTGCATCTAGCCCAGAGGGCCAGCGCTACGTTGCGCTTTCTGCCGAGATTGAACGCGCACTTGATTTCATGCGCGCGTGTGGCATTGATACAGAGAACTACTCATCACTCCACGAAGTTGATGTCTACACAAGCCACGAGGCTTTGCTGCTCGGCTACGAAGAAGCGCTGACACGCCAAGATTCTCTTACTGGTCAGTGGTACGACTGCTCTGCACATATGTTGTGGATCGGTGAGCGCACGCGTCAACTTGATGGGGCACACGTCGAATTCCTTCGTGGTGTTGGCAACCCCATCGGCTGCAAGGTTGGCCCTACAACCTCCCCTGAATTCGTTCTTGAATTGTGCGAAGCGCTGAACCCAGCACAAGTGCCTGGTCGACTTACTCTCATCAGTCGAATGGGTGCAGACAAAGTAGAAGATTCATTGCGTCCACTTCTTCATGCAGTACGAGATGCAGGTCATCCTGTTGTGTGGGCATGTGACCCGATGCACGGCAATACCTTTACTGCTCCTAACGGTCGCAAGACACGTCACTTCGAATCAATCGTTGATGAAATTTCAGGTTTCGTTCGTGCGCATAAAGCCGAAGGCACTTGGCCAGGCGGAATTCATATCGAACTCACCGGCGACGATGTCACAGAATGCACCGGCGGCACAGATGATCTCACTCATGATGATCTCGATGATCGCTATGAAACAATCTGTGACCCACGCTTGAATGCTCGTCAATCACTTGACCTTGCATTCCGAGTAGCCGAACTTATTCGCGACGCAGTCTGACATGTCAGTTCTAGATCAGGCCTTTGGCCTTGCCGATGCATGGCCCGTTACCGAATCGTCAATTGCAATTATTCATGCTGGTGGAACCGAATTTCACGGAGACGAACACCGTCGTCAGCGCATCGCATCTGTCAGTAAGCCTCTTGCTGCATGGGCTGTCTTGATTGCCGTTGAAGAAGGAAGCATCTCGCTCTCTGACGCAGTGGGCCAAACGGGCTGCACAGTGGAGCATCTACTTGCTCATGCAGGTGGATACGGATTCGATGGAGTGAAACCTCTTGGTCGACCAGCCACCAAGCGAATCTATTCCAACACTGGTTTTGAGATGTTGGCAGAACATGTTGAACACTCGACCGGAATCGCATTTGTTGAATATATCGATGATGCAGTGTTTGCTCCACTCGGAATGCACAACACTGCACTCGAAGGATCATGTGCAAAAGACGTGCACTCAACTGCGAGCGACTTGGTGCTATTCCTAGAGGAACTTCGCTCCCCCACTTTGATTGCATCTGAAACGTATATGCGTGCAATCACGCCAACCTTTCCCGACCTTGCCGGCGTTGTGCCAGGCATCGGAAGCTTTGACCCGTGCCCATGGGGGCTCGGCGTTGAAATACGCGGGCACAAAACACCGCATTGGACAGGAACACGAAACTCTTCTTCCACCTTTGGTCACTTTGGTGGCATCGGCACCTTCATGTGGGTTGACCCTGTTGCAGATGTTGCATGCGTGATGATTGCCGAGCGCGAATTCGACGAGTGGGGCATGGATCATTGGCCAGCGTTCGACGATGAGGTTCTCTCCTGTCTCGGGAGATAACGATGACCTCCACGCAGAAGACGGGCAAATTCGCCACATTCACCATGGGCATTGGTCCGCTGCTTATTTGCGGATTCAGCGTGCCGATGTCAGTGAGCATGATCTTTCCCGCATTGAGCGACCTACAAGATAAATACAACTTCAGCGATGCTGGTCTTGGTTTTATCGCAGCAGCAGGATTCATGGCATCACTTTTGGTGTCATTGTTTGTCGCGCCTTTTGCTGACCGAGGCAAACCAAAGAAATTGGTTCTCGCCGCATTAATTTTGGCTTCCCTCGGTTCCACGCTTTTTGCATTCGGAAGTTCACTGTGGATGTTTGTTCTTGCACGTGCAATTTCTGGAGCAGCATTAGGAACCAGTGGCCCAGCCATTAAGGCAATCGCCGCAAACATAGATAAATCTCGCGCAGCCGAACGTTTGGGGCGTTTACGCGGCGTGGAACTCGCAGGCTTCACAGGCGGTCCACTCATTGGCGCAACGCTTATTTCGCCGTTCGGCTTACGTGGAGCGTTTCTAGTCTTCTCTGTCTTTGCGCTAGTCGCATTTGTCATTGTCGCACCACGTGAATTGCCGTCACTTCCTTCCACCGACGAATCGAAGCGACTCAGCATTGAGTTATTGAAGTACCGACCTATCCGTGCAGCTGCACTTGCATCACTCACGTTGTTCATTCCGGTCGGTATCTACGACTCGTTATGGGACCGCTACATCACGGACCGCGGCGGGAACAACTTCATGGTTGGCATGACATTCCTGTTGTACACAATTCCATTCATCCTTCTCGGGGCCAAAGGTGGCCGCCTTGCCGATACAAAAGGTGCCGCACGTATGACCGTGATCGGCATTTTCATGACTGCACCATTAGTGATGTTGTACGGCTTTTTGCCAAGCGCTTTTCTTCTCGTCAGTTTCAGTTTGCTGGAAGGCGTAATCGGCGCTTTGAGCATCCCTGCAACGCAATCTCTCATGGCGCAAGTTGCACCACATGGCCGCGCAAGTGCGGCACAGGGGTTAAACGGAACCGGCGACCTCATCGCTGGTTCCATCATGTCGCTCATCGCACCAGTCATCTACGGCTCTCACGGCCCAGGTGCAACGTTCACATTTGCAGCCGTATTGATGCTGATATGTGGAACGGCGGTGGCCCTCATGTTGAGAACCACCGCCGACTCGCGTTCAGCGACCTAAGTCGCAATTCTTTTGTTGATTATTTAGCTGTTGATTATTTAGCTGTTGATTATTTAGCTAAGGCGCTCAACGATCATTGCCATACCCTGGCCACCACCGACGCACATGGACTCCATGCCGTAGGTCTTGTCTTCCCACTGAAGACCATTGATGAGGGTTGTCATGATACGTGCACCGGTCATACCGAATGGGTGACCAAGCGCAATTCCACCACCATGGATGTTGAGCTTGTCCATTGGAATTCCGAGGTGCTTTGCTGAAGGAAGAACCTGTGCAGCAAATGCTTCGTTGATTTCAACAAGGTCGATTTGATCGATTGTCATGCCTGCGCGCTTGAGAGCTTGACGGCATGCTTCGATTGGACCAAGGCCCATGATCTCTGGGTTCAAGCCAGAAACACCTGATGACACGATGCGAGCAAGTGGGGTAAGGCCCAATTGCTTTGCGCGTGTGTCGCTCATGACAAGTACTGCAGCAGCACCGTCGTTGAGTGGGCAAGCGTTTCCTGCTGTAACTGAACCGTCTGGACGGAACACTGGCTTCAACTGTGACGTTGCTTCGTACGTTGTTCCTGCACGAGGACCATCATCCTTTGAGACAACAGTGCCATCTGGAAGCGTGATTGGTGTGATCTCGCGCTCGAAGAAACCATTCTCTTGGTGAGCAACAGCCAAGTTGTGTGAACGAACACCGAAGTGGTCCATGTCTTCGCGGCTGACGCCTTCAACCTGAACAACGTTCTCTGCTGTCTGACCCATTGCGATGTATGCGTCTGGCAAACCAGTTGCTGGTGTCCATACTGCTGCTCCACCCTCTGCGCGCGCACGTGTGCGAACGGAAGGATCTTTGAAGATTGCGTTTGGAGCTGAGTCACTTGCACCTGATCCGTAACGGCTCACTGTTTCAACACCAGCAGCGATGAAACAATCGCCCTCTCCGGCGCGAATAGCGTGAGCAGCCATACGAATTGTCTGCAATGAAGATGAGCAGTAACGGTTAACAGTTACTCCAGGAACATCATCAAGGCCAGCAAGAATTGCGACCATACGACCAATGTTGAATCCGCCTTCGCCTGCAGGCTGGCCGATGCCCAACATGAGGTCTTCAACGTCGGAACCCTTCACTTGAGGAACCTTCGCCATGAGTGCACGCACAATCTGGGCTGCAAGATCATCAGGACGCATGTCCTTGAGCGAACCCTTGTTGGCGCGGCCAATTGGGCTGCGGGCTGTGGCGACAATAACTGCTTCAGGCATGGGGTCTCCTTTGTTTGTGGTTCGCGTATCGAACCGACCCCACGAGAGTAGTCAAACTTGAGCCAAAATCAGTCCTCGAACTGAGCACAGGCTATTTCCGCCCATTAAGGTCAGCGATTATGGATTTCCCAGTTGTCCCACTTGCCGATATCAACCTTTCCTCACAAGAGTTCTGGGCCATGCCTCGTGACTGGCGTGAAGGCGCCTTCAAGACTCTGCGCGACGAATCACCGTTCCAGTTCTTTGATGAATACGTCATGGAAGACTCCCCGTTCCCTCCCGGCCGCGGATATCGAGCACTGACTCGTCACGACGACATCTGGCATGTCAGCCGCAACGCTTCACTGTTCTGCAGTGGCCAGGGTTCAAACATCGGCGACCTGCCCGTCGAACTCAATGAGTTCTTCGGCTCCATGATCAACATGGACGATCCAAAACATTTCCGTCTACGCAGCATTGTGGCCAAGGGTTTTGGACCTCGCGAAATTGGTCGCGTAGAAGACCTAGTCAAGATTCGTGCAGCCAAAGTTGTTGACCGTTTACTAGCGGAATTTTCTGAGCGTACGTGTGACTTCGTAGAGCAGGTAGCGGCCCCAATGCCATTGCAAATCATTTGCGACATGATGGGCGTTCCAGAGTCAGACCATTCAGATATTTTCCGTTGGACCAACACAATCCTCGGAGTTGGTGACCCAGAGTTCGTGACGTCATACGAAGACCTCATCACCGTTGGTATGGAAATCTTTGCGTATGCACAAGCACTTGGTGAAGACCGCAAGGCAAACCCTCGCGACGACATCACGAGCGTCATGATGGCAGCTGAAGTAGACGGTGAATCACTCACCGCTCAAGAGTTTGGCTCGTTCTTCATTTTGTTGGTTGTTGCAGGAAACGAAACAACTCGTAACGCAATTAGCCACGGCATGAAGTTGCTCACGGACAACCCAGACCAAAAGAAGATTTGGTTTAACGACTTTGATACTCACAATCGCACTGCAGTGGAAGAAATCGTTCGCATGGCTACTCCAGTCATTCACTTCCGTCGTACTGCCCTACAAGACACCGAAATCAACGGACAAAAGATTCTTGAAGGTGAAAAAGTAGTGATGTTCTATTCATCGGGCAACCGTGACGAACGCATATTTGCCGACCCACACCAATTCAATGTCACTCGTGAAATTGCACCTGCGCAAATAGGTTTTGGCGCTGGTGGTCCTCACTTCTGCTTAGGCGCAAACCTTGCTCGTCGTGAAGTATCCGTAATGTTCGGCGAAATCGCACGTCGCATGCCGACCTTGCATGCAGAAGGCGAACCTGCTTACCTGCAGAGTTCGTTCATCAACGGCATCAAGCGCCTTCAGTGCTCCTGGTAACTGACTCAATGTGAAGTTGCGCAATCGCCTTCACATGTTCAGTTAATGGGTGCTGCGGATTGAGCCTGTAGCTACTCCAGTGTTCCAGCACACACCTCAGCACTAGTTCGGTCTGCACTAATCGCTGTAGCACCATATGAACCTGACTACGAGAACGATTGGTGAGATCGGCAATGTTGGAAGCCGAGTGCTCCCTTGGACTACGTCCCAAAATGCACAAGACATCGCTCTCAACACCAGGGCTCAAAACTTTGAAGGGGTTGTCATCACTGACATGTGGAAATCTCATGCCACTATGTGTGCATGAAACAGGGCTGTTCGGAAATTCATACCTAATCCGTGACCGACTTTCGAAAAAGTGTTCGATTTTCCGAACATTTTTATTCAGTTGGTTCGCTTGCGTTGTAGGAAAAACCGAACGTTATTCCGCAATCATGCGGATGTCAGCAACAACTGCAGCGTGATCACTTGGTTGGATGCCGCCGACAGTGTCGACGCCTGCCAGCCAGATTCGAGATGGATTACCAATAGGCCGTGGACGCGGCCATGACACGAAGATGTAATCAAGTCGACGATTCGGCCATGTTGAATCGCCAATGTACGGATTATCGCGACGCCATGTAAACCCTGCGCCGTCGCCAGCAATTTCCCACAGGTCTGTAAAGACAAGTCCAGGCACTGCAGGTGCGCTGCGGCCAGTCAACATGCGAATCTCGTCCGAGTCAGGTACCGAGTTGAAGTCACCTGCCATGAGAACGGGAACATCAACTTCAGGGTCGTTGCGAAGTTGATCAACAATGCCGCTGAGTGCTTCACATTGAGCAATGCGTGTTGCTGACGCATCGAACTTGTGATCAAGGTGAGTACACACTGTCCACCACCGGCCATACGGAGTCTCAAGTTGAGCAACAACAGCTCGGCGATAACTAGGCGCACCTGTTACATCAGGAAGTCGATGCACTTCCCACGACACAATTGGCCACCGCGTCAGAATCGCATTGCCCAAACTAACGCCGTTGTCGTACCACGGGCCTTCCGTGCGAGCGACATGCATGTTGAGTTCATCGGCAAGCCATTGCACCTGGTCAAGGCCGCCTTCTTGTGCCCACACTTCTTGCAGGAAAACAATGTCAGCGTTCTCATTACGCAAAGTGGTGAGAATGGCCTCCTGGCGATCACGCCAAGGGCCAAATTGCCACCACAGGTTCCAAGTGAGAATACGTGCCTCCATGGCGCATACGGTACAACCACATGAGCGAGACTGAGGACGTGCCCACTTCCCGTGTCCCCTCTCTTGCTGGCGTATTTGGTGGCGGAGGCTTGTTTGGTATCGGATTTGCGATGGGAGTCCTAGAAGGCCTCAAACCGCGAGGAATAGACCTTTCTGAGGTGCCGTTACTTGGTACGTCTGCAGGTTCATGGGCGGCTGCAGCGACGGCCCTTGAAGTGCCATTCCAGGTATTGGCCGACATGCGCGTGCCCTCCTTTCCTAATCCGAAGCCGGGACTGCTCGCCGGTATCGCTCGTGAAATATTCGGCGACCAAACAGATCCGCTTATTCATGTCATGGCGTGTTCCTTGCCGCGGCTAAAACGCACCATTCTCGATGGCGGGAAATATCCGCTCAGTGAATTAGTTGCAGCATCATCGGCCGTGCCTGCCCTGTTGTCTCCCCATGTCATTGATGGCACCCGATATATCGATGGTGGCGTGCGCTCTGGCACCAGCGTTGATTACGGTCCTGTCGCAAAGAATCTTGTTGTTATTGCACCATTAGCGGGAGCGATGTGGGGACCGCTTGCTCGGTTCGTGGATAATGGCATGCATAAAGAAATTGAACTGTGGAAAGAGCGCACCGGTGGCAAAGTGTTGATATTTACACCACACAACATTGCTGCTTCCATCGCTCGAAACCCAGTTCACTTATTTGACAAAGCCCGAGCAATTGAGGCCTACAACTTGGGTCGCGAAGAAGCCAAAACATTCGACCTCACCTTTTCGTAAGAAGAGGCGACTATTGCGTTGCCAGACTGGCGCGAAATTCGCCTTCGACAATAAGAGCCGTAATTTCAGGTGATGGTTCGCTGAGACGTTCAAGCGTGACACCAATGATGTCACCTTCAAATCGATACACGTGTGGGTAGAACCCCACTGGTGCACCGGTGTCCATGCCGACATCAAACGATTCACCGCTCATTGAGAAAACAATGGGAACACTTCGTTCTACATATGTATGTGCAGCTGGTAAACCATCAACCGACAACACTGCGTGACCGCCTGCGCCGAAACCGCCATCGTAGACGAAGTCAACAATGACTTCGTGTCGACCTGGTGTCAATGGTGTTGCAGAAGTAGCAACGAAGTGATCATGGCCCATCCAGTTGTAGTGATACACAGGGCAACCGGAGTCATTGATATACAAAGTCCATCCGGCCATATTGCCGCCTTGGCACACAATCACGCCACGTGATTCAGCCTTCGGCACAACTACTTCAGCCGTAATTCGAAACGAGCAATTCTTCAGATTCACTACTGAACGCTCTGGCATACGTATGTGGTCAGCCGTGTATGTCATTTTCTTTAGCCCGCCAAGATTTTCCGGCGGCACAACGGTCATGCCCAATGTGGAACCAGGCTCGCGTAATGGATACACATTGTTGCGCTTCGCTTCCGAATCAAACAGCTGCAATAACTGGGCGAGCTTGTCGGGAAATTCTGCTGAGAGATCAACGCCTTGTGAGAAGTCATCTGCGATGTTGTACAGCTCCCACTTTTCTTGCGGGCCATCAAATGGCACCATACCAAACCTGTTCCATGGCACTCGCCCATGGAAACACGAAGCAATCCAACCTTCGTGATAAATCGCGCGGTTACCGAACATCTCAAAATACTGAGTAGTGCGTGTTGACGGACCATCATTGCCATCCATTGCGTACAGCATTGAAACACCGTCAACCGGAAGCTGTTGCAGACCATTCACCATTGATGGAATCTCAACGCCAGCAGCAGCGAGAAGTGTCGGCATTACGTCGACCACATGATGAAACTGCGTGCGAAGCCCGCCACCATCAATGAATCGCTCTGGCCATTGCACGGCCATTGCATTGCGAGTGCCACCAAAATGTGACGCCACTTGTTTCATCCACTGAAACGGCGAATCAAGCGCCCATGCCCATGACAAGTTGTAATGGTTCTCGCATCGCGCGGTTCCGAAATCATCCATGTGCTCAAGCAGCCACTCGGGATCTTCGGGAATGCCATTCTGAAATGACGGTGCGCTCCATGCTCCGTGCACTGTTCCTTCAGCTGATGCACCATTGTCGCCCGTGATGTACATGAACAATGTGTTGTCTGCTTCGCCCATTGCTTCAACAGCATCAAGCACTCGACCAATTTGCGCATCGGTGTGCGCAAGGAACCCTGCGAACACTTCCATCAGACGGGAAGCAACTGGCTTATAACGATCTGGGTATTCATCCCATGACGGAACTTCGTCTGGCCGTTCGGTCAGTTTCGTACCTGCAGGTATAACTCCAAGTGCTAGTTGACGCTCGTAGATCTCTCGACGCAGAACATCCCAACCTTGATCAAACTGACCCTTGAACTTTTCAATCCACTCAGGACCCACATGATGCGGGCAATGCATTGCGCCGGTAGCGATGTACGTGAAGAATGGTTTCTCTGGTTGCGAAGCATTCTGCACGCGCATCCACGAAATTGCTTTGTCTGCAATGTCTTCAGTCATGTGATAATCGTCGCGACCTTCATACGGCATCACGGGCGTTGTCTGGTCAAACATTGGTGGTTCCCACTGCGATGCTTCAGCATTCAAAATGCCGTAGAAGCGTTCAAAGCCGAGACCCGTCGGCCAGCGGTCAAACGGCCCCGCAAGAGTTTGTTCCCACAATGGAGCCAAGTGCCATTTGCCGAATGCTCCGGTGGAATAACCGGACTGCTTCAAGATTTCAGCAACACTCGCTGCTTCTTTCGGAATAATGCTGTCGTACCCAGGAAACACGTTTGCGCCTTCAGGTATGCCACCCATGTGCACTGTGTGGTGATTACGCCCGGTCAACATTGCAGCACGTGTTGGTGAACACAGTGCAGTTGTATGAAATTGATTAAAGCGCAAACCATTCTTCGCAATTCGGTCAAGAGCCGGCGTAGGTACAGGTCCACCAAAAGTTCCGCACGTACCGAAACCCACATCATCCAAAAGAATCAGCACAATGTTGGGCGCCCCTTTGGGTGCCTTCGTAATTGTCAACGGACTCGGAGTTGAATCCGCGACTATGTACCCCTGCGTTCCTTCAAAAGGCGCTGTGGGCTGCGGCAATGACGTTGTCATCAGTCAGCAAAACCCTTGTTCTCAAATGATGCGCGAACGCGATCAACAATTGCAGCGTCGCCCGACACCACAATGGCGCCGTCAGCTAGTTCCTTGCTCCATGTGGATCGCTCTGACAAGAGAACCAACAATGTTGCACGCGACATCTTCACCATGGTGGTGGCTCCCCAACCATCTGTTGGCACTGCAACTGAATTTCGAACATGAAGCCCAGCAGTTTCCTCGCCAACAACAAATGCGATGTGGTGATTAATGCCGGCAATCTTGTCGGGGTCCACAATGACGCGCAATGTATGAATCAGACCGACCGCCGATGCATCGCCGAGGAATTTCGGGTTAAAGCCATGCCTCATGAATCGGTCCATCGGGAATGACCCATCAAGATGGCACGCACGTGTGATTGCCCAGTTGCGAATGTTGGCAGCCGGTGTGCGCTCCGCAATGACGCGAAGGCACGATGCCAAAAGGTTCTTCTCGTCTTGAGTTGCTCCCTCAGACTTTGCAAGCCATGTGGCTAGTTCTGTTGCCCAACGAACATCGTCAGCCGCAAGAGCAGCTGCACACTGCGCAGCTACGGCTGCACGACCACCGAAACCAGCAATCAATTTCGCGTACCGAGATTGAGGCTCTTCAGGGAACAGCTTTGCTTCATCGCCGTCAAACCATCCGCGAAGACCCATGAAGATCTGGCGCAAGTGATGTTCAGTGACTCCATAGCGCTCACTGGTGAGGTAATCCACGTCGTACATCTCTGGCAATGTGATGCGCGATGACAGTTGGTCTGCTGTCCAGCCCTTATTGATGCCCCGAACTGACTGATCCCACATGAACTGAATCGAGTCACGATATCGAGTTGACTTCTCGCGAATATTGTCTTGGCCCATAAGTGCCGGCCCATGGGTAGCTACCAAGTATTCAGGCGCCCACTTAATGATGTTGTCGATTCCTGGAATTAGAACGCGAGGGTCGCGGTATTCCTCGCCACGAATTGCAAAAACATTGAACAGAACTGGCCACACCGAGTTATGAACGCACGTACCAATGGATGGGAAATAGAAGTTGATCGAGTCATCTGAATCGCTTGGCGAATGTAAATACTGAACTGGCAAGCCAGCAACCGTGATTGATCCCTTGTCGCGCAGCACTTCAGTAACGGGAATATGGCCCTGCGTAAACGGCGCATGAGCAGGATTCTTATAGAACAAGCCAAGGCCAACATTGACTAGTACATCAGGACCTTCCAAAGGCAGCACTATTGCAAACTGTTCGACTAATCCACGTCCATACGCAGGCGAGATCTCACCCAATGTGCGTGCCTTGTTGAACGCAAGTTTTTCATGACCATAAATTGGCAACGGCGTCGCATGGTTTCCTTCATCAAGAATTGCCTTGGTGCCTTCTACGTAATGAAAGTGCGTGTAAATGACAGCAGCAATTGGTGCTGACGTGAATTCACGCAGTCTGCGCAATGCTTCACGCATCTCTTCAATCGACTCACCAGTATCAACTGCAATGATTCCCTCTGGCGCCTCAATGAACGTTTGGTTTGAGAGGCCATTACCCACCAAGCACCAGACACCTGAGCGCACTTCATAGAAGTCGGCTCGCACAACCTCGCTTTGGGCTGCATGCCACTTATGGATGCGCTGACCACCCGGGGTGGTAACGACGTTGGTATCTGATGTGTCAAAGCTGCGAGTCATAGTGAGTCAATAGTAAGGCAGATGGCCGACCACCGCCCCAGCCGCTGTTCACACGAGAATACAAAAGGACCCCGGGCAAAAGCCCGGGGTCCTTTTAATGTTCTAGCGACGCATGCGTCGCGCCAAATCAGCTACAACCGCTGGTGGAACCACATGATGGGCACGCGTGGCATGAACCGGCGCGCTGCATCTGTACGCCACACATCATGCACATTGGTGCATCACTATGACGGGCAATTCCGTTTGGATTTGAATGATCAGACAGGGGCGCTGTTGGAGCGATACCCATCTCGATTTGTGTCACCAACTCTGATACTGACTGAACTGATTTTGGATCAGTTGCAAGTTCAGTGCCATTGGTGGTTTCGATAACTGATTCTTCAACACCAGGAAGTGTTGGTTGAATGCGCTCATCACGGCTGAAGATGCCAAGCTCGGCACGCTCGTCGTATGTCATGTACTCAAGGGCCAAGCGACGGAACAAGTAGTCCATGATTGATGAAGCCATACGAATGTCTGGATCATCTGTCATACCTGCAGGTTCGAAGCGCATGTTTGTGAATGCTTCAACAAAGGCACGCATTGGCACGCCGTACTGAAGGCCGTACGAGATTGACTTTGCAAACGCATCCATGATGCCTGACAAGGTTGAACCCTGCTTTGACACGGTGAGGAACAACTCGCCTGGGCGGCCATCTTCGTATTCACCGATGTTTGCAAAACCCTTACAGTCAGCAACGCGGAACTCGAATGTGCGACCACGACGTGAACGCGGCAACTTCTGACGTACTGGCTGAGTAACGATCTTTTCTACGACGCGCTCAATAACGGTGGTGGCTGCTTCTGCTTTTTCAGCATCAGTTGAGTCATCATCCTTCTTTGCGGTGCTGAGGGGCTGGCCCACTTTGCAGTTGTCGCGGTAGATAGCTACTGCCTTGATACCCAATTCCCATGACAACATGTGCAACTTTTCAATGTCTTCAACTGTTGCCTCTTCTGGCATGTTGACGGTCTTTGAAATTGCACCTGAAAGGAACGGCTGTACAGCACCCATCATGCGGACGTGGCCTTCGTAATGGATGGTGTTATCACCCATTGAGCACGCAAACACGTTGAGATGGCTTGATTCGATGTGTGGAGCCCCCAAGATGGACTTGTTCACATCGATGTAGGCGATGATGTCGTCTACTTGCTGGGTGTTGTAACCCAAGCGGCGAAGCGCACGAGGAATCGTTTGGTTCACGATGCTCATTGAGCCTCCGCCAACCATCTTCTTGAACTTCACGAGACCAAGGTCTGGCTCAACACCAGTGGTGTCGCAGTCCATCATGAGGCCGATTGTTCCGGTTGGTGCAAGCACTGTGGCTTGTGAGTTACGAACGCCGTACTCTTCGCCATCGCGAACAGCTGCTTCCCATGACTCCATACCTGCGTACAGCAGATCCTCTTGTACGTCTGACATGTTCAAGATTTCTCCGTGTGCATCTCGATGCATACGCAATACGTTGAGCATGTACTTTTCGTTCTCTGCAAAGCCAGAGAATGGCCCCATGCGGCTTGCCGTGCGTGCGCTCGTTGCGTATGCATGACCAGTCATGAGTGATGTAAGACCTGCAGCCCATGCACGACCACCATCGGAGTCGTATGCCATACCAAGAGCCATAAGCAATGCGCCAAGGTTTGCGTAACCAAGACCAAGCTGACGGAACTTGCGGCTGTTTTCACCAATCATTTCTGTTGGGTAGTCAGCGCGGCCGACAAGGATTTCCTGTGCGGTGAACATGACTTCGATTGCGTGGCGGTATGCCTCAACATCGAAGCGGTCATTGTCATCAAGGAACTTCAACAAGTTCAACGATGACAAGTTGCATGCCGAGTTGTCGATGTGCATGTATTCAGAACATGGATTTGAACCGTTGATACGGCCCGTTGCAGTTGCTGTGTGCCACTTGTTGATGGTGGTGTCGAACTGAAGACCAGGGTCTGCACATTCCCATGAAGCTTCTGCAATTTGGCGCCACAGATCACGTGCACGAATGGTGCGTACTGGAGTGCCGTCTGTCACTGCATTGAAGTTCCAGTCGCGGTCTTCTTTGACTGCGTGCATGAACTCGTCAGTAACACGTACTGAGTTGTTTGCATTTTGGTACTGAACGCTGAATGAATCTGCACCGTCAAGGTCCATGTCGAAACCAGCATCACGAAGAACACGAGCCTTGCGCTCTTCCTTCACCTTGCACCAGATGAATTCTTCAACGTCTGGGTGATCGGCGTTCAAGATAACCATCTTTGCGGCGCGACGAGTCTTGCCACCTGACTTGATTGTTCCGGCAGACGCATCAGCGCCGCGCATGAACGACACTGGGCCAGATGCTGTGCCGCCACCTTCGAGGTGTTCTGCACTTGAACGAATCTTTGACAAGTTGATTCCTGAACCAGAACCACCCTTGAAGATTGTTCCTTCTTCGCGGTACCAGTTGAGGATCGCTGACATCTTGTCTTCAACAGCAAGGATGAAGCATGCGCTTGCCTGCTGTGGGACGCCCTTAACGCCAATGTTGAACCAGACAGGGCTGTTGAACGCTGCGCGCTGTGTAACAAGGATGAACTTCAGTTCTGCACGGAATGCTTCTGCTTCTTCCTGATCTGCGAAGTAGCCGCCTTCGATTCCCCATGTGGAGATGGTGTCTGCAACGCGGTCGATGACCTGGCGAACTGAGTGCTCGCGCTCTGGGGTACCTGGTGTTCCACGGAAGTACTTCTGAGTCACGATGTTGGTTGAATTCAATGACCATTCCATCGGGAACTCGACGCCCAACTGCTCGAAAGCAACGGTTCCGTCACGCCAGTTGGTGATACGTGAGTCACGCACTTCCCATGCCACCTCGTCATATGGGTGCACTCCCGGTGTGGTGAAAAAACGGCCGATTCCAATAGAAAGTCGATCTGGTGCAAGTGACATGGCTACTCCTGTATGTGTATGTGTTCGAAACTTGAGGTCTGACGAGATTAGCCCACACCACTAGATGTTGTGTGTGATACCCCTCCACAGGCAGTTTTGCTACAAGTGGTTGTGAGATTACAGCACTGTAATTACCCCCTTGTCAACGACCCTCGGGAAAAACCTTGCTGAAGTACGGTTGCGGCGCTCACGAGAAGGTCCGAAACCCAAAGATCCCTGAGCCACATCGTGTGATGTGGCCCTCATCCGCCCGTGAATCGCCGCCACCGACCACCCCTTGAACCTACGGGCATTGCCCTGTGGATTGGAAGTGGACAGGGGTGTGAATTTCCGATTCTTTCTGGGGAAAGCCCCTATTTTTCAGGGGATGACGCTGTGGGCTTTCTGTGCACAACACGGTGCCCCCTGTGGACAAAGTCCGCTATGCAGGCACCAATTCGACTGTCACGGGAATACCGCTGAGAATTGCGTTGCCAGACAACGGATCCAACAACTGGTCGTCAGTGAGAATGTTCGAGTTCACTCCAGCTTTTTCTGAGGCAACAGCCATCTGTGTTCCGGGAACTCCGTGGCCCCAACCGTGTGGAACGCTGACAACGCCTGGACGTACCGAATCAGTGACTTCAGCTGGCACAACAATCTCGCCGACGCGACTTGCAATACGCAGAGGCGAACCGGTGATGACCCCGAGACGTGCTGCGTCATCTGGATGAATCTGCGCTGTACATGAAAGTGCACCTTTAGTCAGAACTTTGATGTTGTGCATCCATGAATTATTTGACTTCAATTCACGACGTCCAACCAACAGCATTTGATTAACATTTACAGATGCAATTGATGCTTCAAGGCGTTGCAAATCATCAATGAATACTTGTGGCGACAACTCAATAAGTCCGCTAGGTGTTCGCAACATGTCAGGCAATCGTGGCTCAAGCGCACCCAAGTCAACTCCGTGTGGATTTTCAATCAACATGTCAAGTGACAAACCATCGGGGACAGCGCCGAACGCTGAACCATATGGACCAGTTTGAATAACTAAATCAAGACTGCGTGCAGTTCCACGTCGACCCTTCGCATTAAGCGCATTCAGAATCTCTTCTGCATCGCGACCAAAAATTGGTGAGGAAGAATTTGCAACAGCAGACAACACTGCAGCATTTATTGATTGATCATCTAATGCTTCAGGATCACAATCAGCACCAAGCCCCTGGAAAATTCCGGCCATCTTCAGCAAAATGTCTGCTTCGTCTGGAGTAGACGAATCACGCTTCAAAACAGGCTCGCTGTAGTTCGCAACGTTACGAACTGCATACAAATACAAGCCCACGTCGTAGTGGTCTTTTTCTAACGATGACGGTGCAGGAAGTATCACATCAGCATGACGCGTTGTTTCATTCACATAAATGTCAATCGACACCATGAATTCAAGTTCCGCTAACGCTGTATCCAGTTGCTTTGAATGTGGTGTCGACAGCACAGGGTTGCCTGCCACTGTGACCATTCCACGAATCTGATTTTCACCGGGAGTGATTATTTCCTCTGCCATTGCGGCAACGGGATACTCACCCAACACTTCAGCACGGTTGCTGACGCGACTATGACCGCGACCCATCGCAAAACCTTTGCCCTTGCCGCCTTGTCCACGCGTTGTTGCACCGCCAGTTGCGGGCATAGTGAACATTGAGCCACCGCGCTTGTCGATATTGCCTGTAATCACATTGATGGCTTCAATTAGCCATGCACATGTGGTGCCGAATTCCACTGTGTTCACGCCAATGCGTCCGTACACAGCAGCGGTCTTTGCGCCTGCAAGTTCTCTTGCGAGTCTCACTGTGGTCTCTGCAGGAACGCCCGTTGCAACTGCAACCGACTCAGGAGTAAACGGTGTGATCGCTGCAGCAAACTCTTCAAGCCCATTCAGAATCGACATGATGCGCGGTTCGATTTTCACCAGGTTCGCTTTGAACATCACGTTGGCCATTGCGGCTAGGAACAAACCGTCAGTACCCGGACGAATCGAGACCCATTCATCGGATGCTTCAACCGTGCGAGTACGGCGTGGGTCGACCACAACAATTTTTCCGCCGCGTTCACGAATGCGTTCCATCCGGCCGGGGAAATCCGGCGCTGTGCACAAACTGCCATTTGAAGCGTGTGGGTTTGCGCCAAGCATCATTAGATAATCAGTGTGATCGAGGTCTGGCACCGAGATGCTCTGTGCGGTACCAAACATGTACCCGCCAGTCACATGCTTCGGCACTTGGTCGACAGTGGAAGCACTAAACACATTGCGCGTACCCATTGATCGAAGCATGGTTGCACTAAACAATTGCGGCCCCAAGTTGTGTGCGTTCGGATTTCCAAGATACGCAGCAAGTGCTCCACGTCCGTGTCGTTCGATGACACCAGCAAAACCAGCAGCCACGACTTTCCATGCTTCATCCCACGACACTTCGACATGTTTCCCATCGCGTTTCACCATCGGCATCCGCAAGCGGTCTGGATCTTCGTGCAACTGCTTCAGAGTGCTGCCCTTCGGGCAAATGAAGCCATGACTGAACACATCTTTCTGATCGCCACGAATTCGCACGATTTGTTCTTGAGGGTTCACTGAAATCTCAAGGCCGCATGTGGCCTCACAAAGTGGACAGGTGCGAAATACGGTGCGATTAGCGGTATCGGTCATTCCATAGATTGCCACGCGAGCAACGGCCAACTCGCAGTGTTCGTACACTGTGGGCATGACGAGCCCGTTGCACAGTGTCGAGATCTGCATGATCTCCACCCCAGACGGCGTCATTGACGTCAACGGGCGTTCACGACCACTTGGTGGACCAGCAGACCAGGCACGCCTGATTGCGTTGCGTGGAGCCGCTGCAGTCGTTCTCGTGGGCGCCGGCACGGCCCGAACCGAGAACTACGGACCTCCAAGCAAACCCGGCCTGCGCATTGCCGTTGTCACAAAGACATGCGCGCTCGATTTCGCTTCTCCCCTGTTTTCCTCGGGGGCTGGATTAGTCGCGACAACCGTGTCTGCCCCAACTCTGAACGTCGACACTGTGCGCGCCGGCGAAACTGACGTCGACATGGCGGGAATCATTGCTCAGTTGCCTCACGGTGTTGTTCACGTCGAAGGTGGACCAATGTTGAACGGTGCATTGTTTGATGCTGATTGTGTTGATGCAATCAATCTAACGATGTCACCACGCATCGGCGGTTTTCGCGGGCAATCAATCAGTCAGGCACCACATGCGTTACGACACTTCACGTGCGTTTCTCTAACAACTGACAGCGATTTTGTATTCGCGCGATACGAAAAAGTTACGACTGCTTAAGCAGTGCAAGTTCGCGGCGAAATGCAGCGGCATCATCAAAGTTTTTGTACACACTTGCGAATCGCATATAGGCAACTTCGTCAAGAGCTTTCAGACGTTCAAGAACTGCGTGACCAACAGTTGAGGATGTGATCTCAGAGCCGGAAGTCAGTGCAAGCCGCATGTCGTCTTCAACTGCCTCAGCCAATGCCTCAATCGATGCCTCATCGACTGGACGACCCTTGCATGCCGAACGCACGCCAAATGTCACTTTTGCTCGGTCGAATGGCTCTGGAGAACCTGAACGTTTCATCACCAGTAATGGCGCCTCTTCCAAACGTTCATACGTTGTAAATCTGTAGGCACACTCAGGACATGCGCGACGACGACGAATGGCCGCGCCATCATCGGCGGGGCGGGAGTCGATCACCTTGGTGTCGTCATGTGGGCATACGGGGCAATGCACACCGCTAACTCTAAATGACAACAACTTGCCTATGTGTGGATTTTGGCCATTTTTAGCAAGGAATAAAGCATTTATGGAATGCGGACGACCTGGCCAGCTTCGATACGAGCACCATTGGCGCGAACCAATTCACGAACTAGTTCAGATATGTCGCCGGTTGGGGCGATGGTGCGAGCGATGTCCCACAATGTGTCGCCTGACTGGGCAACGACTGAACGAGGGATGATCTGATCGGCGGGAGCTGGGTCGGAAGCAAATGCCCCGGTTGAGACCAGACCAGAGGCCAATCCGAAGATGATGACGGCGCCGAGGGTGCGGCGGCGGCGTTGGAAGGTGCGGACACTGGTCTGGCGGCGAGGAGCTGCTTCTGAGCGGTATGAACCTGAGAACAAGAGTGGATCGATGGTGGTTGCCATGGGATTTCCTTTCGGGGTAAGGGGTTAAGGACCGGGAGGTCTATGTATTGAGAACCGTAGCGAACGGGTGTTCGATAGTTTGCCCGAACAAGTGTTCGTAGTCAAGTATCTTCCAGAACATTTGTTCTACGAACAGGTGTTTGACCTTGAGGGCGAACACCTGTACGCTCTTCCCATGTCCGAAGCACTCACACCCCGCCAACGCGAAATCCTCAACGTCATTTCCACCAGCATGCAAGAACGGGGCTATCCGCCGTCCGTGCGTGAAATTGGCGAGGCCGTCGGCCTGAACTCCCCCTCCACCGTCCACAACCACCTCAACACGTTGCAGAAGATGGGCTTCCTACGCCGCGACCCAACTAAGCCTCGTGCTCTCGAAGTTCGCTTCGACACCAACTCTGAAGTTGCCATGGAACGCCGCCCGTCGCGTCACGTTCCTCTTATCGGTGAAGTTGCAGCTGGTACTGGTCTGTTGGCACAACAAAACGTTGAAGACCTCATTCCACTTCCTACAGACTTCACTGGCGAGGGCGAACTCTTTATGTTGCGCGTTCGCGGTGACTCAATGATCGACGCCGGAATTCTTGATGGTGACTTTGTTGTTGCTCGTCAACAGCAAACAGCAGACAACGGCGACATTGTTGTTGCTGGTATTCCGGGTGATGAAGCAACCGTGAAAACGTTCAAGAAGTCTGGCAACAAAATTACTCTTGTTCCTGCTAACCCAACAATGAATCCAATGGTGTTTACGTCAGATGAAGTCAGCGTGTTCGGTAAAGTTGTCACCGTCATGCGACGGTTGTAACTTCACCTCGTTTATTACATTCCTAAACGTTTAGCAACAAGATGCAATTTGGTATCTGGCTGCACTACCGCAACGCGCACATTGTGTGATCCGCCTGCGCCATAAAAGTCACCAGGACTCACTATGGCTCCGCCTTCGCGGGCCAGTTTCTCTGTAAAGCTCCACGCATCACCAGCGTTGAACCAGAGGTAAAAACCACCATCAGGCATTGCAATATCGATTCCTGACCACTTCGACAAAGTTGATGCCATGAATTCAAGTCGCGTGCGATAGCGATCACGCTGCACACGAACATGTTCATCGTCATCTAACGCTGCAACGCCAGCAGCCTGTGCTGGGCCGGGCAACATAAACCCTGCGTGCTTACGCACCTCTTGCAAATACTCAACAATCTCAGCATCACCTGCGTAGAAACCAACTCGCAGTCCCGCAAGGTTTGATCGCTTTGAAAGCGAGTGCACTGCAATGACGCCTTCAAGTCCGTGTTGCAAAATTGATTGCGCAGGTGTTGCCCAAATGAATTCGGTGTAACACTCATCAGAAAACACGGGAATGTTGTGCGTACGGCCCCATGTGGCTGCAGCCTTCAAATCATCTAGTGCACCGGTGGGGTTGCTCGGGCTATTGATCCACAACATCAGTGCCCGTTGCCTATCGTCAGCAGATACTGACCCGAGATCCATATGGCCAGCAGCATCGATTCCGACGGGAACTGCGCGAAGCCCAGCAAGTATCGCGCCCATTTCATACGTGGGGTACGCAACAGCCGGATACAGCACTGTGTCGCGCCCTGGGCGACGCAACTTCATGTACTGAGGCGTTGTGGCCACAAACTCTTTTGTGCCAATACAGGCGCTGATACGAGAGATAGGAACATCAATTTCAAATCTGCGGCCCATCCATCGAGCAATGGAACGACGAAGCGCTTCAGAACCAATAGACGCTGGGTAACCACGTTCGGAATTTGATTGCGACAAGGCTTCAATCACTGCTGGTGGTGGCGGATCACACGGCGTACCAATAGACAAGTCAACTATTCCACCGTCATGTGCTGCAGCAAGCTTCTGATACGCATCCAGGCGGTCATACGGATATGGGGGTGGCACGAAGCCAACAGTGTCGCGATCAGTCATGGATTCCTAGTTTCGCTGATTTGTGAGGGGAACAACGAACTCGCGTAATCGACCCTCTGAAGCACTCGACAAACGGGCACGAATACGCATTCCCTCGTCTTCGAGTTCCGACATCACAACTTCACCTTCACGATGAATCGACGCAAGGATGTCACCTCGGTCATACGGCACCATCAACTCGGTGACTTGAGTAATTGCCCGCATGCGGTCGGCCAAGCGTCGCATCATGACTTCTAAGCCCTCGTTGCGCAATGCAGACACCGCAACTGCGCCCTGATGGTCTTCGACCAACGAGGCTCCCCAATCGTCCACCAAGTCGACCTTATTGAAGACAATGAATTCAGGAACTTGGTCTGCACCAATTTCAGCCAGAACTTCTCGAACGGCTGTGATTTGCTGCTCAGGGTGAACTGCACTTGCATCAACAACGTGCACCAACATGTCAG
>JBBANJ010000022.1:0-21094 GCA_040402055.1 Ilumatobacteraceae bacterium
TGTTCTTGCCACCTCACTTCTTCGTCCGGGACGCTTCGATCGACAGATCATTGTCCCCCTTCCAGAATTTGAAGAGCGTCTTGCAATCTTGAAAGTGCACTCACGTGACAAGCGCATGGGCACAGACGTCGATCTCGAGACAATGGCCCGTGCTACTCCCGGAATGAGCGGCGCTGATCTTGCAAACCTTGTGAACGAAGCAGCTCTCTTTGCTGTTCGTCGCGAGTCACTTGCTATTGAACGCATTGACTTTGAAAATGCACGCGACCGCGTTGTTATGGGTGCTCGTCGCGAATCTTTGGTATTAAACCCTGAAGAAAAGCGCGCCACTGCGTACCACGAAGGCGGCCACGCAGTATTGGCAGTAGTGCTTCCACACTCTGATCCATTGCATAAAGTCACCATCCTTCCTCGCGGAATGGCACTCGGTGTCACATGGACATTGCCAGAAGAACGTCATACCTACTCTCGTGAGTTCTTTGAAGACCTGATCTGCAAAGCAATGGGTGGACGTGTTGCCGAGAAGATCATTTTTGGTCATCTCAACAGCGGTGCAGCGAACGACCTTGAACAAGCAACCGGAATTGCGCGCCGTATGGTGCGCGAATGGGGCATGTCAGACAAGATCGGCCCGATGGCATGGACTGGAAATCAACAAGTCTTCTTGGGTGAAGACCTCATGACTAGTGGCCGCGAATACAGCGACTCAACAGCTCAACTTGTCGACGATGAAATTGCACGCATCTTGCTCGAACAAGAAACGCGTGCGCACGAAGTGTTGATGCGTCATCGCCGTGGACTTGAACTCGTCGCCGAGGCCCTTCTTGTAGAAGAGACTATTGACGGACCAACCGTTGGTCGTCTGGTGCAACAAGGTCTCGATGCACCTGCACCAAGCGACGTACAGGCTTAATTGCCGTGATTCTGGCATGAGCCGGGCGAACTGCCTGGTTCACGACATTCAGCTACTGCTGCCCATAAATCTTGTGCCTTAACTGGCCCCAAGAATCCGGCTTTCACTACTCCCGATGCATCGGCAACCACCAATGTGGGAACAGCTTCGATCTTGTACCGAGCATGCATCTGTGGGTTGGTGGTGTAATCCACTCGTACCACTACGACATCATGTGACGATAAGACGTCTGCCTTTGTAGCGACATCGTTACAGGCACTGCATGTTGCTGATGTAAACACAACAACTAACCATGGCGCTTCTGGTGATGCAAAATCATTGCGATCAAGCTGTACTGGTAATTCAAAACCGCCCTGCGTTGGTGCATCGTTCTGACGACGGCGTAGAAACCATGACACCACAAGAGCAACAACCATTGCGCCTGCGACCGTGAGCACCCGAACCATTACCGAGACCTTATGGGAAGTGCTCCCACTATTCCGAAACCAACAAGTCCATGACCTCGAGTAGTGCGTCGTTGTACAACCACAGGGACTGTTGCAGTAATAGTTACTTCACCATCTTTTACATCTGCAGGCACGTCAATACTGATCACCGATGCTGCACCAAGTGCGACATCAACTAGCAGAGGCAACTCAACCTCGCCTCCAGGACCACTTGCTGACACCGTAAAACTTCCGTCAATTCCAGTTGTGTTCACAACTGACAGTGCGTTTCGTGCACCATTCAACAGTCCACTCGGAATGCGCCATTTCTGAGACACCAGACCGCCAGGAATTCCATTTGTGATGGCCGTAAAAGAACTTCCGCCGACACTTTGACTCAGCACATGTTCCACAACTACCGGAACATCGTTCACAACCGACACCACCATCGCATGGTCACCCTTAGGCAAATCAGCAATTGCATCTGTGTTGATTGCAACTACTCCACCAGCCGGAATATCAATCGCAGTCGATGGCGCTGCAGCTTTAGAGGTTTCGTCAATCCCTAACCCGTTGGTGATCCCTGGCCCGAAGAAAGAAACATTGACCTGCGCAGGAGAATCTGACGGGTTAAACACCATTAACAACTCAGACACCATTGCGCCTGTACGACCAGACGTAAACCACCAATCGCGTAACGCCATAGGAGTGCCCACAGTCGTGGAGTAACCGAGTCTTCCTGCGCCCAAATAATGCTGAATACGGGATGCAATTATTTGACCTGTCGATGCAACCACCTCAACCGCTATTCGTGCTTCGTTCTGTGCCCCAGCATCAGCCAGAGAGATACTGCGAGACGAGCGCGCATCCAAGATAATTCCTTGCAGCGATGCAGGGGTTCTGCGACCATTTGTTGTCGTATACGACACATTCACCACAGCGCTTTCAGGAAATGGATTTGTTAGCACCAACCGTTGCGTCGATCCTTCTGCAGTAAATCCGTCAGCGAAATACCAGGTGCTCGAAGTTTGTGAGACACACTGTGACGTCACATCACCTGCGGCATAAATGAGTTCTTGTTCTACTGAACCAAAGGACCCAATTATTTCAACGACAGGCACAACAACTCCTACAGTTCGGCCGCGAAGGACATCAACTTCTTTTCGAGATCGCGCAGCCACAGTTATTGTCTCTACATCGGCAGGTGCATCACTCAGGAAATTCACTGCAGCGGTGATGTCGGCGTCACTTGGGTTGACTATCACCACTGAAGCGCTGCTGATTCCATCACCCGCAGCTGCCCCAGGACAGAACCAGGATGTACTGATACGAGTTCCGTCTGATGCTTGTGGGAAACCAGCAAAGTCAACGATCGCTGACGACGCGCCCAACGATTGTTCTCCAGAATGACGATCCACAATGACAACGACTGCACTGACTGCACAGAGAAGTACAAAAGCAGCTACTCGGCGTAACAACTTCACAACGATTCCTCGCTGACGAATCTCATAACCGGAGCATCAGCTGCCACCGACACCGAGGAATTCTTGCGAGAACGACGGCGCGGACGTACGAGAGCAAAAAAAGCAACAACGCACCATGCAGCAAACTGCAGAAGTACTGCAAGTGAATGAACAAAGCTCGACTCAAATTCCAGACGAACATGCCCTGCGCTGGCAACGTCATAAGCATTGGTAAGACCAAAAGCTGGGCGTGCCTCGATTTTGGTTCCGTCCAAAGTGAGCTTCCAGTGAGTGCTGAAAGGAACCGCAAGATGAACCGTTCCGGGCTTCACATCAGCCTCGATTGCACCTTCTGGGCGCATCTGCGTCGGCAATGGTGTGGCACCTGAGATATCCGTGGCAATCATTGATGTCGCGCCTGCAAGTTGACTGCTGGCAGCACCCGCTGCGGTCAACATGGACCGCACGGGCACCCACGATGCATTTTCGAAGATCACAAGATCCGGCGATGCATACAGACGACGTAAGTCGAGTTGTCGAGATAGTGAATCGACTAGCCCCCGTGGCGCAGCAATTGGATCACTACGTGTGGATTGTCCTCCGTCAATGATGGGAACGACAATGAATCGGACAGATAACGGTGCAAGCAATCGTCCTGCGCGCGCTGTTTGTCCACGAACAATTCCGTACAAGGCTGCAACAGCGTTATCGCGCGCACGTGTTGGTGGCGTTTCCCACATTTGTTCCAACGAAGGCGCTCCGCTATTGACCACCGAATATGAAATACCCCACCCAAAATTCAATGGGGCTCCCGGCAAAACGCGAGTGTCTCCGATAAACATGGTGCGGTATTCACCAGATGTTTGGGCATCAGGCAGTTGTGCCAAGAGTTGTGGCAGAGCAAGTGATGGTTGACTCCAATTGCCGTTCAACGCATTAACCGACACAGGGACAAGGCCAACGGCAAAAGCAAGTGCAACAACTGCACTGATTGGTTGCCTCCAACCGAACCGCGCGCGACGTAAATCAACAACTAGGGCAGCGCCCATTGCGCCGGCACAAATTGCGATACCAAAAGCGACGGGTACAAGCAAGATTGCTGGTTCGGGAAGATGCACTGGCAGCAATGCCGAGTCATCAAGCATCGCCACCGCAAGACCGAATGCAACGAGGCTTGCCCCACGTAACACCCAACCAGAACGAACGCCGTGCACTAGCAACACTGCCCCAATAACAACTGCATACAACGTGAAAGTGACCGACGACAATACAAATCCGCCGACATTGAATGTTGCTAATCCGATAAGACCAATGTTGCGGCCAGATTCAACTGGGGCGCCAGTAATCGCTTCCCACCATCCGGAACGAATGTATGTACCCGCCCACGGAAGATTGAGAATCACACCAGACATGACGACTGCAGCGGTAACGACAACCCAGCGCATCGCCCACCTAATTTGTGTGCCGTGCACAACACTGACCACAGTAAAAATGAGTGCAACCAGTGGGACAACAAGAACTACTGATGGTTCAAATGCAATGACTGTCGCCATTAATAAGACCAGACTTGCAAACCATTTACGCCACAGTGCGGTCGGCGCAACCGCCATTAATTCCTCTGATAAATCCTCATCAATGTCTGCGTGTCCCACCAACATGCGAGACAAATGCACCATCCACGGCAGGGTTGCATACAACAACAACGCCCCCCATCGCCCTGACGATATTGCTGCATATGGCAACGGCACCGCAGCGTAAGCGGCCGTTGCTGCGATACGTGCTGCGCGGGTACCCAAGACCGATGCAAAGCGCCATACGCCAAGCCATCCAACGACTGGCATGAGTGCGACAAGAAGCGTGTGCAAAAGTCCCATGTTGCCAAATGTGATCAATGCACTGGTAGCGAGAATCGCAATGCCAGTTGGCAATGCAGAAACCTGACCAAACCCAGCGCCCCACCAACCAGACGTGTAGGAACGTACTAATTCACTGGCAGATGCGGTGATCGGCGACATCTGACCAACAGCGACAACACCATTCATAAATAAGGCTCGAGAACCAACCACAAAAATGGTGACCAGAATGCCCCACAACCAATACGCACTGCGGGCAGTTGCTTCAGGAATCTGATCAGCTGAACGCGCCTGAGCTTGCCCTGCTACTGCTGCGCGACGACGCAGGAAATTTGCAACGTACGCATTCCCAGTTAGCTGTAGCGCACGCACCTCATCGCCTGACACTTCACGATGTTCCGAAATTGCTTCACGACGCTCGCGTATTCCGACAACTCCGAATGGCAAAAGCAACAATGCTCGAATCTCATCAATCGCTCGACGCACACGACCCGTTGCCATTAATAAAATGAAACGTGCAGTAGTCAAAATTCCCATTTGTACGACAGTGGTCAGTAATTGTTGAGCAGACGTGAGAGAAGCAACCGTTCTGACTCGAACTGTCTCATTTTCTAGGAAATGATCAGCTTCATCCGGATTGTTGACAGATTGGGATGAGTTCTCACGGTGGCGTCCGACAGCGCTAGGTACCACCATCACACGAGCAGCAGTTGAATGAATCCGCCAGCAGAAATCTAGATCTACGCCGGCGACTGGAAGGTCAGGATTGAATCCGTTTATCGTGGCAAAGAGATCCGCACGCACCATGATGCACGCGGACGAAACAATGAATACATCTTGCACTGCGTCGTGCTGCTCTTGATCTAATTCGCCATCGTCAGCAATCGGCAAACTATTTCCGAATCGGTCAACTGCTATGCCGACACTCTGAATCATGCGTGGATCGTCCCAATACACAAGCTTCGGGCCAACCGCGCCGGCATTTGATCTGTACAGCTCTTCTACAAGACGACTGATTGCGTCAGGCGCAAGCGCTACGTCGTCGTGGAGAAAACAAAACAAACCGCTGTTGCCATCAACCAGATTGAGAACCGAGTTGCACGCCGCGCCGAACCCCGGGTTTCCACCGAGGAAACGCACAACTGCAACAGGCAAATTGGTGGATACGACGTCGAGAATCTCACGCGAGATTGGGTCGTCTTCAGCCCCTGTGACTAAGACAAGGCTCTGTAGGGCGTTGTAATTCTGGCCAGCAAGGCCCTGAAGGGACTCTGCTAGCCATTCGCCCTTCTCGTGTACGACCATGACGGCCACCACGGGGGGTAAGGAAGAAACAACCTGAGGCTCTGTCACGCCGTAGCGAGGTTAGTGGCACTGGTGCGAACCCCATGGGCAGCAAGGGCTGGCTCCCCCGATTTCCCTGTGCCGGCAGTGTTTGCTCAATGCTTGCAAAAGTAAGCACTTGTGGGTACTATTGAAGGATGAACAAAATTTCGTTCCCCCACATCACTCTTCCAAACATCACCATTCCCGGAATCGACCAACTTCCAAAAGTCGACTTGTCAAAGATCCCTCTTCCTTCGTTGCACTCAATTGACCTCACTTCAATCGACCTCTCTCGCCTGAACCCATCAGCGGTTCTTCAGAACCCTGTGGTGAAGCAAGCAACTGAGATTGGCTATACCGCTGTCGGATTCGCAGTTCTCGGATTCCAAAAACTGCAAGTGCGCCGCGTTGAGTTGTTCGACGCCATCAAGGCTCGCAACAACACTGCTCAATAGAGCCTCATAG
This sequence comes from Ilumatobacteraceae bacterium, assembly GCA_040402055.1. Classification (GTDB taxonomy): domain Bacteria; phylum Actinomycetota; class Acidimicrobiia; order Acidimicrobiales; family Ilumatobacteraceae; genus UBA2093. The sequence goes on from JBBANJ010000022.1 coordinate 6,446, forward strand.
CGCCATAGGGCATACTACGGGTACTGCAACTAACCTTCATCTCGTGTCAGATGGTGAAACAACAGAGAATACCTCGCGCGTTCCTCTTCCTGAAGGCACCATCCCAGTTGGAATCGGTCTGTTTGTTTCTGGCTTCACGTCATATGCATTCTTCAAAGTCGGTCAGCTAGCGCTCGGTAAAGAAGACTTCAAACCAATCGTCGCATTATGGTTCACCACATTTGCTCTTGTCCCTGGCTTCTTTATGCCAGTGGAGCAAGAACTTGGTCGCGCACTTGCACACCGTCGCGCATTAGGTCAAGGCGGTCGCCCTGTTGTGCGCCGAATGCTTCCCTTGACATTGGGGCTCGCAACAATTCTCATTATCGGAGTCGCTGCATCATCTTCGTGGCTCACGTCAGACATGTTCGATGGACATTGGGTTGTCACACTGGCTCTCGTATTGAGCATCAGTTTCTATGCGCCAATGCACTTGGCTCGAGGCATTGCATCAGGTTCTGGTCGGTTCGCGGCGTACGGCACGGTGATGGCCGTTGATGGTCTTGTACGCATCACGGCATGTGTATTGCTGTGGCAATTCGGAGTAACAAACGTTGGTGCGTATGCGCTTGCAGTTGCGGTGTCTCCCCTTGTTGCTGCAGGTGTCGTGTTCGTGCGCGGAGAAACGAAAACTGATGATGGACCGCCAGCAAAATTTGCAGAAATCACACCGAATCTTGGTTGGTTATTACTCGGCACCATCATGGCTGCGGCATTGGTAAATGCTGGTCCACTTGGGGTTGACTTCTTAGCTAACGCGAGTGATGCCGAAAAAGTCACTGCGTTTGGTAACGGAGTGTTGTTGTCACGAGTTCCATTGTTCTTGTTTCAGGCAGTACAAGCTGCACTTCTGCCACGTCTTGCGCGTCTTGCTGCCAAAGGTGACCTTGCGGAATTTCGCCACGGATTTTCGTTACTGCTGAAGATCGTTACTGCCGTTGCCATACTTGGCACAGTGGGTTCATTTGTACTCGGACCACCAATTCTCAAGATGGTCTACGACGGTGGCCTTGATCGTCGCACACTGACATTGCTTGCACTTGCGAGTGGTATGTACATGCTTGCTCTTGCTGTGTCACAGGGAGTCATTGCATTACAGGGCCATAAATTCGTTGCAGCTGGCTGGTTATCAGCAATGGTCGGCTTTCTAGTCGTCACAGCATTCGCGTCTGATGACTTGTTCTTGCGCGTTGAGTTAGGGCTTGTTGCCGGCTCAACGGTTGCACTTGCGGTGTTCTCATATGCGTTTCAGGCACGCATGAACGCCGGTGCTATTCCTGATGCCGAATCGATGATTGACGGCGTGCCTGATCTCCCTCTTGAGGGATAACGCTTTACTTACGAAGGCGAGCGGTTTCGATTTCCATATCGTTCTTCACCATCATCTTGACGAGTGTTGGGAAATCAACTTCTGGAACCCAACCCAACTTGTCACGAGTCTTGGTTGGATCACCAATGAGCAAATCAACTTCTGCCGGACGGAAGAAACGTGGGTCCTGGCGCACGTAATTGTGCCAGTCATCAAGACCTACTTCTTCAAACGCCAATGTAAGGAATTCTTCAATGGAGTGGGTCTCGCCGGTAGCAACCACATAATCATCTGGTTCTGGTTGTTGCAACATCATCCACATGGCGCGCACGTAGTCACCTGCGTAACCCCAGTCACGCTTTGCATCAAGGTTTCCCATGACCAATTCTTTTTCGACACCTAGCTTGATACGAGCTGCAGTGTTTGAAATCTTGCGCGTTACGAACTCAAGTCCACGACGAGGACCTTCGTGGTTAAACAGAATTCCTGAGCAGGCGTAGATGCCGTAGCTCTCGCGATAGTTGATGGTGATGTCATGTCCAAACACCTTCGCGCAGCCATATGGCGAACGTGGGTGGAATGGTGTGAGTTCCGTTTGTGGTACTTCACGTACCTGGCCGAACATCTCTGAAGACGATGCTTGATAAAAGCGAATCTTGTTGTTCTGCGTGCCGCCCACCATGCGAATTGCTTCCAGCATGCGCAATACGCCAAGACCTGTGATATTCGATGTGTGTTCCGCCTGCCCAAATGAGATGGCAACGAACGAGATGGCGCCGAGGTTGTACACCTCGTCTGGTTGTACGTATTCAAGGGCGTTCACAAGGCTGGTGAGGTCAGCTAGGTCGCCTGGGACCAGTTCGACATACGGAAACTCATCGCGGATCTGTAGGGCACGGGGGTTATTCTGGCCCTTGATCATGCCAAAGACTTGATATCCCTTTGAATGGAGAAACTCAGCTAGGTGCTGGCCGTCTTGGCCGGTGATACCGGTGATAAATGCGCGGGGCATAACTGGACCTCGTTGATTGATAATCGGACTTGACAACGGTACCACCGCAGCCCTTTTGTTCAGTTGAACCCTCCCGCGAAACTAACCCCTACGCTTGTCTCATGATTATGGTGCTGGCTGGGGGCGTTGGTGCTGCCCGTTTTCTCTCAGGACTCATTCAGGTAGTCGACCCAGCAGATGTTGTGGCCGTGGTGAACACCGGCGACGACACCGAACTTCACGGCTTGTCTATCTCTCCCGACATTGACACCGTCATCTACACCTTGTCTGGGTCTATTGATCAGGGTCGCGGTTGGGGCCTTCACAATGAAACATGGCGGGCAATGGAAGCCCTCGAGCGTTTTGAATCGGTTCGTCCTACCGGGTCTAGCGCCGCCCCTCGTTGGTTCAATCTGGGAGATACAGATCTCGCAACGCACTTTTACCGCACCGCTCGTGTTCGCGAGGGCGCAACACTTCAACAAATCACCGCAGAACTTCGCACTGCATTCGGCCTAAGTGTCACCGTGGTGCCAATGTCAAATGACCCAGTCCGGACAATTGTTCATCTTGCAGATGGCCCAGTTCCCTTCCAAGAATATTTCGTACGCCTACAACACAATGTGCCGGTAACTCGCGTTGAATTTGTTGGCGCGGAATCTGCATCATTTATTGACCACTCACTTCTCACAGATGCAGACACAATCGTGATTGCACCATCGAATCCAATCGTTTCAATTGCTCCTGTACGAGCATTGGCTGGCGTCGACACTGCCCTAACTGCTCGTCGCGACAGCGTTGTTGCAATTTCGCCCATCGTGGCAGGCGCAGCGCTTAAGGGCCCTGCAGACCGCATGCTGGTGGAACTCGGCCACGAACCAACCGTGGTTGGCGTTGCTCGCATCTATGCACCTATTTGCGGAACTCTCATCATCGATTCACAAGACGAACACCTTGCGTCTGCAGTTGAACATGAAGGAATGCGCTGCATCACAACTGACACCATCATGTCGAAACCTGGTGTTGCAGCATCGCTCGCCCGCATTGCAATTGATGCACCTTCGAATAAAGGAGACCACTAATGGCACGACTCATGGCATGGAGCGTTGAAGGAATTGGTGAAATAGTTCCTGGTCAACAACTAGGCGACGTCATAGTTGAGGCCTGCTCGGCAGAACCGAATGGTCCATTGCGCGACAACGACGTACTAATTGTGACGCAAAAGATTGTCTCAAAGGCAGAAGGGCGCCTTGTGCCCATCGACGCTGATGATCCGCTCTCACACAAAGTTCTTGTGGAACAAGAAGCAGCTCGTATTGTTCGCAGGCGCGGAGACCTAATCATCACAGAAACCAAACATGGTTTCGTGTGTGCAAACAGCGGTATTGACTTGTCAAACGTCGAACGCGGTTACGCAGCCCTTCTTCCACTTGACAGCGATCGCTCAGCGCGGCGCATCAGAGACATTGTGCGAACGAAACTTGGCGTCAATGTCGGCGTCATCGTGAGTGACACTTTTGGTCGCCCGTGGCGCAAGGGACTCACCGACGTTGCTATTGGCGTTGCTGGTATTGCCGCTGTAGTTGACCTACGAGGCACTGAAGATGCGCTTGGCAGAATGATGCAGGTAACAGAAGTGTGTGTTGCAGATGAATTAGCAAGCACTGGCGAATTAGTAATGGGCAAGTCAAACGGCGTACCCGTAGCGGTTATTCGCGGCGGTGACCCTTCATGGTTTCGTGATTCCTCGATGGACGAAATTGTTCGGCCTCCGAGCGAAGACCTCTTTCGCTAACGCAACGTTGCGAGACCGTCTTTCAACGACGTAAACGGCGACCACCCAAGCTGAATACGTGCACGTACTGGCGACAACGACAGACGAGCCAAATCATTAGGACGAGCAGCACTTGTGCGCGGTACTGGCGAAGCAGCGCCTGCCATCACTGACCACAATTCTGAAACAGATGTTGCGATTCCTGTTCCCACGTTCACTACCAAGCCACCGGCCCTGTCTGTGGCGCGAGCAATTGCATCAACAGTGTCATCGATGTAAATGAAATCGCGTGTTTGCTTTCCCGTGCCGTGAACAATGGGGGCGCGACCATTTGCCAACGCATCAACAAACGAAGCGACAACCCCATCGGCTGCTCTTTGGCGAGGTCCATACACATTTCCCATAGCAAGAACGGTGAATTCAACACCATGGCGCTCGCGGTACACAGAGTGAATATCAGCTGCTGCGCGAGCTAACACTTCTTCACTGGTGCGAGGGTCATTGATGTGACCCTCTTTGATTGGTAAATCGCGCACGGCAACTTCGCCGTACAGCAAGCCGCTCGGCAATGCCGTAATTACTTTTTCAACACCACCAAGGCGGGCAGCTTCAAGAATGGCAACCGACAATTGCAAACTCGACAAAGCGCCATTGAGATGAGCATGCACTGGCGAGAATGTAGCGAGGTTGATGATGATTTGCGGTCTACGTAGCGACACAAGTTCAGAAAACTCGCGCGATTCAATTCCAATATTCTGAAATTTGAATCGACCTGTTGCATTACGCGCATCGGCCAAGTTGGTTAACGACCCACTTGACAAGTTGTCGACAACTTCAACTTCGTGACCTTCTGCAATGAGGCGATCAACGAGGTGAGAACCAACAAAGCCAGCACCACCGCACACCATGATTGTCCGTGACGCCATGACTATTTTGCTGCTTCCGGATCAGGGACTCTGGCATTGGCCAATTGAGAAAACGGAGCTACGTGGGCATCAGCGCCAACAACGCAATCAACCAGTGAAGCTTCAGCGCCAATGGAGCCCATCACGAGTGAACGCTCGAGACGAACTCGAGCACCAATGTGCGCACCAGGGAGAACAACTGAATCAATGATGACGCATCCTTCTTCCACTACGGCCGCTTCGCCAATGACACTATGTGTAATTGATGCTGACGAATGCACATGCGCTTGCGGACCAACTGAGGCCAAGATTCGCGGACGAGTTCCGTCAATGAGGTCGAGGTTGGCGCGTAAGTACGTGCTGGGAAGTCCAGTATCGATCCAGTAATCGTCTGTAGGCATTGCTGCAAGAGTTCCGTCTGCCACCATTGCGGGAAACACGACTCGTTCAATTGAAAGACGTTGCCCCTCAGGAATGCGACTAATCACTGATGGTTCCAATACGTATGTGCCTGCATTCACCATGTTGCTTGAAGTTTCACCTGGTGCAGGTTTTTCAACAAAGCGCTTCACCCATCCCTTGTCATCAGTTTCGACCACCCCATATTGCGATGGGTCAGCAACTGGTGTGAGGTGCAATGTTCCTTCAGCGCCTTGGCTCTTATGGAATGCAACCAGCTTCGCCAGATCAACGTCACACATGATGTCGCCATTCATCACAATGAACGTGTCAGATACTCCAGCGTGTCGTGCTGCAAATGCAATAGCGCCTGCGGTATCAAGAGGTTCTGGTTCTACTGCATAGTGCAGTGCAATACCTGCACACACACCATCAGGAAACGCCTTGAAGAATGGCTCTGGTTTAAAACCGATTGCAAGGACAACTTCAGTTACACCAGCTGCACCGAGAGATGCAATGAGATGTTCCAATTGGCGCACATTGGCAATTGGTAATAGCGGTTTTGGCGTAGTGAGAGTGAGTGGTCTCAGCCGAGTTCCGAAACCCCCGACTAGTACAACAGCGTGCATCAGCCGCCAGAGGTTGTTGTGGTGGCGCCAGCGACAGTCGTTGTAGTGCCTCCACCAAACTCAGATGCCACGATGTCTGACAACTTCGCAGCTGACTCTGGCAAAGGAATTTGTGTACCAGGAGCTACGTATGCAACGGCGATTGCCATTTCATCATTCAAAATTCTGACGTTAGAAAAATCTGTGATGTAACGCTTTGAGTTGGCATCTTCGCCAGCCTTGGGCCAAGCAATGACTTGCACTTGCGCGTCAACTAACTTGCCTGACTTGTCTTTACACTGGTCTTTATCAACCGCGTATGACACGCCTTTGTTCTGAGCTGCAGGAAACGTAATGCCTTTTGTTGTTACTTCAACGCCGTAGGTATCGAGATACAAGCCCAACTTGGCTTTCTTGCCTGCAGATGCGATTTGTGGGTACCAACGAATAACACCGTCTTCGCGACTGAAGACTCCGTACTTCTGGAAATTCGGATCAGGCGTATCTGACTTTTGCATGTCAATGGAAAGATTCGGAAGATACGCATCACAGTGGTAGATACCAAACGGAATGTGCCAGCGATCAGACGTGGTCGGCGCGACGTCACTGGCAGCTGGTGCCTGACGTGCATAAGAAATCAGGCCAGTACCGACGATGACAATGACTGCCATGATGGTCGGGAAAAGAGTGCCGCCTTGAAAGCGCACCTTCTTGCCTTTGCCCTTCTGTGCGAGACGGGCGACCTTTTTTGCTGATGAACCACTAGCCACGAAGGATTGAGGCTATCTGCTGAACGCCCAGTGAGGCGATTACATCAAGGTAAGAATGCGCAACCCGTGCTGGCGATACGTGAGATTCGACCCACAATCGGCCACGAGCGCCTGCTTCAGTTGCCGCTGAGCCCGAATTCACCATCGCACGAAGTGCGTCAGCGAAGGCAATTGGGTCGTCAGGCACCACCGAAACACCTGCGCCACTCTCGGCCAAAATACGCGTCACTTCAGTGCCCGCGTCGATGGCGGCAACAACAGGCCGACCAGCCGCCAAGATGCTGTACGTCTTTGACGGAACACTGACCGCACCGAGCCCAGCCCGCAACGGCACAACATGAATGTCGGCGGTTGCAAGAACCTCTGCCACCCGATCTGCGGGTTGATACCCAGAGAATCGAATGTTGGGCAGCCCGGCCGCATCGTGTTCTAGTTCTCCACGGGCTGCACCATCTCCGTTGATTACAAACGTCACCTCAGGCAATTCACGTGCTGCATGCAACATCATGGTGAGAGATTGCGAATACCCAACATTGCCTGCGTACATAACAACGGGCCCTGAACCGATTCGTAACTCTTCGCGATAGGAAGTCATTCGGTCACGTGGAGTAATTCGATCGCTATCAACAAAGTTCGGAATCACATGCACCTTGTGCTGATGCTTTGGCGAAATCTTTGCCAACACATTTGCGCGCAAATCTTCTGACAACACAACAACAGCATCTGATCGGTGATAACTGACTCTCTCTAGCCATCGAGATACTGCAATGATGCGCGCGTTAGTAATTGCACCGGTTTCGATTGCTGCGTCAGGAAACACATCCTGGATATTGAATATTGACGGACAACGCCGAATTCTGCTTGCAAGCCAACCAGTTAAACCAAGCGTGAGCGGTGGCGACATAGAGACCACGGCAGCAGGCCGACGATGAACTCCCCCAGCAAAAAGCGTGCATACGCCAGCGATCGCGCTGAACGCCCCGAATCCGATTGCCCGACGTAACAAGTTCGATTTGCTCTTCCCAGGAAATGGGTGAACACGAATAATCGAGCCCCATGCAGTTTTCTCACGTCGAACCAAACGGCCTGTCCAACCAGTCTCAATGGAATGGGTTCGGTACCACGGCAACGATGTCACCACATGCACTCTTTGACCTTCAGCCACGAACTCTTGCACAATGCGAGTAATCACATCGCCCGTTGGCGCAGTATCTGGTGCAAAGTGCGGACACAGAACAATGATTGGACGACTCATCGAATACCTCGTGCTGCTGCAAGCACTAGGTCATATTGTTCAACTAATTCCGTCGCAGATATCTCCGACGTAAAGGCCCTGGCACGATCTTTGCCTGCAGCCACAAGTTCCTCGCGCCGCATCTTCACTGCTTCCAATGCGCGCACCCATGCTTCATTCTCTAGTGGGCACACAAGCCCCGCATCCCCAACCACTTCTGGCAAGCTACCCCTATCGCTACACACCACCGGGGTACCGCAACGCATAGCTTCAATAACCGGCGCGCCGAAACCTTCGTATTCACTGGGGAAAACCATTGCTTCTGCCATTGCCAATAAACCGTTGCGGTCAGCATTTGAAACTCGACCAGACATAACCACACGACTGTCAAGACCAAGAGTGTCAATCAACTGCAATACGTCAGCATGCGCAGAACCTTGTGAACCCATACAAACAAGACGTAGCGATGGGTCTCCCCAACGGCCTTCGCCACTTGCCATCAACTGCATCAAGAATGCATGATTTTTGTGAGGGTGAGTGATAGCGGGATACACAAGAACGGGCCCGCTACCAAGACCAAACTGACGACGCAAAGCATCGCTACTGGTTGTTTCACCATCAAAAGCTGCTTCTAAACCGTGACGCACAACACTGATTTTCTTTGGCTCAACGCCAAATGCCCGCACCAATGTGCCAGCCACAAAACGTGATGGCACGGCAATACGAACCGCACGTTGCAATGACGATGGAACCATCTTGTTGAGATATTTCAATTTCACTGGCGCTACGTAATGCGGGTAATCAATCCACTGCACATCATGAATTGTGACCAGTGTGTTCTTGTTACCAAAACGAGGAATTGAACCGCCACCATGGTGAACAACTTGATATTCCCGGGTACGCCATGCAAGCCATGTGTGTTCTAGAAAAATACGCTCTGCTCGACGTGTGCACGAACTCGGTGCCTCATACACAGTAAAAGCCGCTGCTATTCGTGGGTGTCGTTCGCAAAATCCGCGTGGCGCAAAGACATCCACCTGATAGTTGTGTGTGATTAAAGCAAGACCGTCAAGTTGACGCAACAAGTATTCCTCGCTACCACCAACACCCGGCACACACCACAGCAAATTCATAGCCGCATATCGAGTAATCATGATGCAGTACCCAATACTTCTCTATAAGCATTCATAGTGGCTTCGGCTGTAGCCGACCATGTCACTTCAGCTGCACGTGCAATGCCACCAATCCGAAGCTCATCAACATTCATCAATGCCTCTGACAAACCAGCCGCAATTGATTCAACACTGAGCGGATCAACAAGCACTGCTGCCCCACCTGCTACTTCTTCGGTGGATGTTCCACGAGACGTAACGACAGCTGAGCCGTGAGCCATGGCTTCGATGACCGGCAATCCATACCCTTCCAAGACTGATGGGAATGCAAAAACCGTGCAGGCCTCATATATGGCTGGCAAATTGTGTGCCGGCACAAACCCCGTGAACCGAACGTCGTATGCGGTTGATGGCGTGTGGTCTCCCCACCCGGCCATACCAACGACAACCAATGGTGGAGCACCCTTCATGGAATCAAGAGCTGCAATCAGACGCGCGAGATTCTTTCGTGGCTCGAGCGTTCCGACAAATAAAACGAAACGTTCTGGCAAGTCGTAGGTTGCTCGAACTCGTGCACGATCTGCGTCGGTAATTGTTTGAGAGGTCACACCAAGAGGCACAAGACGCAACCGATCTGCATCGATGCCCGATGTTAGGCAATCATCAAGTGTTGCTTGAGACGAACACAGCACCATTGCTGCCTTGTCCCGAATGATGTCAAGACTGCGACGAAACACTCGGTTGCCACGTGCAGTGAAGAAATCAGGATGGCGTAAAAATGCCAAATCATGAATAGTTACGACCAACGGCAACGACGTTGCTGGAGGAATGATTGTTGTGGAATGCACAAGGTCTGCATTGTCGACCACGGACTCAACTTTCGGCCACCCGAGGCGTAACCAGGATTCAAATAAAAGTGGTCCACCGATAGGAAGAGAAGTCACGGCAATCGGAGGAGCAAACCCATCCGTTGGCGGGTGACGGTGCCGACCAGCCACCCCGATGACCTCTACGTCTGACCGCAGTGCCAGTTCGCGAGCCACTTCTACGGCCGCGATTCCGGTCCCTCCTGGGACTCGGCGCCAGCATTGTTCGAAGGTGTAGGCGATGCGCACCCCTCCATTGTGACCGTTCCAGTCGTACTATGGCATCCATGTCGGAATTTTGGTCGAATCGCAGTGTGTTGGTCACGGGGGGCAATGGCTTTCTCGGACGGGTCGTGGTGGCCCGATTGGCTGATTTAGGCGCCCGGGTCGTAGCTCCCACCCATGACGAGTATGACTTGACCATTACTGGTGCAGCAGATGCAATGTTGGCCGCATACTCACCTACTCATGTCATTCATTTGGCTGCCCGCGTTGGAGGCATCGGCTACAACCAAGTTGCACCAGCCCCCTTGTACCTCGACAACCTCATGATGGGAACTCACATCATCGAAGCTGCGAGAGCTGCTGGCACAGAGAAAACTGTCTTGCTCGGCACCGTTTGTTCATACCCCAAACTCACTCCAGTTCCATTTAAAGAAGAGTCATTGTGGGACGGTTACCCAGAAGAGACCAATGCGCCATACGGAATCGCCAAGAAGGCTCATCTCATCCATGCACAGGTGAATGCAATTCAATACGGTCAGAAATTTGCGTACCTCATTCCTACAAATCTCTATGGTCCTGGCGACAAATTTCATGAGTCGGTATCTCATGTCATTCCAGCGCTCATCAAGAAATGCATCGAAGCGAAAGAAACCGGTGCGGACCACATCGATGTATGGGGAACCGGTTCTGCTAGCCGCGAATACCTGTTTGTCGAAGATGCAGCAGCAGCAATTGTGCGCGCCGCAGAATCTCACGAAGGAACAGAGCCCATCAACCTTGGCTCGGATAGTGAAATCACGATTCGTGAAACGGCGGAAACTATTGCTTCAGTTGTTGGATACACCGGAACCCTTCAGTGGGATGCCACGAAGCCTGACGGCCAACCACGGCGTCGCATCGATGCCTCGCGCGCTGAACAGTTGCTCGGATGGAAGGCTGCGATGAATTTCCGAGATGGTCTCGCTGCAACTGTTGATTGGTATCTCGCGAACCGAGCGGCAGCGGAGGCTGCACCTCGCTGATGTCGTTCCCCCCACCGATTCTCGAATACTGCACTAAGCACCCGGATACGGCAACAGGCCGTCACTGCACACGCTGTGGTCGCCCAGCATGCAACCAATGCCTCACACAGGTTGATGTCGGTTCGCACTGTGTTGACTGCATCAGGAGTTCGCGCCCAGCCGCTCGCGAGCGCATTCGCTTCTGGAACGCAGCACAATCACTGCTAGTTACGCGCGGCATTATTGCAGTGAACGCATTTCTGTTTCTCTGGGTCACCATGGGCTCCACAGTTCTCACAAATGGTGGAGCAATCAACGGTCGTGAATTGGATATGGCATTGTCGCAATACTTCATCGACAATGGCGAGTGGTACCGACTGATTTCCTCAGGCTTCTTGCACTACGGATTACTTCATGTCGGTATGAACATGTTCTTGTTGTGGCAACTTGGTCAACTTCTTGAACCAGCTCTTGGTCGTGGACGATTTACGTTGTTGTATTTCGCAGCGATGCTCGGTGGGTCTGCTGGTGCTCTTGCACTCAGCCCCAACGCTCTCACTGGCGGTGCGTCAGGTGCAGTGTTCGGACTTATGGCTGCAGCTGCCGTGGGTTTGCACCAGCGCGGCGTTAACCCGATGAAGACAGGCATTGGAGCAACCCTTTTGTTGAACCTGCTCATCACATTTGCGATTCCCGGAATCTCAGTTGGTGGCCATCTTGGTGGAGCACTCATGGGTGCCGCTGTCGGGTACGCAATGCTCGAACCTCGATGGAACCGTACGGCTTCATGGATTGCTTGGGCTGCACCCATCGCTGCCATGGTGGCATCAGTATTTTTCATCGCTGTTTTCTTGTAGCGACACACCCGCCACATAACGTGCGCATCACATTCCCCCGTGATCCAACTCTCAACGGGAGACTCCATGCTCAACGCATCACTTGTCGACATTCCACGTCCATTTATTGACTCCATCTCATCCCTTGTCGAATCGCTCGGTGTCGCCTGTTTGGCACTAGAACACCCACTGCGCGCCAACACCTATGCACTCATCACTGATCAGCAGCAACGTGGACTCGGACTTATTCGCGAGCAACCCATCAACGAAAGCACCATTCACAACATCGTTGGTCAATGCTCGCGCATACCGAATGCACACTCAATTGTCCTCGTGTCGGTACGAACTACGTCGCCCATTCAATGTGGTGATGTCGAAATGCTTCACCATTGCGCAATGGTGACCAACAATGCCGGACTCCAATTACTCGATTGGGTCATTATTGGCCGTGGTGGGCTTTACTGCCCAAGATCCATTGCCGGCATGCCAGACCCATGGTCAACTGCGTCAGCATTTTTATAAGCGCGACGTTGTGCAGCAGACATTCGTAAGCCCGAACTCACTAAATGTGTCACTAGTTCTCTACTGGTCACCACCTGTGCACCAAGGTCAATTGCAATGGCACGAATATGCATCGGCAAGTCGTAATGGTCACCATGAAATGCGCGTGGTGGAATTTCTAGCGTGACAGCGAATAGATGCAGTTCTTCAAACGAATGGTTGCTCACCATGTGGCACCACTGATGATCCTTGAACCACCATCTGCTCTCATCTACAAAGATGGCCATGCGTTATGAGCAGCAGCCTCCGCCACAACAGCCACCACCAGATGGTGCTGCTGGCATTGCCTGCGCTGAACCGCCACCAACGGAGGCGAACACGCTCAACATACGCGCTGCGTTGTCATGGCCTTGCGGGCATGTGGCAGGCGCATTGGCCTCTGCCATTGGGCGACGTTCATCGAATGTGGAATCACATGTGCGGCAACGAAACTCATACAAAGGCATGCGTTGAGTGTACGGCACCCTGTTCACCTGATTGACTGTTGGACATGGCAACCCCACTCAAAACTCGCCCAGTCGAGTCGCGACCAGAGACAGAGATGGTTCCTGAGACTGGCGAGCCAATTGTGGCTCACATTGTGAAGACCGAGCCTGGCGAGAATGCGGCAGCAAAAGTTCTTGAAGCGCGCATCAACGGAACACCTATTGAAGCGTTGTGTGGGCATGTGTGGGTGCCGTCTCGTGACCCGAAGCAAGTGCCGATGTGTCAGAAGTGCAAAGACATCTATGAGACATACCGCATGTTCAATGATGGTCTTGGCGAAACACCAAACGAATAGTTCGCTTAACGAAAATCGCGACTGGGAATAGTGGCCGGCGCAAACAACGGCAATAACTGTTCAGCCACGATATTGATAACACCCGTTGCAGATTCCACCCTGCCTCGCACCAACAACGCTGATGCATCACGTGCAACATTTCGGTACCGCGCCCAACACCCTTTTGAACACACCACATTGATAAGACCCGTCTCATCTTCCAAACTGATGAATGTGGCACCCCGTGCGCTCATGGGGCGTTGACGATGCGTGACAATGCCCGCCACTAACACTCGATCTTTGTGAGGCACAGCTGGTAGCCCATCTGCAGTAACCACTCCCTTTGCTGCAAGTTGTTCACGAAGGAAAATAGTGGGGTGACCATCAGGCGAAATACCCGTAGCCCACAAATCTGCAATGGCTTCTTCCACTGGCTCCATGCCAGGCAATGTGGGTCGTGAATTCAACCCCATGATTCCCTGCAAGTGAGCAACATCGCCATGGCCATGCGCACCTGCTTCCCACAATGCATGCCTGCGATCATCACCAAAACTGTCGGTGAAGGCTCCGGCCGTAGCGAGAGCCTCTACTTGTTTGCGCGACAAAGCAGGTACGCGTGTAACAAGTTCTTCAATTGATGTGTATGGCCGATGTACTGCGATCTCGCGGGCAAGTTCAGACCCAATGCCACGCACAGAACCGATACCCAGTCGTACGGCCAAACCAGTTTCTGAATCACTGCACACTTCAAGCGTTGCTTCATGACCAGACGCGTTGATATCCGGCGTACGCACCACAACACCATGTCGTCGCGCGTCACGCACCAATGTGTGTGGCGACCAAAACCCCATTGGTTGTGCATTCAATAACGCCGCACAGAACACAGCTGGTTCATGCAGTTTTATATACGACGACGAATACACGAGATATGCAAAACTCACCGAGTGGCTTTCGGGAAAGCCATAGTTTGCAAACGCCGCCATCTTCACAAAGATCTCATCGGCGACTGCATCCGTAATACCCCGTTCCGCCATTCCCTGATACAGCCGCACCTTCAGTCGTTCCATACGAGCCTGTGACCTTTTTGAACCCATGGCTTGGCGTAGTTGATCAGCTTCACTTGCCGTAAAACCAGCAACATCAATTGCCATCTGCATCAGTTGTTCTTGAAACAACGGCACACCCAATGTCTTACCCAGTGAATTTTCTAATAGCGGATGCAGATACGTAATGGGTTCAAGACCATTACGCCTGCGAAT
>JBBANJ010000023.1:0-16777 GCA_040402055.1 Ilumatobacteraceae bacterium
GCACTTCCAGTCACGTGGGCACTCTCGCGATTCACATTCCGTGGGTCGCGCATCGCTCGCGGCATTCTCACGGCCCCGTTCGTCTTACCGGCTGTTGTTGTTGCCGCCGGTGTTCTGGCAATCACAGATTCGAGGGGTGTGATCCCGATTCTTTGGGCACATGTCGTATTCAACGTGTCTGTTGTTCTACGTATTGTCGGCCCGCGATGGTCCTTGGTCAATCGTCGACTGGAAAATGGTGCAGCCACTCTTGGAGCAAGGCCATTACGCACTTTTGCGTTAGTTGTATGGCCTCAGATCTCCGATGCAGTCATCAGTGCAGCCACTCTTGTATTCATTTATTGCTTCACATCATTTGGAGTAATCGCAATTCTCGGCGGTGTATCGCGACGGACATTAGAGAGTGAAATCTTCACGCAAGCAGTGCGACTAGGTAATACAGAAACCGCTACTGCACTCGCCGTTTTGCAAGCCGTCATCATCGGTGCGGTCTTTTTCATCACTCGAAGCAGTTCTCACCCAAATTCAACTTCCCTTCACATAAGTGCTCCACAGCCACTCCGCACAAAACCAAGACACCGCATCACTCCACTGCTCATCACCGCAACAGCGGTAGTCATCGTCGCGTCCCCACTTCTAGCAACCATCTACAGATCGCTGGTTGTGAATAATCAAGTCTCATTCAGTGCGTGGCGTTCCATTTTTTCTGGTGCATTGCCAGCTCTGTCTGTCTCTTCTCAATCGGTGATCATCACTTCGCTGGTATTCGCCGTCACTGCTGCTTGCATCTGCGTGCCTCTTGCCCTTTTGGTTGCAACCACATCTGCTCCTCGCGCGCTGTTCTCGATACCACTCGCAGTTTCCGCTGCAACTCTGGGCATCGGCCTTATCATCACCTTTAATACGTCTCCTTACACATGGCGATCAGAGCGGTGGTTCATTCCAGTCATCCATGCGGTCATCGCGTTGCCACTTGTAATTCGCGCATTAGGACCAGCCACTCGTGCTATTCCAGCATCGCTTCGCAACGCATCAGCCACCCTCGGGGCATCACCGTTCGCAACGTGGCATCGTGTTGAACTGCCGCTTCTCAAACCTGCTCTTCTCAGAGCAACTGGACTTTCTATGGCTGTATCGCTAGGCGAATTCGGCGCAACTTCGTTCCTATCGCGATCAGGCTCCACCACCTTGCCTATTGCAATCGCACAACTGCTCGGCAGACCAGGTGTCGCCACACAACAAGCGGGTTTTGCACTCGCAGCACTGATGGTTCTCGTCACAGTCGGAGTCATGAGTCGTGCTTAACGTTTCAAATCTTTCAGTTGCATTCGACAACATCGCCATTATTGATGACGTTTCTTTCACAGTTCCCACCGGTGAAACGTTGGCGATTACCGGCCCGTCTGGCATTGGCAAAACCACACTGCTTCATGCAATCTGCGGAATTGTTCGCACAACCCACGGCACCGTCCACATTGACTATGTCGACATCAGTTCGCTACCCACCCACAAACGCGGCATCGGTCTTGTTTCACAAACCGGTGACCTGTTCCCCACCATGACAGTGAGTCAGAACATTGAATTCGGATTGCGCGTTACAAAGATGCCCCAGATACACCGCGCCGCACGGGTTACGGAACTACTTGAAATGCTCAATCTCGCCCATCTGAAAGAACGAAACGTGGCTGAATTGTCTGGCGGAGAAGCCCGCCGTATCGCTCTTGCGCGAGCACTTGCCCCCCACCCTCGGGTCCTTTTGCTCGATGAACCGCTCTCCGGGCTCGACCAAACGACCCACGATGCGTTGATGACAGACCTCTCTCGAGTCCTGAAACAGACCGCCACCACTGCCCTTTTGGTCACCCACGACCATTCAGAAGCAGATTTTCTTGCAGATACCACCTTCGTATTCCCCCACAAATAGTGCCCTAAAACCCAATAAAACAAGGGTTTTCTGACCATTAATCGGCCTATACACACGGTGAATTCATTTTGGCAATGAGCCTTCTATCCTTCGCAGGCACATTTCACCAAACTGAAGGACACCCGATGAAGCAAAAAAGTGACTTTCGCCCGAGTGACTAAAAAGTCAATGGATATCCACGAATTGAGTGCTCGGATGGAATAAGTTTTCGCTTATGAAGAAACGTGAACTCATCCAAGCAGTAGCCATTCACACCGATGTCGATAACAAGACAGCGGCCAAAATGGTTGAAGGAACAATCGACGTCATCCTTGCGAACGTCGCGAAAGGCGAGATTGTAAATATCTCAGGCTTTGCGAAATTTGCAAAGATCAAGCGTCCAGCCCGTATGGGTCGTAACCCAGCCACAGGCGAAACTATCCGCATCAAGGCAAAAACCGTTGCCAAGATCACAGCACTCAAGGGCTTCAAGGACATCGCACTCGGTGTCACTGCAGCACCAAAGGTGAACACAGTCAAGCGCGCAGTTGCACCAGCACCTGCGAAGAAGGTTGTGAAGAAGGCAGCTCCTGCAAAGAAGAAGCCAGTTGCTAAGAAAGCTGTTAAAAAGACAGTGAAGAAGGCAGCTGTAAAGCGCCGTTAACTCTTGCGCAGGTCTTGTACCTGGGAATTGAAAACATCGAACAAAAGGCCCGGTTTGTTACGTAAGTAGCAAACCGGGCCTTTTGTCATTGTTGGGAAAAATTGCGCCATTCTTCTTCTGTCCAATGTTGACGCAATTCCGTAGTCACAAAATCGGTCACCCACCGCACCATGTCAATCCATGGCAACTCTGCCGACATGACTTCGGTAAACGCCATACCTTGCAAAAGCAACGAGGCATCGTCAATTCCCAACTCAACGGGTTCACCTTCGGCAGGAGCAACTAGGCGTGCTTCCAACTCAATGATGTGTTCCGTGTTCCACATTGTGCTTGTCTCAGCATCAAACATTTGGTCAAGCATGATGCCCAAGATCTGTGACATCGCCATCACTGCTTCAGGTTCAAGATGAATTGTGCGTGCCTCAATCATGTGCGCTCTATCTGTTAGTCGTGAATTCCCAAGTTTACGAAACGAGAGTGGCTGTATCGCCACCATGCTGCAGACCCGACAACGATCGGCGAGAACCACGTGAGGAATCGGTAGATAAGCGTCATTCCGGTCGCATCGACAGTGCTCACACCGGCTCTCTCCAGCAAAACGATTAGTCCGACTTCAGCTAATCCTGTTCCGCCTGGAATTGGCGACAACGCGATGACAACGCGCACTAGTGAAAAAGCAACAAGAGCTTCTCGAAAAGTCAGCCCCTCCACATTGAACACAACAGACGACGTCCACATACAAGTAAAACCAGCAACCAAAGTACTGACAGAAGCAGTAAAGATAAGCGCCCACCTCTTTCGTAACAACTGAACCAAATCGTCACGCATTTCAATAGAAAAAGCCAATGGTTGCGTGCGCTCGACTAATGCTCGCACTTTAGAAAATCGAAGAGGAATCTTGCGTAACAAGTAAGAACGTAATGAACCAGTGAAGCGTCCTACGGCTGAGAAGAGTGTCGACGACCTCAAGGCCAGCCACCAAAAAATGAATGACACAACGATGAGCGGTACACCCACTACAACTGCCAACGTTTGCTCGGATGTTGCTGTTCCGCGAAGGACGGGAGCAATCAGCAAGACACTTGGAAGACCCCACGTTGTAAATGAGGGAACTACAGCAGTCGCAATGATCGAAGACGCAATAGTGAGATGAGCAACTCCCCAACTCGTAAACATATGAATTCGCATGCCGGTGCCTACTGCTCCCCCACCCAAAACAATTCCATAGCCAGCCGCGAGAGCGGACTGATCAGTCATGACGGCCTGGCGTAACGTCACTCCCGGCGAACACGCACGGAGAAAAAACCCTCGAGCGCACACCATTGCCATTGCGGCAAGCGCAAGAGGCACTAGTCGAATTCGGGGCAGTTCCACAAGACGAGCAAAAATCTCTGAAAGTACTTCGCGCTGAAAAACGCACAGTGTGGCGAGGATCGCAAGTATCAAAATGGGAGCGACCGCTTTACGCATTGCTTTGAGACGGTATCTGCGATGACTAAAAACTGACTGCCCCCCACCATGCCAATTGGCAATATGGCTTGTGACTTGCGACCCCCCAACTCTGCGCCTTTGCGCCATTCACTTACTCCTGACGGAAATAGCTCTGATGACCCCGTTTTGGGGTAATTCTGAGACCTCGAAGCTTCAGAAACACGGCTCAATTGGTTATTTGGCCTTACGAACAGCCTGTGACCGGGGCTAGCCTTATTACATCGGCTATTTCGCAGGAAAGGGGCAATTGACGTGAATCGGCGACTTGGTCTTCTAACAAAATTCCTCATCGTCGTTGTTGCCCTCGCCGCATGTGGTGGATCAGGTGGACCTGGCGGATCGAGTTCCCCAAGTGGACCAGTTGCCACAGACCTGCAGACATCAATCAACGGATGGTCGTTTCCTAACTACCCCTCTTCAGAATTCCCCGATACAGATTTCAACGAAGCAGATCTTGTCTCCATGTTTGGTTCTGGCGAAGAGATCTGTGTTGGCGGTGTTGCGACACCGTGCAAGCTCACCGCTGAAGCATCTGCATGGGCTCGCATGGTCAACCAGTCGCGTGCGTCCGGGCATTGCGAAGGACTCGTTGCCATTGCTTCAACCCGCTTCAACAACAAAGAGACACCAGACACGGTGAAGCTTCCAACTCAAGATGAAACTCTTCACGCAATCATGCGTGCGTTCGCAACTCAGTTCTTGCCCGAAGTGCAAGATTCGATCACCATGTGGCTCAACAAATCACTTGAAGAAAAAATTGATGAGCTGAAGAACAGTTTCGCTACAGGAAAATTGAACTACACGCTTGGTTTGTATACCGACGGTGGCGGACACGCTATTTTGCCCTATGCAATTGAGTACCCAACGCCAACTACTCCAAAAATTTTGTTGTATGACTCGAACTGGCCGGGAAAGAACCGCTACATCGATGTCGACTTGGAAGCAAAAACATGGCGGTTCTCTTTCTCCGGTGAAGATCCCGCGAACGATTCAGATGCATGGACTGGAGGCCCACAAGACATGGACCTCACACCTTTGTCCGCACGCGAAGGAACATGCCCGTTTTGTGGTGATGGCACCAAGGTCGCAAAAACAACAATGCTTATCCGTTCAAGCAATCTTGACTGGTCGGTAGAGACCGACGGTGGAGTTGTCTCTCCCGCTAGCCCCGTCGGCACAGACGGAACTTCAGTTCTTCCTGTCAAGGGAGCAATCAAGCGCGATTCATACGACTACCTAGTCAGTGTCCCCAATTCACCCGACACCAAGTCGGCAACCACAGTTGCAAACAAGAAGAAGAAAACCAAGAGCAAGTTGAAATTCTCAGGTTCAACCAGTGTGTACGCGATCATGCCGGACGGTATTGCACAGTTCACGACTCCTGGTACATCGGATAACCCTGTTGAGATCGAAGGAAGTTCTATTTCAACAAAAGACCCAGGTGTTGACCTCACGTTGGCGTCTGGAAACTTGGTTGCCAACGCGTCAGGTGCTGCCATTTCGCTATCGGTCTCGGGCGGAACGATGGAAGTTGCTGTTACCACGGCTAGCGGTCAAGTAGTTCAACAAGAAGTATCCGAAGATAAGCCGACTCTGCAGATGAAGGCCGACCCAACCGGTGGAGGAATCACTGTGTTGGCTGCAAGCTCAACAGGTGTTGTGGAAAAAACAGCGGTTTCTTCCACAGGTGTTGAGACAAAGACCATCGTTAAAGAAGTTCTCAACCTCAGCGCTGTAAAAGCTGAACTGCCACCAGAGCTCGCGTCAAAAGAAATCGCGGCCCTTCCTTCGCTGGCAAATCGCAACATGGCAAACCCGAACTACAAAATTGACCCTGTGTACGTCGCGCCCACAACCACAGTTCCAAAAGAAAGCTCTGGAAATGTGTCCACCAAAGGCACGCCTCAAACACCCATTGTTGGGAAACTAGTTCTGCCTACCGTTGAGTTCGGTGATGTGCCGTTCACGGTCCAAGCACCCACATCAAACAGCAAGGGTGAATGGAAATTCACTTCAAGCAAATTCGACATTGTTCAGATCAACGCATCAACCGGTCGCATCACAATCTCGGGCGCTGGCACTACCACCATCACCGCCACGCAAGCTGCAGTAAAAGACTATGAATCAATTTCTGTAACAGCAGAATTGATAGTGGGGCGAGCCACTCCTGTTCTTGGGGCGTTCACCTCCGCGGTTCGAACCGTTGGTGAAGAAGCATTTGTATTAGCAAACCCAACTTCCACAAGTACTGCTGTATTCAAACTGGAGTCAAGTGATGAGTCTATTGCGAGATTCTCGAAAGTGAACGGGAAGCTGTCAATAGTCGGTGCAGGAAAAACAACTATCACCGCTTCTCAGCCGGCCAATGATGACTATCTTGCGGCCTCAAAGAACTTTGTACTTACAGTGCGTAAAGGAACTCCCGTACTGACTGCGACAGCAGATGTTTCAAGCACGTTTGGAGAAGTTGGACCCACTATTGCCAAACCAACATCAGACTCACGCGGTGCTATCACATTTGCTTCCAGCAACACTGCGGTGTCAACCATAAATGCAACTACAGGCCAAGTAGTAGTTGTTGGTGCTGGCACTTCCACCATCACTGTCACTCAAGCTGCAACAGACGATTATGTGAGTGCGTCACAAACATTCACATTCACCGTTAAGCAAGCTGCGCCTACATTGGGCAAACTGACTGCTGAGTCAAAAACCTTTGGTGACCCCGCGTTCACTGTTGAGAAGCCAACTTCCCCATCAGCTGGAGCTTTCACATTCACTAGCAGCAACAGCAAAATTGTAAATATCAGTGAAGCAGGCAAAGCAACTATTGAAGGCGCAGGCACCGCTACCATCACCGCAACTCAAGCAGCAGCAGGTAACTACGCAGCTAATTCCGTCACTGTAGACATCACTGTTGCCAAAGGCACTCCAGAGCTTTCCAACATTTCACTCACTGGCTTAGTTTTTGGCGATGCTGACACCACCATGGCGCCTAGATCTACATCCTCGGGCGCATTCACTTTCTCTAGCAATAACGCTCGCGTACTGACTGTCAACGAGAAAACCGGTGTAGTCCGCGTTGTTGGTGCTGGTACGGCCACTGTCACCGTTAAGCAAGCTTCAACAACTAATTATGAAGCTGCGTCGTCATCTGTCACTGTTCAAGTTGGTCTTGCTACCCCAGCATTCCAACGACTCGACCCAATTGAAAAAGAATTCGGCGATGCAACCTTCCTTTTCAACTGGGGCACTTCACCGAGCGATGGCGCTATCACCTACAGAAGTAGCAATGAAGCAGCAGCCACAATCAATGCAACAACTGGTCGAGTGACAATCGTTAGCACGGGCGTTACAACCCTCACTATGACTC
Organism: Ilumatobacteraceae bacterium; assembly: GCA_040402055.1. GTDB lineage: Bacteria > Actinomycetota > Acidimicrobiia > Acidimicrobiales > Ilumatobacteraceae > UBA2093. Next base: position 7,429 of record JBBANJ010000023.1, read on the forward strand.
AGGGCGTCGGAACAAACCATACGGCTGCCAGCGTTGTTGTAGTTCTCACGATAAGTCGCGGAACTCCTGTGTACGGAGATTTTGTCATCGAGAACAAGACATATGGTGCTGCGCCCTTCTTATTAACACCTCCCACTACCACCAGCAGTGGAGCATTTACGTTTACTAGTTCAGATACCTCGATAGCGACAGTCAACTCCTCAACGGGATTAGTGACGGTAGTTGCGCCTGGCTCCACAGAAATAACAGCATCTCAGGCACAGACACTTACCCATACTGCCTCCACCATTCGCACAACATTTGTAGTCAACGCTGCGACTCCAACTTTCGGGTCATTTGTTGCACCTGCCAGAACTTTTGGTGATGCAACATTCACCATGACAGCACCTTCGTCACCAAGTAGTGGTGCATTCACTTTCGCTAGTTCAGATACTGCTGTCGCAACTATCAACCCGTCAACAGGCGTCGTGACAATTGTTGGTGCCGGTTCAACCACTATCACCGCCTCACAAGCAGCATCATCTCCATATGCAGCTCGGTCCACTACCGCAACATTTACAGTCGCAAAGGCAACAGCGACTCTCAGCGGTTTTGGCGGCGAGTCTGCAGGTCTTGCCGGCACTCGCTATGTCGGCTATTACAGCGATAATCCTGACTGGTTTACCACTGCCGCTTTGCAGGGCCAGACAGTGACTTCAACACAAATTCAGAGTTTTACGAGTAGTTCTGACAATTACAGTTGGCAATGGCTGGGCACATTCCGTAGTGCCGCTGCAGGTACATACAACTTCTGTACATCATCTGACGATGCAAGCCACCTCTGGGTAGGAGCGACAGCCAATTCGGGCTCAACGGTTGCGAATGCCGTCGTAAATAATGGTGGTGCACACAGTGTTGTTACACGATGTGGAGATGTTGCACTCGCCGCTTCCACCGATTACCCCATCCGTATTCAGTTTGGTGAAATTGGTGGTGGCGATGTGATGAGTGTGTACTTCACTCCCCCAGGTGGTTCAGCAACATACAACGGCAACGGATACTTCTACTCTGGCGGCGGTCTTTCAAAAACCGTGGGTGACCAACCATTCACACCGACAATCCCATCATCTGTTAGCACTGGTGCCATCACGTACAGCAGTTCTAACCCAGCTGTTGCTGCAATTAATCCAACGAGTGGTCTGATCACAGTTATTAGTGGTGGAACAACGACAATTACCGCAGAACAAGCATCTACTTCTAACTACAACTCTTCAACAGTCTCCACAACTCTTACTGTTCTGAATGCACTGACCATAACCACCGATGAACAAGGCGGCAGTGCAATCAACAGCGGGTATACCAGCGTTGGCGGATCAATCTCTTTGTCACCAGGCACACCCACCCGTAGCGGCTACACATTCAACGGCTGGTTCACCGCATCATCTGGCGGCAGCGCACTGTCATTCCCATACACCCACAACCGAACCACGGACTTCACCCTCTACGCCCAGTGGACAGCCGTACCGACGTGTGCAAACGGCGGCACTTGCGTCGTCGGTAACACGGGCCCGGGTGGGGGCATCGTGTTTTATGCACACGCCACGGGAACATTTGCGTGTGGACCCAATCTTGAATCATCCTGCAAATATCTAGAAGCCGCTCCATCGACTGGAACCAATTCCTGGGATGATTCATATTCTCTATACCCATACTCCCCGTATCGATCCTCACTAATCGGTGCGAGCGGTCAGGGTACTTCAGTAGGAACTGGTTATCGAAACACTCAAGCCATGATCAATCAGGGACCCCTAGCAACTGATCTCAGTTATGCCGGAGCAATAACGCGCGCGTACAGGGGACCTGCAAATTTCTCTGACTGGTATCTACCGTCTCGCGATGAGCTTGAACAATTGTGGTTGCAAAGATCAACAGTCTCTCTCAGCGGAACTAATTACATCAGTTCAACGGAATATGACGCCAGCAATGCGTACCGGCGATACGGAGCTGCAAGCGCCGATGGAAACCCCGACGGAAAAAGGTGGGAAATGTATGTCCGCCCAATCCGAGCATTCGGCTAAGTATCTGGCGCCCTCGGCAGGAATCGGACCTGCGACCTGCGGTTTAGGAAACCGTTGCTCTATCCACTGAGCTACGAAGGCGGGGATGGTGCGAAATGTGGTGCGAAACTCGCCGCCACACCGTGCGTCATCTCTAAAGAGGTTACTAGCGCCCGCCCAACGGCAAAAGCCAACAGGACCCAAAGACCCTATTTCACAAAAATATTTTTCTTGTGTTCTTACCGCCGATGGCGGCGCGAACACAAATAGATGAATAGTTGAATAGTTAAAAAGCCCGCACTGGACGCACGTAGGAGGTGACCGGCTTATCGAAGCCGAGCTGGCTCCCGTTGGAGAAGACCTGGACCCACGCGTCGAGTGCGACGACCTCAGACGAACTCCAATAGTAACCAGAAGCAAAACCACCAACCGCAGTCTGATTGACATACATCTGGTTCAGTTCACCTTTTGATGGCAAAAACCAATCCCCATACACAACACCATTCACAGTTGCTGTATAGGCGTCAGCAAGATTTGCTGCTCCACTCGTACACACACCTAACATCACAGTCGTCTTAGCAACCCCATCCATCGCGCCCGTACCAGTCACGGTAGATCCAACCCCCAGCAACGTATTTGAGTCATTACACCACGCAGAAGTTGGGTCCCCCGACGGCGACGACCACGTTGACGGTGCAGCTTCATAAAACAACCCCGACGTGTTACCAGATGTTGACGGAGTCATAAAAACAAGTCCACCACCAGGACCCCGCTGCCCAACAGCACACGCAGTCGTTCCATTTGTGCCACAAATATTTTTGGTTTGCGAATTTGTGATGGCCCCATTCGTGCCATTCGTGCCATTCGTACCGTTAGTTCCGTTCGTTCCTGCAGCACCAGCGTCACCCTTCGCACCCGCAGCACCCGTGTCACCCTTCGCACCAGTAGCGCCAGTAGCGCCAGTAGCGCCAGTAGCGCCAGTAACGCCAGTTTGGTTCAACACCACTTTCGTTTCACTCTTTGTGCATTTGCTGTTCTTGGCATAACGCAACACATTTGTTTTTTTGTTTGCACACACAGTCACAGATTTAGTTGACGATGCAGCAATCACTCCAACACCACCACCAACAGTGACACCAGCTAACACACCAACAAGAAGTAACACCCCAGCAGATCTACGCGAATAAGACCTAGAACCAGATAGAAAAGTCATGAAACGTAAATTACAGACAATAGACAGTCAACACAAGGACTACGGACACATATGAAAAAACACTGAAATCCTCACCCATACCGTGCACATGCGTTCCAAAAAACGGCGTTTCGCGTTCCAAACATTTACTGAAACTCCAGCCACTACCCCATCAACATTGGGTTTTGGAATTTCGCACCAGCCTCACGAAGGCGGGGGATGGTGCGAAATGTGGTGCGAAATTCGCCGACACACCTCACGTCATCTATGTAGAGGTTACTGGAGTGCGCTCAGAGAGGAAAGACTGCGCCGGGCACGATGATTCCTTGTCAGGCTGGTTGCTATCGCAGCACAGAACTTGGAGTCCACAGCCGATCAATCGGAAGTACATGAATCCGATCCTCGGGCGTGTACGAGCGTTCCCCAGTATTTAGAACTATTCCCCCAACGAACTTATTTCCTAGGGCCGTACGCAATTTTCGTAAACCACCGAGGTCATTGCCAGATATTCTGCTGCCAGATTTGACCTCAAAGGCGACGATGCATCCATCATCGCGTTCGAGTATCAGGTCGACCTCATCACCGTCGTGCGTCCGCCAATGGCCGTAGCCTGCGACATTGTCTGACCACGACACTTGCTTCAGAATTTCACCTACAACAAATGTCTCAAGTAGATGTCCGAACTCGGTAAGGGCTGTCGCTTGAAGCGATGCCAGTCGTGCTGCGCTCAATCGCAAAAGTCGAGCTGCGACTCCGGAATCCACGATGTGAATTTTTGGTGCTGATCCGGCTCGTGATCGCAATGTGGAACCCCACGCTGGAAGTCGCTCAATGAGAAAAACTGCTTCAAGAAGTTTGGTGTAGTTGTCAGCCGTTTTTTGCTCGAGATCAACGTCTCTTGCTGCGTTACTCACATTGAGTAGTTGTCCGGTTTGTCCGGCAAGACGCGACAGCAGCAGTGGAAGTTTTGCTCGTTGTCGCACTTGTGACAACTCAAGCAAATCACGCTCCATGGTTTGTCCAACGTAATCATCAAACCATCGATTTCGTGAAGCCCCAACAGGTCTTTGCAACGCCATTGGAAATCCGCCGGCAACAATACGATCAATGTATTCTTCGCGCGTCGTTGACGATGATGCAGATACCACCAATGCACCAGGGTTGACGAGACAACGCTCAACGAAGTCTTCTTCAACACCTTTAATCTCGCCCTGTGAGAGTGGGCGAACAGTAAGCATGTGGAGGCGCCCCGTGAGTGCCTGTGCGGCCAGTGGCAACGCTTCATGTCGAGTTGAACCGGTGATGATAAAACGACCAGGGCGTTGCTCTTTGTTCAACTCAGCTTTTATCGCGTCAAGAATGATTGGGGCGTGTTGGTATTCATCAATACAGACCGGCGAAACGCCACGCACGAAAATTCCTGGGTCTGCCGCAACCGCATCACGCATCACCGGGTCATCAAGGTCAATAACGTCAACACCCGCCTCTGTTGCAATCTGACGCAACAATGTTGACTTGCCCACCGAACGCGGCCCCTGAAGACCTACAACTATCTCTACCTCAAGACGCGCACGAATAATCTCGATCAGTCGGCGCTTCACCTTGATGCTCGACAATTCAGACATAGTCCAACTCTAGCCCTGAATTTCTAGTTACGAGTTAGTTTTGTTTCTAAATTCGAGGAATAGATCGTTCTAGCTTCGAGGAACTGAAGGAGGCGCTCCAAAAAACGGCGTTTCGCGTTCCAAACGTTTACTGAAACCCCAACCGCTACCCCATCAATACTGGGGTTTGGAATTACGCACCAGCCTCACGAAGGCGGGGATGGTGCGAAATGTGGTGCGAGATTCGCCGCCACACCGTGCATCACCATCAGTAAGGCCAGTACCACAGAAGGGCCTACTTTGAGTGCTGCACTGCAGTTGTTTCACGGCGAGCCATGTAAATCACTACAAGGCCGATGACACCAAGAAACACAGCGCTGGTTCCGGTGGTTCCAATTCCAAGACCTCCATCAACCTTGGCCTGTGACATGTAGTCACCAATTGATGCGCCAAGTGGCCGAGTCAAGATATATCCGGCCCAGAAAGTCGCGATTGCATTTGCGTGAAATACTTTGTGAGCAATAGTGACTGCTGCAATAAGTCCCGCGAACAGCAAAGCAGATTTCCAATATCCAATATTGATCTTCTCTGCAACAAGATCTCCCGCTGCTGTTCCCAGTGCAAAGGTAAACAGAATCGCTAACCAATAAAACCCTTCTCGTCTAGCCGTACGGATGGAATGTATTGACAATGTGTGCTCTATGGATTGCCATGCCGCAAAAACTAAAGCTAGTCCCGCTGCAAAAAGTACGGACGATGTGATGAGACTGACATTGAAATTATCAGTGAGATTGTCAGTAATTAACGTGCCGACAACGCTGATTAGAACTACGGCAAGCCAATAGATGCCCGGCACATATTGCTTTGCCCTAAATTGCAAGACCAATGCAGCAACTAGAATTACTGACATAACGAGCGTGGTTCCAGTTAATCCCAGGTTCAATTTCGTGTTCAGATAGTCAGCAGCCGTCTCTCCGACTGTTGTGCACAAAACTTTGATAATCCAAAACCAGATAGTGACTTCAGGGACTTTGTTGAGAAGGTGACTCATGGTGTGATCTGACGTCTTGTAATTATCCATGGGGACCAAACTACTCAGTGAATTGTGAACGCTTTTCGTGTTTTTAGTAAAGATTCATCCAAATCTGGAGCGAGAAAACAAGACTGTTCGCGTTCCAAAAAATGGCGTTTCGCGTTCCAACCGTTTACTGAAACCCCAGCCACTACCCCATCAACATTGGGTTTTGGAATTACGCACCAGCCTCACGAAGGCGGGGATGGTGCGAAATGTGGTGCGAAATTCGCCGACACACCTCACGCCATCAATAGAAAGGTTACTTAAGATTTTGGGCAGGCGACAGCGGCGAGCAAGGTGTCACCCGTGAAACTGCTGTTATCTTTTCCTTATGACTACAAATCTTCCGGTGATTCATGGGCGAATTCTTGACCTCGACAGCCACTTGCAAGTTCCGATTTCGCGATGGGGTGAGGTATTCGGTGACGCAACCTCGCGCTTCGGCAAACGTTTCGCTGGAATCCCACTTTTTGACGCCACAGACGAACCCGACCTGACCACCGAGTCGGTGTGGAACACCAAAGGAACTGCAGCACCCGGTGCATCAAACCCCGAAAGTCGTTTGGCTGCCATGGATGTAATGGGTATTGATCGTCAACTCATTTTTCCGCAGGTGATATTGGCAATGCCCGCATGGTCCGACCATCCGAGCGCTGCATCTGTATTACACGAATACAACGACACGGTTATGAGGTGGACCAAAGAGGGCCGGGGGCGCCTGCGACCCACTGCGTTGCTCAATCTCACCACAATCAGCGGCGCGATCGCCGAAGCCGAGCGCGTAGCAGCCGGTGGTGCTCGAGCGGTGTTCATCCAAGACGGGATCGCTCCTGGTGGTCTCTCGCCAGCCGCCCCTGAACTTGATCCGTTGTGGGCACTACTTGCTGAAGCAAGACTTCCCGTTACTCTTCACATCGGCGGCCAGGACGGCTTTTTAGCCAGCAACGTGTGGGCTGATACCGACCTGTTGCGGCCTGGAACCTTTTCAACCGGTGAACCAATTGGCCCGCACACACTAGCCACGATGCATCTCGCTGCGCAGAACTATTTGGCAACAATGATCTACGGCGGCGTGTTTGACCGTCATCCAACTTTGCGTGTCGGCATCATTGAACTCGGAGCAATGTGGGTCGGCCCGTTCGTGGATTTCCTCGAGGATCGTCTCCAGTTATCGCGTCGTCTTCGCGAGAGCCTGCAACGAAGTCCCCGTGAGGTTTTCATCGACCAAATACGCGTGACCCCATTTTTCTGGGAGCGCACTGCGCGTCAAATTGAGCGCTATGGCATGCCAGAGATCTACGCGTTTTCCACCGATTTCCCACACCCCGAAGGTGGCACCGACCCTATTGGACGAATGGCTGCTGACATGAAGCCACTGGGCGATGCTGCACTTGAAGCATTCTTCATCCATAACGCAGAACTACTACTACCTGCCTAAATCAGAGCAACGATTACGCGTTCCAAAAAACGGCGTTTGGCGTTCCAAACGTTTACTGAAACCCCGGCCAACACCCCGTCAACATTGGGGTTTGGAATTACGCACCAGCCTCACGAAGGCGGGGGATGGTGCGAAATGTGGTGTGTTATTCGCCGCCACACCTTGCGTCATCTATGTAGAGGTTACTAGCGCCAGCCAGATGCTGAAAGAAACAGGAAAACTTCCATGTGGGTAGGTTCTTTCATTGTCTGTCAGGCGCGAAATCTCGTGGTATTTCATGCATTCCTGGTGGCGGCAGGTGGGTCATTGCCCAGGGAAAAGTTTGAGTCTTACCCACGCAACATAATTCTCGACACTTACTGCAAGCCCGCCCATCAGGTAGGCGTAATACGGCATCATCAACAGAAGATCAATAGTGATCGCTCGTTCGTCAAGAATCACATTTTCAGGCAATCGCTCGCGTACTTCTTCGATTAACTGCAACCACTTAACGTATAAGTGTTGCGTTATTTCGGAGATTTTTTCCTCTAACTCTGGAATTGTAGATGCCACTGCCAAAATTTGAAGCCTCACTGGCATCATTGACATAGCTGCTAATTCTTTTGGGCCAGTGAACATCTCAAGAACATTCTCGATAGTCATAGTGTCAAAGTTTTTTACATGCTGTTCTACAGCATCAATATTTATCTCAAGAATTTCTTCATAAAAATCCGCCAATGCTTGTGCAATAATTCCATTTCGGCTGCCGAAATATCGATAGATCTGAGTGACAGAACAATTGGCCGCAGTTGCAACTCGGGAGATTCGGAAATCTAAGACACCGAATTGCTCAATCTCATTACGAGCAGATTTCAGCAGTAAAACTCGGGCATCTGACGGCATACGCAGATATTACTCTCCGGCCCGCATTGCTCCATCGGATTTCTACACGCCTATCGTCAGCGGTGCCAGGCTTGGTGGTAACGGCCCCGTACCCGTCGAAACGAATCCAGGCCCGCACTCCTTTTGTTGAGAGATAATTAGCCACATTTCGGGCACGATCAATGGACAAGTTCTTCAGGAACTTTGGATCATCAATGAGGTTTTGTCGTGCAAATCCCGAAATCAACAACAAACCTGCACGACCTTGAAGCGAACGTGCAAGGCGGTCCAACTGTGCCAAATCGCGAGAATCCAAAACCGGAGATGTCGGATCAAAGATGATTCGACTTACTAACAGAGACTCGCCAAATAGCATTGGATTACCTGCAGCATCGCGTCCACGGGATGTGCGTCCTTGCACAACATTTCGACGCTTTGGAGCACTCGGTGATAAACCAAAATCGTTTTCCACGAACATCACAATTCGCTGCCCATTCACAAGTTGCGGAAGCCGCGTGGATACCCGCCTGTTCTTGGTCGACACCTTTACCCGCACCGTTCGAGCAGTCGTTCCGTCAGCATTACGAATCAAGAACACCACATGCGACACCCGGCCGACTTCATTTCTTTTGAGATGCGCGGTTGCTGTTATCCAGCCAGAGCCAAAATTCAAGTGTGTTTGGTCAAGTCGATCAATGTCCTGAGGCAGCGTTCCAGACGAACTGCTTGATTCTGCGTCAAGAGCAGAATCAAGCAGTGACTTGTTTACTGTGATGGACAACGCAGAACTTGGCACAGATACATTGCCAGCAAGATCAGTGACTACTGAAGTCACGGACCATACACCATCGCTCAATGCCGGCAAATCACAAGTCGTCACCGTCGCAGATGCAACATATGTGCATGACACTGTCGTGCCATCAGATTTACGCGCTGTCACAGTCACCGAAGTACCAACAGGCAGAGCACCACCGGAGATTGTCGGCGTGGTGTCCGACGTGAGATTATCCGTCGCAGAAGCTCCTGTGTCCGATGAATCAACAAGATCTGGAGTTCCAGCACTCGGAACTGAGGCATCGATAGTTAGCGACAACGCAGAACTTGGCACAGATACATTGCCAGCAAGATCAGTGACTACTGAAG
>JBBANJ010000023.1:16877-20183 GCA_040402055.1 Ilumatobacteraceae bacterium
ACTGTCGTGCCATCAGATTTACGCGCTGTCACAGTCACCGAAGTACCAACAGGCAACACACCACCAGAGATCGCCGGTGTTGTGTCCGACGTGAGATTATCCGTCGCAGAAGCTCCAGTGTCCGATGAATCAACAAGATCTGGAGTTCCAGGCGCAGACACAGACGTAGCAATTGTCATCGACAAAGCTGAAGTGTTCCCCGTGTTTCCCGAGGCATCGGTGACTTTTGCAACCACGGACCATGAACCATCGGTCAATGTGCCGAGGGTGCAAGATGAAGCAACCCCCACTGTGTACGTGCACGTGACATCGGCGGCACCCGAACGAGATGCAGTGATGACCACAACATCACCCGTTGCTTGGCCCGTAAGTGAGAAAGTTGGAGTTGCATCCGACGTGTCGTTATCGGTGGAGGATGAGCCGGTGTCCGACGACGAAGCAAGGTCCACGGCAAGTCCGCCCACAGCACTTGTATCAATTCCAACAGAGAGTGACGTTGGATTATTAGTGGTATTGCCAGCGGGGTCAGTCACGGCTGATGTGATGTTCCATGTACCGTCGCTCAACGTAGGCAATGTGCAACTAGTCGCACTGCCAAGCACATACGAGCAAGTCACCGTACTGGTGCCATTGGTAGCACTGAGCGTGACGGTGTCTCCGGAACTGCCGCCCGTTGCACTCAATGTGGGGGTGTTGTCATTCGTATTGTTATCGGTGCTGCTTGTTCCCGTATCTGAACTTGTCGCAAGATCAGGCACACCTGGTGCGGCCGGCGCACTTGCATCAATCGAGACCGACAGCGCTGCTGATGCTGTCGACGCACCCGAAGTGGGGTGAGACTCGGTAGCAGTAATTGACCACGTGCCGTCGGAAAGCGTGCCGAGGCTGCAACCACTTGCCGGCAGCACGTAGCTACAGGTCACATTGGTCGCACCAGAACGTGAAGCAGTCACAGTGATGGTGTTTCCACTTGTACCTGAACCAGCCAATTCAATCAACGGTGTGTTGTCGTTTGTGATGTTGTCAGTACTTGAATTGCCCAAGTCAGAACTTGTTGCAAGATCGGGGGCTGAGGGAGCAGCCGGGCGTACTGACAAGCTTCCCGTGCCCGAAGAGGCTGCAAAAGATCCACTATCTGTCGGAGTAAGACTTGCACCTACAGCAAGTGTTCCTGAGGCGATCGGCGTGTGCGTCAATGTCGCTACATATCCCGATACACCAAACCGATAAACACCAGAGTCATTCATTGCTGCACCGGCAATGAAAAGCAATCCATTGAACAGCGAGAGAGAACGTTCACTGTTCTGACCAACACCAAAACCTGAGTTGCAGTTGCTGCAGCTTAACGGATGATACCTACGCCATGTCCCTGCTGGAGAAATCTGAACAATGCCGTAGCCATTCGGATGCCCAGCAAGATCATTAGTGCAATGCCATCCATAGAGATTCCCCACAGCATCAATTACTAATTGCCCCTGAACCGCACAGGAGCCATCCAGGAATCGAGTAGGTGCACCACCACCACTTGGGATTGACTGAATATCGCCGTTGCCATCTGAGACAAAGAGAACACCGGTCGTGCGATTGATTTCAATTCCACAAGGACTCGTCAGTCCAGTTGCATACGTTGAAACTGCGCCAGCAGGCGTGATTTTTAGGACTGTTCCGGAAGCACGGTTAGCAACATAAACATTGTCGTTACCGTCAGTGGTCATATGACAGGGATTGTTGAGTAGGCCGCCACTTGCAAATTCCGTTGTGTTTGCGTTATGTGAAGTGCGCTTATAAATCTTGTTTGATGCCCCTACCGCCTCGTAGATGACGCCATCTGATGCAACCGTCAATCCCGTGACTACAACATTCACGCCATTCCAGGATTGATTCGCGAAATGATTCACGGTTCCATTCGTCATCAGCATCTTGCTGACACATCGTGCACCACCGCAATCAGATGGATTCTGAGACGAAACAAAGAGATTGCCTGAAGCATCATTGTCGGTCGCCATTGCAACACTGTTCCCGGTGTAAGCCCAAGCTTGCTGACTGGCCCCAGAGGCACCTGACCCGACAGCAGTGCCAGTGCCCACTACTTGGCCGCCAATAGTGAACGATACTGCACCAGGCGCGCTCGGTGTGGCTGTCAGCGTCACTGACTGCCCCACAATGGCAGGGTTCGGTGACATTGCCACTGTTGTTGTGGTTGCAGAAAGAGCCTCTACAGGCGCCACATGCACAAACACGAGACACGAGGATGTCACCAAGAGGGCTACACCAGTGCGAAAAACAGATTTCATTATTTATTTCTCCTAACAGAAACAACGCATATCAAGCGACGAGGCCGCTTGCGAGAAAGGACTTAACGAGTTGACGGCAATGTCGTTTCGCCAGAGCGATAAATCACACCAAAATCCAAGGTGTAATCGCTTTCGCCGCCTTTCAAGGCAAGTGATACTGCCTTGAAAGTCGAGGAGTTCTTTCCGCGGTCTTTTTTGCCTTCCGTTGTTGGGAAGAAATTCTCTGGATATTTTATGCGCACGATGTAACGACCGGGTGGCAAATTCCTGAAGAGGTACTTGCCATCACTCTTCGTCGTCTGTTTTTTGAATAGACGACCAAAGATGTCTGAGACACGAAGACCGTCATAGTCGGTAATCGACAAGACTGCGCCTTTGATTCCAGTATCTCCAGGTCCTTGAAGACCATTTCCGTTTCGGTCTTTCCAGACATAATTACCAACCTCAACGCTTTCATTACTTGCAGGCTTGTAGAAACCAAAATCCAAAGTGGGATCACGTTGACCATCCGTTGTGAGATTGACGGAAAGTGCTGAACCATGGGATGAATCCACTGCGGTTTCCGAGACTGAGTTGAGGAGTGTTCGGCTGTAACCGTCAGGATCCACAACCGATACTCGATACTGACCTGCTGGCAGGTTGTCGAAACTGTAACGACCCTTGCTGTCGGTCTTAGTCGCCCTGACAATTTGCCCATCAACGTCATACACGAGAGATCCGTCGGCTTTTCTAATGGACAGAACGACATTTTTGATGCCTTTTTCAGATGCGTCCTGTATGCCGTCTCTGTCAGTATCCAGCCATACATAATCACCGACCGAAACCTTGATGACTGATGCAATCAGGTTTCTACTCGGAGCTGTCGTAGTCGTGACGGAAGGGACTGTTGTTGTCGACACAACGGTCGTCGAAGAAGCAATGGTTGTAGTGGTCACCGAAGCAGTCGTTGTTGTTGTCGTCGGTGCTGCAGTCGTCGTCGTCGGTGCTGCAGTCGTCGTCGTCGGTGCTGCAG
>JBBANJ010000024.1:0-19777 GCA_040402055.1 Ilumatobacteraceae bacterium
CATTTCTTAAAGCATCACTTCACAGATCACGGCGTTGTTCATCATCGCCCCGACGCATTGCTGTTGTGGGAAGCAGATGAACCAAACCACGTGGAAGATATTTCGCCATGGGTGCCAGTAAAACTCACAGCATTAGAACGCCATGAAAGCCAGTTTGAATCAACAATGAAAGCAACCGATGAAGACGGCATGGAAGTGTTCCGTTCACGGATGCGTCAGCGCATGAGTGATCTTGGTGCACAATACGGTTTTGCAGCAGCTGAGATTTTTCACCTCATGAACAGGCTTTAAGAGAACTGCCCAGCAACTCTGCCAACACCTGGTGGCCCCGCAAAACACTGAGCAATTGGCATCCATGTCGATGCCGGCTCCCCCACTGTTGTTAATCCACAATCATCAATGTGGCGACGTTGAGTCACTGCCAAACAGAAGCCCAACGCAGGTCCGGTAACAGATGAATCTGCCGATGCGTCTCCCCATGTCCAGGTACCACCACTGGGACTAGTGAGCGAGACAAATACGTTTCCTTCTGGAGCTGGCAGTTTGTTTGAAGCAAACGCGAACGGCATGGCGCGTACTCCAATATGAGCAATTTGCTTCAAACGATCAGTCGATACACGTTTCCACTTCAATGCATCGGCGATGTCTTGCCCATGCGCCCATGTCTCCATTAAGCGAGCAGTCAACATAGATGTGCCAGACATTGATGGTCCGTACCATTTGCACCGTGCCGATAAATCAATCGATTGTGCGGCTTGTGCAAGATCTGCAGCACCTTCGCGCCACCAGTCGAGCAATTGCTGTGGTGATTTTTCACGTTCGGTATTTTGGACTGCATCCAATCCACCTGAAGCCATCATCGACGCCATGTCGCTAGTGAAACGATCAGGGTCAACCATTGACCACATTGCACGACGATCAATAAGACCTAAGTGAACGACTTGGTCTGCCACATCCCAGCCAGGCGCCGGCGTGGGAACAGACCAATCAGATTCAGACATTGCTGACAGGTGCGCATCGAGTGCTGCTACCTCGGCAATGAGGTCTGTCAATACATGGTCAGTGTTGCTAGGCATTCCACAAGTGTGCCCGAAATGCAACGGTGAGAACTTGTCCGGAGAAAGTGGAATGGAGGGCTTTCGCCCCCCATTCCGACACTCCGAACCCGAGGGTTCTACTGATTTGAAGTTGTAAAGAAGGCCTAGGCCTTCTTTGCAGCGGCCTTCTTACGAGTGGCCTTCTTCTTGCGTGCAGGAGCGGCCTTCTTGGCTGCTTTCTTACGCTTTGCAGGAGCCTTTTTAGCTGCTGCTTTCTTCTTGCGTGCAGGAGCAGCTTTTTTGGCTGCTTTCTTACGCTTTGCAGGAGCCTTCTTGGCTGCTGCTTTCTTCTTACGTGCAGGAGCAGCCTTCTTGGCTGCTTTCTTGCGCTTTGCAGGAGCCTTCTTGGCTGCTGCTTTCTTCTTACGTGCAGGAGCTTTCTTAGCTGCTGCTTTCTTCTTGCGTGCAGGAGCTTTTTTAGCTGCTGCTTTTTTCTTTGCTGCCACTTGAGTTTCCTCTCGTTGTGTAAGTGGTTACTTACGGTTTGGGTTCAGCTGAGCTTTTAATGTAGAGCTCGCTGTGAATTTCATCGCGGTTGAGGCGGGGACTGTTACTGCTGCACCCGTTTGTGGGTTACGGCCAGTCCTCTCCTTGCGATCGGTGGTGCTGAACGAGCCGAAGCCCGGCCATGCCACTTTTTCGCCCTTCTTAGTAGAAGCAACAATTAGGTCAAAGAATGCGGCAAGGGTGCGCTCGGCGTCTGCCTTCGAGCACTCTGCTGCCTTTGATACCTCTTCGATGAGTTCTGCTTTTGTCATTGTGTATTCCTCCCCGGAATCGGAGTTGTCAAACAATTTGAACTGCTTTGATCACAAAAAGCAAGCATTCGACTAGTTGCAAATGCAACTATCTTGTTTTTCGGGATTTTGACGACGCTCGTACAAATGTGTTTTTCGCTGCACTCATTAGTTGATTCACTCGTGCGACAGTCCTGCTTCTACACAATCTAGATATTCAAGGTTTACGGAGAGCTTCAGAAAAAGTCGATATCAATATCCGCTGAAACCCTTACGGTGCAGGACTTTGAGAGGAAAATCTTGCGAGCAATATCGAATCATTATTGAATGGTTCTACTGATGCAGCGCATACAAACCAATGCTTTCGGTAGTTGTCACACACTCGTGATGGACAGAACTAATCACGTTCATCGCCCAAACAATTCTAAAAAAATCACAGCCAAAAATATTTTAAAAAATATTTTGAAAACGTCCGAAAAAACCCTCTCAACGGAATGGTGAACATGATTTTTACATTTTACGAAGATCCGCAGATGCCGCAAAGTTACGTCGACGTGAACATTTTGTTTAAAGGGCCGAGCATCCACCACCACAGAGAATCGGTGGTGGCAAGATGAGATATCGATCATGTTGCGGAGCAGATCGGTGCCGACATGGAGTCACCAGATGACACTATGACGAGCACTTCGGAGTACCCCATTGGCGTGCGTACTCGCATAGTTCTCGATACTTCAGTTCTGGTTGCAGACCCTGGTTGCCTTCATTCTTTTCCTGGATGTGACGTTGTTATTCCACTCACGGTTGTGGAAGAACTTGACGGCTTAAAGAGCCGTGCCGACGATGTGGGTCGTGCTGCACGCACTGCGTTGCGCACGATTGAAGATTTACGTCGCAGAGCTGGCGGTTCTATTCACCTTCCCGTTCCGTTGAATCAGGAACCAGGCGGAGCAACAGTCCATATTGAAGTCAACGGAATTCAAAGGCACCTTCTTATAGAGAATGGACTCAACCCAGAGATTCCGGACAATCGCATTATTGGTGCAGCACTCGGACAGTCCTTAAAAGCTCCAACGCAAATCATTTCGAACGATGCTGGGTTGCGCATTAAAGCCGCTCATCTTGGCCTTGTTGCAGCCGAGCATCAGCCAGTCGGACGCTCTGCCCACACTCGCCCAATGGGTTGGTTCACTTTGGAAGTGTCGTCATCGGTGGTCGATGCATTGTATGAACACGGCGAAATCCCGTCAGAGGCGTTTGATGCCGAAACTCACCTCACGACAAATGAATTCGCTGTCGTTCGTTCCGGTTCTCAATCAGCACTCGTTCGCAGTACAGGCGAAACAGTGGAACTTCTTGCCACTACCTCGCCCGAGGCGTGGGGACTTCGTTCCCGTTCAAAGGAACAACGTTTTGCGCTCGAACTTTTAATGGATCCAGATGTCAGCGTTGTTGCTCTTGATGGTCGCGCTGGCACTGGCAAGACTGTGATGGCTATTGCAGCTGGCCTGGAACAAGTAGTCGAATCCCGCACATACGAGAAGCTTGCTATCTATCGCCCACTAGTGCCCGTTGGTCGAGCCGATGTTGGTTTCCTGCCTGGTGGATTAGATGAAAAACTTGACCCATGGATGTCAGCTATCCACGACGCAATTGTCGCGCTGACTGATCAACGTTCAAGTAACGACGCGAAGCGCCTCATTGAAGACCTCACAGCTCGTTCACAACTCACTCTTGAATCTGTCACTTTCTTGCGCGGGCGCTCATTGCATCGCCAGTTTGTAGTGGTCGACGAGGCTCAGAACCTCGAACCGACCACATTGAAGACGATACTTACTCGCATTGGCGAGGGTACGAAAGTTGTCTTTACGGGTGACACCAGCCAGATCGATGCGCCGTACATGGGCGAGTCAAACAATGCCCTTGCCGTGCTCATTCATGCCTTTGCTGACCAGCAGTGTTTTGGTCATGTCACCCTTGCTGCCTGTGAGCGCAGTGAAGTGGCAAGCCTCGCAGCAGAACTTTTGTAGCGCCGCATGGCACAATCGTGTCATGACAACTTCTCACACGCCTGATTCCCTCGTTCGGGAATTCATTTCACTTTTGGTGTCACGCGATCTTGAAGCTGCAGCCGCAATGGTCACTGATGATTTCGAATACGACAATGTGCCAATGGGAAAAACGTTTGGGCCACAGGGGCTTCAAGACACTCTGAATGGTTTCTTCAGCATGTGTACGGGAATCGACTGGGAAATTCTCCGTCAAACATCAAGTGGCACACTCGAATCGGGCATTGTGCTGAATGAACGCGACGACAGAGTGGAGATTCACGGAAGGTGGGCAACTCTGCCTGTCGCAGGTGTCTTCGAAGTTCGTGATGGGAAGATTTCTTTGTGGCGCGACTACTTCGATAAGCAAACCATTATCGACGTTATGACACCACCTGCGGGTTGATGTCACACAATGATTACGTCACCCTGCCTCACCCTCGCTCTAAGGTGCAATCAATGACTCCGCACGAGCTATCAACTGCAGAAGAAACGATGAGCAATGTGTCGTTCGCTGTTGTCGACTTCGAAACAACTGGTCTGAACCCAGAAACAGATCGAATAGTGCAGTTAGCGGCAGTCATAGTAAATGGTGACGGCGAAATAATCGATTCATTCGACACCATTGTTAAGCCCGAAAGTCCCGCTGAATATCAGCACGGTGCAGAACATATCCACGGCATTTCGGCCGAACAAGTCTCTAACGGAATGCCCTTACACACAGCGCTCGAAAAACTGTGGGATATCAGTACTGGCAATGTCTTCACTGCACATAACGCCCCGTTTGATCTCGGATTTCTCCACGCCGAATCAAAACGAGTCGGCCTCAACGGCAGCATTGAAGTCCATATCGACACATTGGAACTCTCACGACGCATCTCAGGTGCCGACAATTCACGTCGGCATAATCTTTTTGCTTTATGCGAGCACTACGGCATCGAGCGAGACAAGGTGCACGATGCAAAGTCAGATGCCACGGCAACTGCTCAACTTCTCATGCACCTCATAAAAGAGATGGGCGTTGAAACGCCTGATCAGGTGTCTGAACTATTTGCGCGATAACGCGACAGTACAGAGCTAGCAGTGCGGGCTTGTACTGATGCCATTTCACGAGGCGCCACAACAGTGATTGCGCCACCGGCGCGCAGAAGTAAACGGCCGAGCCAATGTTCACTATTTGACACAATGTCAATAAGGTACGAGCCGTCTGCACGCTCTTCTCGCACCGTGCACGGATACGTTTCCACTACCCATGCCGCAGATGCAGCCACTTCAGCTGTAATCGTTTCACTGCCGGACGCATCGGCAAACCATGTGGGAACCTGAGCCGTGGCATCAGAGACTGCAACGAATTCATCCAGTTCCGAAACTGACCGAATGCGATCAACACGGAAATGTCGAATGTCATTCGAAGCATCATCATCGGCGCGAATGTACCAATGCCCGCGATCGACAAAAACAGTTCGCACGGTAATTGTGCGTTCTGATTCTTCATTTCGAGCTGGAGTCCAATACGTCATTCGTAAACGCTGACCAGATGATGCCGCTTCCGTTACAACAGGTAGAAACGCAGGTGACTCAATATCAACATCTACAAGGCCGTCGCCGAGCACTTTGCGCAATTTCTTTACTGCGCTCTTCAAATCTTTGCCTCGCGAAAACCCGGGTAATTCCTTTGCTGCCGCAGCCATGAGGTTCAGCCCGAATGCTTCGGAAGAAGTCAATTCCAAACTGCGTTCAAATCGCTTGTTGGCCCCTACAAAGATGTAACCCTCGTCAATGTAAATATCAGTGAGTTCAAAGGGCGTGTATGGGGGCACTCCGCACATTGAGGCCATCTCAATGTCCTCAATGAGATCTGATTCTGACATTGAAAACTGCTTGGCCATTTTCGCCACTGAGACGCGTTCTTGTTTCATGAGCCACGGCAACATACGCAGTAAGCCACTGACGCGCACTTCTGAAGAACGAGGACCACGCTTCGCGCTCATGATGCACCTCCAGCAAGTCGCACTAAGTCAGCAACAATTTCATTGCGCACAGATTCGGGAGAGATGACTTCGGCCCGATCGACCATTGCATACAACCATGAACGGAAAGCAACACGATTACCACATGAAACTTCTACATCGACAGAGCCATCGGCACGGATAGCAATAATGGCATCGTCACCAAGTTCACGTACCACGCCAGGAGCAATACGACTATCTAGCCGCACTACCGCAACTTCGGAATCCGCCCCAGAAAATGCCTTTGCATCGCGTTCGAATGCAGTTGCAAGATTGAAATCTGCTGGTCGAGAAAAAGACTCTGGCGCTCCAATTGTGGCTGAATCTTCAAATCGATCAACTCGGTAGGTCACTTGTGCTTGGCGGTCAGTATCAAAGGCGACGAGGTACCAGAATCCACTACGTGAGATGAGGCCATATGGATACACCGTGCGAACACGACCGTGATACGGGAAGGAGATTTGGCAACTCTTCGCAACGGCCGACCACAACTGCGGCAATTCCTGTGAACGGGCGTCAACGTGCGCGACTGTATGAGATGGCGACTCATCAATGTCTCCACCAAGCCACTGAACAGCTTGCTTCCCCCACTGCGTATCGATCTGCACTAGTGCTGCAGCTTGCTGAAGGGCGGACAGTTCATCTTCTGTGAGGTCGAAATTAATCAGTTTGTATTCTGCGCGATCAATTGAATATGCCGTCTTGCCGGCATCATTGCCGCCAAGTACTTGCATGGTGATGGGCACACCCAATTTGCGCAGCGACTTCTTATCGCGTTCGAAAGCAGTACGACGCGCTTCAGCTTTTTCCGGATACTGATGCACCATATAATTGCCAATGTCTTCCAACGTCAACGGACGATTGGACTCAGTCAGTAATGCAACGAGATTCATCATCCGTTCCGCTGAATTAATGATGGGCTTCGAAGATGCACTTGCCATTGCAGGCAGGTTACCCCCTTTGCTATTGGTTGCGTGGCAGTTTTTTTCGAATTGATGTATACCAATTCAGCAAGGGGTGTGTCATGGTTTGTTCATCTGTAGAGACACCAGATGCAATCACAGTTGCGGCATTAACGGCCAATATTTTGCCCAGTTCCACTCCCCATTGGTCAAAGCTATTGATTCCCATGAGCCAGCCTTGAATCGTCGCCGAGTGTTCATACATTGCGATTAACGAGCCAAGGCGACGAGGATTCAGTTCGTCGAGAACGAGAACACTGCTCGGACGATTTCCTTCAAAGGATTTGTGAGGTTCGTTGTGGGCTCGCCCTGCGGCCAGTGCTTCTGACTGTGCGATCACATTCGCAAACAGCAAGTCGTGGGCTTCATCATCTGTACCAAGAGACGCCCCCGTTGTCACAAACTCAACCGGCACTATTTGGGTGCCTTGGTGCAACATTTGAAAGAAAGCATGCTGACCATTCGTTCCTGCTTCACCCCACACAACTGGGCTCGTGCCACCAAGAACAGAACGACCGTCGACGCCAACAGATTTACCATTGCTTTCCATCACGAGTTGCTGAAGATACGCAGGCAATCTGGACAAGTCATGGCTATACGGGATAACCGCAACAGTTGGAAATGCATGAAGGGCGCTGTTCATCCACCAGATCAGGGCGTGCATCACCGGAAGATTGACGTTGTTCGGAGCAGTGACGGCGTGGTGGTCCATCTCTGACATTCCAGCAAGAAACTCACTGAATTGGTCTCCCCCAATTGCACACATCACTGGGAAACCAATGACAGACGACAACGAGAATCGTCCGCCTACCCAGTCAAAGAACTCCAGGCAACGGTCTTTTTGGATTCCCCAATTCAGAGCCGCTTCGGCATGCGATGTTGCGGCTACAAAATGTTGCGCCCAGTTTGGGACACCTGCCTGTGTCCATTGCCGCGCACGTTCTGCATTGTGCATCGTTTCAAGAGTGGTAAAGGTTTTCGATGAAATGACAAACAGTGTGGATTCAGGATGTGAGCCATGCAACGCCTCGTCTAGATCCGCGGCATCAATATTGGAAACGAATTTCACCACAGGACCACTAGCGAACCGACGCAGTGCACGCGTAATCATGGCCGGACCAAGATCGCTTCCGCCAATACCGATATTGATCACAGTCTCGATCTTTTTTCCGGTTCCGCCGCAAACTGCACCCGAGCGGATGCTGTCCGCCAATAACTTTGCGCGTTCCAATTGCCCCGACGCTTGCTGAGCCAATGGAGACGACTTTGCTGGCGCACGCAATGCCATGTGACCGACCGCGCGGTCTTCAGTGACGTTCATCGTGTCACCGAAGATCATTTTTCTGAAAGATCCCTGGACATCTGCGACATCTGCAGAATGGATCAGGGCTCCATACAGAGTCTTATTAACGCGCTGGCGGGAGAAGTCGGCGTGAATGCCACATGCGTCGATCGTCAACCACTGACTACGGGAGGGGTCTGTGTGAAATAACTCAGCGAGAGGAGCGACACTTGTGGTCAGATTCTTCAGCGAATGAAATACCTCGGCGTCCATGACGCCAACTTACTTCTGTGCAGCAGTATGAATCAGTCTTAAGAAGGAAGCAGCCACTGCAACATGGCGTGATTGGTCTCCCCGAGCACTCATTCTGCCTAAACCGGCCAGAACCGAGGACACAAGATCGGCAAATGACTGCACCGTTGTGCCCTGCAAGATCCGATCAGTCTCTTGCGCCGTCGCGATGAGGTCAACAATGTTTCGGCCAAATTCCTTGCCAAAGACATCAGTACCTTTCGATACCTCAGGATGCTTTCGTACTACAGCTGAAATTCCGGTGATGAACCCGACTGTGGAAGGTGCATTCGCACCAAGTGTGCCAACTTCTGTGAATAGTGCGACAAGCCGACCCTCAAGTGTTGTTTCAGATGCCTTCACCCGAGCGAAAACTTCCACAAAAATTTCTGTAATGGAATCACATACCGCGATGTATATATCTACCTTCGAAGGAAAGTAGTGATACAACGCAGCACTCGAAACTTTTGCTGTTTCGGCAATCTCTCGATTAGTAGTTCCTTCAAATCCTTCTGCCGCGAAACGCTCGCGTGCACATACAACAATGCGATCACGAGTGTCGGTCGAGTCAGTGTCTGCAGGACGACCACGCTTGCGGCTGACCACAGAGGTCTTGTTCATTGATTGATCAGCCATAACCAAGTATGACCCAAATTGATTGCTAGAGGTTTAGCGTGGTTTTGCGTAGTAGAGAGCCCAGCCAACTGGGCTAACCAGTGCAGCCAGAACCAATTTCACTGCATCACCAGCAAGGAAGGGTGCTACTCCAAGGGAGATGGCATTTGTGTCACCGGTGGCAACTGGGACACCGATTGAATGTGCCAACCACAATGCACCAAAAGTGTAAATAACGACTGTGCTCAAGGCCATGGCCGACAATGACATCACAAAGTTGCGGTCATTGCGATGATCGGCGTACCAACCCACAATGCCAGCAGCTACAACGAAACCAACGAAGTAGCCAAACGTTGATCCTGTTGCGCGACTCCATCCACCAGATGCATCGGCATAAAAAGGTAAACCGATTGCTCCGAGCAGCCAATAGAGCGCCTGACTAGCAATAGCGCGACGTGAACCAAGAGCTCCGCCAACGGCCAATACAGCAAAAGTCTGTCCAGTTATCGGAACGGGAGTGAAACCTAGGTGAACAACTATCTGGGCACACAGAGCGGTGAACAATGCTCCACCAACTGCAAGCGTGACATCACGCGCCAGTGATTTTTCGATGATGCGAGGCATCGGGATTAGGTCTGTAAGGACGTTAGGTGTTGCGTTTGACATTTCCGTTACGCTACTACCGTGACGTTGATCAAGGTAAGTTTTTTCCACGGGTTCATTGTCACAGTATGAGCATTTCCCCGCACATCATTGCCGCCATCGATATCGGCACCAACAGCATTCATATGGTGGTGGCAAGAGTCAGCGATTCTGGCTTTGAAGTAATTGCCCGCGAGAAAGACAACACGCGCCTTGGTGAAGGCGGTGGCGACATGAAAATGTTGAGTCCCGAAGCCATCGAACGCGGAGTTGAAGCCCTTCGTAATATGCGCAGAATTGCAGATGCCCACAGAGCAAGTGTCTTTGCAGTTGCGACAAGTGCAGTTCGTGAAGCTCAGAACTCTTCTGACTTCGTAGACCGAGTTTCTAACGAGGCCGGAATTGACATTGAGGTCATTTCTGGAGTTGAGGAAGCTCGCCTCATTCACCTAGGTGTTTTGCAGGCTCTCCCCCTGTCCGACAAGCGGTCGCTACTCATCGACATCGGTGGCGGTTCAACAGAAGTTGTTATTTTCGACCACACGGAAGAGCTCTTCGTACGCAGCTTCAAAATTGGCGCCGTTCGATTATCGAATCGTTTCTTTCCGAATGGCTCTACCCATCCGGCGTCAGTTCCCTCTTGCTCGAAATTTATTGCGTCGACAGTAGAGCCCGTCAAACGAGAAATTCTCAAACTTCGCCACGAAGTAGCAATCGTTTCCTCCGGAACTGGCGAAACCCTCGCGCGCATGTGCTGGATGTTGACACACGACGAAATGCCTCGATCAATGAACGGCGTCATCTTCACAGCAGACGAACTACATCAGGTCACCAGAAAGATTGCTTTGTCCACGCTTGCTGAGCGATCACGATTGGAGGGTCTTGATTCTGATCGCGATGACATCATTTTGGCTGGTGCACTAATTCTTGACACGTTGGCAGAGTCATTTGCCATCACTTCGTTTATGTATTGCGACTACGCCCTACGCGAAGGCGTGTTGCTTGATGCGGCCCAACGGCTAGACCCCGACGTCAACAACGATCTTCACAATGTGGCTATTCAGAGTGCCCGAAAGCTAGCTGAGCGGTGTGACGATGACCCTTCCCACAGCCTCAATGTTTCCCGCCTGTCGTGCATGCTCTTTGATGAGTTGTCACATTCCTATGAACTAGATCCACATCACCGTTTATATCTAGAGGCTGCAGCAGTACTCGCCAATGTCGGCCTTATCGTGTCTCACGCACGTCACCACCTGCATACCTATTACATCGTGCGCAATGCAGAACTTGTCGGGTTCACCGATCATGAAATTGAATTGATTGCTCAAATTGCTCGCTATCACAGAAAGAGCGAGCCCAAACTTCAACATTCCGCGTTTGCCTCATTATCTGAAGCAGACCAACATGTCGTTCGTATGTTGTCGGCAATGTTGCGGATTGCTATCGGACTAGACCGCACACATGATGGACGTACAACGTCGGTGTCTGTCAGTCAGAAGAACAAATCACTCCAAATTGCTCTTCATGGCAAGAAACGCGCCGACCTTGATTTGAACCTGTACGCCACTCAACAACGCGTAGCTCTTCTTGCCGACGTATTTGAATGCAACGTAACAGTTGCAATTGCTACCTAAGAAGGAACAGTCGGAGTCACGTTCGTTGCCACTGGAGCAACCGTTGTTTTAGGAACTGTTGTCTTGGGCGCAACACTGGTCACCGGCGGAATTGTCGCTACCGGCACAGTCGTCGTTTTAGGCAGGGTTGTTGAAGTTGTAGACGTAGAAGATGTCGTTGTGGTGTAATTCGGATCTTTTTTATCCCACGGTGGCGTCACGGAGCCGTAATCTTCAGGCTCTTTCACGCCATCAAATACGTACACGCGGTCGTTGTACTGCACCAATGCAGGAAAGTAGTTCGAAACAAAGATTGGAATGCGCACGCAACCGTGAGAAGCGGGTTCTTTCGGCACCATCATTGCGCCATGAATTGCAATGCCAAAGTTGAAATACACCGGATTCCACATAGTGCCCAACTTGCTTTCGCGCTGTCCGAGTTTCCGGTTGTAGAAGTAATAGATACCGCCCGGCGTAATTGCTTCACCGCACACGCCCATTTTGATGGGCTCTGCGCCTTTATTGCCCTCTTCGCCTGGGTCGATCGTTACTTCTTCACACCACTTCTCACTAGTGCCAGTGGAAATGTGGGTAACAAGTATGAGTTGTTTTCCTTTAAAGACAGCCAGTACCTGTTCAGGTAAATACACCTCAACATGATTAGGTGATCCGGGTTGGCGACGCGGCAAAATGGTCACGTCCCCGCGCATTGACTCCCACAGAACTGGAGTTACGAAATCAACCAAGGTGTCACGCGTCATTTTTTGCACAAGTGCTTGAAATGCCCACACTGCCATCATCGTGTCGCCGCCATACACGCCGTCAATACGGCCCGGATCAAAATGCAGATCTTTCAAACGTTGCTGCAAGCGGCGAACATCAGCGCCCTTCATGCCGTCACGAATTGTGCGGGTCAATGTGTAACAAGTGATTGGTGCATCGGTTGGACAGAACCCGGGCGTGGTCACAGCCGTTGTTGTGGTCGTCGTCGGACTCTGGTTGTTATTGGCGACGACTACCCCAGCACCGACAATCACAAAAATCACCGATGTGATGATTGCTTGACGCCATCTCACCCACCACGACTGGTGCAGAGGCATTGCAAGTTCGGGTTCAAGAGGTTCAGACACAGGACCAAAACGCTACCAACGCATTGAGCTTGAGAGCCTTCAGCCTAAACAACGGGGGAAATGCCTCGAATTTCGCGGCGAAGCTGGCGTGCTTCCTTCAAAATCTTCAGGATTACGGAAGGAGAAGACAGTGTCGAAACCCCTCGCGTACGGGGAAAGTAGTCAACCCCAAATTGAATAACTGAGTACCCGAATTTTTGAGCCTTCACCACCAGTTCGGCGTCGATGAATGACCCTTCGCTCTTCAATTCAACATGATCAAAAATTCGCGTGCGACATAATTTGAAAGCGAAGTTGATATCCCGCATACGGATTCCGAAAAGCACACGAACCATGACGTTGTAGAAGAAGGAATACACAGTACGCACATAACCTTCGCCCGTGCGATCAAACCTGTAAGCACTAACAACATCTGCGTTGTAGTAACGAAGCAGACGCATTGCCTTATGAACATCATGCATATCAAAGGGCAAGTCCGCATCGGTGTACAGAACTAGGTCACCAGTAGCTGCTGCATAGCCAGACTTCATGGAACCACCAAGTTTGCGGTTCTCAGGGTGATGAACAACTTTTACTCGCGAATCTTGTGCAGCTAACCGTTGTGCAATTTCTAGCGTGTTGTCTGTTGACGCATCGTCAATAACAATCATTTCGTAATCAGCAATATCGCCTTGTGCCATGAGGTCTTCACACTCTTCACGTGCTGCATCAATTGCACGTTCGATGTATGCCTCTTCGTTCCACATAGGAAAAAAGATCGACAATTTACTGAATGGCGACTTTTCCATACGACAGCAGGCTATCCATAGGTGTCACTTCCCGCAGGGGCAGGCTGAGTACGGTGGCGAGTATGGATTTCGATACTCCCCCCGAACCGATCGAGGTGCTCCCGAGCGACGGATGGCGAACCGTCTCCACCATTACATGGGCCGGCGTATTTGGTGCCTTGCTCGCAGTTGCCATCTCTAGCCGCACTATCGGGAGACCCATTTGGTGGCTTGGACCTTCCTCAGCGCCTGCATCACCGTTCTTCATCACAATCCCCCTTGCCATCGTCCTCATCCCACTGGTGGCCACGTTGCGCTATCCGCGCCATTTGACAACCACTAGTTGGGTCTGCTCGCTTGCACTAATTGCAACGGGAATTGCTGAACTTGCGTCGAACCCCGCCATCTCAATTGCTGTTGTGGTCATTGGTGTCGCTGCCTTGATGGAATCCATCGCTGTAGTCATGGTCATGCGCCAGTACCGTTAAGGGAATGTCAAAGGTACTTACCACCCTCCCAGCAGGCGAACGCGTCGGCATTGCATTTTCTGGTGGCCTTGATACATCAGCGGCCGTTGCCTGGATGCGCGAAAAAGGAGCTATTCCATGTGCCTACACGGCCGACCTTGGACAACCAGATGAGACTGATCTTTCAGGTATTCCGGGCAGAGCAAAAGAGTACGGCGCAGAAATTGCGCGACTTATTGATTGCCGTGAAGAACTAGTTCATGAAGGTCTCATTGCACTGCAGTGTGGTGCATTCCACATCACCACAGCTGGCAAGACATATTTCAATACCACTCCATTGGGTCGTGCAGTAACCGGAACATTGCTCGTTCGCGCGATGCGCCAAGACTCTGTCGACATCTGGGGTGACGGCAGTACATACAAAGGCAACGACATCGAGCGTTTCTATCGCTACGGTCTCATGGTGAACCCTGATCTGCGTATCTACAAGCCGTGGCTTGACCCCACCTTTGTTGACGAGATGGGTGGACGTACCGAGATGAGTGAATTTCTCACCGCTCGTAAATTGCCGTACAAAGCTTCGAAAGAAAAAGCGTATTCAACAGACTCAAATATTTGGGGTGCAACGCACGAAGCAAAACTGCTGGAAGAGCTCAACAACGGAATGGAGCTTGTTGAACCAATCATGGGTGTTGCCCATTGGGACGAGAGCATTGCAATTGCATCAGAAGTTGTATCAATTCGTTTTCATGAGGGTTTCCCTGTTGCAATCAACGGCAAAGAGTTCACGTCACAAGTTGATCTCGTCTTAGAGGCAAATGCCATTGGCGGCCGTCATGGTCTTGGCATGAGCGACCAAATTGAAAACCGCATCATTGAAGCAAAGAGCCGCGGAATTTATGAATCGCCTGGCCTTGCATTGCTGCATATTGCCTACGAGCGTCTTGCCACCGGTATTCATAACGAAGCAACACTTGAGAATTACCGCACCATGGGCCGTCGCCTTGGTCGTTTGTTATACGAAGGTCGTTGGTTTGATCCGCAGTCACTGATGTTGCGCGAGCCACTCATGCGTTGGGTCGGCACTGCAATCACTGGTGAAGTCACTGTTCGCTTACGCCGTGGTGATGACTACAGCATTCTTGACACAACAAGCCCGAACCTCACATACGCACCTGATCGTCTCAGCATGGAACGTGTTGAAGATTCAGCATTTGGTCCACTTGACCGAATTGGTCAACTCACCATGCGCAATCTTGATATCGACGACAGCCGTGCGAAGTTGCAGGTTTATCGCGGTGCAGGCACGTTGCCAAGCGGTGGCCTCTTGGCCATCGAAGACAATTCCTGACACAAGCCGGCCAATAACGCTGCACGTTGCGGCATAGTTGCCACCAATACATGTTCTGTATCGCCGTGCGCACCACTACCAACTGCACCTAATCCATCAAGTGTTTCAACGCCAACTGCAGCTGTGAAGTTGCCGTCAGAACCACCGCCAACAACAACACCGTCGAGTGCGCTGATACCAACGCGTGTTGCCACTGCGGTCGCAATGGGAAACAAACCGGCTGCTGCTGATTCATGCATTGGTGGTCGACCAATTTGTCCGCCCACAACGAGACGGGCTTCTGGGTGTTGCAGGCGCAATGCAGCGAATGCTGCTTCTACTCGCGGCTTCTCACTAGGCACGGCAACACGCACATCAACTGCACACGTGGTGAGCGCAGGCACCACATTGTCTGCTGTGCCGGCCGATGCAAGCGTTGGAGTCACTGTTGTTCCCATCGACTCATCTGCAATGGCAACAATCTGTGGAATCAACGTGGCTAATTCCACCAACGAGTTGATTCCTTTTTCGGGCTCCAGGCCCGCATGTGATGCTCGGCCTTCAATTGACAGTGTGATTGTTCCTGTTCCTTTACGGCCAATCTTTAGTGCCCCGCCGTCTGCGCTTGGTTCAAGCACCAACACCGAACCGCATGCAATTGCACGTTCTTCAATAAGCGCTCGCGATGCGTGGGAACCGATTTCTTCATCAGCGCTCAACAAGATCTCTACGTGCGATGAATCTTCTAAGGAAGCAACTGCATAAATGGCTTGCACAATGCCAGCCTTCATGTCGAAAACGCCAGGGCCTGTAGCGATTCCGTCGTGTACTGCGAATGGCAACCGAGACAACGTGCCTGCAGGATGCACTGTGTCGTGGTGTCCCAAGATAAGAACCTTCGGATCATTGCCTCCACGCCAGTGAATGTGTGGACCAACTGGCGAATCAATCAATGTTGGTGCTGAGCCCAACATGCGTTCCATCAGTCCTGACAACAACTGTGCGTGAGACGTCAAGCGTTCAATGTCACGTGATGGAGACTCGCATGTCACAAGTGCATCAAGGTCTGCGAGCATCGCATCAAGGCTGTACGTGTCTGAAGAACTCATGGGTGAAATCGTGCCACGAATTAGCACTGAAACAACGTTTCAATTACAACATCTTGGCGGGCAAGCACCTCAGGCAAGGGCTCGACACCAATTCCAAGCCCTGTCGGCACCTGCAACATGCTGTCTTCAAGCACAAATGGCCGAGTGACATCTGAGGCGAAGTAACGGGCGGAAGCCGACAAGTCGGGAGTCAGTGTGAACCCCGGCATTACAGCAAGTGCAAGACACGAGGCTCGCCCAATTCCCGATTCGAGCATGCCACCGACCCACGCATCAATACCTCTATCAACAAGAACATCATGCATGGCAATTGCATCACGAATACCTCCCACACGCGACGGCTTGATGTTGACCACGTCGCATGCACCACGATCTAACGCAGTCAATAACTGACTCATCGAGTTCACCGATTCATCAAGGCACACAGACGTTGCAGAACGATGCAACAGTTCAGCATGAGAATCAAGGTCATCGGCGGCAAACGGCTGCTCTATGAATTGCAACGCAAATTTGTCTAGCGAACACAGCAGGTCAATATCGTTGGCACCATAGGCACCGTTGGCGTCGGCCTGTAACGCATACTCAATGCCCACCGCGTCGCGCACCGCTGCTAGCACTTCCACATCATGACCAGGTGCAATCTTCACTTTGACCCGTGCATAACCTTCTTCAACCCGCATCATTACTTCAGCAACTACATCGTCAATGGAATCGTGCAATCCCACAACGACGCCAACTTCAAGTTCGGTTTCAACTGCACCCAATACTTCAGCCAGAGATTTTTCTTGACGACGAGCGTGCACATCCCACAAAGCAGACTCAAGCGCATGCTTTGCAAAGTGTTGACCATTAATCCCCCACCATCCGTCAGCAAACAAATCAGCAACTGCGACCTCATGCTGAACCAGCTCAGGAATCAACAGCTGCGTCATTGCCGCGTATGAGGCTTCAGCATTCTCTCCGACATAGGCGACGCCACTAGTCGCGACATTTTCGCCCCATCCGACAAAGCCGTCTGAGTCAGTGATCTCGACTAATACGGCAGACCGCGATTGATGGGCACCATCTGACGTGCGAAGGGGCGACACAAGGACGAGAGGTACACGTGCCACTCTGATTCGTTCAATACGCATGATGCCTCCGAAGAATTGGTGCCCGGAGCGGGAATCGAACCCGCAAGAGGTTGCCCTCCGGGGGGTTTAAGCCCCCTGCGTCTGCCTGTTCCGCCATCCGGGCAAGAACGTGTTTAGGCTACGCGCGTTGTGGCGTGGTCGTGTCGAACGGCGTGAGGAGAATTCGACACTTCAACTGTGAACTGCAACATGGTGCGCCATAACTGGGTACGGGCCCTGTCGGCTTCGGGGGGTTCGAGGCGGTTGATGAAGATGACACCTTCGATCATGTCGCCGACAGCAGCTGTGAATGGCCTGTCAGACAAGCGCACAGCCACGACGCCACCTTCACTATCGCGCGAACGCCTGATGGTGCGATTAACGCCCACAATGCGGGGAGGGCTGCGAAACCCTGGCACCACTAGATCAAGTTCGGCTGCACGCTGGGCCAACACCCTGGCTGCTGCCGTGAACTTTGTGGTGGCCGATGGAGTCATGGAGACATATTGCCAAAAGGGTGTGGCACACTCTCCCCTTCTGCGACACTCCCGCGACCTATCGTTACTTCGTCGTGGATACAGAACTCAACCCGTTGCAACAGGCCGTCATTTCGGCACTTGGCGTTCCCACTGATTGGGAACCGTTGTCTATCGACATTGTTGAATCCATTGAAGAACAACTTGTCGAAGCGCTTGCTCCTATCAAAGATTTATTCACAGCAGAAAACCCTTTGCGTGTAAACAAACACCACATTGCAACTGTGCACGGTTGTGAGAAGTACCACGTACTGAATAGGCAAGCGCAATTTGCATGGAACATCAACACAGTGCGCGGCACCATCGCACATAAAGGCATTGAGTTGTTGTTGAACTGGCGCGGCCCAATTATTCCTTCAGAAATAGTTGACGCTGCCATCACGAGCGTCGCGGAAAACCCACGAGAAAGTGCATCTGATTTCATTATCTCGTTGCCTGCCCACGAACTTGCCGAATTGCGTGGCGCAGTTGTCGGAGCTGTTTCAAATTTCCTCGAATGTTTCCCACCGGTCAAACCCCAATGGCGCCCCATGGTTGAATACTCAGCGTCCTATTCATTATTCGGTGGTGCAGTGCTGTTTACGTCTCGCATGGACTTAGTACTTGGCGGACCAGGGCGCAAAGTCATCATCGACCTGAAAACTGGCCGACTTACCCCTACCCACCGTGATGATCTTCGTTTCTATGCACTCATCGAAACGTTGCGCAGCCGACAAGCACCGCGCAGACTTGCATCGTATTCACTCGACTCTGCCCGACTTGATGACGAAGACGTCACAGAAGGGTTACTGCAATCAGCTGTACGTCGCACCGCTCAGGGCACTTTGTTAATTGCAGATCTTGTATTGAAAACTCGCGAACCAGAAGTTCGTCCTGGTTTTCAATGCAGGTGGTGTCCGGCAAATGATTCGTGTGAAGCGGGTGCGCAGTTCTTGCGACAAATTGCTGGCGAAGACGACGAGTCTGACTAAATCAGCGCGTTGCCATGCCCGGAATGTGCGGGGTCATCATGGCAAACGGAACTCCAAGCCCCGTTGCTCCGCGCACGGTTGAGATATAACGACCAGGTTGCGTTGCACGTTTCGGCGGCGAAGCAATGTCGTCACCTAATGAATCGCAGTATTCGAACAAGTCATCAATGCTCGCAACCATGCCCCACAACGAAGCACCAACTGTGGTGATGTGTGGCCCTGTGACAACTTCAATGATGGTGTTATCAAGTTTGTGGAATCGCTGCACGACGCCATTGCCAACTTCACGCTCGCGGCGCACATCAAGACCAAGAACAGCTTCGATGGCGGCGCATGTGCGATCAAGATTGTCGGTGTTAACAACTACGTGATCAAGCCCAGTGATGGTGTGAGATCCGATACGAGACGTGGCGGGGTGACCAGGAGAGGTTGAGACAAGAGTGGTGGGGATGCCATCAATGTCACAGACATCATCAACGCCCACATCAATGGTCCAAGAATGGAGCCCAAGAGATTGGTCTGTGATGGTCAGGTCAACATCAGCCAACAGACAAGAGTTACCAGTAAATGAGAGCCCCAGCTTATGCCAGGGTTCACGAGAGCCTCCCGCATGTAGAGCAACGAGGCGGCTCATATGGGTGTCGGCTTTAGCCGCGACCCATGTTTGGACGCTTGCCGTGGTTGGCCTTGGAGCGGCGCATACGCGCCTTACGCTTTTTGGTCTTCTTCGACATAGGAGTCAAGGCTATCGGGCAACAGCCCGAGCGCCACAAAGCAGTTTTACGCCGGTCGCCACATGTAATAGCCAGCCGCATAGGCCGTGCCGTCTTTGCGAGAATCAGAGCAGACATACGGGGCACCCTGATATTGCCCGGTCTGACCAAACTCGGCCTTCTTGCATCGCACTGGCTTCACCTCGCGCGCTCCAATCGCCCCAGCGGGATCTGCGATGACAACTGGGGCCAACGTTGTGGCAGAGATGACAGCAGGAATAGTGGAGGCAGTCGTTGACGCAATAGTGAAGGCGGTTGAACCTGTTGTTGAAGGAGGCACAGCGGCCGT
>JBBANJ010000025.1:0-11790 GCA_040402055.1 Ilumatobacteraceae bacterium
CGTCATTACTAATAAGCGCGGTGGTTGTTCCCTCTGGCCACACCATTCCGATTGTTACTTCGGTGGAGTCAGTGAATCGGGCTCCTGAATTCACAGTCACTCCCACTCGACCTGTCGGCTTTTTCGGCTGAACAATGACTGCATAACGCTGCGTCGCCGAGCCTTTTGCCGAGGAATACTTCACCGAGATAAATCGTCCTCCGCCTTGTGACAATGCCCCGCCAAGAGAAGCTGCAGAAATATCGACGTACGACTGTTTATATTCTGTCGCCACGATTCCATCCCACGTAACTTCACCTGTGCTGCTGGTGTAGCGCGAAACAAGACTCGTGGCTTCGCTAACAACATCACTTACAACGCTGTCTGTTTCGAAAACTCCGTCATCGTCAAGATCCCATTTCATTGAGAGGCCAGTCGTTCCGACGCAAGAGGAATTGAAATAAGAATATAAGCGCACCGTGCCACCAGGACGAACTTCGAGGTTCTTACCCCACGCATTCGAAATTCTCGGAGGATTGGCGTTATACAATCGGTCAGCAAATCCCGAAAAATTCGGCGAATCAAGTGCATTTTTAAAGGAATCTTCTGTAAACGCGGGACCAAATTGACCGCTAGATACAACTCGGGTCGCACCTTCTGAACTATCTTCATCATCGTTATTGGGAACCGCAGCGCAAGAGCCGGGCACAAGTGACGAATTCCATGACCTGTAATTCCAAACGCTCCCGCCATTACCTAACAAGAAATTGCCATCGCTAGAGGCGAACCGGGATATAGGCAGTGCCTCAATTGGAACGTTAACTCTTTGTTTACCCCAGACCGAACTGGAATAAACACGCCACAATGTTCCATCAGTGGCCACAACTTTAATTCCACCATAGCCATTACTGTCGTTCGTAACTTTACGCACAGTTCGACTTCCTGGAAGCAAAATAGAAACGGGCGTACCTAATGTCCAGTTAGTCTGATTCAGGGTATTAAAATGAAGAAGACCTCCGGAAGACACATCAAAAAGACCCTCGCCAGAAACGGACCCATCCTGAAAATCACCGTACGAGATTACGGGGCTACTGATTCCCAACGGATTGGGACTCTTCCACGTCCAGGTACAACCCGACGTGCAGATTTGCGTTTTTTGCAAGTTCCACTGATACCACTCACCGCTTGAATGCTTTAGCGCAATGGCCATACCAAGCGTGGCATTCGCATATCCTGAGGTGTCACCCAAAGGAACAACATTTGAGAAAGTTAACGAGCCCAAGGCTGAAACTTGTTTTACTACTGCTCCATCTGCCCACCCATTAAAACTCTGTGAGGGATTGACAGCCGGGCCTCCCCACGAATACACCTTGCCTTCTTCATCAAGTACTAACCCGTACATGCTTCCGGTACAACTGGATTGACAGGTCATTCCACCACCGATAAAGACTTTTAGAGCCTTTTTCCCCGTTGGCATTGAAATTTCTTTGGGTGAAGCGACTTTTTCTACCGTACCCAGAAGTAAATCAGTAGATGCAGAACCCCACACAAACAGCCTTCCTGTTTCCGACACCGCAGCAGCAGCGGCAGTTCCATTACTCAGACTTCCAATAGCTACCGATCTAAACGTGAGATCACGATCGCCTGTAAGAAACGGATACACCCGTAGCGGTTCCACTACCGCCGCGGAAGCTCCCGTGACATCCTTGCTAGCTCCCCATGCGTATAAAAATTTGTCGGCACCGATTGCTACCGCAGAGTCACGAGCACTTTCAACCACTGGTAATTCTGAAACCGTGATTAATCCATCACTATTACTGACTGCTGCAACTCCTATCGAAAACTTGTATACCGCCGACTTACCGTCTGGGTTACTGATTTGGAATTGTGCACGTTTCCGACCCGAACTAGTGGGCGTGTACGTAATACTCACCACAGTCTGTGCATACGCGTTTGTTGTGGTTTCGATTCCACCCAGTTGCCAATTTGCGCCATTGTCGTCGCTAAAGCGATACGTCAATCGGTCTACGGGGAAACAAGCCGATCTAGGCGCCGTGACCGTAACGACAAGATCAGTTCCCACAGAAGCAACAGTGGTTCCGCTTCCGTCAAGCGGCAAGGCAATGCCAGAAGCAGCTTCCATCTTTGCAATCGAGAATTGATCTTCTGTATAAGCGGGACCGAACTGACCCTTGGAAACTGTTCGTACCAATGATCGCGCAGGAATCGTTGTTCCATCTTTCCACATTGGATAGTCAATAGCATTTGCTCCGCAGTTGCCATCAAGATCAACTGAACTCCAACCACCTTTTGCCCAAAGCGAGTTGTCATTGGCTACAAAAATTGCGGCGTTTTGGTACGTAGAAACGTCTACCAAAGTTCGTGGCGACAAGTCTGAACTGGGCAAGGACATTGCGGAGGGCACATACTCAGAGGAGCTCCAGCCACCCCATTTCAAAACAGTATTCGCCGCAGTTACAACAACAGAAAACGGAGTTGCATCAGTAGTTGAAATAGAAAGTGCGGTAGTGCTTCCGACGCTGATTGCTCGTGGAGTTGCAGAATAAGCAACAGCATTCGGATCTGCGCCCAATTGCCCGTTTGCATTACCCCCCCATCCATAAAGAGATCCGTCACTGGCAATGGCCAGTGCGTGAGACGATGACGTACTGATTCGAGAGAATGCTTTGCTGTTAGGTAATGAAATCGTGACGGGACTTTGCCTATCTGTTGTGGTGCCGTCCCCGAGTCGTCCTCCGCCGTTTGATCCCCATGCATAGGCAGAGCCATTAGTTGCCACAGCAAAAGACGTGCTGCATCCTCTTGAAATTGAAGTTGCATTTGCTACACCAGCAACCTTGGTTGGGGTGGAATAAGACATTTGCCAATTTCCATAGAAGTATCCCCACTGATACACGTCGCCATTAGTTGCTCGTGCCAATACACCTTCGCATGCAGCTGAGACTTCAGCGATTGCAACTCCGCCAGGAATTGCGACCTGCACAGGCGATACATACCGCGCATCAGTAGTTACAGAATTGTCGCCAAGGCCTCGTCCCAATGTGCCCCACGCCCACACGGTGCCATCATTTGCAACCGCAAATGATGCGTTGTATGTCGCAGCAACGTCAACTGCTGTGCGGCTTGCTGGAAGAACTACTTGTGTAGGCGAAGCTAACGCGTCTTTCGACCCGACTCCTGTCGGGCCAGGGACAAGAGAACCCCATGTCCACACGGTGCCGTTTGAACCGAGAGCAACAACGTGCTGTGATCCGATTGCAGTTTGCGCCTGCACATTGACGACAGCTTGAGCCACTGAAGAAAAAGTCTGTGTCACACAAATTGTTGTGAGAAGAAGTGCAGAGGAAATGAAGTGAATTGCTTTGAAACGCATAGTTCCAATCCTATTCCCTCCATGAAATCAATAGATTTACTATGAATCCCATTTCTTAAAGAGACTTCTTGCGAAGAAACAAGGCGTGTTAGAAAACTTGTGCGTTAATGCGACTGTTAGTCGAAACTTGGGCGCGCGCGAAGAGAGCGCTTGAGTTCTGCCATACCTGATGCAGTAGCAATAGTTTCAATGGCGTCCCACAATTTCGTTGCTTCTTCGCCACGAGGGATTGTGGAAATGACAGGACCGAAGAACGATGCCTCTTTCAGACCACCAGGTTTGAAAGTAATGATGGGGGTTCCAACATCTTTACCGGCACGGTCGAGCGCCATTGCTGTTTCGTCTGCGATAAGACGATCAAAAGATTCGTCGTGTACGGCTGCAGCCCACTCGACAGGAAGTCCTGCTTGTGAGAGTAAGCCAGAAATGTGGCCTTCAATGTCAGCAACGAAAAGATCACGCTCTTGCCTGTTGTGCAAGCTAGTGCCAAGCGCAGTGTAGACCTTTGCAACGGCTTCATTACCAGCTGCCGAACGAGCCTTTGCGGCAACGCGCAAACCAGAAGTTCCGGCTGCATGCACGTCTTTATATCCGGCAGGCATTGAGGAATAATCCATCTTGTCTTGATTCAAAATCTTGAGCGAAATGAACTTCCATGAAACGTTGTAGTCACGAAGTTCTTGAACTTCAACAACCCAACGAGATGTGATCCATGCCCACGGACATACAGGGTCGAAGAAAAAATCGAGGTCAGTCATAGCTAGACCCTAGCGATTTCGCGTTCTTCGAATGTTTCAATGAGGTCGCCTGGCTTCAAGTCTTGGAAGTCAGACAAGCCGATTCCGCATTCAAAGCCTTCACGTACTTCACGGACATCGTCCTTGAATCGACGAAGAGACTGAATTGAGCCCTTCCAAATGATGGTTCCGTCGCGAAGGAAGCGCACCTTGGTACCGCGAGTAATGACTCCGGTACGGATGAAACAACCAGCGATTGCGCCAAGTTTTGGAACACGGAAGATTTCGCGCACTTCTGCTTCACCTGTAACCACTTCTTCAAACTCAGGAGCCAAGAGACCGAGCATTGCGCGTTCCATGTCTTCAAGAAGTTTGTAAATGATTTCGTAGGTACGAATCTCAACTTTTTCAGCTTCTGCGAGGTCACGAGACTTGCGATCCGGACGAACGTTGAAACCAATCAGCGTTGCGTTTGTAGTCGCAGCAAGTGTGATGTCGTTTTCGGTGATACCGCCAACGCCACGATGCACAAAAGCCACCTTGACTTCTGGACGCTCTAGCTTGCGCAAACTTTCAGACACCGCTTCGAGCGAACCTTGAACGTCTGCCTTGATAACCAAGTTCAGTGTTGCCACTTCACCGGCCTGAATTTGGCTGAAGATGTCTTCAAGCTTTACTCCGCCTTGAACACGAGAGTCTCCGCGCTGGCTGAGAACGCGACGTGAATGTCCACGAGCGTCACCAACTACACGAGCAGTCTTTTCGTCTGGTGCTGAACGGAATTCATCACCGGCTTGAGGAACTGACGACAAACCAAGTACTTGAACCGGAGTTGATGGTCCGGCTTCTTTAATTTGCTCGCCACGCTCGTTGATAAGTGCGCGCACCTTGCCCCATGCGGCGCCTGCCACGATTGGGTCACCGACTTTGAGTGTTCCCTTGTCAACCAAAACGGTTGCAACAGGTCCACGACCAATGTCGAGGTTTGCTTCGAGAACAACACCCTTTGCGCGCCCAACCGGGTTAGCTGTGAGTTCTTCAAGTTCAGCA
The DNA here is from genome assembly GCA_040402055.1 of Ilumatobacteraceae bacterium. Taxonomy (GTDB): domain Bacteria; phylum Actinomycetota; class Acidimicrobiia; order Acidimicrobiales; family Ilumatobacteraceae; genus UBA2093. The sequence continues at coordinate 5,161 of JBBANJ010000025.1, forward strand.
ACAACTGTGAGCTGTTCAAGCAGGTCGTCAATGCCGAGGTTCTGCTGTGCAGACATCTCCACAACGATGGTGTCTCCACCCCATGCCTCTGGAACCAATTCGTATTCAGCCAATTGAGTAAGAACGCGCTGAGGATCAGCATTGTCTTTATCAATCTTGTTCACTGCCACAATGATTGGCACATCAGCTGCTTTTGCATGATTGATGGCTTCGATTGTTTGTGGCATCACACCGTCGTCAGCTGCAACTACAAGAACCACAATGTCAGTGACTTGTGCTCCACGCATACGCATCTTTGAGAACGCCGCGTGACCTGGTGTGTCAATGAAGGTGACTTTCTTGCCATCTTTTTCAACTTGGTATGCACCGATGTGCTGAGTGATTCCACCAGCTTCACCGGCCACAACGTTTGCTGAACGAATACGGTCGAGCAGTGTTGTTTTACCGTGGTCAACGTGACCCATGACAGTGATGACGGGAGGACGCGGCTGCTGCAATGACTCGTCGTCATCATCTGAGTCGTCGAACAATGCTTGTAGTTCTGTTTCTTGCTGTTGACCTGGATCAACGAGAAGAATTTCTGCGCCGACTTCAAGAGCGAAAAGCTCCATCTGATCGTCGCCAAGACTCATGGTGGCTGTCACCATTTCGCCGTGCTCTAACAAGTAGCGAACAACATCAGCAGGTGTGCGATTTAACTTCGGCGAAAACTCTTGTGCCGATGCTCCACGCTCGATGATGATGGTGCCTTCAGGCACTGGTGCATTGCTATTTGAATAGCTGGTGAACTGCGGCTGAAGTTCGTCGAACTCTGCCCTGCGACGCGCACGTGACTTCTTGCGAGGTGCACGACGCTGACCGTTATTACGTGGGCCACCAGGACCGCCGCCGGGACGAGGACCGCCACCAGGGCCGCCTGCGCCAGGTGCACCAGCACCAGGACCGCCGGGGCGTGCGCCACCGGGACCACCAGGTCCGCCGGTACGAGGAGCAAAACCAGTACGTGGACCACCAGGACCGCCTGGGCCACCGGTACGTGGACCACCAGGTCCACCAGTACGAGGGCCACCAGGACCACCAGGACCTGGACGACTGCCAGGACCAGGACGGAAACCAGCGCCACCAGGGCCGGGGCGTGCGCCACCAGGACCAGGACGGAAACCAGGACGAGATTCACCAGGAGCTACACGACCGCCTGGAGGAGGCGGAATTGGCCGACCAGTTGCAGACATCGGGCCAGGAGGAGGCGGTATGGGTCGTGCACCAGGAGCGCCAGGACCGCGAGGAGGCATGCCGGTTGGTGGCATGCCTGGAGGAGTTGACCGCGTCGACGGCGCAGGTCGCGCTGACGGCATTGGGTTGATTGGAGGACGAGGAATCGAACTTGTCGGACTTGGACGCCCACTTGAGATCACACGTGATTCACCGGCGGGAGTTTCAGTAACTGGAGCGGGAGTATCAACAACCGCAGCAGCTGGTGCTTCCACAACAGGAGCAGGAGTTTCAATTACCGGTGCAGGAGCTTCAACGACCGCTACAGGTGCTTCAACAACAGGTGCAGGTGCTTCAACAACAGGCGCTGCTTCAACTTTTGCTGCTGCAGCTTTTTTAGCAGGTGCTTTTTTAGCAGCAGCCTTCTTGACAGGCGCGGGTGTGCTTCCATCTTCAGCGTCTACTTTTTTGACAGCTGCTTTTTTTGCAGCAGCTTTCTTTGCAGGCTTTTCTTCTTCAGGTTGAACATCACGTTTCAACCCGTCCTTGACAGCCTTACGACGAACACGGTCAGCTTGTGCTTCTTCCATCGAGGACGACACGCCCTTGACGTCGATGCCCATCGTCTTTGAAAGATCGAGTGCTTCTTTGTTCGTGAGGCCGAGCTCTTTAGCAAGCTCGGCGATTCGGATCTTCTTGACTGGCAAGGGTTAGGCCTCCGTGTTTTCGGCTGTCGCTGGCGTGTTGCCTGCCCACTCTTGTTCACTAACGACAGAGCCGTCGGTGTTGTGGAATTTCATTTCGCCAGTTTCGTCGTCCTTGCGCCACTCGCCCTCTGCGTATTCAGTTTTACGCGGTGATTGACGTGGTTCAAAAATGCCGTTTGATTCGTTGACTGCTTGCGTTTCTGACTTGATGTCGATACGGACACCAGTAAGACGAGCTGCGAGACGAGCGTTCTGTCCTTCTTTACCGATTGCCAAAGACAATTGGAAGTCAGGAACGATGACGTCTGCTTGTGTCGAGTCTTCGCTGAGACGAACTTCAGTTACTTTCGCTGGCGACAAAGCCTTTGAAACGAAATCATGAAGATCTTCTGAATAGGAAACGATGTCGATTTTTTCTCCGCGAAGTTCGTTCACAACCATGCGCACGCGTCCACCGCGAGCACCAACACATGCGCCCACTGGGTCGACGTTTGGATCGTTCGAAAGAACTGCAATCTTTGTACGGTGGCCAGGCTCACGAGCACATGACTTGATTTCGACAACTCCGTCAGCAATTTCAGGCACTTCTAGCTCAAACAAACGCTTGATAAGGCCTGGGTGCGTACGACTCACAACGATCTGTGGGCCCTTTGCAGTTTTGCGTACTTCAACGATGTATGCCTTCAAACGTGCACCGGTTTCTGGACGCTCGTATGGCACTTGCTCAGCTTGTGGCAACAGTGCTTCCACTTTTCCAAGGTCGAGCAATGCATAGCGGCCATCTGACTGCTGAATGATTCCGGTAACAAGGTCGCCTTCGCGGTTTGCATACTCTTCGAACTTACGATCGCGCTCTACTTCGCGGATTCGCTGACTCATCACTTGCTTGAACGTTGCAGCAGCAATGCGGCCAAGTTCGTGCTTGTTCGGAGTGTCATCGCGCTCGTTCACCCAGTTGCCGTCTTCATCGACGTCATAGGCAGTGAACTTCATGTCAAGGTTCTCAGGGTTGACCTCAACGATGACTTCATCAGCAGCGTTTGGCCGCTTCTTGTATGCAGTGGCGAGAGCCTCTACTAATACCTGCAACAAAGCATCAATACTGATGCCGTGGTGTTCTGCGAGCAGACGAACTGCATCGGACATATCTAGGTTGCTCATTGTGCGTTGACCTCCTGATTGTTGGTGGGTTCAGATTGGGCAGCGGCATTGCGCTTTGCGGCGCGTGCCTCTGGAGAGTTGGGCTTGGCTTGGGACTCCCATACGAAAACGGTTTTTGCCTTTTCGATGAGCGAGAGTGGAATTTCGACAGTGTCAGAAGAATTCTCAAGACGAACACTTGCCGTAGTGGAAGTGGCTCCGATAAGTGCACCTGCAAAACGACGACGGCCATCAAGTTCGGTGACCAGACGAATGGTGACGTTCTTTCCGACTTCGCGTTGGAAGTGGTGAGGGGTGCGCAAGGTGCGCTCGAGACCTGGGCTTGTGACTTCAAGGGTGAACCGGCCAGGAACAACATCGTCGTGTTCAAGTTCGCGGCCAAGAAGGCGCGTGACGAGAGAGATCTGATCAACATCGACGCCTGACTCTTGGCCAGTCGGGGTATCAATGGTGACGCGCAAAATGCCACCGGCAAATTCAAGGTCATACAGCTCAAGGGAAAGGTCGGCCAAGATGGGAGCAACCATGGTTGTCACTGCTTCTACGACATTGATCGACATATGACTCACCTCTCCCGCCAAAAACTTGGCTCTAACAGAACAAAAGGCACGGGGGTAAGCCCGTGCCTCAGGTTCACCGAACTTCAAAGGACGGGGACAATCATATCCAAGCAAAGTAAGGTTTCGCTCCGATGCTCCGTTCCTCCACACTCTTCGTTCGCACCCTTCGTGATGACCCGGCCGACGCCGAGGTCCCTAGCCACCGATTGCTGGTGCGCGCTGGCTATATCCGCCGTGCCGCCCCAGGTGGATACACATGGCTCCCCCTTGGCTGGCGGGTCCTGCGCAAGGTCGAAGCCATCGTGCGAGACGAGATGGATTCGATGGGAGCACAAGAAGTTCACTTTCCGGCCATGCTCCCCCGCGACATTTATGAACTCACCGGCCGCTGGGAAGAATACGGTGACAACCTCTTTCGTCTGAAAGACCGCAAGGGTGCCGACTTTTTGTTGGGGCCAACCCACGAAGAGATGTTCACACTGCTCGTCAAAGATTTGTATTCCAGCTACAAAGACCTCCCCGTCTCGCTGTACCAAATTCAGACGAAGTACCGCGACGAAGCACGTCCACGCGCCGGCTTGTTGCGTGGTCGCGAATTCCTCATGAAGGACAGTTACTCGTTCGATATCGATGACGCTGGACTCGCCGCAAGCTACAACGCACACCGCGATGCGTATGAGCGGATTTTTACTCGCCTAAAATTGCCATACGTCATTGTGAAAGCAATGAGTGGCGCCATGGGTGGTTCTGCAAGCGAAGAGTTCTTAGCTCCAATCGAAGTAGGTGAAGACACGTTCGTTCGTTGCACGAAGTGTGACTATTCGGCCAACACCGAAGCAGTAACAACAGCTGTACTTTCACCAGATACTGCCTCGTACGAAACTGCAGCCGTGGTTGAGACACCCAACTGCTCCACCATTGCATCGCTCGTTGATTTCCTCAACGCAAACCATGCTCGCACGGATCGCGCGTGGACAGCCTCTGACACATTGAAAAATGTTGTGTTGCAATTACGACATCCAGATGGCTCTACAGAAGTATTAGTTGTCGGAGTTCCTGGTGACCGCGATGCAGACATCAAACGAATTGAAGCACAAGTTTCGCCGTCTGAAGTTGAACCGCTCGATGATGCAGGATTCGCCAAGCATCCCGGCCTCATACGTGGATACATCGGACCACAGGTCTTGGGCACTTCAAGCACCACTGGCGTTCGTTATCTACTCGACCCTTCAGTTGTCGCTGGTAGTGAATGGGTTACAGGCGCGAACGTTGCGGGTTCCCACGTTCTGCATTTAGTGAATGGCCGTGATTTCACAGCTGACGGAACAATTGAAGCTGTCGAAGTAACAGCTGGTGATCCGTGCCCATCATGTCGTGAGCCTTTAGAGATCGCCCGCGGCATCGAGATTGGTCACGTCTTTCAATTAGGTCGCAAGTACGCAGACACACTTGGTCTTTCAGTACTTGATCAAAACGGCAAACAAGTCGTTGTTACAATGGGTTCGTATGGCATTGGCGTATCACGCGCTGTTGCTTCAATTGCCGAAGTGTTCCACGATGACCTCGGCTTGAAGTGGCCACGAGCAATTTCCCCGGTTGATGTACACATCGTTGTTACAGGAAAGAACGGCGACGACATCACAGTTGCTGGTGAAAAACTTGGCGCAGAACTTGAAGCTCAAGGATTAGAAGTTCTTATCGACGACCGAAATGGCGTGTCACCTGGCGTCAAGTTCAAAGATGCTGAATTGATTGGAATTCCCACCATTGTTGTGGTTGGTAAATCTCTGGCCGAAGGAAACATCGAGTTGCGCGACCGCCATGCCGGCACAAACGAAGCAGTCCCAATTGCCGATGCGGTGCAACGCATTGTTGCATTGGTGCGCGAAGGATAAAGCATGTTTCGCCGTGTCATAGGTGCGCCGCAGCACTACGACTGGGGCGACCTAACTTTTATTCCGGAACTATTTCAACTTCCGAGCAACTCTCAACCGTGGGCGGAAATGTGGTTCGGAACTCACTCTTCTGCCCCATCGAGACTTGATACAGAAGATGGCCCATTGTTGTTAGACAACATTGGCGAGATGACAATGCTTGTAAAGGTGCTTGCCTGCACTTCGCCACTGTCGTTGCAAACGCACCCAACGCGTCAACAAGCTGAACGCGGATTTGCACGAGAGAATGCCACAGGCATTCCACTCACTGATCCGAAACGTGTGTACAAGGACCCATCGGATAAGCCCGAAATACTTATTGCTCTTACGGAGTTTGAAGCGCTCTGCGGATTTGACACTATCGAGGCATCAATTGACCGCCTTCAACAATTTGGGTGGAACGAGGAAGCCGATGTTCTAGACCAGAACGGCATCGACGGTTATCTGTTATGGGCTTTTGATCAACGGACAGCGCCTTCCATGAACGCAGTGCCAGGCTGGATGTCTCGACTCAGTGATGCTTACCCCACTGATCGTGCCCTACGAGTTGCGCCGTTGTTGCATCACATTGTCTTGCAACCGGGTCAGGCAATCTCGCTTCCGGCCGGAAACCTGCACGCCTATCTTCACGGAGCAGGCATCGAAGTGATGGCGTCGTCAGACAACGTGGTGCGTGCTGGCTTTACATCGAAACATGTAGACGTGGCTGAACTCTTGCGGATCGTTGATACTTCCCCACTGGAACACCCGATCTCACCAACAATTGTCAACGATCACTGGACTGAATACGTGTCGCCATCGCAGGCCTTCTCTGTTGCTTCGACAAGTTGGGAAAATTTGCACACCCTCGAGGCGAGCGATACACACAGATTCTTTTTTGGTCCGCTGGGAGACGATGCACACCCAGATATGACTTGGTTGCCAGCCGGAGAATCACACAACTTCACAACTGTTCCAGGCACTCACAATGTTGCCTGGATGTTCACTCAGAACTAGTTCTGAACCGCTTTTCGGATTTCCACAATCTTCTCTGCTGAATGGTTGGCGTCTTCGCCT
>JBBANJ010000025.1:11800-18376 GCA_040402055.1 Ilumatobacteraceae bacterium
GATTGCAGCATCGGTGCCGTGTTCGTTAATGAACTCTGCCCATTCCACCAACGCTTCCACCATCTCGTCCTCTGGCACAACAGCAACATTGCGCCCCTTGACAAAGAGATGACCGCGCTTGTTGCCGGCTGCAATACCAAGATCGGCTTCGCGTGCTTCGCCTGGGCCATTTACTACGCAACCCATAACGGCAATCTGCAATGGCAACTTTTTATGTTCAAAAGCAGCAAGTGCCTTGTTCGCGATATCAATCACGTCGATCTCGGCACGACCACAACTAGGGCATGCAATGAGGTCAACATTCTTGCGTTCGCGTAATCCAAGCGCTTCGAGCAATTGACGACCAGCACGTGCCTCTTCAACAGGATCAGCAGTGAGGCTGTACCGAATGGTGTCGCCAATGCCTTCGAGAAGAAGCGTAGAAATTCCCGCGGTGGCCTTGATGAGACCTGCTGGAGGTGGACCGGCTTCAGTAACTCCGAGATGCAGCGGAATATCAGTTGCTTCAGCCAACATTCGGTATGCCTCGACCATCAATGGCACATTGCTTGCTTTCACAGAAATCTTGATGAGGTTGAAATCAACTTCTTGAAAGTATGCGATTTCGTGCATGGCTGACTCGACCATTGCAGCAGCAGTGAGTCCGCCGTATTTTTCATACAACGACGGATCAAGAGAGCCTCCGTTGACGCCAATACGAATTGCCAAATTTCGATCACGTGCTTCAGAGGCAACAGCCTTGATGTGTTCCGGTTTACGAATATTGCCGGGGTTCAAACGAAGACCATGAACCCCTGCCTCCATTGCAGCCAGTGCCATTTTGTATTGATGGTGAATGTCAGCGATGATCGGAATTGGTGAACGCGGCACAATTTGCGCAAGACCTTCAGCAGCTTCTTGGTCGTTGCATGTGCAACGTACGATGTCGCACCCCGCTGCTGCCAATGCATAGATCTGTTGCAGGGTGCCTTCAACGTCGGCGGTCTTGGTGGTGGTCATTGACTGCACCGTGATGGGAGACCCTCCACCAACAGGCACTTTGCCCACCATGATTTGCTGAGTATTGCGACGCTCGAACATGTATCTCAGTCTGTCAGTTCCGAGGCCGTTTACCCGAGTGGTTGAGTGATATCTAGGTATAAACCAGTGAGAAGCAAGAGTGACAAAAGCCCGACCACCAATGTGGCCAAGGGAACCATCTTGTTGATGTCGGCTTTGTACAGCCGACCCCTGCGAGAACGCACCCGTTCATAAATAGCTATTGCCGCATGGCCGCCATCAAACGGCAACAACGGGAACATATTGAAGACACCAACAAACACGTTGATGCTAGCGAGCAGAACGAGAACACCCTTTAACCCATCAGATCGGCCAACAGTGCCACTGAATTCACTGACACCAACAACAGTGGTCGGACGTGTTTCAAGAGTGGCCTCGGGAGATTTAGTGAGATGGCGAATTGAATTCATCGGGTTCAGAGCGACCACCACCCCTTTCACAGAATCAGTGATAGTCGAGCCAATGTCTGAGACTGATTGCCCTACAGATTCAAAAACTCCGAGATCTTTCCAACCCCAGTCGTCGGCCATCACGCCAAAATACGCACGACCAGGAATAGTGGGATGCTTTACCAGCACAACGTCACGTGTTTGACGAGTGCCCTCATGTTCAAATACAACCGCGATTGAATCACCCACAGAAAAAGTCTGGATTGCTTTGGACACACTGTTGTAGTCCGTAACCGAGATGCCACCGATTGAGACCAGAGTGTCGCCGACAACGATGCCAGCAGATGATGCAGGGCTACTTGATTCAGCTAGCCCACGAACAGTAGAAATCCCGGTGTTTTGTTGACGGCCACCAGAGGTGTACACACCAAAAAACAAAACAAAAGCAATCACCATGTGCATAAGCGAACCAGCAGTGATAACCAGCAATCGTCGAGGGAATGTTTGAGAACGATATGCCCGTGATTCATCAGCCGGATCAACTTCATCGACGTTGTTCATTCCGATGATGCGAACAAAAGCACCAAGCGGCAATGCGCGAACGCCGTATTCCACTTCACCCTTTGTACGACTCCACACCCGAGGGCCAAAACCCATAAAGAATTGAGTGACCTTCATCCCAGTAAGACGGGCCGTAGAAAAATGCCCTACTTCGTGTAAGAAGACTGAAATAAGTAGCCCGGCGACAAATACAAAGGTCCACGGGTTCTTAACTGCCAAGTACGCGAGCAAGCCAATCATGAGGACTCCGGTGAGTTTCCCGTTGCGCGTAGCCATGGGCGAGACGGCCTCATCTACAGCGCCACCAGCAGCTACTTCAGCGCGAAAACGGTGATAAAAATCGCTCATCGTGACAGCTCCTCTGTTGCTAGTCGACGACCTTGTGCATCTGCATCAAGAACATCATCAACCGATGTTGGCACAGTAACTTCAAACTTTTCCATCACCCGTGACACAAAAACACCGATCTGTGGCCAGGTGATACGACCGGCAAGAAACGCTTCAACCACAATTTCATTAGCAGCTGACAAAGCAGCTGGCGCTGTGCCCCCTGCTCGACCTGCCGCGTAGGCAAGATCAAGACACACAAATGTTTTTCTATCAGGTGCTTCAAAATCAAGCCGGGACAATGTTGTCCAATCGATTCGGCCAAATGGAGTTGCGATGCGATGCGGATAGCCGAGCGCGTACCCGATTGGCAATCTCATGTCAGGCATTGATAACTGCGCGATAGTTGAACCATCGGTGAATTCCACCATCGAGTGCACGACTGACTGAGGGTGGACAACAACGTCAATATTGTCGAATGAAGTACCAAATAGTTCATGTGCTTCAATGACTTCAAGACCTTTGTTCATGAGAGTTGAAGAGTCGATTGTGATCTTCGGCCCCATCTTCCACGTGGGGTGCGCCAATGCTTCATTTACAGTGACTGAAGCGAGCGATTCAGCAGAGCGGCCACGAAATGGACCACCGCTCGCGGTGAGAACAATGCGTGCTACTTCCGATGCTGGTCGCGACGACGAACGAAGGCATTGGTGAATTGCGCAATGTTCGCTGTCAACTGGAACCAATTGCGCTCCGGGTGTTGAGCGAAGGGGTTGCACTATCGGGCCAGCGGCAATAAGGCTTTCTTTGTTAGCCAAACCAAGAGTTTTGCCAGCGCGCAATGTTTCAAGAGTTACGGACAACCCTGCAAACCCGACAACCCCGTTGATCACTACATTAGCAACATCGACCACATCAGCAAGGTTTCCTGTGACGGTTATTCCGGGAAGAGCCGCTGCAACAACCGAACGAAGTGTGTCATCGGTGACGACTACGAGTTCAGGGTTCAACTGCTTTGCTTGCGAGATGACAGTGTCAGACGATGATCCGACAGCTAGTGCGGTGATGCGATATTTGTCTGGCTCTGCCAGTACAACTTCAATTGTTTGCGTGCCTATTGATCCAGAGGATCCGGCAATTGCAACGCGAGTTAGGCCCAAGGGCTGATGACCAACATGAGGTAGTACGCCGCGGGAAGAACGAAGAAAAATCCGTCGAACCTGTCGAGTACTCCGCCATGCCCCGCAACGATGGTGCCAAAGTCTTTGACATCAAGATTGCGCTTAAACATTGATTCAACCAAGTCTCCCATTGGCGCCATTACTGCGATAACAATTGTCAGCGCAATCCATTCGCCCATAGAGTTCCATGTTCCGTTTTGGGACCCGAACACAATGACTGCGACAAGTGTTGCAATAGCTCCGCCAATTGCGCCTTCAATAGTCTTGTTAGGGCTGATCCATTCACGCAATGGTGTTTTACCAATCGATGCACCGATAAACAGTCCGCCAACGTCATTAGCAATCACGCCGATGACGATCATGAACAACGTATCGGTTCCGGCATTACCGAAACCGCTGACTGAGTAACGCAAAATCAGAGCAGCAAACGAACCGAGCAAACCAATCCATGTCATGGCCATGTTTGTGATTGCGACGTTTGGCATTGGCCCACTATGAACACTGCTACTGCCGATGAAGCCAATAGAGGTGGCGAGAAACCCGAATGCGAATACAAGCGGCAATGAAGCATCGCCAATCCAATAGGCAGCAATTGGGGCAGCAACACAGGTCAAAATTCCGGCAAACGTTGCAGGCCTGTAGCCCTTCTCGGTGACCTTGCTGAAGAACTCAACTGCTGCGAGCGCAACAACAGCAACAACAATCAACATCACTGCCGCTGGACGCCACATGATTGCACCAAGGAAAACTGCGAGAAGGATGAGGCCAGTAGTAACTGCTGTTGGCATGTCACGACCAGTGCTACCGCCTGTGCCACGTGGGCCAGAGCGGCGAACTTGTGGTGCGCGACCACCACGCGGGATACCGCCTGTGATGTCACGTGATGGATCAATACCAAAATCTGCAGTCACATCGCGAGATGTACGACGACGCTCGTCTGTTGGGTCAGTTCCGATTGAAATGTGGTCTGGACGACGAGTGGGTTCACTCGGCTCTTGGAATGTGCCCCATACGTCTGTGTCGTCTTCTGTTGATGGCAATTCGCCAGTTGCAGGCTCGGTCCAATGAGGAAGATTGCCGGTCTCGGCGTCACCAAAGCTGAGAACTGGCTCGGCTGTTGGGTCGTCAGCAAACTGAACGGTCCCGAAATCAGAACCGAAATCGGTTCCGTACCCGGACGAGTCGTTGCTGTCGGTGTTGTCTCGGCGGCGCCAGATGTCATCACTCATGTTGTTCCCCTTTTGGGCGTTCGCTGACAACAATAGTTGCCATCGTTTCTATACCTCGAGCAGCTCATGTTCCTTACGGGTAAAAGCTTTTTCGATTAATTCAATGTGGTCCTGCGTGAGCTTGTCGAGCTCTTTCTCAGCCCTTTCCAAATCATCTTTCGATATCTCGGAATTCTTCTCGGCGGTTTCCATTTGTTTACGCGCATCACGGCGAATGTTGCGAACGGCAATTCGCCCATCTTCGGTCATATTTTTCACGATTTTTACGTATTCCTTACGACGCTCTTCAGTAAGCACAGGAATTGATAAACGAATAATGACGCCATCGTTCGATGGGTTCAGACCAAGGTCACTTTCGCGAATTGCTTTTTCAATAGCTCCGAGGGCTCCACGATCATGTGGCTTCACCACAAGGGTTCGGGCTTCAGGGACCTGGAATCCGGCTAACTGCTGCAACGGCACAGTTGAGCCGTAGTACTCAACCAGCAGTTTCTCAACAAGGCTTGGGCTTGCACGGCCAGTTCGGACAGAAGAGAACTGAGACTGGACATGTTCCACTGCTCGTTCCATCTTGTCGATGGCTTCGAGGGTGGCTTCTTCGATCACCCGACCAGCGTACCTATTTGTTCGCCTCGGAGAATGGACTTCACGTTTCCACGGGCCAGAAGGTCAAACACAACGATGGGCAAGTTCTTATCCATACAGAAGGTAATGGCTGTGGAATCCATGACTTTGAGGCCCTTGGTGATGACATCCATGTGGCTGATTCGGTCATAACGAGTGGCGGTCTTATCAAGCTTTGGGTCAGCGGTGTAGACACCATCAACTCCAGAGTGGGTGCCCTTCAAGATGACTTGTGCGTCAATTTCTGCTGCGCGCAAGGCGGCTGCAGTATCAGTAGTGAAGAAGGGGTTTCCGGTTCCGCCAGCAAGGATGACAACACGACCTTTTTCAAGGTGTCGCTCGGCGCGACGACGAATGTATGGCTCTGCGATCTTTGGCATTTCAATGGCGCTCATAACCCGAGAGTTTTGACCAGCACGCTCGAGAGCATCCTGCAATGCAAGGCCGTTCATGACGGTTGCGAGCATTCCCATGTAGTCAGCTTGGGCCTGGTCCATACCTTGACCAGCACCTTTGAGACCACGCCAGAAGTTTCCACCTCCGACAACGATGGCGATGTCAGTACCAAGTTCTTCGCGAGCTTCACGAACTTCTTCGGCTACTTGCGAAAGCACATTGCTATCAAGTCCGAAACCCGATGGTTCAGCAAGTGCTTCACCCGAAAGTTTCAGCACAATGCGTGACCAAGCGGGCCGAGTGGACATGTCAGCCGATCTCTACCTGTGCGAAACGCACGATCTGAGCAGAACCGATGAACTGAGCAATGCTGAGTTTGTCGTCCTTGGCGTATGGCTGTTCCAGAAGGCAAATGTCTTTGAAGAAACCGTTGACACGACCTTCGACAACTTTGGCAATTGCTTGTTCAGGCTTTCCTTCGTTACGAGTAACGATTTCAAGAGTTGCACGCTCTTTTTCAACAACATCTGTTGGCACATCTTCGCGACGCAGATAGCGAGGACGAGCAAACGCGATATGAACTGCGACGTCATGAGCAACTTCTTGAGTTGCTCCGGACATTTCAACAATGACGCCGTTGACTCCACGCCCACCCTGAATGTGGTTGTAAAAATCGAGAACATTGCCTGCCGCAGCTTCAAAACGAATGGTTTCGCCTACTTCGATTTTTTCCTTCAAAACAATTTTCAAGTCATCGACTTTTGCTGAGTGATCAGCAAGTCCTGCTTCGCCTTTTTCAAGAATTGACTG
>JBBANJ010000026.1:0-16864 GCA_040402055.1 Ilumatobacteraceae bacterium
ACCAGAAGTTCACCACCATCGGTTTGCCAGCAGGAGCAATAGTTCCTTTGTCGCCGGTGGCATTATCTACCAACTCAACGAATGTGAATTTCTTGCCCGTGTTACTGGCGTTTGTACCGATGGTGGGTGACAACGTAGTGACAGGTTGATTGAGATTGACGTCAACGCTGTTGGTGGGCCGACTAAGAGCCCACCCACCAACAACGCTGACAAGTAGTACAAGGAAGGGAACCAGAAATCGTGCGGTACGGCGGTTCCACTTCATGTACTCAGGCTACGAGGTGACGTGGAATTGGTACCTCTTCGATGACAAGCGCGGGTCTGATTTTGGTGGCAGGACGTCCACGAGGGCGTCTGACGCCCACGATTCTGCCCATCTCTAGCTGTTCGCCTCCCCAGACTCCCCAGGGCTCTTCGCGCTCGAGGGCGCCAGATAGGCACGCCTCTTGTCCGGAACACTTTGCGCAGATTGCTTTCGCACGCTGCACGTCGACCCATTCGTCAGAGAAGAAGAGGTAGCTCAAGGTGCCGTTGCCGTCTGCGCAACGCTTGGCGGACAGGATGAGGGGCTGCTCTGTGAGCGTTGTGCCTCCCATGTCGGTGTTGATTGATGTGTACATGTTCTCTGTTCCTTTCGATTGGGCTGAGATCTTTTGGTAGGTGGGCGGATAAAACAAAAAGGCCGCTCGGGATAATTTCCCGGCGGCCACGTAAGTGTGTGTTGTGATCTTGTGTTAGATCAGAAACCCACGGGGCTGCCGGGTGCGACGCTTATTGGCGTGATTCGCTGCCGGTGACGACCACATGGCATATGCGTGATCGACCACTGTTGACGCATAGGTAAACGCCACGGCTGTTGCCGTGGTACCCATAGTTGCGGTGGTCAGGTTGTTACGCATGAGGTGACCATCAAACCACCTGATATCGCAAGAGTCAACTGATTTAATGAAATCCAGTGCCCATAAGGGTTTGCGCTTTGTGAGGCGATGTGAGAATGAGACTCTTCGCTCAAATTTGAGCAAGTGAATGATGTCTTAGAGGTGCGAGATGCTGAGCATGATTTGCACTTGAAGTGCAACCAGTGCGAGTCCGCACGCAATACCAACTGTGATACAAACGTTCAATCGTTTCTCGATTATCTCAACGTCACGGGTGCGGGCGACATCTGACCAGCCAGAGGGAGGCAGGTGTTCCATAAGTGAGTTTGCCACGTCATCTCCTAGATGTTGTCGCAGTCCGATCTGCATGTCGAATCGTTGTGCTTCGCTAATACTCATAGTAAGTCCCATTTCCTGGTGTTGTACACAGATGTGTGAATATTCGAGGAGTATCGGAAGCCTCTGGGTCAATATCAAGCAGATATCGTGAGATTGATGTCGTTTCGTGATGCTGCACTGAGTTTTCAGATGATTGTAGGCCCCGGATCAGGAAGGCAATTCACTGCCAGACGTCGAGTTCGTCTTGGTGATGCAACTCCGAATGGTCGCTTACGTCTTGATTCAGCGGCGCGTTATTTGCAAGATGTGTCGAATGACGACACACGTGACGCCGACTGGAGCGACCCGCATTGGTGGGTAGTTCGTCGCACTGTTATTGATGTGCATCAGTTTCCGGAATACATGCAAGAGATTGATCTCACTACATGGTGCGGCGGAATCGGTTCACATTGGGCAGAACGGCGTACACGCATTAGTGCTGTTGATGGCACGCCATTGATTGATGCTGCGTCGTTATGGGTTCATGTCGATGAAGCCACAATGCAACCAAGCAAAGTGCCAGCTGATGTTGTTGACATTTTAGGTGCATCCGCTGGTGGTCGCGATGTGAACGCGCGACTGTTGTTGCGTGACAAATTGTTTGACGAATCAAGTATTGAAACGACGCCATGGCCTTTGCGATTTGCAGACTTTGACGCTGTGGGCCATATGAATAACGCGGCGTACTGGGTGATTGTTGAAGAGTTTCTTGCAGCAAATCGTGATGTTCGTGCGCCACTTCGCGCAGTTGTGGAACATGTGGTGCAAGTAGAACCTGGTCAAGAACCAATTCGACATATTGCATCAGGCCATGACGACCTTCAGTTACAACTGCGTGTCGGCAGCATTATGCATGCAGCAATGTGGTGCGGACTTAATCCTTAAGTACGTATTCGTATGCGCCGTCTTTGTCGCGACGTTCAAAATCACCAAGAATACGTAGGTGTTCAAGGTGTGCAAACGCTTCGCTATCAGCCATTGAGCCTTGCGCGCGTGGCGAGAACAAGTGAGTAGCAAACTCCATCACTGTTGCCGGACGACTGAGATCAACACTGGTGTCACGGAGTTTTTGTAAACGCTCGACATGGTGATCTTTGATGGCCTGCACTCTGTCACCTACATTCCCAAATGGAGTTCCGTGTGCAGGCAATGCAATATTGATTTGGATTGCAAAATTGCCGATTTTGTCGAGTGAGTCAAAGAACAAAGTCAGCGGGTCGCCATGTGCAGTAAGGCCACTGATGTGTGGGGTAATAGTGGGCAACACATGGTCACCACTGAGAAGGGTGCCTGTTTCTTGGTCGAAAAGGCATAAATGGTCATGAGTGTGGCCAGGTGTATGCACTGCAATCCATTCGCGACGTGCAAACTTCATGCGGTCAGATTCATTCAGACGAACGGATGGCTTTGGCACCTTCATGAGTTTTGGAAACTTACGTGCGACGCGCATGCGTGCTTTGCGTTGCCACGGCATATCCATTGCCGGGCCACCCCACGGTGGTGGATCAAATGGGCTACGCATCATGAGAGCTAAATCTTCAGCATTGACATCGGGCGGTTCTGTTGGGTCGTAGAACGTGCGAAATAAACGATGGGTGATGATGTCAGCACCGGATTCATTTTGTAGTCGTGCAGCACCGCCGTAATGGTCTGGATGACTATGAGTGACGATGATTGAATGCACGCGCTTTAGTGGCACACCGATTGTTGACAATCGATCAGTGAGTGCAGCCCAGGATTCTTTTGTAGGAAGGCCAGGGTCAACTACGGCAACACCGCGCTCGTCTTCAAGAACGTACATATTCACGTGGCCGAGGCCAGTGATATTTGCAGGCAACTGTGTACGCAAAATTCCAGGTGCAACTTCAACAATCTCATCGGTCGCTTGAAGTTGTTCAGACTTCAGCGGGCGAGGAGTGTCCGAGCTCATTTGCTTGGTTTCTTCACTTCAGCTGGGTCACGGAAAATCAAGTTGCGGTAGTAACGCATTTCATCAACGCTGTCACGAATGTCATCCATTGCACGGTGATTTTGGCCAGTACTGATTTCACGACCATATGCAATGTTCGGATACCAACGCTTCACCAGTTCCTTCACAGTGGAAACATCAACACAGCGGTAGTGCAACCAGTGTTCAATCTCCGGCATGTACTTCTCAAGGAAAGTTCTGTCTGTGCGAATGGAGTTTCCGCACAACGGAATTTTTCCTGATTCAGGACTGTGTTCCTTGATGAAGTCGAGAGTCTGCTGCATCGCTTGGTCATGACTGATTGTCGAGGTCTTGATTAGTTCAAGCAAGCCTGAGGTTGTGTGCATTTGAGTGACGAAATCGCCCATGGAGGCCATGGCTTCTTCTGGCTGGAAGATCACTAGGTTCGGGCCCTCGGCAATGATGTTGAGCTCGTCGTCTGTCACAAGGGTGGCAATTTCCACAATCACATCGGTCTCAGGATTGAGGCCTGTCATTTCGAGGTCCATCCAAATCAGCACTTCTCCAATCTATTGGCATTGCTTGATTGCGCCTATAGCGGAGAAGGGCAATAGCGTGGAGATGTGCCGAACATTCACATCAAGCGCCTCGATGCTGATCTCCCGCTGCCCAAATTGGCACATGTGGGAGATGCTGGCCTTGATATCTACTCGGCAATTGATGTGGTGTTAGCTCCCAATGGTGGACGTGCATTGGTTCCTGCAGGTATCGCTATTTCAATTCCGCTCGGATACGCGGGCTTTGTTCTACCTCGCAGTGGGCTCGCTCTGAATCACGGCATCAGTCTTGTGAATACTCCTGGACTTATTGATTCGCATTATCGCGGCGAAATCAAAGTGGTGATGGTGAACACTGACCAGAGTCGTCCGTATCACGTGTCACGTGGTGATCGCATCGCACAACTAGTAATTCAACGTGTCGAAGAAGTGACGTGGACTGAAGTCGACACACTTGATGACAACGACCGCGGCGGCGGGTTTGGCCATTCAGGCCGTTAGTTAGTTCTTCGGAAGACGAATTGAAAGAGCACCGCTCTCAGTAAGTGCTGTAACTTCTTCCGCACTAACTCCTAGAAGTCGTTGCAATACTTCTGCGTTATCTTCGCCACGGAACTTCGGAATACCTTGCGTTGAAACATCGGCTCCAGAGAATTGCCACGGTGCATTCGGAATGCGAAAGGTGCCACCAGAGCGATCATCAATTGAAATGATTGCATTGCGGTCATGTGCCCAATCAGTTTCTGCAAGGTCTGTCATCTTGCGCAACACTCCCATTGCAAGGCCGGCCTCTGCAAAAGTATCTTCTATCTCTTCTGCAGTTTGTACCGTGAGTGCCCAATCACGAACAACTTGTTGAAGTTCCGCAAGATTGGCAAGTCGTTTAGCAACGGTGTCGAATCGTGGGTCAGTCAACATGTCGGGGCGTTTCATTGCTTTTGCAAACAAGTCAAACGTTCCCCGTTCTGCTGGATGACCACTCACAACAACCAATGTTCCATTACCTGTGGTGAGAATTGGGTAGTCGCCTGGTTGAAATGATCGAATCAAGTCTGCCGGCACATCGTCTTCGTACAGTTCATTTTGAGTGTGTTCATTGACGTACAACATTGTTTGCGCCATCGATACGTCAATATGTTGACCAACACCTGAATGTTCACGCTGAAACAGTGCTGCCAGAATTCCTGCTGCAGTTTCCATTCCGGTGTACACGTCGGCATGGCTGTGTGGATCATTCGATAATTCGCCGTTTCGCGCATCAGCCTGAATGCCAGTCATGCCTGTTTCGGCATTAATGACTGTTGCGTATGCACGACGATGTGCCCATGGGCCGGTAGTGCCGTAACCAGTAATGGAGGCATAGATGAGACGTGGGTTGATCTCTGCCAAGGTTTCGTACCCGAGCCCGAGTGAATCCATAACGCCACCGCGGTAGTTCTCAATCAGTACGTCACTCTGGGCGACGAGGCCCTTCACGAGCTCAATTGCTTCTAGCTTCTTCAAGTTCATTGACATGTTGAGCTTGCCAATGTTCTGCTGCGCAAAGTATGTGGACATGGAGCCAACGCGAGGAAATGCAAAACGTGTCAGGTCGCCTTCGGGTGGTTCGATCTTGATGACTTCAGCGCCAAGGTCTGACAACATGCGCGCGCAATGAGGGCCGGATAACACACGCGTGAAATCAAGAACCCGTATGCCGTCGAGTGGCCGTGCGCCTGGGTTCTGTGCTGTGAGGTGCGCCTTCATGATGTCCTTGACCGTATCTAACACCTACAGTGAACAACATGGTTGACGATTTTGCCCGTGAAGTAGAAGCCTTTTTCGAGAAACTTCCCGCAGTCATGGCTGCTGCCGGGCCAGGCGCAATGGACAGAGTGCGGGCATTGCGCGGAGCGATGGCGAAAGCACGACTAGTCGGTTTTGGAATTCCTGAAGAATATGGCGGTCGCACTGACGTTGAGAATGGAGATCGTCGTTTTCAAGCTCTATCTGATGGCCGTATGCCTCGCGAAGCGGACACGTTGGGCATTGGTCTCAACATGGCACTACCAATCATCTTGCAATACGGAACAGAAGAACAAAAGAAACGTTTCATTGCTACAACGTTGAGTGCACAAGAAGTGTGGTGTCAGTTGTATTCCGAGCCAGAAGCGGGAAGTGATCTTGCAAGTCTGCACACAACTGCAGTTCTTGATGGTGATGAATGGGTGGTAAACGGACAAAAGGTGTGGACATCTGGCGCAATGAATTCTGAAATGGGTGTGCTTTTGGCACGTACGGGTGACCAGCCCCGCAACCGTGGAATTTCAATGTTGCTGATTCCTATGAAACAGCCCGGTGTTGAAGTTCGGCCACTACGTCAAATGACTGGTGCTGCTGAATTCAATGAAGTGTTTTTTACCAATGCGCGTGTGCCACGTGATTGGGTAATTGGCGAAGTGAATGACGGTTGGCGTGCAGCAACTGGGCTTCTTGCTCATGAGCGCAGCTCGTTAGGCAATGTGGGCGCAGATGATAAGCGTGAAGCGAGTGGTCATGCAGCTGTGCCGTTTCATTACCTACGTGCACTCGCAGAGCGCACGGGGTACAACACTGATCCCTTGATGCGCCAAGACTTAGCTCGTGCGTATACGGGCGAGAAACTCATGGGTTGGGTAGCGCGAAGAAAAGTATTTCCGAGCGTTGGAAAACTGTGGCGAACGAAACAATCTCGTTTTGTTTCAGAGACAGCCGCACGAATGACACTGAATAGTTCTCTTGCTCAAGAGATCGATGACAAAGATGGCGACTTCTGGCGTTACTTCATTCTGAATGCGCCACGAATGTCTATTGGTGGTGGCACTGACGAAATTCAGAAGAACACGATTGGCGAAAGAGCCTTAGGTCTTCCGCGCGAACCGTCGTAGGTTTATCGACCGTCGAAATTCGGCGTGCGCTTTTCAACAAACGCAGCAGCGGCTTCGCGATGATCTGCAGTTGACATAGTGCGTGACATTGCAACAGCTTCTGCATCGAGTGCTGTCTCTATGGTGACCATGCCTGAGCGGTTGATGTTTTCCTTCATGTAACGCAGTGCGATTGGAGCACGTTGCGCAAGACTTTGGCAATACGCCATGGCATCATCAGTAAATGACGCATCGGGGAATACTTCGCTGACCATTCCAAGAGCAAGTGCATCACGGGCCGTAAGACGTGGCGACGTATACATCAGTTCTTTTGCCTTGGCTTCACCAACTACACGTGGCAAAAACCATGACATTCCAAAGTCACCACTTGCACCAACATTTGCAAAGGCAGTTACGAACAGTGCGCGTTCTGCAGCAACACGAAGATCAGTTGACAAAGCAATTGACAAACCTGCGCCAGCTGCTGCACCAGGAATTGCGGCAACTACAGGCTGAGGCAATTTACGCATCGCGCCACTGACAGCGGCTTGAATGTAACGCAGACGTGCGATGCCATCTTCAAGAGACGCCTTTTGTCCGCCACCTGAGTTGTTTGCGTGCATGCCTTTTACGTCTCCGCCGGAGCAGAAGGCGACTCCTTCACCCGTGAGCATCAGAACGCGGATATCCGAATTCGCAGCGATGAGCGGCAGGGCTTTTCCGAAGCCGGCATACATCTCATCTGACAATGCATTACGTGCTTCCGGACGATTGAACGACAGCACAGCAACGTGGCCCTCGATGCGGCCGAGTAGGTGATCTGTTCCAGTTTCTAAGGTGCTCATATTCATCTCCTGTAAGGCTCTGTGGGTTCAGCCTGCCACGAGACAGCGAGGCAACCCCCATTGGGGATTTGTCTATTATGTGTGAATGACCACAGTTGAAGACGCTCGCGGAAATCCATTTCTTGAAGGAAACCTGGCTCCTGTTACCGAAGAAGTAACCGCCTTTGATTTGGAAGTTTCTGGAACACTCCCACCGGAATTAAATGGCCGGTACTTGCGTAATGGGCCAAACCCGTTGGGTTATGTGAACGCCGAAAAGTACCACTGGTTTACAGGGCATGGCATGGTGCATGGCATTCGTCTTCGCGATGGAAAAGCAGAGTGGTATCGCAACCGTTGGGTGCGCAATAACGATGTTGCTGAGTTACTAGGTGAGGCGCACCCCCCGTCCGATTGGCCAGCAGATCACGGTCAGTTCGCAGCAAACACGAATGTCATCGGACATGCTGGCAAAACATTCGCCATTGTCGAAGCTGGTTCGCCGCCGATCGAAATGTCATACGAACTCGACACAGTGCGAGTATCAAACCTTGAAGGCACTTTGCCTCACGCATATTCGGCTCACCCCAAGCGCGACCCACTTACGGGCGAACTTCATGTGATGACGTACTACTGGGGTTGGGGGAATCAAGTGCAGTACTTAGTCGTGGGCACCGATGGTCGTGTACGCCGTCATGTTGATATCCCAACCACTGGTGGACCAATGATTCACGACATTGCATTTACGCAGAAATACATCTTGGTGTTTGACCTACCGACAATCTTCAACCTCGAAGCTGCAATGTCTGGTGCTGGCCTTCCATACCTGTGGGATCACGAATACGACGCCCGCATTGGTCTATTGCCCCGTGAAGGAAATGCTGAAGACGTGAAGTGGTTCAGTATCGACCCCTGTTATTTCTTTCATCCTATGAATGCATACGACGATGGCGATTCAGTGGTGCTTGTCGCTGCACGACATCAAAAAATGTTTGATCGTGAACGCCGTGGCCCAAGTGAAGGACCTCCGACTCTTGATAGATGGCGTATCAACACTGTCACGGGCAAAGTGAAACAAGAACGCATCGATGATCGCCCTCAAGAGTTCCCGCGCATTAATGAATCACTCATTGGTTTACCAAACAAGTACGGATACACAGCAGGCGTTGGCAAACACTTCGCCCAAGACACGTTGATCAAAGTTGACCTTGAGACTCGTCGTACAGAAGCCAGAACAGACACTGCCCGTTATGGATATGGCGAACCAGTGTTCATCCCTCGCGATGGAGCAACTGCTGAAGATGATGGCTGGGTCATGGCATTACGTCTTGACACAGAAACGCAGACATCAGATCTTGCGCTGTTTGATGCAACAGCAATTACTGCTGACCCCGTGGCTGTTGTTCACCTACCTGCGCGCGTACCGAATGGGTTTCACGGCAACTGGATTCCCGGAGCCCAATAAGCGCCTATAAATATAGGCGGGTCAAAGTGACCTAGGGTGCCTTATGGCTACTCATTCTAAATCCAAGTCCTATTCACGCAAATCAATTGGAGCGGCGCTTCTTGTCGGGGTCCTAGCCGGCGTCACTGTTGGTGGTGGTGTGGGCGTTATTGCTGCATCGTCAACGAAGTCTGTGACGGTGTGTGCAGATAAAAAAACGAATGTGTTGCGCTATGCCAAGAATGGAAAGTGTGCAAAGACGGAAACGAAAGTGGTGTTGAATCAAACTGGCGCTGACGGTATATCGGGTGCTGCGGGTGCTGCGGGTGCGAAGGGCGACACTGGTGCTGCGGGTGCGAAGGGCGACACTGGTGCTGCTGGTGCGAAGGGCGACGCCGGTGTGAATGCAACTTTGGCTATTACGCAACAATCGGTGTGTGATGGCAGTGATGCCGACACGACTGCTAATGAGGTGTGCAAGATTGGTATGACTGGTCCTGGTGGTGGGTTGATTTTCTTTGTTGATTACAACAATGAATACGCAACCTATGACTATTTAGAAGCAGCCCCGACTGATGGCGTGTTTGCTTCAAGTGCAGCTACTGGGGTGTGGGCAACGACTACAGCAAAATGTGGTGCTACGGCGCCACAAGCAACAGATTGTCAAACCGCCACCATCTACACAGAAGCAGGTGTCGCTCTTGCAACAATCAGGGGTCTGCATCGTGGGTTGTTTGGTGGCAAGGCTGCAACTGGGGTAATTGTTGCTCGCCACGTCGCAGGAAGCGTTGCTAAGAATTTGTATGCAGCTGGTGTTGCTGACGATTACACCACTGCGACCGCATCTGATTGGTGGTTGCCTTCGAAAGATGAACTAGAAAAGATGCAAGAGAACCTCAACAATAAGGGTGTTGGTGGTTTTGCTTCTGACTTCTATTGGAGTTCGTCTGAGAGCGACGCAAACTACGCGTGGACCCAGTACTTCAACCTCGGGACCCAGTACTCCAACGATAAGACGACCACCTTCTACGTGCGTCCAGTGCGGGCTTTTTAACTATTTATCTATTCATCTATTTGTGTTCGGGTCGCCATCGGTGGCGAGAACACAAGAAAATTATTTTTGAGTGATGACCCGTATTTCGCACCAAAGCGCAATAAGCGCCTATGAATAGCGCGGTGATGAGCCTTTGAGAAGGCGAGTCATCATTGTGAGTTCTGCAACTGCAGGTCCTTCAGGATCAATAGATGGCCGTGCCTGTGTGCGATACCACAGAACTTCTGTTTTTGGAGTTTCACTGACATCGATGACTTCGCCGGTTATGACATATTCATGATCAAGCATCAGTGGGCCTGAAAGATTACGAATCTCAATCGCACCGTAAAGGCCAACGAAGTCACCACATGATGCAGCAATAGAGTCGGTGACTCCGGCAACCATTAATTGACACGTGGTAATTGGCGAACTGATTCCGCCGCCCCATGGTGATGATGTGCCATACCAATCCATCGGAGCTGTCATGGTGTGTGCATTAAGTCGTGCATGTTGATTTGTAGCCCACGGAGAACGCACCTGAATATCTAATGCTTGACCAATACGAACATCGCGCAGCATTCGTAATTGTGCTGGGTCAACACTGCGACGATCACGTGCATACAACGCTGATGGCCCAGCAGTGCCTATTCCGGCGTTGCCTTCTGCAACCAAGGCGCCTTCAGGAGTGTTGATACCCGCAGTGCGCAATGTGCCTTCGCCATCAAGCCACGCTTCAACGGGCTCGCGGTCTGCTGTTGCTTGTTGAAAATACATGCTAAGCCAGCCATTTTCGAACCACTGCTGGCCGAACCCGTCAACAAGTATTTGTCCGAACTGTTCGAGGTGAATATCACCAGCCACTGTGCCGGCACGAAAACCAAGATCAGTTGCAGTGGCATCATCATGAATGCTTCCTTTGGAATCAATCGACAAGTTGCGGGGGTGCCGGTTGCCGGTAGTAATGCGAGTCATTGTTAATTCCTTGGGATGTCTTTGAATGCAGTATTCGGATCAAGCGACATGTCTTTTGGCAGTCCTAATGCTCGCTCACCAATAATGTTGTGCTGCACTTCGTCACTGCCGCCAGCAATAGATGCTGATGGCATGGAGAGAAAGAAATGTTGCACGGTGCCTTCGGCAGGAAGGTCTTGGCCCACCAACATTCCTTCAGCACCTAACAGTTCAACTCCAAGGTCTCGAGATATCTTCAGCCCATTAGTCCAATGAAGTTTCATTGTGGATGCAACCGCACCGGTATCTTTTCCAGATTTTGCTGCTGCAGACATACGTTGGCGAGTGAAGTCGGCAATCTGTTCGTTCATGTACAGCGACACCATGCGGTCGCGTTGCGATGGTGTCAACGTGCGTGACTTTGAAACCTCTAGAAGAGTGCTGAACACACCGCCATATTCGTCTGGGTGTGAACGCGCCTTCTTTGATTTGGCAACCAGTTCGCCAACAGGACGATCTAGCAAACCTGCTTGCGTACCAGCGGATACACGAATACCACCGCCAGCACCTTCAGAAAGGCCACTGCGTTCAAAACCAAGAGTTGCTGTGGTGATTGCCCAACCGTTATTCACGTCAGACACTCTGTCGGCATCGCTCACGCGTGCATCAGTAAAGAACACTTCATTGAAGTGGGCCATTCCATTCATCTGTTTGATAGGGCGAATTTCTACACCGGGTTGTTCAATATCAACAATGAAGTAGGTAAGACCCTTGTGCTTTGGCTGGTCGACATCGGAGCGTGCAACCAACATTCCGCGCGTTGAATGCAATGCACCGGATGTCCACACTTTTTGCCCGTTTAATACCCACTCGTCACCATCGCGCTCTGCACGACATGATGCACTAGCAAGGTCTGACCCAGCACCGGGTTCACTGAACAATTGGCACCAGCCTTCAACACCAGTTGCCAAGGCAGGCATCCACCGTTGTTGTTGTTCAGGTGTTCCATACGTCATGGTGACAGGAGCACCCATAAGAACTCCAAGTCCAGTTGGTGCACCAATGACATCAGCATCAGAGAATGCTTTCAGAATTGCTGATTGATCACTTTGACTTGCATTGCGCCCAAACCATTCTGTTGGCCAACGCGGGAAAGACAAGCGTGCATTATTAATGCGCGCCCACCATTCACGAAGAGTGATGTCTTCGTCCCAGTTGGCTGTGACCCAGTCTCTGGTTTCTTGGTACATCAGCTGAGAGGAACGCCCAAGTGGCGCAGTGCCAATGATGAATACACGGCGATGCCTCGGCGCATCTGTGTCTCTTCATAAATCGCACGGTTGCTGTGGTTTGGAGCGGCCTTCATAATGTCCATACCTTCTGGCATGAGCCCAAGAAACATCATGGCGCCAGGCACGCGGTTCAGTACGTAACTGAAGTCTTCTGCTCCCATGACCGGGTGATCCATCATGCGCACATTGCGATCACCCGAGACTGCTGTTGCAACATCGGCTGCAAAGACAGCCTTATCTTCGTTGTTGACGGTGACGTCGTAACCGATGTGCAAGTCAACTTCGGCTTCCATTCCGTGTGCAGCAGCAATTCCTTCAGCAACACGACGAAGACCGTCGTGAAGAAGCGAACGTGTGCGCTCGCTGACGGCGCGAATTGTGCCATTAATCATTGCAGTTTCAGGAATCACGTTGCTGGTAGTTCCCGTATGAATTTGTGTCACGGTGATAACGCCCGGATCAAATACATCAACACGGCGAGTCACCAATGTTTGTAGCGCCTGAACAATTTCGCATGCGACTGGTACGGGGTCAAGAGTGAAGTGCGGCGCACTTCCGTGGCCACCGCGACCTTTGACGGTAATTGTCATGGAATCACTTGACGCCATGATGGTTCCGCCCTTGAGGCCGACGAATCCACCAGGGATGTTTGAAGCTGAATGAATTGCATATGCACCAGTGATTGGGGATTCGGCGCCGACATCTAGCAAGCCTTCGTTGAGCATTTCGCTTGCGCCGTTGAAGCCCTCTTCGCCGGGTTGAAACATAAACAAAACACGACCCGTGATATCTGCTTTACGCGCCGACAACAATTTTGCAGCGCCCACCAACATCGCCGTGTGGGTGTCGTGACCACATGCGTGCATTGCATTTTCAACATTTGACTTGAATTCAAGTGATGTATCTTCTGGCATCGGCAACGCATCCATGTCGCCGCGAATCAATACGGTGTCTCCTGGCTTGTCACCTGTCAGCATTGCTGCAATACCGCTTGTTGTCTCATGCAGCGTGATGTCAAGGGGCAAGCCCTGCAAGGCAGCAAGAACTGCGTCGCGAGTGCGCGGCAGATGGTTGCCTAGTTCTGGCCACTTGTGAAGTTCGCGGCGAAGCGCAACAGTTTCATCAAATATGTCGTTGGCTTGTTCGAGGATGCCAGCAGGGTTTCCGTGTTGGTCACGGGCATCGTCGGTTGTCAGAGTGTTTTTGGCCATGTCATATGGTAGGCACAGAACAATGAACTCTTCAGCGGCGGCGCACCCCGATAACTCTCCTGATGAAATGGTGGAAGAGATTGATTTGGTGGGCAATGTGCTGCAATTGGTCACGCGGCGCAAGATGCGCGCAGAACAGTTATGCCATCGCTCGGTATTCATTGCAGTTATGTCCGAAAAGGGCGACCTGCTTGTTCATCAACGAGCTGCCACGAAAGACATATGGCCAAGCTGGTGGGATGTCGCTGTTGGCGGGGTCGTTGCTCCGGGGGAGGCATGGGACGTCGCGGCAGCCCGTGAGTTGCGTGAGGAGTTAGGAATTGAGGGCGTGGGGCTTGAATTCCTAGGAACTGGCGCCTATCGCGACGGCGACGTCCAGCTGGTCGCTGCCACGTTTCTATGCCGTACAGAGGGCCCATTCGCCTTCGCTGATGGGGAAATAACTGAAGCTCATTGGGTCAGTCAGGCCGAGATTCCCGTGTGGCTGCAGGGAAAACAGTTCCTTCCAGACACCGTGGCCCTAGTGCTGCCTCGCCTCCCCGAGTGAGGCAAATTTCCGAGCCTTAGGCTTCAGGGGCAGTTCTGAAGGAAAAGGAGTCCCGATCATGTCAGAAAAAATCATGGTCGAATTCACCATCGAACCGTTCACAGATGGGACGCCAGGTCACCACGTCACGAAGGCAATTGCCGCTGTTGAATCCTTGGGCGTTGAAGTCCATGTCGGACCATTTGGTTCATCGTTTGTGGCCGAGATTGAAAAAGCCGCTGAAGCAATTGCTGTGTTGTCGCGTATGGCATACGACAACGGTGCAACGCACATCACGATTGACACCGAAAAGGTCGGGTAACTCATCATGGGTTACATCAATCATCCGTTACTTGCGGCAGTGAAACCAATTCTTGATGCTGTTGGCGCACAACTTATTTCTGTCGACGATGCGCGAATCAGCGACGTTGCATTGGAATGGGATGGCGAAATTATTGCTGCGGTTCGATTGCCGGCAATTTATGGAGCACTCGAACGATTGATTGCACAGGTCGAGCGCGAGCTTGGTGCTGGCCTGCAGGAACTGTCACGTAGTGACAAACAAGTAGCTGTGCGCATGCTCGATCAACGCGGAGCGTTCACTCTTCGTCGTGCTGTTGAAGATGTGGCTGACGCAATGGGCGTTTCCCGCATCACGGTGTACAACTACCTCAACGCCTTACACCGCTAGGGCTTTCTCTAATGGGGAATACACCCCTGTGACATACTTGGGGCATGCAAGTACTCATTATTGTTCTTCTCGTTGTCCTAATTGCCGCAGTAGTTGGCGGTGCGGCCGTCATTGTTCGTTCTTCATCTGCACCCAAAGAAGTTCTTCCCCCACCATCAGTTGATCTCGGTCCAATAGTCGAGGCAGTTAAGGCCGCAATCGACGTTGGAGCCATAAGTACTGGAGTTCAAGGCGCAGTCGAATCGAAGATCCACGAAGCAGCAACAAAAGTTTTATCTGATGCCAATGAAAATGCAAGAAAGCTTGCTGAAGAACGTCTGGGTAATCAGGCCTCATCCCTTGAACTTCAAACACAAAATTTGTTGAAGCCATTTGAAACTCAGATGGCAAAACTCAATGAAGAAGTTGACAAACTTCGTACTGCTAATAGTGAGAAATTTGGTGATGTTGATAGTGCTGTGAAGGGTTTAGCACTTCAAACGCAGGCTTTGAAGAATGTTCTTTCTAGTGCTCAAGGTCGCGGTAACTGGGGTGAGCGAATGTTGGAAGACATTTTGTCTGAGTCTGGTTTTATTCGTGGCATCAACTACGAAAAGCAAGAGACCCTCGTTGAAGGTGGCCGACCTGACTACAGCTTCTTTCTTCCTCCTGATCGCGTGTTGTATCTCGACTCAAAATTCCCACTCGACAACTATCTCGAGTATTTCAATGCTGTAGATGAGAACTCTCGTAACGACTACAAGAATAAGTTCATCAAGAACGTTGAAGATCGAGTTAAAGAACTTGAGAAGCGTGACTATGTTGCTCAATCAACACGTAGTCCACTCGATTATGTTCTTCTGTTTATTCCTAACGAAGGTGTCATTAGTTTTATTCAGCAGCACAAGCCTTCACTTATTGATGAATCAGTTGCCAAGCGAGTAATTCTGTGTTCACCACTTACCTTGTACACATTCTTAGGCGTTGTCCGCCAGGCCACAGATAGCTTCCACATGGAACAGAACGCAAATGAAGTTCTGCTACTTCTGAAAAACTTTGGTACGGCTTGGAAGTCATATACGAAATATCTAAAAGATATTCAGCGTCACTTTGATCAGATGCAAAAGAAACTCAAGGCAGTAACTACTGGCCGAGTTGCAAGCAATCTCCGCAAGCCCCTCGATCGTGTTGAGGAACTGACCAAGGAACGTGGTATTGCCGGCAGCGATGAAGACCTAAAGGCGATCACCGCGGCTTTTGAGGCAGTCGATGATGAATCTGACGAGGATTCAGACGACGAATAACTGAGCGTTAGAGGCGGCGCAAGTGAACGTTGGTCACGCGGTGATCAGCACCTTTAGCAACAATCAATGATGCGCGCGACTTTGTGGGCTCAATATTGTCCACCAAGTTTTTACCGTTGATCTCACGCCAAATACCACGGGCAATGTTTATGCCCTCTTCATCGGTCAAGTGAGCAAAGTTCTGGAAGAAACTGTCAGGGTCACGGAAAACTGTTTCGCGTAGTTTTTGGAAACGTTCGATGTACCACTGTTCGATGTCTGGCTCTTCGGCGTCGATGTAAATAGAGAAGTCGAAATAGTCAGATACGAACTCGTTTGCTTCTGAACCAACCTGGAGAACATTGAGTCCTTCAATGATCAAGATGTCTGGTTGCTGAACAGAAACTGTTTCGCCATCAACAATGTCGTAGACCACATGGCTGTACACAGGGGCTTTCACATCAGGTGCGCCACTCTTCAAGTCACGCAGGAACGTCAGCAAAGTTTTTGTGTCGTAGCTCTCTGGGAAACCCTTGCGGTTCATAATTCCACGGTCTTCAAGCACCGCATTCGGAAACAAGAAACCGTCAGTGGTGATGAGGTCTACGCGTGGGTGTTCTGGCCAGCGCGCAAGAAGTGCCTGCAAGATACGAGCGAAGGTACTTTTACCTACGGCCACACTGCCTGCGATTCCAATTACATACGGAACTTTTGGCGCCATGGCACCAAGGAATGTTGCGGAAACTTTGTGCAAGTTCTGTGTTGCGCTGACATATAAGTTGAGAAGTCGGGTCAGTGGCAAATAAACAGCAGCAACTTCATCAAGATCAATTTGGTCGTTGATACCGCGCAAAGCAACAAGATCGCGTTCACGAATTGTTAGCGGTGTTGCTGCACGAAGGTCTGCCCACTCTTCGCGGTCAAATGACAAGTAGCGGTCGGAATTGGGCATGTCGATCACAACTAGACGCTACGGCTTAGGGGTTATCGGCGCCAAGGCGC
>JBBANJ010000027.1:0-15697 GCA_040402055.1 Ilumatobacteraceae bacterium
GCGCATGAATGGTTTTGTCAGAACTGGCATCACGATTAATGGGTATGTTTCAAAAAATTGATTCCATGCGCGAAACAACATGTCTCTATCGGCCAGTGCTTTCATCAGCACTTGCGGAGTTGGCTCAGGGAACATCGGCAACATTCCTTCTGTTGCCTTAGTCAGGCCTGAGTCATTGATGCCTGGCAATGTGGGAACAAGACCCAGCAACACATCCATAGCTCCTAAGCGAAGCCACATTGAGAAGAGTGTTTCGAGCATCGGTGGAGAAATTTCTTCCACTTCATAACCGGCGTCCTCAAGCAAGCGTCCAGCTGTTCGTACTGCAGTCTTTGTTACATCATCCATGGGGTGGCCATCTTCAGTAATGAGCGCAACACGTATAGGAGACTTCGGAGCAGGGAAGTCGTTCTGCATTGGGACCCAGAACGGGTCATTCCAGTTCGGATATTGCATTGCTGAATATGTAAGACGAAGATCAGCCATTGTGCGAGCAAGTGGACCTTGCGTCGACATCATCATTGCGGATAATCCACGCGGGTTCTGGTTTGTGCCGCCTGTTGGCATGCGACCCATTGTTGGGCGTAACCCGATGATGCCGTTGCAAAATGCTGGCCAACGAACAGAACCTGCAACATCGTTTCCCTGAGCAATTGCGCACATTCCCGACGCAACTGCTGAACCTGCACCGCCACTTGAACCACCAGGTGTCAAATGTATTCCGTGTGGGTTGTGGGTCTCGCCGTGTAAATCACTTCCTGTGTGTGATCGCAGAGCGAACGAAGGCGAGTTTGTGCGTCCCAACATGACAGCACCATCAGTAAGCAGCCCCTCAATACTTTTGTGTGTCATTGAAGACATGTTGTCTTTCAACATAGCGATGCCGTTGTCCATTACATACGGCACATGGTCTGTATTGATCTTTGTTGTCATTGCAACACCAGCAAGCGGACCAGTTGCTGAACCAGAATCAATTAGTGATGCTTGTGCACGAGCATGTTCATCAGTGCGAACAACAATTGCATTAAGTTTGCCGTTTACTGAATCAATTCGTGAAATATGGGCTTCAGTAACTTCTGCTGCGCTAACAGCGCGTTCACGCACAAGTCGAGCAGTTTCGGTTGCTTCTAGTTGCCATAGCTCGGTTGTCATGTTCCCCCCGGAATGTTTACGGCTCGACGATTGCAAATCCTGTAGTGATGTTGTCGAGTTTGCCGAAAATCTCTAACAATGCTGCTGCATCGCCATCAATCGAGATTGTGCCTGCTGTGATTTGGTCTACGAATGTTGTTGCCTGCGTGACTACATCGAGCATTGTGAGGCGGGTCAACGTGATTGTTGCAGCAGCAGATTTTTCATGACGTCCAGGAGTTGCGTACAAGGTGCGGTTTGAGATTCCAAGAATCCACTTCTCATCAATATCGGTGAAGTGCCAGTTCACGCAGAGGGAAACACCACCCAACTCTTCGGACTTCATGCGTACCGAAAGCGAGTCGAAGAGTTGATCGATTGTCATTGCAAGCAATAAGCCCTTATTGCGAACTGGCATGGGTGTTGGTTTTGGTGGTCCTTGACGAAGTTCTTGAGCACCCATCAGGTACGCATTGCGGAAGGTGGAAGATTCAGCTTGGTAACCGAGCTGTTCAAGAGCATCTGCTTGCAAGTTGCGTGCAGCTGCATTAGCTGGGTCCGCAAAGATCAAATGATTAAGCAGCTCTGTCACCCAGCGATAATCACCAGCGTCGA
Organism: Ilumatobacteraceae bacterium; assembly: GCA_040402055.1. Lineage (GTDB taxonomy): Bacteria > Actinomycetota > Acidimicrobiia > Acidimicrobiales > Ilumatobacteraceae > UBA2093. Next base: position 1,747 of record JBBANJ010000027.1, read on the forward strand.
ATGCCTTTTGTGCTTTTGCAACTAATGCATCAGCACCGCCAGCAAGTTCCACATATCGTTTACCTACTTCAGTAGGTGGCAATTTGTTGAGGTTTGAAGGGTTGCCGTCATACCAACTGAGGTAACGCTGGTACACAGCTTTTGAGTTATGCACTAAGTCTCCGTAATAGCCACTGGTGTGGTCATTTGCTTTGAACTCATCTGGCAATTCAAGTGTTGCTGCAATTTCTAACGGCGTGAATCCTTGGTTTGCCAAACGCATTGTCTGGTCATGAATCCACTTATACAAATCGCGTTGTTGAATAAGAAACTGATGAAGATCTTCATTTCCCCAACGTGGCCAGTTGTGAGAGGTGAAGAGAATTTTTGTATCGGCAGCGAATAATTCAATTGACTCATCGATGTACTTTGACCACTTCAATGAGTTACGAACAAGCGCGCCGCGAATTGGTACCAAGTTGTGCATTGTGTGCGAGCAGTTTTCTGCCATGCACAACCAGCCGTGATCAGGGAAGAAGAAGTTCATTTCTGCCGGTGCTTCAGTTTCCGGAGTCAATTGGAAGATCACACGAACACCATCAACAACTAGTTCTTCGCCGGTAAACGTGATGTCTTCGGTTGGTGCAATCAACCCTGGAGGCCCGAGTGGCACTGAGTTGCCAAGTCCGCAGTCAACGTGACCGGTCGGGCCAGCAGGAAGTAGCGGACCAAATTGGTATGTGGCACGACGCCCCATTGCCGGACCCGCGATGACATTTTCGCCGACTGTTTCATGCAAGAAACCAACAGGTGCAATGACGCGGCATTTTCCAGCATCAACTTCGGCTTGAGTTGTAACCCCAAGAACACCGCCGAAATGGTCTGCGTGCGAATGGGTGTAGATAACGGCAGTGACAGGTCGATGGCCGAGTTGCGCGGTGATCAGTTCGTAACTGGCACGGGCTGTTGCTTCGGTGGTGAGTGGGTCGATAACGACCCAGCCTTCTGTTCCCTTGATAAAGGTGATGTTCGAGATGTCATAACCACGCACTTGCCATACGCCATCGGCAACTTCAAAAAGTCCGTGGTGCGCATTGAGTTGGGCGTGACGCCACAAGCTGGGGTTCACAGTTTCAGGTGAAGGGCCACCGGCGCGCAGGAAGTCATACCTATTAACGTCGAGCACCATTCGGCCGGCTGCGTCGGTAATGCGGCCAGTGGGGAGGGAAGCAATAAAGCCGCGCTTGGCCCGATCAAAGTCGCCGGCATCTGATGGTGGGGTAACAGTGGAGTTTTTGGCCTTGGTGTGGACAGAGGCTGGTTTCGGTTGCTCGATATTTGACATGAGGACCCTTCTGAAGGTGCCTAAGAACAATAGTGGGCGATGGCGCCACCTTATTAATGAGGGATACCTACCTAAAGGGCTCCGCCTCAGGAGATTTAGCCCCTTGCGAACTAAGGTCGGGTTATGCCCCTTTGGTGGGGACCTATGTAGGAGGACATCATGCCGAAGCCAGGAATGCACACAGGAAACGAGACCGACTCGGAATTGAACTTTGCCATGTCTGCAAAGGCATTGCCTTTGTTCAATGCCGTGAAGAAGTTCATTGCAGAAGAAGTCGAGCCGATGGCCGCAAAGTTTTACGCTCTAGGCGAAAACAGAGAAGATCGTTGGCAGTACGTGCCAGGCCAACTTGAATTACTTGAAGGCGTGAAGTCAAAAGCTAAGGCACAAGGGTTGTGGAACTTCTTCTTGCCAAACGCAGAAACAGGCGAAGGTCTTTCAAACCTCGACTACGCATACATCGCTGTAGAACTAGGTAAGAGCCCGCTTGCGTCAGAGTGCTTGAACTGTTCAGCACCTGACACCGGCAATATGGAAGTTCTCGAGCGCGTCGGAACTCCTGCGCAGAAAGAAAAGTGGTTGACACCACTTCTTAATGGCGAGATTCGTTCTGCCTATGTAATGACCGAGCCAGATGTTGCATCATCAGACGCAAAAAACCTTCAGTGCCGTGCAGAACTTGACGGAGACGAGTGGGTCATCACTGGCGACAAGTACTACGCATCAGGCGCAGGCGACCCACGTTGCAAGATTTTCATTGTGATGTTGCTCACCAGCCCAGACGGCCCTCCAAGCCGTAAGCATTCACAAATTCTTGTTCCGCGAGACACTCCAGGTGTTGAAATTGTCGGACCAATGGAAGTGTTCGGCGAAGACGACGCACCTCATGGTCACATGCACATTCGTTTCAACAGCGTTCGCGTTCCAAAAGAAAACATTCTGCAGGGCGAAGGAAAAGGATTCGAGATTTCACAAGTTCGTCTCGGACCTGGACGTATTCACCACTGCATGCGTTCAATAGGTGCGGCAGAGCGTGCGCTCGAGCTCATGATTCGTCGTGGTCTTACTCGTGAAGCTTTCGGAAAGCCAATTGTTCGTTTGGGTAAGAACCCAGAAGTTATTGCAAAGGCTCGTATCGAAATCGAAGCATGTCGTCTCATGGTTCTTCGTGCTGCAAAAGCAATGGACACAATGGGTAACGCTGAAGCTCGTATTTGGGTTAGCGCTATCAAGGCAATGGTGCCCATTCGTGTGTGCGCCATCATCGACGAAGCAATTCAGATGCACGGTGCAACCGGTGTGTCGCAATGGTCTCCGTTGTCTCGTATGTACGCAAGCCAGCGCACATTGCGTTTGGCCGACGGTCCAGACGAAGTGCACTGGAGCGTTGTTGCTCGCTCAGAGATCAACCGCTACGAAGGCGAAGAATCTCCTGGAAAGCCAGAGACATACCGCGGTATGTTCAGCGGCCCATCCTGATTACTTAGTCATCAATGAAGTTTTCAATCTGGCCTAACAGCGAACGTCCATGGACTGAAGTTCGAGATCTAGCCACTGAAATAGAAAACATGGGCTGGGATGGCCTGTGGTACGCAGACCATTACATGCCGAATACTCCTGATGGTGAACCTATCGGTGGTGACATGCATGAGTGTTTCAGCATTTTGTCAGCACTTGCTGCCACTACGTCACGCATCCGTCTCGGATCACTTGTTACCCCAACCACCATGAATCATCCGGCATTGATCGCCAATCGTGCAGCCACAATCGATCGTGTTAGTAATGGTCGATTCGTTTTGGGCATGGGTGCTGGTTGGCAAATCAATGAACACACTGCGTTTGGCATTGAGCTCTTTGGAAACAAAGATCGTGTTGACAGATTTGCAGAAGCAATTGAAATTACTTCGCGCATGTTGTCAGAAGATCGTGTCTCGTTTGCTGGGAAACACTTCACAATTATCAATACTCCGTGTGAACCAAAGCCAGTTCAATCAACCCTGCCGATTCTTGTCGGAACAGGTGGGCCACGCATGTTGCGCCTCACCGCACGTTTCGCTCAAGAGTGGAATACGTGGGGACCGCCTGAAGGCGCCGGCCAAGTTATGCAGAAATTGCGTGAAGCCTGCGACAAAGAAGGTCGCGACATCAACACCATGCGTAAGTCCGTGCAAGCTCTTTTCTTTGTTACGCCTGATGAAGCATCTGCTGAAAACTTGAAGACAAAAGTGCCGATGGAACGCTCCATTGTTGGTACAACTTCACAAATTGTTGATGCCATTGGTCAATATGTTGATCAGGGTTTCGACGAAGTATGTGTTCCAGACTTCACATTGGGCGGCAGTGCTGCTCAACGTCTCGATGCGTACGGCTCAATCTGGGCCAATATTGCTTCGCAGTTTCAATAACTAATTGCTGCCTATCCAGGCAGAGCGATTTCGATACTTGCAGGATCCGTTGTGGTTGTCGGTGAGGCAGGTTTCTTTTTTCCAGGCGTGAAATTGATGGCGCTCGGCACACGTACTGGAACTGGCTCAACGTCTGACGATGTTGCAACAATTTCACCTAATTCATTAATTGCAAGTGTCACTTCAGTTGCTGGAGAGTTCTCAGTTGCGGACAGCGATGTAGAACTGATCTCAGAGCCATTCTCACCTTTGATGGCAACTTCAATTGCACTGTCTTCTATTTGATGAATCAGAAGTGTGTGTCCGCGCGGTAATTCTGTACGCGAGAGTTGTCCTCCTGCAGCGATGCTGAGCCTGGCTGAATTCTCTGATGATGCAGATACTGAGGTGGAATCAGATCGCACTGCAATCAGTGTTGTGCTCTTTGATGAAGAACCGACAACAGTGTGGGCGAGGTCACCAGAGACTTGAATGTTCGCTGACAGCGGGCGCTGAATAGCAACGACCACGTCTGCTGCTGGAATGACCGATGAGCCTCGACGCACTTCAACATCAAAATCGGTGATGGTGTTCGGAATATGAATAGTTACAAGTCCGCCGCCTAGACCCTTGCTGATGGCATAGGTGGAACCAGTAATGGTGTTGATCACTGAATCCGGTGAAGCTTCAATACGTTGTCCATCGCGTGTCGTAATAAATGTGTAGCCAGCAGCGGCAGGATCACGCGATGCAATGGTGAGCACGGTGTCAGTTGTGGTGGAAGAAGTTGTACAGAAGGCACATTCAAATGGTCCCTTACGAGACGACATTGGAGTGAGTTCCAATGTCCCTGTTACACCTGTCCAGTCAATACTGCTTCCGTCTGGTTGTGCATGTGCGGCCACGTATGCCCACGAGTTTGTGTTGCCGTTAACCACTATTTCCTTACGCACGCCAGGGAAATTGTTGTCATAGACATGAATGACAAAGTCGTCTCCACGATGCGTGACTGCAAACGGTGTAACTGCGTGTCCCGATGATCCGAAATACAACCCAACGGTGTAGCCAACGCCATTGGCTAAACCCTGAATCAGGTCATCAACTAATTTCAGTGGTGACTTCGTACGAGAAGTTGCAGCTCGGTCAGAGACTTCAGTCAGAAATTGAGTTGCCCACCAATAGACAATTGTTGAATCGAGTAGTTGATTTCCACGTTGCAAATCAGCGACCCGTGTTGCAGTTGGTTTGAATGAACTTGGGTCGTCAAGTTTCAGAAGGAATCGAGTACTCAGTGTCGCCAGCCCTTCGCAACGTCCACCAGCAAGAGCGTTGTTCCATTCTTCAAGCTTTTGGACTGTTGTTGGTCTCATCACGCATTCGGTGGATAGTCCGTCGACGCATACTGCACTGTGGCCAAAGAGATCTATCAAAGTTTGAATTGTGACATTGGCGTCAGCTTCCGTAGATCGTCCCCAATTAGAAAAGGAGAAATCATCAGCCTTGATTCTGAAGCCGTTGTCGACACACAATTTTCCGTCACCGAGTTCGGGTGAATCCAAGTCTGTGCAGTGGGATGCAATCTGAGACACGAGCGCTGCAGCGGACGTATTGGTCGGAGATTTCGCTGAGAATGTGGAACATGCAGAAAGAAATATGAACGAAATAGACAGCCACAGGAAATAGTGTCTGTTTCTCATTTCTAGAAACTTACGGAATCATCTGAGATGTGGGAATATCTATGAGGAGATATCAATGTCGCAATCACAATCAAGTTCAATTCAGCCCTCGCAGTCAGCACCTTTACTCACCGTAGCCCTTGTGGGAATAGCTGCTGGTTTCTTATCTGGCATGTTTGGCGTTGGCGGGGGAATCCTTATTGTCCCTGGTTTGGTTCTTATTGCAAAGATGGATCAGCGCATTGCCCATGGCACTTCGTTAGCAGCGGTACTTCCTATTTCGGCTGCATCATTGGTGACGTACTGGAGCCATGATCACGTTGATTTTCGTGTCGGCGTGTGTCTCGCCATCGGTGCTCTTGTTGGTGCAATTCTTGGTACAAAGTTGCTCCACATCTTGCCGCACCGTGTTCTAGCAATCGCTTTTGCCGGAATTCTTCTGGTCACGGCTGTGCGACTTTTTCTTCCGCTCGAATCTGGGACTCGTGGAATCTTGACCATCGGCAACATTGTCGCTCTGATCGCTATTGGTGTGGCGACTGGAATTCTTGCTGGTTTACTCGGCGTAGGTGGGGGAGTCATCATGGTGCCAGCGATGATGATGTTGTTGCACTTACCGGCAGCCATGGCAAAGGGAACATCAGTCCTAGTCATCATCCCCACATCCCTCATGGGTACGTATCGAAATCGCACAAAGAAGAATGTCGACTTACGTGCGGCGGCAACTGTCGGGCTCTCAGGAATTCCGTCTGCCATCGTCGGTGGGTGGATCTCGGCACATATGTCCGACACAGTCTCGAATGTACTGTTTGCCTCGTTGTTAGTAGTGGTAGCGATACGACTGGTACTGCAGATTCGGTCGGACGACAAGGCCGGAATCGTTCACTAAAGGCTTGGTGAAGTCGGCGAGTACAATTCCCTCATGGGAAAATCTCGTCTTGAAGGCAAAGTCGCACTAATCACTGGTGGTGCACGTGGAATGGGTGCGTCTGAAGCGCAACTCTTTATCGACGAAGGGGCCCGGGTCGTCATTAGTGACGTTCTGGATTCCGTAGGGCAGGAAACTGCCAAGCGCCTTTCTCCAGACGGTTCCAAATGTGTCTTTCTTCATCACGATGTCACTAACGAAGATGACTGGAATGCAGTTGTTGCATCTGTGCTCGAAACATTCGGTCAGATCGACATCCTCGTCAACAATGCCGGAATCTTCGAGCGTGGATCGGTTCTCGATACAACACTTCCTGCATTCACTCGCACGATGGACATCAATGTCACCGGCGTATTCCTCGGAATGAAATCAGTTGCTGCGCACATGGTGAGCCGCGGTAAGGGAAGCATCGTCAATATTTCGTCTGTTGCTGGCCTCAACGGCACGCCTGGCTTCCTTGCATATGGCGCAAGTAAGTGGGCGGTACGCGGAATGACAAAAGGCGTGGCAAAAGAATTGGCGCCGTTTGGTGTTCGTGTGAACTCCATTCATCCTGGAATCATTGATACTCCAATGTTGCAGACATTTGATGCTGCTGGCGAAGGTGTTCGCGAAGCAGTGCGTACACGTATTCCGCTCGGTTACGAAGCAGAACCAATTCATGTTGCACGTCTTGCTTTGTATCTTGGCAGTGACGACAGCGCGTACTCCACCGGATCAGAATTTGTAGTTGATGGTGGTTGGTCAGCATGAGCATCCTAGGTACTCGCGTTGTTCGTATTGAAGACCCTCGTTTCCTAACGGGTGAGGGCACATACATTGCAAACTTGCCAATGCCAGGCGCATTGCATCTCACGTTCGTTCGTTCATCAATGGCGCATGCCCGACTTACCGGCATTGACGCTTCCGAAGCATTATCAATGCCAGGCATTCGTGCCGTGTGGACAGCAGCGGATATTGATATCGCACCAGCTGGTCCAGCCAACGGCATGATGAATAAGGCCATGCTGTTTCCGTATCTCGCAATCGACACGGTCCGCTACGTGGGCGATCTTGTAGCAATTGTTGTCAGCGAAGATAAGACATCTGGTGTTGATGCAGCTGAAACAGTGATCGTTGATTACGAGCCGCTTGAAGCGGTTCTTGATATGGATGATTCATTCTCTAATCGAGTGCTGTTGCACCCTGATGCCGAGACCAATGTGGTTCTTACGTTTGCTGCACGCAGCAATGACGACATTTTCGCTGATTGTGAAGTTGTTGTTGATCTTGTGATTGAAAACCAACGCGTGGCTCCTGCTCCGATGGAAGTGCGCTCATGCGTTTCCACCTGGGATGGCACACGTTTAACGCAGTGGGCGTGTAGTCAAGGTGCGCATGGCGCTCGTGATGGCTTGGCTGAAGTCTTCGGTTTAGAAAAGTCACAAGTTCGCGTCATTACACCGGACGTTGGCGGTGGATTTGGTGCAAAATCTGGTGTCTACCCGGAAGAAATTCTTGTGGGTTGGGCTACACGCAAACTCGGAGTCCCTGTTCGTTGGACTGAATCTCGTACCGAGAACATGCTGGCAATGGGTCATGGTCGTGCACAACGTCAGCGCACTCGCATGGGTGGCACGCGCGATGGTCGCATTACTGCGTACCGCTTAGACCTGTTGCAAGATGCAGGTGCCTATGCACGTGCTGGTGCAGTGTTGCCGTACATGACCCGCCTCATGGCTGGCGGCGTATACGACATTGCCAATGTGCAGTTCGAATCAAACTCTGTCGTTACTAACACAACACCGACGGTTGCATACCGTGGTGCTGGTCGTCCTGAAGCAACTGCTGCAATTGAACGCACTATTGATGAGTTCGCTCGCGTCTGTGGCATCGACCCAGCTGAGGTTCGTCGTCGTAACTACATTGCACCATCAGATTTCCCGCTCACAACCTCTATGGGTGCCAAGTACGACTCTGGTGAATACGCAGCAGCTCTTGAACTCGCGTTGAATGCTGCTGGCTATGACCAACTGCTTGTTGAGCAAAAAAAGCGCCGTGACAGTAAAGACCCAGTGCAGATTGGTATTGGTATCGCATCGTATGTAGAGACAACGAACCCTATGGGCTCGGGAGATTACGGCTCTGTCGAAATCAAGGCTGATGGTGGTGCCATTGTGCGTACTGGTTCAAGCTCGCACGGTCAAGGCCACCACACTGCATGGGCCATGATCGTGTCTGAAACAACAGGTATCCCGATGGACATGATTGAGTTCCGTTTCGGTGATACAGATGATATTGATCGTGGCGGCGGAACCGGTGGTTCGCGTTCCCTACAAGTTGGTGGAAGTGCTGCGAAGTTAGCCGCTGAATCAGTAATTGAAAAGGCACGTCAACGAGCTGCTGATTTACTGGAAGCAGCAGTGGAAGACGTCATCATCGATACAGTTCGCGGAGCATTCCATGTTAAGGGTTCACCAACCCCAGCGCGCACGTGGGCTGAACTCATGATCGAAATTGATGCACCATTGGAAGCTGAAGTGGATTACGTACCAGAAGGTGCAACATTCCCATTTGGTACTCATGTATGCGTAGTTGAAGTGGATGTGGAAACTGGTTCAGTAGTTGTTGCACGACATATTGCATGCGACGACGCCGGAACAATCATTAACCCTCTGTTGGTTGATGGTCAGGTACACGGCGGAATCGCACAAGGTGTGGCGCAAGCACTTCTTGAAGTCATTGCGTATGACCCTGATGGCAACCCCATCACATCGAATCTCGCTGATTACGGGTTTATCTCTGCTGCTGAATTGCCAAGTTTTGAACGTGTTCCAATGGAAACACCAACACCGCGCAACCCATTGGGTGCAAAGGGAATTGGTGAAGCCGGAACTATCGGATCAACTCCAGCGGTTCATAACGCAGTTGTAAATGCAGTGAGCCACTTGGGTGTCACACATATTGATATGCCGTGCACATCTTTCAATGTGTGGTCAGCAATTCAAGCAGTGCGCTAGTTACGCATCAATTGGGTTGTCAGAACCCGTGATATGCAGGCTGTCTTTTGCCAGCCATGAACCGATTGCAATGAATAGCAACATTGCACCTGCGCACCACACGAACGTTGCTCGGCCAATTATTCCGTAGGCAGTGCCCGCCAATACGGCTGCAATTCCACCCATCAATGTTTGTAAACCACCGAATAGACCTTGCGCCGAGGCAAGACGTTCACGCGGAGCTACCAATGCAACGGCTGCCGAGCCACCTGTCACGGTCAGTCCATCAACAACGCCATGAATGATTCCGATGGCGAGCATGGGGTATGGCGACCACAGTGTTCCGTACATCACAAGACATATGGCCCCAATTGATAACCCCGTCATGCTTGCTTTGAATGGTCCAAACTTCTGAGTGAGTCGGCCGCCACGAGGCGCTAGAAAGATCATGGGAAATGCAAACAAACTGATTCCAACGTTTGCCACCCATGTGGGTGCCTTCATGTCGTCCATCATGACTGACCACACCGCATCAAATGTGCCGATCATTGCGAACAATGCGAGGCCGATAACAATGGCCCCGGCAAGTGGACGAATACGCAGCATGTCAAAGGCCAACCGCTGAGTGGGGGCATCTTCAATGTTTGCTTCTTGAAACTGCAACTTGAATAGACCGAAAGCAACAACAACCAAAAGGGCAGCGACCATCAAGAATGGTGCAGCTATCCCAAGTGTGTCTGCAGTAAGAGCAGAAATAATCGGTCCTGCTGTAAACCCCGCAACACTGGCACTAACGATGAGACCAAGGTTCTGTCCCATTCGTTCGGGGTCAGACAAAATAAGAATGCGTCGCAATGCAGGTTCGGAAATACCGACTCCGAAACCCGCAAGCAATCGCCCAATTATCAATGGAAGAAATGCATGACCAAACGCCATGAACAAAGTTCCGACTATTTCAATAGCTATGCCGGTCATCACAAGTTTCTTTGCGTGACCTTTGTCAGCTTGTGGGGCAAAGAGAATTTGTGAGAGAAACCCAGTGATGAACCCGACTCCCACAATGAGACCTAGTTGTGCTTCGGTGATTCCATACTTGTCTCGGAAATCATCGAGCACCGTAAACATGACGCCGTAACCCATTCCGCCCAATGCCGTGGCAGCTTGAAGAAGGTACAGAGTTCTTTTGCGCATGGCGAACTAGTTCTGAAGAGAAGTCTTTACGTGATCAATCAAAACTGGCCACGTGTTGCGCAGGCCTGGATGAAGATCAAAGAGGCCCACTTCGTCAACGGGCACCCATCGCAAATCGTCAGATTCGGCGTTCGCTTCGTATGCGCCTGCATCAGTAGTGGTGTGGGCAATCACAGTGTCGTAGCGCCAGTTGCCGTGGTCGTCAGAAAAGACCGCTTTGAATTCAAGGTGCTGAGGTTCAATTCCTGCTTCTTCATGTGCTTCACGCGCAGCAGCAGTTACGGAGTCCTCATGAGAATCAAGTGCACCACCCGGCAACGCCCACGTGCCTCCGCCATGGGTCCATGCAGCTCGCAATTGAAGCAGAACACATGGAGTCTCAAGGTCTGTGCGCACCAGTAATAGTCCAGCTGCACCATGGAGTCCCCAATGGCGGGATTGACACTTGGTGCACAGCACCCATCCATCACCATCTCTAAACGCCACGTATTGATTTTGCCACAAATCACCACGCTGATTCTCTATTGGTCTCTTGTGCTCTACGGTAGAGGTATGCGGGTAGAGCGATTAACGGGAGTTCTCGGTGCCATGGTCCACGTGGACGATGTGAAAGTCCTCACCGATTCTCAATTGGAATCATTGCGGGCGATTGCGTGTGAACACGAGGTCATTATTATCCCGAACCAGTCGTTGACACCTCTTGAGCAAGTCGATTTTTCTCGTCGCCTTGGGCCAGCGGCTGAGTCTCCCTTTATTGAGCCAAGTCCAGACCACCCCGAAGTCATCAAAGTTTTGAAAGAAGCCACAGACGGCAATGCATTCAATTTTGGTGGTGCGTGGCATAGCGACTTCAGTTTTCAACCAGCGCCGCCTTCGTTCACCGTTCTTCATGCGCTTGATATTCCACCGTACGGAGGAGACACGTTGTGGTCTTCTATGACCGCTGCGTACAACGCTTTGTCAGATGTGTTCAAGGAACAGTTTTCTCACCTTGCTGCTGTTCATACTGCTCGTGATGCGTATTCACCGAAGATGCAAGCAATCCATTCAGGTCTTTCCAGTATGAACATTGTGTGTGATGAAACCGCAAATGAAACGGAAATTCACCCGCTGATTACAACTCATCCAGAAACCGAAAAGTTAGTGCTTTTCTACAATCGTGCATATGTACGTGATGTAATGGGCGTTGCAGATGAGATCGAAAAACTACGTCTCATGGATTGGCTGCATCTGCATACAACTGATGCGAAGTTCACTGTGCGTCATAAGTGGAGCAACGGAGATTTGGCCATCTGGGATAACCGTTCAACTCAGCATTATGCGCTGAACGATTACGCCGGGTTCCGCCGAGAACTGCACCGCACCACCATCGCGGGCACTCGCCCAATGCAGTGAGTATTCCTTTCAATTGGCAGACAGCCCCAGATGCTGATGTAGATCACCAGTATTCACCATCGCGTCATGCCCTTCGCCCACTTGATGAATACCTCGCTGAATATCACGAACTCAGTTTGCCGCATGACGCCGACGCTTTGCGACAACCTCGCCGCCCATTACTGATCTATATACATGGTGGGTACTGGCAGCGATTATCAGCATCTGATTCCTTGTTCAACGCCGAGGACGCAATTGCAGAGGGTATTTCGTTGCATGCCGTGGAATACACATTGGCGCCATTTGCCACAGTCCCAGACATTATTGAGGACTGTATTACTGATGTTGAAAAAATCATTGCAGAACTGCAGCCAACACACGTAATTCTTGCAGGTTGCAGTGCCGGTGCGCACTTAGCTGCAATGTGTGCACGTGAATACGCAATTGCATCGCGATTATCTGGCGTTGTATTACTCAGTGGCATATATGACTTACGGCCATTGGTCGTCACCAACACAAATGATCCGCTTCATCTCACGCCGGAATCGGCTGCTTCAATCAGTCCTCAATTGCTTGCCCCCACGCATGGACTCTCGCGAGCACTCTGTGCTGTTGGTGAATCTGAATCTTCAGAGTTCATTCGTCAAAATGCTGACTATGCAGACCACCTCCAATCAAGCGGAGTGACCACAGACTCAATGGTTGTCGCAAATCGTGACCATTTCAACCTGCCGTACGATTTGTTGCATCGCGGCACATTGGTGGGAGACTGGACGCTCGCACAGTTACTGAAAGAACCCTCGTGAATCTCATTGACGCAGAACAATTAGCGCGCAACCTTGATGCACAAGACGTGCTGGCTCCACTTCGGGCAAAATTTGATATCCCGTCAGACGTTAAATACTTTGATGGCAATTCGCTTGGCCCATTAACGCTGCGATCACGTGAAGTACTGCATCACACAATTGAAGTTGAATGGCGTGAACGCCTAATTCGTTCGTGGAATGAAGATTGGCTTGCGATGCCGCTACGCGTTGGCAACATGATTGCGCCACTAATCGGTGCAGCCTCCGACACAGTGATTAGTTGTGACAACACCTCGATCAATTTGCACAAAGCATTGATGTCGGCAGTTGCGCTTCGTCCTGGCCGTACAGAAATTGTGATCGACATCAATAATTTCCCAACTGATATCTACATCGCTCAAAGTGTCGCTGATCAGCACGGCATGAAATTGGTTGCAGTGCCCGCAGAAGAAATCATTGCTGCAATCTCTGAACGCACCGCTGTTGTTACTGCGACTCACGTGGATTATCGAAGTGCCAAGATTTTGGATGCACCGGCAATCACTGCAGCCACACATAAGAACGACGCGTTAATGGTGTGGGATCTCGCACACACGGCAGGTGCCGTACCGTTCGATGCCTCTGCGCTGGATATCGACTTTGCAGTTGGCTGTGGCTACAAATATTTGAATGGTGGGCCAGGTGCCCCTGCCTTTATATATGTGGCGCCTCGGCTTCTTGCCGAATCTGGCCAGCCCCTCCAGGGTTGGTGGGCTCACGCAGCCCCATTCGACTTTGAACTCAGTTTTCGACCAGCCGAGGGTATTTCCCGCTTCCTTACGGGTACCAGCACGGTTTTGAGCATGAAATCCCTAGAAGCTGCCCTAGAAATATTCTCTGGGGTCTCAATGGCTGATATTCGGACCAAAAGCATGGGCCTCACAGGGCTATTCATTGACCTTTTTGATACGCATCTAGCGCCACGAGGCTTTACTTTGGCGTCTCCTCGAGACCCTGAATCTCGTGGAAGCCATGTAGCGCTTGGGTTTACGGGCGGAAAGGCCTTGGTTGACCAGATGTCAGCGCAGGGAATCATTGCTGATTTCCGCCCTCCGGACCTGATGCGATTCGGCTTTGCGCCTCTCTATAACTCTTATAGGGATGTTGTGGAGCTGGTTCAACGTCTTTCGCGCCCTTGACCTTTTGTCAAAGTCGCCGATAGTTTGGTTCCACTACCCAGTACAAGTGGCATTAGTCACCGATCTCCTAGGGGGAGAAAAAACCATGAAGAAATCCAACTTGCTACGCGCC
>JBBANJ010000028.1:0-14797 GCA_040402055.1 Ilumatobacteraceae bacterium
AACTCCGCAGTTACCCATCAAAACGGTGGTGACGCCGTGCCATGAACTGGAAGTCATGAGCGGGTCCCATCCCACTTGGGCATCAAGGTGAGTGTGAAGGTCAATAAAGCCCGGTGTCACGGCAAGGCCCTTTGCATCAATCTCGCGCGTAGCAATTTCTCCGGTGAGATCACCTATGAATGTGACGGTGTCGCCATCGATCGCAATGTCAGCTGTATAGCCCTCGCGGCCAGTGCCGTCGACGATCAGTCCATTACGAATAATAAGGTCATGTGCCACGTTTGCCCCCAAGGTGTGCGGTTTCTAGAACGATACACACTGCGTTCGGGGTCTGTGAAGGTGGATGTCCTAGTCTTAGTCCTTACCTAAATCGATGGAGGAATCACATGTCAGACATGAGCGTGCAATCACTGTTTTCAGTGAAAGGGAAAGTTGCCCTAGTGACCGGAGGGTCGCGTGGAATTGGAGAAATGATTGCTGCAGGGCTGTTGGCCAATGGTGCCAAGGTCTATATCTCGGCTCGTAAAGCCCAGGCGTGCGACGAAGCTGCAAAACGTCTGATGGACAACTACGGCGGAGAGTGCATTTCAATTCCTGCAAACGTGGCAGACATTGATGGAATCGAAGCCCTGGTCGCAGAGATCACCAAGCGCGAAAAGTATGTCGACATTCTGATCAACAACGCTGGCGTGTCATGGGGTGCGCCGATTGAAGAATTCCCAGAAATTGGTTGGGACAAAGTCATGGACACCAACGTGAAGGGTGTCTTCTTTCTTACTCAGAAGCTGCTTCCGTTGCTGCAGGCTCGCGCTACGAAAGACAACACCTCTCGCATCGTGAACATCGGTTCAATCGACGGCATTGGAACTCCAAGCTTCGAGACGTACTCGTACGGTCCATCAAAGGCTGCAGTTCACTCACTGACCAAAGTTCTTGCTGGTCGTTTGGCCTCGCGTCACATCATCGTTAACGCAATTGCGCCGGGGCCATTCCCAACATGGATGTTGTCAACGGGTGTTGGCGGCGGCGGTGACGTAGACAACACCGACTGGGAAACAGTTGGCCGTTCGAACCCAAGTGGTCGTGTTGGCACGCCAGAAGACATCGCCGGATTGGCGTTGTACTTGTGCTCTCGCGCTGGTGCATTCACCGTTGGTGAAGTCATCACCTGTGACGGTGGATCACTTCTTAAATAGTTAGTTGACGCGTCGTTCGCGGCCAGCCCAATACGGTTCGCGTAGATCCTTCTTCAGGACCTTGCCGCTTGGGTTACGGGGGAGAACGTCAATCCAAACAACTTGCGTTGGGCATTTGAACTTCGCGAGGCGCTCGTGTGAGAACGAGATGATGTCTTGTTCAGATGCGTCTGTACCGGGCGCGCGCACAACAACTGCAAGAGCGGTTTCGCCCCACTTTTCGTGGGGAATTCCGATGACTGCTACGTCAGCGATTCCTGGATGCGACATCAACACGTTTTCTACTTCTGCTGGATAGACGTTTTCTCCTCCAGAGACGATCATGTCTTTCACGCGGTCGTGAATGTAGACGTATCCGTCAGCATCGACGTATCCAGCATCGCCAGACTTGAACCACTTGTCGTTCGTGATTGCTTTTGCAGTCTCTTCTGGGTTCTTCCAATAGCCAGCCATCACTTGCCCTGACTTAATCCAGATTTCTCCGACTTCGCCAGTGGCACAATCAGTATCGGTTTCATTGTTGACGATGCGAACCTCAACGCCAGGCCCTGGTGTTCCGCAACTACGCAGGCGATGTTTGTTCGGGCTATCCAATGCATGGTCAGCAGGAGACAAGTTGATGACTCCACCTGTTGTTTCGGTAAGGCCATATGCCTGCCAGAACTTGCACTTGAACAACTCGACACTCTTAGTAAGAACTGCCTCACTAATTGGTGATGCTCCGTACACAAGAACTTGCAGGCTTGAGAAATCTTTGTCTTCAACTCCGGGCACGCTGTTCATAAATGCCAAGACTGCTGGTACGAGGAATGCGTGAGTGATGCGTTTTTCAACAATGAGGTCAAGGACTGCAGCCGGATTCATTTCGCGTACAACAATGGTGGTGCAGCCTTGGATCATTCCGGCCATTGCCCATCCGCCGCCGCCAATGTGGAAGAGAGGCATGGCAGCCATGTTGATTGAGTTTTCGTTGAGGTCCCAGATGCTCTTAATCATGGGAGCCAATGCACAGAGATTGTCATTGTCTAGCAATACGCCTTTGGGCAGTCCAGTTGTTCCACTGGAGTACAACTGAAACGAAATGTCTTTACGAGTTTGAGTTTCACCTGGATCACCAGTTTTTTGCGACAGCAACCAATCATTCCAATCGGCATATTTCGGATGACCGCCAATAACAAGAATTGTTGTGACTGTGGTGAGCTTGTCAGCGATTGCTTCCATAACAGGAACAAACTCTTGGCCAACAACCAATACTTTGGCTTCAGCATTATTAACGATGTATTCCACTTCTGGTGGAGCAAGTCGCCAGTTCACGTCAACACTGACTGCGTTCAGTAATGCAGCTCCGAACGCTAATTCGAAATGTTCGATGCTGTTCTTTTCTAAGAACACGACTCGATCTTTGCTACCAACACCCGCGGCCTTGAGCCCGTTAGCGACGCGCTGTGCACGTTCATACACTTCACTCCAGGTATGGGAGACGTTGCCTTCGATCAGGCATGGGTGAGAGGAACGGCCTGCGCCATGCACTCTGATGATGTCTGCCAGGGATTCAATTGTTGGATTAGCCATGACGAGATATTAGGACACCCAAATGGTGTATTTTTGTCAGATGACCGCGGGGGCGCAACAAGATCTACGAATGCGATGGGCTGCCTATGCATCTATTGGGGCCGGGGTGATCCATGGTGTTGCGGTTGGGCTCCATGCTGACCATGCGTCACTTGCAAGGGTGTTTATGGCGCTGACATTTGCTCAAGTGTTCTGGGGGATAGTCGCGATGAACCGGTCGCAATGGTCGGTCGTTCTGGGCGGTTTTGCAATTAATGGCACTGCAACTGTTGGCTGGATTTTGACGCGTACCTCTGGCATTTCCTTTATCAGTGGTCTGGAAATCTCCGAGAAGCCACAACCCGCGGACACGTTGTGCGCATTGCTTGCGGTCACAGCAATTGGCGCATCGTTGTGGGCATGGCGTCAACGCAGTGCTCCAGCAAAGGAAACGTTGCATCTCAATGCCGTGTATCTCAGCAGTGCCGTCACTCTTCTGGCACTGTGGTCTGTCACCGGACATGCGCATGCGCACATTCAAGACATTGCTCTCACTGATGCGGGCCTTTCTGTGAACGCTGATGGAGTCATTGTGTCTCCGAGCACAGTTCCCCTGAGTGAATTTTCGACCTCGACAAGCACTGTGCAACCTCCCAACACGGCCGAGGCAATAGCAACAAAGAAAAAGACTCTGGTTACCGCACCAGTTTCGACCGTGGTGCAAACCACTGTCGTTAGTCCGACTACATCGATTAGTCATTCACACTCGTTGACCACGGCACAAGCATTGGCAGCGGCATCAGGGTGGCCGCGTCCGTATGACCCAGCTAGCCCGATTGATTTTTCAGGAATCGGTGGCGTCACCTCTGAACAAGCAGCTCGAGCGACAATGCTTATTCAGTCATCACAGCGTGATCTACCTAAATATGCAACGACCTCCGCCGCTATGGCTGACGGATACTTGTCCATTGGTGATGGAGCAACTGGCTTTGAGCATTTCATAAAGTATTCGCTCTTGAACGATGGTCGTGTGCTTGACACCAAAGCACCAGAGTCTTTGGTGTACGAAGTAAAAGGCGGAATAAAGACTCTTGTCTCGGCAATGTTTATTGCGAACCCAGGTACGCCGTTAACCGACACGACATTGGTGAACTATGCAGGTGGCCTGATGCAATGGCATGTCCACTCAAACTTGTGTTGGATAACTGTGAACGGTGTTCCCAAAGTTGTTGGCGTCACTAATGCTGCAGGTGCATGTGCAATCGGAACTTTGCAACCTACTGGCGCACCAATGGTGCATGTGTGGATTGCACCGCATGCCTGCGGTCCATTTGCTGCATTAGAGGGCAATGGTGCTGGCGTTGCCGATGCGAGTGATTCTGAGCGCGTTGATCGCTGCAATAGAGATCACTAGTTATTCCTTCAGGCGGCGGTCCTGTTTCTTAGCTGAATCGCGTTTCTTGCTGTCGAGGCGCCGTTCAATAGCGCCACGAGACGGCCGGGTTTTCTTGCGCAGGGCAGGGGGAGGGGCTGATGCTTCATTGAGTTTCTCAACAAGCTGTTCAACACACAAGACCCTGTTACGCCACTGGCTTCGGCTCGTCTGACAGGTGATGGTGATCTCCTCATCAAACAAGGCTTCGAGGCGCGTTCGGATTGTTTCTGAACAGGAGATATCTGTCAACGCAATAGTCAGAGATGCTTTGGTTGAGTTCTTGTTGACGTTTTGTCCACCTGCACCAGACGAGCGAGAGAAAGTCCACACCATTGCGTCTGCCTTCACGCGTATGCCGCGCGCTGCACGAAGGTCTTCATCGGGAGTCATGTCTCCATTATGTGCCAGAGATGGTCTTATGCTTGGCCAATGCCGCAAGACCATGTGTCAGAAGCCATGATTCTCACGCCTCGGCTTGAATTGCATCACATCTGTGTTGATGACCTGTTGACGCTGTTTGAATCGCCAGGGGATGCTTCTTTTGCCGGCAAGTCGTACGTCAATCCCCATCGCATATTGATGGATGAGAGGGGCCCGTTGCGATGGCGCGTTCCACAAGTGAAATCAGACTCGTTGGTCAACAAATGGTTTGTGCGCTGGATGGTGGAAAAGGAAACACGAGAGATTGTGGGAAGCACCTCATTTCACGGACCTCCTGATGAAGTGGGGATGATGGAGATAGGGCTTGGTGTACACCCGAGTTTTAAGCGACGCGGTTATGCAACCGAGGCTTTGACTGGAATGTGGTCATGGGTCATTGATCAACCTGGAGTCGAATTACTGCGATACACCGTTGATCCGAATAATGAAGCCTCTGTAGCGGTGATTCAGAAGTTCGGCTTTACGCGAGTGGGACAACAGATAGACCTAGAAGACGGTCCGGAAGACATATATGAAATGTCGGCCAACGAATTTCGTCAGCGTTTCAGTTAACGCCCTGGTGGGCTGTGGATCACTGTTACGGAATGTGTAGTGGTGCCTGCATGGCGATGAACTGCGAGTTCTCTGTATTCGGACGAATTCCACCAGGTGTTCAATGCTTCTTCTGAATCAAATTCGAGAACTACTGTTCGGCCGTCTTCGTATGTGCCTTCAAGAACTGTCGGCGCATCGTCATACGTTAAAAACCGGCCACCGTGTGAACGCAAGATAGGAAAGAACCCTTTTTCATAAATCCGGTATTCACCGGGGTTCGTCACTGTGAAGTGAGCAATAAAACGAACGGTGGATTCTGCAGCCATAGGTGCCTCTCAGGATAGTCCGTTCAGTCTCTCAAACGCGAGGCGAGGAGACGTCATGGGAACCTCTACGCGGTACTTGCATACCGAGTGAAAACGATTACTGGGTTCAGTGCTAGGGGTAACAGTACTGAACCCAGTAATCGTCAGATCAGTCGTCGGTGGCGATCTTCTTCTTAGCTACAGGCGGCTTAGTTGTTGTCGTTGTTGTTGTCTTCTTTGGCTGAGTTGTCTGAGTTGACCTAGCTGGTGCCACTGTTGTTGAAGGACTCACAGTTGTTGAAGGCGCCACAGTTGTTGAAGGCGCCACAGTTGTTGAAGGCGCCACAGTTGTTGTGGGCGTGGTGCTCGTAGTTGAAGTAGTGGTGCTGGTGGTTGAAGTCGTGGTTGTTGGGACTTTTGGCGCCTGAGGCGTCACAGCTACATTGCTTCGCTCGCTCTGAGTTGTTCCGATGAGAGCCACAATCCAGCAGCGAGACAAAACGGCGGGAACATCGGTGATGACAATCTCGGCTCGACTATTCGACAGGTAAGTCACCTTGGCCCGGGTGAAGTTGATCACCTTGTTTGTGGGGTCCTTCAACGTCTCTGCTGCGAGTGAATCCTCATCTTCGTCGTCTTCATTCTTTGTGGTGTTTTTGGCAACACATGAGATTCGGTACGACTCGGGAGTGTTGTCTCCGATCCAGGAGGCCACGAGCACGTTCTTGCCTGAACGGAGTTGATGATTCATAGCGAAGTTCTTCGGAACTTTCACTTCCGGCTTCTTCACTTCCGGAACCTTTACTTCTGGTTTCTTTGTTTCCGGATCATTCGGACGAAGAGTTGTAGTGGTGATACGAGGAACAGTGGTTGTGGTTGCTCGTGGAGTTGTAGGAGTTGGTGATGGTGCAACAGAGGTCGTTGGGGGAACTGTTACATCGGGTGCAACTGTGGTTGTTGTGGGGTCGAGAACTGTAGTTGTTGGTGCAACAGTGGTCGTTGGCGCAACGACAGGAGCATCTGCTTCTACGAATGTGGTTACAGCGAGTGATGAAGCATTGTTGGTAGAAAGCTTTGAGACGATTCCGCTACTAGAGATACCAGGGAATGCTTGGGCAAGACGTGCAGCAAGACCTGCAACGTGCGGAGTTGCCATTGATGTGCCTGAAATGGTGCGTGTGGCTGATGGTCCGCCAATCCAGTCAGATGTGATGTTGGTTCCTGGTGCCCACAAGTCGACACATGAACCGAAATTCGAATAAGCCGCTTGAGAATCTGCTTGGTCAATTGCACCGATAGTAAGAGCAGATGGCGCACGTGCGGGAGAAGACGAACAAGCGTCTGTCGAGCTGTTTCCAGCTGCCACAACAACGGTGAGGCCAGCTGCAGTCGCGGCAGCAACAGCAGAGTCGATGGCGGTATTTGCTGAACCACCGAGACTCATATTGATGATGCCTGCACCACCTGGATGACTTTGGATAACCCAGTTGATTCCTGCAACAACTGAAGAGGAGAAACCTGAACCGGCGCAATCAAGAACGCGGACTGCAACTACTCGAGTTGACTTTGCAACACCATATGTGGAGCCTGCGATTGTGCCGGCAACATGAGTTCCGTGACCGTTGCAGTCTTCGCTTCCATTGCCATCACTGATTGCGGAATAACCCGCCGTCACGCGTCCGGCGAAGTCTGAGTGGCCTGAATAAACACCAGTGTCAATGACGTATACGTATGAACTGTTACCAGTGCTGGTGTAACGGTATGAATCATTTAGGGGCACGTCTGTCGCATCAAGTCGATCAAGACCCCACGATGGCACTGGAGTCTGTTCGATTGTGGCTCTGACGGGGGAGTCAATGGTGGTCTTGATTCCGGTTGTGTTTGAAAGAGTCTTTGCAAAAGAGGCTGGAACAACATATGTGGTTGATGATCCGTCTTTTCCGATTACCGTTGGCGCCGAACCAAGTGCTGCAGTGATGTCGCCTCCAACTTCAGTTGCACGTGCTGACGAAACTTCAAGGATGACGTAATCCTCTGTGCGTTCAAATGGAACAGCTGTGAGATCAGAGACCGTCTTGAGTGGCGCAAGTTCTTGTGGTTCACTCGCAAGATTGCCCTGGCGGTCAATTGTTGAGCTGTTGCGAGTGACAACAAATCCGCCGATGACCAACATAAATGCGGCAGCAATGCCAATAAACCTCAGACGATGAGTGGTAGCGCGAGCCGAACGCATCTGTGCCAAATGACGACGCCGAGTGAGTTCATCAACGGGTTGAATGTCGTTGTTGCCCACCTGTCGAAGTGCCTCGAGAAGGCGAGGGTCTTGGTCTGGGGTGATGTTCTGGTTGTTATCCACATCTAGTACAGCGCACAAGCGCCGTGTTTCATGACGGTCGTTGCCACATGTCACTAGATGAGTCTGCTGGTGCCCGCAGAAGCGACCGACGAAGGCTGGTTAAGGCCCTGTATGTGAGGGCTGCGACAGCTTCTGGGGTTTTTCCGACAACTTCTGCAGTCTCTTCGAGGGTCAATTCGGTCACGTACCGAAGCCAGACGACTGATCGCTGTTCGTCGGTGAGACCTTCAAGCAAGTCCGACAATTTACCGGTGACAGGCACTTCGGTGAGTGGCGTCTGGTCGGAAGCCGGGTCGAATGTCTCGTCGAATGAGACTTCAGCGGGGCGAGTCTTCTTCCGACGTGACGCATCAATCACGCGATTGTGGGCGATTCGGAAACTCCATGCCCGAATCTCGGTGGGTGCCCAAAAAAACTTATTGATGTCGCGAACAATCTGCATCATTGTTTCGCCGAGAAGATCATCGGGGTCTCGAGCCCCAAGCCGAACGATGTACGCACGAAGTTCAGGAGCTAACTGGTCGTAGAAGATCTCCCAGGCCGCGTTGTCGCCACTGCGCAACTGTTCAAGGAAATCGGCCGACAAGGAGTAATCAGCGGCCATATGGAGCGGGTGACGGGAATCGAACCCGCATAATCAGCTTGGAAGGCTGAGATTCTAGCCATTGAACTACACCCGCAAGAGTGAAAAGTCTAGCGCCGTGATTCAGACAAGTGGTCGTCTGTCGCGTACGCCAGACCGTTCCTCAATCCAAGCGGCGACTGCGAAAACGACGTCCTCCTGACCCGGGCGCCCCACAATCTGGAGGCCAATAGGCAAAGTGGAGTCCCCGTCAATGCCGAAGCCACATGGCACGGACACCGCCGGCAATGGCGAGACGAGGTTCCACACAGTGGTCATGTCCTCGGAATGCCACAGACCGTCGGTCATGTCGCGATCGAGGTCGAATGGGTTGTCGGCCTTCGCTGCTGGTCCTGGGAAACGCGACATAGTCGGGCAGATGATTACGTCGTTATTGGCGAGCACCGACGTGACTCTTTGCCATGTGCTTGAACGCGCGATTTCCATCCGCTTCGAATCGACCGCGCTGAACATCCGTCCGAGTTGCACCAGTGACACGACGTCCGGGTCAGCGTCATCTGTGTGCTTGTCTACTTCGTCGCCGTAGTACGCCGCCATGAAGATGCCCCACATGTTCAACCACAACATGTTGTCTTCAGCGGAAAAGAGTGCAGGCGCATCAACAACTGACGCGACAGATCCGCGCATGTTGTCGACCGTCTGCGTGATAGCGGCTGCGATTCTTCGGTCGACGCTCCAGCAACCAAGGTCGACGGACCACGCAACCCGAAGTGTGGAGATGTCGGTGTGTGCGCTTCCCATCGGGATGATGTGCGACAACGGGTCGAGGAGGGATGGTCCTGAGACTGCAGACATGAAAGAACGTGCGCAATCGACTGTGCGCGCGAGTGGACCGTGGTGCGAGATCGTGTCCCATAATCCCGGCAACACATTCATCGGTATTCGGCCGAGTGATGGTTTGAGGCCAACTACTCCGCACCACGACGCGGGGATGCGCACCGAGCCACCCATGTCGCTTCCCTCGGCGACTGCAACGCACCCAGACGACACCGCTGCCGCTGATCCGCCGCTTGATCCACCAGTTGTGCGAGTTGTGTCCCACGGATTACGTGTCGCTCCGTGTAATAGGCTGTCTGTGATGCCAGCGTGTGCGAACTCTGGAGCATTGGTGCTGCCGACAATCACTGCGCCCGCCTCGAGAAGGCGTTCCACTACGAGTGCAGACCGGTTCGCGATGTTCTCTCGGTACATCATTGACCCGTACGTCACGCGGTGACCTTCCCACGGTGTCGTGTCTTTGATCGCCACGGGGATTCCGTGAAGTGGACGACCATCGTGCGGTCCGATCGAAGCCGCACGGGCAAGTGCCTCTTCGACCCACACCTCTACGAAGCAGTTGAGTTCGGGCTGAACCGTGGCGATGCGCTCTAGTGAAGCACGCACGAGGTCAACCGACGACACTTCGCCCGATGCAAGTAGTTCAGTCTGTTGGCGAATGGACAGATGCGTGAGACTCATGCGAGCACATTAACATTCGGTTCAAGGGCGCGGTTCACTGCGGGCGTTCGCCGTAGTCCTGCCATGGGGCATCACGTTCGCGAATAACTTCGCGAAAGCCCTTCTCGCTAAAACCTTCTACCCATTGCTGTGCTTCTTCTGTGTGGCGGGTGATGCCATCAAAGAAAGTGCCAAGCAACTGGGATGTACGTAATCCCATGTTTTCAAACGCTTGGTTGATAAGCAGTTTGTTGAGCGCCAATTGGTTGGCCGGAATATGACGAAAGCGTCGTGCTTCTTCTTCGATGAATGCGCCGAGTTCGTCTGGTGGGCACACATGCGAAACGAGCCCGATGCGATACGCGGTGTCTGCATCAATCGCGCGGCCCGTGAGGATGAATTGCTTGGCATGTTCTAGCCCAAGGCGATACACCCACATCATGGTTGTCGGTGTTCCATATATGCGGCTCGGTGCATAACCAATGTGTGCGTCTGAGGCCATGTAGAGCAAGTCGCAACACATCACAAGATCTGTTGCGCCGCCGATGGCCCATCCTTTGACTTCACCAAGAACTGGTTTCGGGCACTCCCAAATTTTCATGAAACGTTTCACGTTGTTTCCCATGAACTGCCAGTCACGAACTGGGTCCCACGCGCCTTCACGTGGCTCTGGTCCTTTAGCTCCATACGGCGTTGACCATTTGCGCTCTTCGTCAGCATCTGAGCCAGATGGGCTAGCAGCCAGGTCGTATCCGGCAGTAAATGTGTCGCCTTCACCACGTAAAACAATTGCGCACACATCAGGAGATTTGGTTGCCCGGTCTATTCCGTCGGCGATTCCTTGAATGACCTCATCAGTCAACGTATTTTTCTTGTGTGGACGATTGATCGAGATGATCGCAATGTCATCGCGTTCCACATAAAGCACAGGTTCTGTCATGAAGTGATTCTGACAGACAATGTCGTTTCCCAGAGCCTCGGACAATTGTTACCAGGTATGCGAAATGCGGCTCCAGAGCAATTGCAGTTTGGCACGCAACGCTCGGTCTGTTACGAACGATGGGTCGCGCAATCGGACTGCTTTTTCATAACCATCTGGGACTGTGCGAGAGAAATGACCGATTCGCCATCGAAATGCATGAGCCGAAAAGGGAATTGACGCAAGAAATTTATCTGTCAATCCACAAGTGTCAATGAGGTGTGTTGCGGGCCCTTGTCCAATTCCGAGAGCACCCAATTGGCCGCACACTGTGATTATGGCTCTTGGGGTAGTGAAGTGCGAGGGGGCAGATGGCCACGTAGTTGCAAGAAAATTGATTTGGTGAAGAGAAATCTGTTCTGGATCAAAAGCAAACCGAAGAGAGTCGGCTGTTTGCAGAAAATCATGACGTTCGACAATGAGATCTTGTATCGAACGGTGTCCGTTTTGAACGAAATATCCACGCTCATCGGATATTCCGTTGTGGGAATGGTAGTCCCATCGCTGTGATTGCGGATTTTGGATACTAGTAATAGGCGTAATTGCATTTATACTGAAAAGCAGCAGTGCAGAGCACACTGTAAGTACAACTGGCGATGAGATAACTCGTTGTGAAATGAATGTAAATCGCGGCTTCGAAAGAACACCGAGAAATATGCACATGTAGACCGGAACTGCCAGAAACCTTCCGGCCATGAAATCGCCACCCACGTAGACGACGTACGCCAGATACAGAACAATGCCGTATGCAATCGGGCGTATTCCCGGGGACTGTGATCGCAGAGCCACTACTAGTCCGACAATGAGAATGATGGCCGACACTGGGTCGTGAATCATTGAAAAGAAAACGTATGTAATTCCTTGAGTGAGCACTTCCCACAATGGAATATGCAAATTTCGTTTTGCTTCGAAAGTGTTCGGAAGAAAAGCATGAAAAGTCTTGAATGAATATGTGCTCCACACAACGATGGGCGCGGCCAAAGCAATTCCAAATGCCGAAATGATTCGTAGATTTCGGCGATGGGGCCAAAGTGCCGAGACAATCGGTGGAATTAGAAGAATTGCGTAATCCATGCGGTTAAGAAAGGCCAAGGCGCCCAGAATTCCAAATAATACAAATTTCCAATATGGAACGCGAGTAGCTACGTGTGTGTGCACGACAAGAAGAATGATGCAACCGATAAGTAAATACGAGAGTGGGTTTTCCAGACCTGAAGTTGAGTACTCAATGAATGCATTCGAACTGACGAGAAGTATGGCGACAGCGATTGTGTTGAGAATGCTGCGGCTCACAGATGCGATCAGTGCAACCGCAAGTGCAGTACAGGCGAGGCTAAAGAGAACAATCGAATAGATCCATTCATTGGTGAAATAACCGAGATAGACCCACACCGAAAACCACAATGGGTGCGTGTATGCCTGAACATTTTCGAGTGGGTTGAAACCGGCCCCCCATCCATGACGAAGATTGAGGGCTTGCCGCAATGTAATGAGTGAGTCATCGCTGATCCAGGAGACACGTAGAGAGAAAAAGAGAACAATTCCAACTACTGTGGCAATGCGAATCAGAACCGTGCGCTTTATCAAGGAATGGCTCCTCGAACCCCATACACCGCGGTGATCGTGACAAGTGCACTACCAAAAAGAACTACAAGTAATACCCACCACGAATCGTCGTCGTCACGGAGAGCTCGGGCCACCGGAAAGATGAGTGGAAACGCGGTGAAGAGAAATCGCGGACGAGCAGTCACCGTTGCGGGAATCAGCATGAGGGCAAGTACTACTGCAATGTAGGAGTTGTACATGGCTGGAAGTCTGTATTTGTATAAAAACCACAAGGCAATGACCATTGCGATGACGGTTGTGCCAGTGAGTGCCGTTGTTGGTGATGACAACGGATGGAGCAGAAAATGAAATGTGCGCTCGACGGCAGTAGCCCCAAAACTTGTGCCCTCTTTCCATGCTTGTCGTTGCACGCGAAACCACGCCCATGGTTCTCGAGTTTGATGTCGAAGAAAGAACATGAACCCCACAAAACCCCAGGGAGCAATGAGGGGCGCACAGAGGCTTTTCCAATCCTTCTCATCTCTGATCGCAAGATATGACGCAACTGCGCAGGCTATGACAAGGGCGGTTCCATTCGGGCGTGCCAAAGTTGCCAACATGGCGAGAGTTCCCGCCCACACCCATGATCGACGTCGCAGTGCAATGAAACATAATGCTGCAAGGGTGATCATTAACGCCTCGGAATAGGCCATGCTCAGTACGAAACTTCCAGGGAATAGAGCAGCCAGAATCATGGACTTTTCTGCGGTTTTGTTATCAAAAAGGTCGCGGGCGATGTATCCAATGAGAAAGATGAAGAAAAAACTGACGATGACATTCAGCAAAAGGGCAGACGCAACCGGTCCGCCAGGAATGAATAGATCGAGGTAATGGACTGTTCGGGGAAAGAGCGGAAAAAAGGCTGCGCGAGCATCTGAGTAGGCATAGGTGGCGTTTGGTCTAATTATTCGGGGATAACCAATACGCACCACCTCCAGATACCAATGTCCATCCCAGTTGTCGAACACCCTGACAAGTCCGGTCAATCCACGAACAGGGACAATTCCGGCCCAATTATCACGAACGGTGTTACCGACGACCACGATGCCGGCACCAAGAATGGTTAAGAGTCGACTAACAAGGAAACCGATCATTCCTCGTTTGAGAGCTCTGTCCCAGGGGTAAGGATCCTGAAGTGAATCGTTTGAAAATGTGGTTGTCATATGGTCATGGTTTGAAAGAATTGGAACTTCAGAAGTCTAGGTGTCAGTCCACTCTCACAGCAGGCGCTGCTGCGGTCAGACCTTTTCAAGGAAGATGAGCGGGATTTCGCGCTCTGTCTTCAATTGGTATCCGCCATAGTTTGCGTATTTCGCAACAATGATTGGCCACATTTCGTCACGTTCGTCAGAAGTTGCGATGCGGGCTTGGCGTTCGTGTTTTGCTTCGGTTTGAGTTTCTACCCAAACGGTCGAATTGGCTCGCAAGTTCACAAACCATGCAGGGTGGTGATCGTCGCCGCCACGCGATGCGACTACTACGAATGTGTCGCCTTGTTGAATAGGCGAGGTCAACATGATTTCGCGAGGCTGCCCAGAAGTGCGGCCAGTCGTCGTGAGTTTCAGCACGGGCATATTGCCGGCGTTCCATCCTTTTTTGCCGCCTGACACGGTGAGGATTGTTTTATGAACAAAGTTCATAGTTTTGAGGGCGAAGTCGCTTGGCACTTTCACAAGAGTACATCCCATGGCGGTGTGACTTATGTGTCTGGCTTCTGTTGATGTTTAGTTGCCAAGTACAATCGGTTCCCGCATGTTGAAACGTCTCCTCACTACTGTCCTCGCGAAATATAAGGGTTTGCTGTGGGTGGTCATTGCGTTTCAGGCAATCCAGGCAGTTGCCGGGCTATTCCTGCCCACCTTGAACTCAGACATCATCAATAACGGCATCGTGAAAGAGGACCTGGGGTACATCTGGCGCATCGGCGGAATCATGTTGCTGGTCACGGTCCTTCAAGTGGCCTTCTCTGTTACCGCTGTCTATTTCGGTTCAAAAGTTGCCATGGGGTTCGGGCGTGACGTGCGACGAAGCCTGTTTCACCAGGTGAACGATTTTTCGGCTCGAGAAGTTGCACAATTCGGAGCGCCCTCACTGATCACGCGAATCACTAACGATGTTCAGCAAGTGCAAATGCTGGTTTTGATGACCTGCACCTTGTTGCTCAGCGCGCCCTTCACCTCAATTGGTGGTGTGTTCCTTGCGATGCATCAAGACCTTGGGTTGTCGCGCATCTTGATGTTTGCCATTCCAATTCTTGCTGTGCTGCTTGGACTCATCATTGGCAGCATGGTGCCATCATTTCGCAAGATGCAAGA
>JBBANJ010000029.1:0-14510 GCA_040402055.1 Ilumatobacteraceae bacterium
TTGTTGCCAGTGGTAGCACCTGTCCTAATCGGCGCCACACGGGCGACCGAGGCGGCATTTGGTAGCGGTGGCACCACAGTGTCCGAAGGGTGGCCATGGATTGGCCTTCTTTTGGTCTTTGCGGTTCTGTTTTGCGCTGTCGGAACCGTTGCCTTTGGTCCTCTGGTCGACGAATAGGTCCCGATTTTCCCCATCGCCTTCTGGCGGTCAGACTTAGTGAAGTGGATGTGAACATGGCCGGACAGTCAGGCACCGGAACTTCTGCAACGCGGCGGCTCGGAATCCTTGTCATCCTCATGCTTGCCGCGCTTGCGTTATGTGGTCTCTGGTTTTCTGCCGAAGATGTCGTGCAGGGAAGCACGGTACGCATTATGTACATCCATGTTCCCTCTATTTGGACTGCATACATTGCGTTCGGGTTAACGGGTTTGTGTTCTGCTGTTTATTTGTCGGGCAAGAACAGATCACTTGCATGGGATCGTGTGGCTGGCGCGTCAGGTGAAATTGGCGTGCTTTTTGTAGCGGTGTCATTGGTGACAGGAAGTATGTGGGGACGGCTCACGTGGGGCACATACTGGGTGTGGGATGCGCGTCTTACCAGCACTGCGTTTTTGTTCATTACGTATGTCGGATATCTCGCTGTGCGGCAATTGGGTGGCACGCACCGTCAACGCGCCCGTCGATCATCAGTTCTTGCGCTGTTAGCTATTTTGGAAATTCCACTTGTGCATTTCAGTGTCACATTGTGGCGTTCGTTGCATCAGGAAGCATCTGTTGCAAACCCCAATGCAAAAGTTGAGTTAGACGGTTTGATGCTGTTTTCACTATTTCTCGGTCTTGTTGCTTTCACGTTGCTGTTTGTGTGGCTGGTGCTGCACCGTCAGCGCTCAATGATGTTGGAAGATGCTTTTTCTGATCGTGGCCTCGACGTAGCTATTGCTGCTCGAAGAAATGAAGCAGGAGCGTAGTAATTATGAAACATGCATCATTTATTTTTGGAAGCTGGGGCTTAACTGCTGTCTCCGTTGGCGTGTATGCCGTGTGGGTAATACGTCGTGGACGCGAATTAGCCAAACATGCAACACGTGAGGAAATGCCGTGGACCTAACACCACGTACTGCCACCGAGCCTGGTGCCGAACCTCCAGTTCGTAAACGTCGCTGGCTACCAATTTTGGTAGTAGTTGGCGCTCTCTTGGGTGGTGGTGTGATTGTTACTCAATTCCTGACAAGCGCAATTGACTACTACTGCAACGTTGACGAAGTTGGTGTTCGCAGCGGTTGTAGCGGTGAACGCCGCATGCGTGTTCAAGGTGTTGTTGAGCAGAATTCTGTCAAACAAGCAGATGGTGGAACCACGTTCACTCTTGATTTCAATAAGAAGACCCTGAAAGTTGCATACTCTGGAGATCCTGGCGGCGTTTTTCAAGAATGTATTCCGGTGATTGCACACGGTCGAATAGTGAATGGCGTTTTCGAGAGCGATCGCATCGAAGTGAAACATTCGAATCAATACGTTGAAAAGAACGCCAAACGAATTGACGCGTCAAATAAAGAGGCAGCTGCATGCTCGGTGTTGAAGGGCTAGCTGGCCCCCTCGGACGTGCGGCTCTACTTGTTGGGCTGATTGGTGCATTCTTCGGTTTGATTGCTGCCGTAATGGGCACGCGTAACGAAGACGAAAAAGTTCTCCGATTAGTCCCACGCTTTGCAACATTGTCGTGTGTCGCAGCCATCTCTGCCTTTGCAGCGATGGAATGGGCAATGATCACTCGTGATTTCTCACTTGCCTATATTCAAAAAGTGGGCTCGAAGAGCACGCCAGCGTTGTATAACTTCACAGCGGTATGGAGTGCACTTGAAGGTTCCATTCTGTTGTGGCTACTTGTCCTTACATGCTTAACCGCTGGCATTGTTTTCAAGTACCGCACTCGTATCGCAGACCCAATGGTTGGCTGGGCTGTTGCCACCATGTTTTTCGTTGGCATCTTTTTCTTTATTTTGACATTGGGTCCAGCAAATCCGTTTGCTGCTGGTGCAGCCGGAGTACTTGACGGGCCAGGACCAAACCCGTTGTTGCAGAACCACATTCTCGTGGTATTCCACCCACCGATTTTGTATCTCGGGTATGTCGGCATGACAGTGCCATTTGCTTTTGCAATTGGCGCATTGATTACTGGCCGTGTCGGCGAAGGTTGGCTGGTCGAGACACGCCGTTGGGCATTGTTTTCGTGGGGCTTCTTGACGCTCGGCATCATCCTTGGTTCGTGGTGGAGTTACGAAGTGTTGGGCTGGAGTGGCGTGTGGGCATGGGACCCAGTTGAGAATGCTTCGTTTATTCCGTGGCTCACAGGCACTGCATACATTCACTCCGTATTGGTGCAAGAGCGTCGCGGAATGTTGCGTGTCTGGAACTTGTCATTGCTCGCATCCACTTTCAGTCTCACAATCCTTGGTACTTTCCTCACACGTTCAGGCGTGCTGAACAGTGTGCATGCATTTAGTGAGTCAAATATCGGGCCGTGCCTTTTGAGCTTCTTTGCAATCATCGTGGTTGTGTCTGTGGCTCTGATCGGGTGGCGTGGAGAAAAACTTCACTCGCCAGGAACCATTGATTCACCACTGTCACGTGAAGGTGCATTTCTTGCAAACAATGTGATCTTCAGTGTGTTTGCTTTTGTTGTGCTTCTCGGAACTGTGTTTCCATTAATCATTGAGGCACTTCAGAATCGTCAGTTAGTGGTGGGCGAACCGTTCTTCGACAAACTGGCTGTACCCGTCGGGCTCACCTTGCTCTTTCTTATGTGCATCGCACCGGTGTTGCCATGGCGCAAGGCGTCTGGCGAATTGTTGTCGAACCGTTTGTTCTGGCCTGCATGGGGTGGCATTGCTGCACTCGCGTTCAGTGTGGGTGTTGGTGCAACCGGATTCGCTCCGTTGTTGACATTTGCGCTCGGAGGATTTGCTGGTGGTGCAGCATTGCGCCAATTAGTTCTTGCAACACGGCGCCAAGGTTTCCGCGGGTTAGTAGGGCGCGCGAATGGCGGCATGGTGGTGCACATCGGCGTCATTCTGATTGCGGTCGCTTTAGCTGCTTCAAATAGTTACACCCACAGCCAAGAGATGTTGTTGAAAGAGGGCGTTGTAGCGACGTTTAGTGGACACACTTTTGAACTCACCGGATTCAAAACCGAATCTGACGACAGAAGCACTGTGGTCGCTGCAATTGTTCGAGTCGATGGTGGCAAGAGTTACACGCCGGCCATTACGAAATTTAAATCAATGGGAACAAACATTGGAACGCCATCTGTCAAATCGTCGTTTGTTGAAGATATTTATCTCACTGTTGAACCACCAATCAAAGTGTCAAGCAAAACAGTCAAAATCAAAGTGTTCATTAAACCGATGGTGATGTGGTTGTGGATTGGTGGTGGCCTCATGGGTATCGGCACTTTGTTGTCCGCATTTCCAGGACGTCGACGCAAGCCAACCGATGCAACGTCTGCTCCAGTTCCGAGTGGGGCTGTTGCGTGAATCGCGGCAAGAGTATTCGGTACATTGCTGGCGCTGCAGGCGTTTTGTTGCTCGCGTTTCTTGCAGTACTTGCAATGGCAAAGCCAGGTGATTCTGAGTCAGCATCATCGCCGTTATTGGGAGAGCCGGCTCCTGTGGTGAAATCAACCACAATTGGTGGCGGAACATTTGAGTTGGCACGTCGCAAAGGCAGTTGGGTGGTGTTGAACTTCTTCAACTCCACGTGCGTTCCGTGCCGTCAAGAGCATCCGTTGTTAGTTGATTTCGCAAAGGAACAAAAGTCGTCAGACAACGCTGTCGAGTTGTACACCATTGTTAATGACGATTCCGATGGCGCAGTTCAAGCGTTCTTTGATACCAACGGGGGCGACTGGCCAGTTGTACGGGATGATGACGGTGCTATTTCTGTTGCATTTGGTGTTGCAAAAGTTCCTGAGTCATGGGTTGTTGATCCGAATGGATTTGTTCGGTTACGCATCATGGGCGCCTTGACTAAAGGGTTTCTCACAACTCGTCTGAATGAGTTGAAGACTCAGTTCGCAGGTGGACAATGAAATATCTGAAGTCGTGGCCCGTATGGATGTTGATGGGTTTGATTGTGGTTGCACTACTCACTGTGGGCACCACTCGCGATAATGGCCCGCTCACGCAATCTGATCGAATCGATTCGATTACGAAACACATTGCGTGCCCAACATGCGACGGAGAAAGTGTGTACGTCTCGCGTGCATCAGCTGCTGAAGCTATTCGTAATCAGGTAGCGCGTGATGTCAGTGCTGGCACGATGACTGACGATGAGATTGTTGGGTCAATTGCCAACACCTTTAAGGCAAAAGTTCTTCTGGTTCCGCGAGCTACGGGAATTGACTCTCTTGTCTGGATCTTGCCGATTGCGGTTCTTGTGTGTGCCGTTGCCGGACTATGGGCTGCATTTCGTCGTTGGCGTCGTGACAATAGTGGCGAAGCAACGTCTGATGATGTGGCACTTGTAGAAAAGCTGCTCGCTGAAGATCCGACTGATGAGGACAATGTCTGATGTCTGACGATCTTCGCGATGAGCAACAATTCTTATTGCGTTCTTTGCGTGATCTCGACAATGAGCGTGCAGCAGGCGACATCGATGAAGCCGATTATGCAACGTTGCGTGATGGATACATTTCTCGTACGGCGGCCATTACTCGTGAACTAGAGGGTGCAGATGTTGCAACGACTTCGGTCAACCGCAATTGGTTGCGGCGAATTCTTGTAGTTGTCTGTGTTGTTGCAGCGGGGGCTGGGGCTGGCATTTGGGTTGCACGTCAATCAGGGCAGCGTCTGCCAGGCCAAAGTTCTTCAGGTGCAATTGAACAGAGTTCTTCAGGGTTATTAGCCAGTGCGCGTCAACTAAATTTCTCTGACCCTGGCAAAGCAATCGAGTTGTATACACAGGTTCTGAAACTTGAACCAGATAACGCGGAAGCACTGACGTATCGGTCGTGGATTCTTGCGTTAACGGCTCGGGCTGCAACCGGCAGTGTGAAGCAATTAGCTCTTGTCACTGCGGTCAATGACTTATTGCGTGCACAAAAAGTTGATAACCAATACCCCGATGCTCACTGCTTCCTCGGAATTGTGTATTTCCGTTTTCTCAACAGCGCATCTCTTGCAAAACCACAGTTAGACACATGCAAGGCAATGAACCCTCCGAAAGAAGTGCAATCTTTTGTCGATGCAATCGTTACGGAAGTAAACAAAGCCCTCGCTAAGTAGGGCTACTTCGTTTTAGGTGCTTCCCAATATTCAGCGCGGATATACAGCCCATTCTCGCGGTGCAATACAAACACTGAACCCTTCTTGAGGGCTCGAGGAATTTCTCCAACGTCCATACCGCGGCGAATGAGTCCGTTCACTGCATCGGGAATGACATCACCGTGGCTGCAGAGCACTGCATAATCCGGCGCGTCATCTAACACGGCAAGTGATTTCTCCAACGGCGAATCTTCCTCAAGCCGGGAGTCGACAACAACGTCGAGCCCACAGAGTTCTCCGAGAGGCTGCAGAGTCTGCTGACACCGCAGATACGGACTTGACCAAAGAACGCTGGGGTTAAGGGCTGAAAGGCGAGTGGCCAATGCGTGAGCCTGCTCCCATCCGTTGTCGACCAATGGGCGGTCGCGGTCATCTTCCGTCCATGCGGACCGACTGCCGGCTTTGGCGTGGCGAACGAGATAAATGGGCACAAGGTCACGCTATTGGGGGCAGAATGAATGCATGGGATTTTTTGATAGAAATCGAGATGAAGTTATTTCGCAGGGGTACGACCCTGCTCGGCTTCCACCAGGGCAGTACCTCACGGATCGTTTCCCCGTGCTGCACGTTGGTGATGTGCCGACATATGCGCCAGGTGATTGGAACCTAACTATTGGTGGTCTTGTAGACACGCCATACGTTTTGACGTTCGAGCAACTGATTGCATTGCCTTCGGTCACCCTTACAACGGATATTCATTGTGTTACTAAGTGGTCAAAATTTGACACTGTGTGGCGTGGTGTGCGGGTGCGCGATTTGTTAGATGCAGCTGGTGTGCAAGCTGGTGCAACCCACATCATGGGTCATGCCGAACATGGCTACACCGCAAATCTTCCATTTGATGATGCAACGCGCGATGAATCGTTAGTCGTTTGGGAATTTGACAACGAACCGATTGAACCAATTCACGGTGGCCCAGTTCGTTTGCTTGTTCCAAATTTGTATTTCTGGAAATCACCAAAGTGGTTGCGTGGCATTGAAGTTATGAATGCCGATAAGCCAGGGTTTTGGGAACGAAATGGGTACCACATGTATGGAGACCCGTTCTTAGAACAACGCCACTGGGGCGACTAGCTCGTTACTAAACAGTGGTGATGCAGAGCGTGTCACCTGCAGGAATTGAGTCAATGGTCTCTGGGTCGGTGTCGCCGTAAATGGCGCCGAGCATTCCCTTCACCATTCCGCGTTCAACTGCACAGATAACTGGGTGCTCAATTGCAACATCACCGAATGGGCAATGACTTGTGACGATGCGCAGCTTGTCGTGCTTGTCATCTGTGTGTGCTGCGAATCCGTGCGCAGTGAGTGCATCAGCAACTGCTTGAATCGCAGAGCGCAATGAACGATGACCAACAGCCGCGTCGTGACCAGTGAGACCTGTTGCCATGGCCTTGCCGTAATCGCGCCCCACTTGTTCAGCAATGGTGTGTGCCATGTCAGGCGGCAACGCTGCGAGTGCTTTACCAAGAAGCGTAAGAACGAGATCATCTGTACGAACAGAGAATTCAAATTCACTGTCTTTGGAGGCAACGCGGTAATGCTTAGACGGACGACCAACGCCTTGGCCCTTTGCTCGTTCGATTGTGACTTCTAAATATCCGCCGGCAGCAAGTTTGTCGAGATGGTGGCGAGCAACGTTTGCGTGCAATTCGAATTTGTCAGAAACCTGTGTGGCTGTGACTCCGTCACCCTCTTCACGAGCAAACAGGTAGATGGCGCGCCTCGTAGGGTCGCCAAAAGCTGAGGTCATGGCAGACACCGTGGCAGTAAAAGCCTTCGGAGTCATGACGTGGGTGGTGGTCATGTCGGACACGCAGGTATTGTACCTATGGCCGTAGTGCAAAATCCCCCATCCATCGGAGTCCCCATGCCCACAGCAACAATTGACCAAGTTATCGAGGCCCTTCGCCCCGTCGAAGACCCCGAATTGCATCGTTCAATCGTTGACCTTGACATGGTGCACGACATTGCAGTCTCAAGCCAAGGCGTGTCTCTCACGATCACTTTGACCGTTGCCGGATGCCCGATGCGTAACGAAATCACGAATCTCGTGACGAATGCATTGACCCCACTTGTCAATGGCGCAGGAGTCAGCATCAACTTTGGCGTGATGACCGATGAGCAGCGACAGAACGTACGCACCATGTTGAATGGCACGCCAGGTGCCACTGCAGGCAGTAGCCAAGCACATGGACATGCAGAAGGCCGCGCAGTGCCGTTTGCAGCAAAAGATTCCACTACTCGCGTGTTGCTGATTTCTTCAGGCAAGGGCGGCGTAGGAAAAAGCAGTGTCACCACAAACCTTGCAGTTGCACTTGCCGCTAGTGGTCACACAGTCGGAATAGTCGACGCAGACATTTACGGTTATTCCATTCCTCGCATGCTTGGTGCAGAGCGCGACCCAGTAGTCATTGACGGCATGTTGTTGCCTCCAGAGAACTACGGAGTTCGTTGCATTTCTATTGGGTATTTCGTGCCTGAAGGTGAAGCAGTTATTTGGCGCGGACCAATGTTGCATAAAGCGCTTGAACAATTTCTTACTGACGTGTTCTGGGATGAACCTGATTACTTGTTGATTGACATGCCACCAGGCACCGGCGACATTGCATTGAGCCTTAGTCAGTACTTGCCACGCGGAGAAGTGTTTGTTGTTACAACACCCCAAGAAGCTGCACAGAAAGTTGCACGCTTGTCTGCTGCAATGGCAAAGAAAGTCAATCTCACGGTTCGTGGAGTTATTGAGAACATGTCGTGGTTCACCGGTGATGACGGCAAGCGCTACGAACTCTTTGGTTCA
The DNA here is from genome assembly GCA_040402055.1 of Ilumatobacteraceae bacterium. Taxonomy (GTDB): domain Bacteria; phylum Actinomycetota; class Acidimicrobiia; order Acidimicrobiales; family Ilumatobacteraceae; genus UBA2093. Next base: position 8,119 of record JBBANJ010000029.1, read on the forward strand.
GGCGGCGGTGCTGAACTTGCTGCTGAACTTGAAGTGCCCCTTTTGGCTCAAATTCCTCTTGTCACGCAATTGCGCGAAGGGGGAGACGATGGCCACCCCATCGCCGCCATCGCTCCCGAGTCAGAGGCCGGGGCTGCTTTTCACGCATTAGCGGCCCAAATTGTGGCCATGAAGCCAAAGAAAATTTTCAGCGCAGGCTTGAAGATGGTCTGACCTGTACCGTAAAGGCGCCGGTCGCCCGCGATACGACTATTAGAACTCCCCAAAAAGTAGAAGCAGGACAACACAGTGGACATTCGCATTGGAATCACACAAGCCCCCCGTGAAATCGCCGTCGAGGTAGAAGACGACGCAAAGGCACGCGAGGCATTGAAAAAATCTGTCGACGCTGCTTTGAAGGGTGAAACTGCAACATTGTGGATCACCGACAAAAAGGGTAAAGACATCGCAATTCCGTCGGCAAAAATTGCCTATGTTGAAATCGGGTCAACCGATGCAGAACGCCGCATCGGCTTCGGCGACTAAAAGAGACACCACCAGCGCAGGCTGGTAGGCAAGACTGGCACCCGGAAGGGATTGCCTATGACAACCATTGGTGAACTAGCTCGCCAGCACACAGACCTGTCGAAAGAACAGATTGGTCACCTCGTCAACTTGGCAAGCGAGTGGGGAATGCTCGCAGACGTTTGCTTTGCCGACCTGCTGATGTACGTGCCTGTTGAGGGCGACAACTGGCTTGTGTTGGCTCAGGTGCGCGCAGCGACTGGCCAGACCCTGTATCTGGCCGACTGGGTGGGTTCAGAGACCTCAAGCGCTGAACGTCCCCTCTTGGGTGCAGCCATGAAGAGTGGTGTGCCGTGCGAAGGCGAGATTTTTATTCAGGGTGTAGTTGAAGACTGCCGAATGATGGCGATTCCTGTGCAGTTTGAAGGCGAAGTGATTGCAGTGCTGACCCGCGAATGGTCGCAACATACAGGTCGCCAACCGGGCGAACTTGAACGCACATACCTCGAGATTTTCGAACGATTCGCAGAAATGATTGTGCGTGGTGCGTTCCCATTCGTTGGCAGAGTGGCCGACTCGAGCGTTGCTCCTCGCGTAGGTGACGGAGCAATTGTTCTTGATGCTGATGGACGGGTTCGGTATGCGTCTCCAAACGCCACATCTGCATTGCACCGCGTGGGCATCAGCGCCAACGCCGTTGGGCAGACATTGTCAGAACTGGGTGTCATTGATTCGTCAGTTCGCCAGGCATTTGAGCGCCGTGAACCTGTTGTTGAAGAGTTCGAGCAAACGTCAGAAGTAACGCTGCTGACGAGGTGTATTCCAATCGTGGATGAAGTGGACGGAGAACCTGTTGTTACGGGTGCCGTGATGTTGTTGCGAGATGTCAGCGAATTGCGACGCCGCGACAGATTGTTGCTGTCGAAAGATGCAACTATTCGTGAAATTCACCACCGAGTAAAGAACAACTTGCAAACGATTTCATCGCTACTTCGTTTGCAGGCACGTCGTCTTGAGTCTCCTGAAGCAAAAGCTGCAGTTGCTGAATCAGTGCGACGCATTCGCACAATTGCATTGGTACATGAAACGTTGTCTCGTGAACCAGGCGACGATGTTGCCTTTGTAGAAATTGTGCGACCGCTGTTGCGTCTTGTGGAAGAGAGTTTGCAGTCACCAGAACGCCCGATGCGGTTCATGGTGATTGGCGACGGCGGGCGACTTGCCGCCACGGTTGTGACGCCGTTGTCGGTGGTGCTGACTGAGTTGCTGCAGAATGCCGTGGATCATGGATTCCCCGAAGGAGATGGTGGCGGCAATGTGGCCGTTCGTCTTCACGTAGAAGAGTCTGAATTGGAAATTGCAGTGATTGATGACGGCCGCGGGATTCCTGCCGGATTCAAATTGGCCGATGCGAAAGGCCTTGGCTTGTCGATAGTGCGAACCTTGGTCACCACAGAACTAGCCGGAACAATTGAAATGCGACCTGCACGTGCCGATGAGTTGGCAGAGGTTGAGTTTGTTCCGCGTGACGGAAATACCGGAACAGTGATTCTGTTGCGGGTGCCCTTACAGAGCGATTGATTTACAGCGCGCGTTGGCTGCGGGCTTGTTGAGCGGCTGTGCGACGCATTTGTCGGCGCTCGTCCTCTGAGTTGCCGCCCCAGATGCCAGTGTCTTGATTTGTTTCAAGTGCAAACTCAAGACACTCAACTGTGACTGGGCATTGGCAACAAACAGATTTTGCTTTTGCAATTTGCAACAAAGCTTGTCCTGTGGTTCCGATTGGAAAAAACAATTCAGGATCTGTATCTCTACACATGGCCTGATCACGCCATGTGTAATCGGCGCTACCAAGAGCGAGAGATGACGCGAGGATCGACACGTCGGACTTCCTTTGTTTGGGGGTTAGGGCGCTGGGCGCGAAACGGGCTGGTAGCGAACTACCGAGAGAGAACACTACGAGCCAAGTTGGCAAGTGACAATGCAGAAAGCAAAGTTCTCAGGTTGTATTTTGAGAGTACAAATTAAAACCACCGAAGGCGTGAGCAATATGACACAGATTCAGGTAATAGCCCATAGGGGTGCCTCACGGGCGGAACGGGAGAACACCCTTGCGGCTTTTCGTCGTGCCGGCACAATTGGTGCAGATGCAGTGGAATTAGACGTTCGTCGTACTAGCGACGGCGCAATGGCTGTGCATCACGATGCAGTTTTGCCAGATGGTCGAGTGATTTGTGAAATGACAGCGGTGGAACTTCCCGAGCATGTTCCTCTTCTTCCTGCAGCTCTCGATGCATGTGAAGGCATGTGGGTGAATATTGAAATCAAAAATCACCCGCTTGATGCTGACTTCGACCCAAGCGATTCTCTAGCCGCAACAATCGCGACTCATCTGGCTGAACGTGGCGAAGATCATCGCTGGCTAATTTCTGCATTCAACAGACCAACTGTTGATGCAATGCGCACGTTGCGTCCCGAAGTGCGCACCGCGTGGCTTACTGAAGGCGTTCGCGATGAAGACCTTGAACGTGTCGCGCGAGACCTGGCAGGGTTTGGCCACACTGCGCTTCACCCGTATACGAAGTTTCTGAATCAGCGGTGTATTGACGTGTTCCATTCCCATGGTTTACAAGTGAATTCCTGGACTATTGATGATCCGGCCCGTATGGCAGAAGTGATTGGGTGGGGGATTGACGGCATCTGCACGAACGTGCCGGACGTAGCCATTAAGGTGCGTGACGCGCAATAGCCCTACGGGTGTGATCGCACGAGGCGAATCGCATTTGGTACGAACTCGAATTCAACTTTCTGAATCTCGCCTAAGTAGTCGCCATCTAGTTGGTAGGGGAATGCTCGTGAGTCGCTTGCCACAACGTGTTGCACGTTGGTGCGGATATCAAGCCACGGGAAGTTCTTAACGCCACCGCCCTGCAATGCAGAAGCCAAGGTGCGCAGCATGTGTGTTGTTTTGAGTGAAGTAAAAGTAACGACTGATAATCCGGTCGACAGGCTTGTCGACGGAACAATGTCAAACGGCCGATTACCAAGATACGTATACGGATTCGTATTCATGATGATGGAAAAGAAACCATTGTCAACTGTATTGCCATCGCCGAAATCAAGAGAGAAGTGCGGGCGTTTCTTGTCGTAATCAAGACCCCAAGTGCGTAATGCTGCTGCGATGAAGAGCGGGTTACCTGCATAACGCTTTAGACCAGCTCGTTGTTCAACGCGACGCACCACCGCAGCGTCGTATCCGATGCCGGTGTGAAAAGTGAAGAAGCGACCATTTGCGCGACCAAGACCAATTGGAGAGATGTCATTTCGACTGAGAGCTTCGATGATCAGGTCGATTGCCTCGAGCGCATCGTTCGGCATGCCGAGAGTGCGGGCAAATACATTGGTTGACCCTCCTGGCAAGACCGCAAGGGCGGTATCGGTGGTTGCAATGCCAGTCGCCACTTCGTTCAAAGTGCCGTCGCCTCCGTATGCCACGACCACATCTATGCCCCGGCGGGCTGCGTCTTCAGCAAAACGGGTGGCATGCCCACGGCGGTTCGTTTCCACCACCTGCACGTCGTGGTGCTGGGAAAGGCGTTCGTGGACCGTGACGGTATTGCGGGCCGTTACTGATGACGCAAAGGAATTGACGATGAGGAGGATGCGCAAGGCTTTTTACGGTATCAGCGCATGCGACGAGGGTCACGCCAAAAGGAAGGTTTGAAGGGCGCTTGGGTTGGGTAACGGGGCTACCTCTCGGTAACAATGGGAGGCATGAATGTGATCGTATGCGTCAAGCAGATTCCCGACCCAGCAGCGCCAGGTGCGCTTGATGGGGCCACTAATACCCTGAAGCGAGATGGCAAGCTCATCCTCGACGACTCAGACGCTTACGGCGTTGAGATGGCTCTTCAGTTGGTCGACAAGGCAGGCGGTGGCGAAGTAAGCCTCGTCTCCATGGCACCAAACAATGAAACCTCTGGTTTGCGTACTGCGCTTGCCATGGGAGCAGCCAAAGGCGTGCTTATTTCTGATCCTGCATTGCAAGGTTCGGATGCACTCACCACTGCAAAAGTTCTTGCAGCAGCAATCACTCGCCTCGGTGGAGCAGACCTCATCATCGGCGCAACTGAATCATCAGACGGATACACCGGAACTGTGCCAGAACAAATTGCTGAACTGCTTGGTCTTCCTTCCGTAACTTTCGCAAAGAAAGTTTCTGTTGAAGGCGGCGTATTGAAAGTTGATCGTCAAACCGAAAATGGTTACGACGAAGTGACATGCGCATTGCCAGCACTCATCAGCGTTACTGCTGGTGTTGTTGAGCCTCGCTACCCATCGTTCAAAGGCATCATGGCTGCAAAGTCAAAGCCAGTTGAAGAAGTCACCGCATCAGACCTTGGCATCACGCCAGTCGGCTGGGCAGGCGCTGGTCAAAAGATCAGCAGCGTTACAGAAGCTGAAGCACGTCAGGCCGGAGAAATCATCGAAGACGATGGTGAAACATTTACCAAGATTGTCGGGTTCCTTGAGAACCTGAAGGTCATCTAAGTCGAAGTTACGAAGAGGAAAAAATCATGACACTTAACAACATCTGGGTTTTCGCACAGGTCGCCAATGGCGCACCAACGTCAGCCACACTCGAACTTCTTACTAAGGCACGTTCGCTTTCATCAAACGTCACCGCAATCATTGGAGGCGACGGCGCATCAGCTGCTGCTCTCGGTGAATTCGGTGCAACAAAGGTGTACGCAATCAACCACGGCGCATCACTTCCTGGCGTTGCAATTGCAGCAGCTTTGAAAAGCGTTATCGACGGTGGCGATACTCCTGACCTCATCATGTTCCCTCAGAACTACGAAGGTCGCGATGTCATGTCACGTTTGTCGGTCAAGCTCGACAAAACAGTCATCACAAACAACGTCGACATCACTGATGGTGGCGATGGCGTCACCGTTGTTACACCAATCTTTGGTGGCAACACATTGGTCTCAACAACATTCACTGGTGCTGGTCCATTCCTTGCAGCATTCCGCCCGAAGTCATTCGTTGCTGAATCAGCAGGCGGCGCAGCAGCTGCAGTTACTGCAGTAGCAGTTCCTGATCTTGGTGCAGCAGGTGCTGCTCAAGTGACAGCAGTTCATGTTGAAGAAACAACTGGTCCGAAACTTGACGAAGCAGACATCGTTGTCTCTGGTGGCCGTGGACTTGGTGAAGCATCTAGCTATGCGCTCATCGAAGACCTTGCCAAGTTGCTGAAGGGTGCACCTGGTGCATCACGCGCAATCGTTGACGCTGGTTGGGTTCCTTACTCATACCAAGTAGGCCAGACCGGAAAAGTTGTGAAGCCAACTATCTACCTCGCTGCAGGTATCTCTGGTGCAACACAGCACATGGTGGGTATGAAGGGTTCAAAGAACATCATTGCAATCAACAAAGACAAAGAAGCACCAATTTTCGGTGTTGCTGACCTCGGAATTGTGGGCGATGTGCACAAGGTTCTTCCAAAGCTCATCGAAGCCCTCAAGGCCCGCGGCTAATTATTCAACGTCGGTTGCGCGCAGCGCAATCGCAAGACCCTCTTCTGGGTCTTCAATCACTAGATGAAGCCCCCACCCACCAGTGGGGGTTTTGTCATATGTGAAAGAAGTGAATTCAAGAGAGTTCACAACTTCACCAAATTCTTCTGGGTCGCATGGCCAGTCATCTGCCAGCCCAACAAACGTTGCGAGAAACCACCATGCTTCGCCACGACCAGTTGCTGCGCCACGACGTGGTCCGTGGGCTCCGCCACTTGCTGCGGTCCACGCCAGCCAACTCAGTGCTTCATACGGGCTGAGGGACGCTGTGCGGGCGTGAGATAGGCCAAGAGCGCCAAGAGCCTCTGC
>JBBANJ010000030.1:0-13632 GCA_040402055.1 Ilumatobacteraceae bacterium
AAATCATCACGCGCCACCATGGTCAGCACCACATACGACAACTTCATCTCAGCAACTGCAGCTGCAATTCGTGCAGGCTCATCAGCATCAGGTGCCTGGGGCTTATTGGTGTCAATGAGGCAGAACCCACATGCTCGTGTGCAACGCTCACCAAGCACCATGAATGTTGCGGTTCCATCGCTCCAGCATTCAGACAAGTTGGGGCAACCAGCTTCTTCGCACACTGTCACCAACGAATGGTCACGCAATGTCTTCTTTACATCCATGACTTCTGGGCCGAGTGAAACGCGTGGTCGAATCCAATCAGGTTTGCGTTCTGACAATTCAATAGCATCTTCCACACCAGCGCGAGCAAGCCTGCTCAACATGCGTACTGGTGCTCCGGGACCTTCTCCTCGCGAGAAGGCGGACAAATCTTCTGGTGTGTGTTTCCATGCAATGTCTTGGCGCTCTGCAATGGCACCACCCCATGCTTTTGCTGCATGCATAGTCACCACATCAACCATCTGTTTCATGGTGATATCAATTCCCTCAGCAGCAACTGACGTGACGGGGTACTCCGCAATGCCACATGGAACAATGTTGGTTGTCATGTACTCAAGATCAGTATGAACGTTGATGGCAAACCCGTGCATCGTGCGACCACGGCCAACACGAACACCAATTGCGCATATCTTGCGCGGCGTTGCGGAGTCAACATCCAGCCACACACCAGGGTAACCACTGAATCGGGCCGCATTGGTAAGTCCAATTTCATGCAAGGCATCAATAACTACTTGCTCAACCGCATGCACATATGCCGGTGAGTCTGGCGGTGTGTCGTTGCCATTCTTTCCTTGCAATGTCAATAACGGATAACCGACCAATTGCCCTGGCCCGTGATACGTGATATCTCCACCGCGCTTCACTGCAACGAAATCTGCACCAACTGCAGCAGGGTCACAGCGCAGGTTCTTTTCTAGATCAGCTGATGGCCCGTAAGTGAATACATGAGGGTGCTCGAGCAGTAGCAAACGATTATCTGTTCCATGACGGAACATTGAATTCTGAATTGCTAACGCATCGGTGTACGGAACAGACCCGAGCCACCGAACATGTAACGGCGAAGTGCTACTAGTCATTGGCACACGGGTTCCGATTGGTCTTTAGACCTCGGACGACCAGTCGCGAGTTTCCAAAATCAGTTTGACGCGTGACAGGAACCCAGCGGCATACGCACCGTCGAATGCACGATGATCCCATGCCATTGCCAAGTTGCCCACAGGGTGAATTGCGATACTTTCACTGAATCCTGGAACTTCGATAACGACTGGCTTCTTTGAGATTGCATCTGTTGACAGAATTGCAACTTGCGGCTGGTTGATTACTGGCATTGTCAACACCGATCCGGCAGAACCATTATTTGAAATAGTGAATGTGCCACCCGAGATTTCATCGGGAGTCAAATGACGGCTACGTGTCCGTGTGGCGAGGTCATTGATCTCACGTGACAAGGCGCGAAGGCGCTTGCCTTCTGCATCACGAACTACCGGCACAAGAAGTCCTTGGTAATCAAGGTCAACTGCGATTCCAAGATCGACATAACGATGAACAATGAGTTCATTGTCTCCAAGAGACGAGTTCATGTGTGGGAAGTCAGCCAATGCATCAACAACTGCACGCGCAATGAACGGCAAGTAGGTAAGGCTGAAGCCTTCTTGTGCTTTGAACTCTTCTGTGACACGAAGTCGAGTGACATCGACATTTGCATAGTCAACTTCGACAACGCTGAGAACATGAGGACTAATGGCTTGACTAGCCACCATGTGGGCACCTGTCGCCTGACGAATCTTTGACAACGCGACAACTTCGTCTCGAGCTCCAGCAACTGCCCTCGGTGCAGCAGCACGCTGTGGCGCACTTGCAGCTGGAGCAGACGCTGCTGCGGCGGGTGCAGGTGCACTTGTTGTACCACCGCGGGAAATCGCAGCGAGAACATCATCACGCGTAATGCGACCACCAGGACCAGTACCTGTAATTGATGCGGCGTTGAGATTGTTCTCCGCAATCAGCTTGCGCACCACCGGCGACAACACCGTCGAACCTTCACTTGAAGTTGCTGCGGGCGCAGGTGTTGGTGTGGGTGCGGGCGCCGGAGGGGCTTCTGCAGCGACTGACGCTGAGGGCGGTGGTGGCGCTAAGACGTTCGAGCTTGCGAGAGTCGAAGTGACGACAGCCGCCGAAGCGGCAGGAGCTGCGACAAGAGCAGCAGTAGATGCGTCGCCGACGACGGCGATGACGGTGCCGACAGGAACGGTATCCCCTTCGGCTACACGAATCTCGGTGAGTACACCAGAAATTGGCGACGGCACTTCGGTATCAACTTTGTCTGTAGACACTTCGAAAAGTGGTTCGTCGAGTGCAACACTGTCGCCGACTTTCTTGAACCATTTCGTAATGGTTCCTTCGGTAACTGTTTCGCCAAGTTGAGGAAGTGTGATCTCTGCCATGTTGTGTGTGTCCTGATTGTTACGCGTTGATGCTTCGGCCGGTAAGCGACATCACAGTCTCGCCGAATAGTTCGGAGAGGCTCGGATGCGGCTGAATGAAATGAGCAATTTCTTCTACTGTTGCTTCCCAGTTCACGGCCAAGTAACCGCCAGAGAGTTGTTCGGTGACCCACGGCCCGACCATGTGTACTCCAAGAACTTGACCAGCAGTGCCATCTGGGTTTTTCTTAGCGATGATTTTTACAAGCCCATCAGTTTCACCAATGATCATTGCGCGACTGTTGGAACGGAATTGATGTTTTGCAACAACAACGTCGTATCCAGCAGCTTTTGCGGCTTCTTCGCCAGGGCCAGCCCATGCAACTTCAGGGCTGCAATAAATTGCCCAAGGAACACGGTCGTAATCAACAGGTATTGCAGTTTCACCGAGAACTTGCTTCACAACAAGAATTGCTTCTGCATATGCAACGTGCGCAAGTTGTGGCGTATTGATGAGGTCACCAACGGCATACACATTTGCAACGTTCGTGCGGCAGTAGGCATCTACTTCTACGAATCCACGATCGCTCACTGCAACCTTGGTATTCGCAAGTCCCAATTGATCTGTAAACGGACGACGTCCGACAGACACGATGACTGCATCAACTTCAAGCGTCTCGCCTTCACCGAACGCAACAACTGTTGATCCGTTACCGGTTGGTGTGTGGCCAGTAACTGCAACGCCAGTCTTAATTGCGATCTTCTTTTTTCCGAATGAACGCACCACCACATTTGCGAGGTCTGCGTCAAGGCCAGGAAGAATCTTTGGCAAGCCCTCCAAGATGGTGACTTCTGCACCAAGGTCAACAAACGCTGAAGCAAATTCGCATCCGATTGCGCCTCCACCAATAACTGCAATGCGTGTGGGAATGCGATTGAGCATCAACACTTCGTCTGACGTCATCACAGGACCACCAGGTTCAAAACCTGGGATGACACGAGGAACGCTGCCTGCAGCAAGTACGACGTTCTTTCCTGCGAGTTCAGTCTTAGTGCCGTCTGCAGCAGTAACTGTGACTGAGTTGTCGCCATTCAATGCGCCAACTCCGAGTACGTACGTGACCTTTTTTGCCTTCACCAAACCGGTGAGACCTTTGACTAAGCCATCAACGATTTTTTGCTTGCGTGCTTGTGCAACTGCAAAATCGGTTGCGCCAAGAGTTGCTGCAATCCCGAACTCTGCTGCGTGCTCAACATGGCGTCGAGCTGCTGCGGTTTCAAGAAATGCTTTCGCAGGGATGCACCCGCGGTTCAGACATGTTCCACCGATGGTGTCTTTTTCAACAAGAGCCACTGATAGTCCGGCAGAGGCGCCATAGAACGCAGACGCGTATCCGCCAGGTCCGCCGCCAACGACCACAAGATCAAATGGTTCAGCCATGGGGGTTATCTCCAATCAGTTGAATACGCCGTTGTATTCACCTACAACGGTAGCCGTTCTTACTGGCGAGACCACTGAGATTGCAGCCCTGCTCGAAGGTACGCAATGGTCACGGAGCCTTCAGACGCAGGAAATGCCATGTCACACGAGGCCACAACGTCGGCTGCTGTAGTGGCACAGGGCACACCAAGTGCGCCAACCGGAAGAGCAATCGGCGAAAGCACGGTGCCCCCTGCCAACAACCGCCAGCCCTCAGTGGCGTCAGCGCCTTCGACTCCGACCATCGTGACGTGGGCAATGGTCGCATTTGCGTTCTGGGAGACCGATTGAACGGTCACGGTCATATCAGCCAATGTGCGTTCAGTTCCGAGAGCAAACACTTCCACCGTGATGGTGTCGCGAGACATCTGGAAGATTTTTGCGCCTCCAGCCAAGATGATGACCAATGCACAGGCAATGGCGGAGAGGATGAGTTTGCGGGTGCTCATAGGAACCTTCAGGCTACGCAAGATTGGGGAACAATCAGCGTTGGTTCACGGTTGACTGAGACCATATGAAGATTCTCATCACTGGCGCCTCTGGCCTCATCGGACAAGCCCTGACAAAACAACTCAACGCATCTGGTCACACCACAGTCGCAGCAGTTCGTCGCGAACCGCGTCGCAATGACGAAGTGCAGTGGAACCCAGCTACTGGTGAAATGTCACCTTCGGCATTTGACGGTGTTGACGCTGTCGTGCATCTCGCTGGAGCCGGTATCGGTGACAAACGTTGGTCCGATTCATACAAGATGGAAATTCTGCAAAGCCGCACACTTGGCACTGCGTTGTTGGCAGACACCATGGCGTCGCTACCTACGAAGCCATCTGTGTTTCTCTCAGGGTCAGCAATCGGAATCTACGGACAACGTGATGACAAAGAACTAGGTGAAGACGCCGCAATCGGAACCGGGTTTCTCGCAGACGTGTGTCGTGACTGGGAAGCCGCATCAGCTTCCGCTTCAGCTGCCGGCATTCGCACCGTTTTGTTGCGCACAGGCATTGTGTTGTCGCCAAAGGGTGGCGCACTAAAGAAGCAACTTCCATTGTTCAAATTGGGACTTGGTGGCAAGTTTGGAAACGGCAAACAATGGCAAAGCTGGATCTCGATCACTGACGAAGTGAACGCAATCATTCACCTGCTCACTTCAAACCTTTCAGGCGCCGTGAACCTCACTGCACCACATCCAGTGACGAACAGCGAATTCACACGTGTACTTGCCGGCGTGGTGTCACGCCCAGCGATTCTTCCTATTCCATCATTCGGACCAAAACTCTTGTTGGGTGGAGAACTTGCAGATGCATTGTTGTTTACTGGTCAACGCGTAGTGCCGAACGCACTTGTTGCAGACGGATTTCAATTTGTGCATCCAACACTTGATGTTGCATTGCGAGCATTGCTGAACAAATGACCACAGAAACACTTCCGTCTTCTGTTGACGTAGTCATCGTTGGTGCCGGACTTGCCGGACTAACTGCTGCGCGCGTTCTTGAACAACACGGAATCTCAGCTGTGTTGCTTGAAGCATCCGACGGCGTCGGTGGTCGAGTACGAAGTGACGAAGTTGATGGCTTCATTCTTGATCGCGGATTTCAAGTAATGCTCACTGCGTACCCCGAGATACATCGCCATCTCGATATTCCAGCGCTGGACTTTCGCGCATTTGAACCTGGCGCATTGGTATGGCGTGAAGGAAAAGGCACCATTGTCGGCGACCCATTCAGACGACCTAAGACTCTTTTCTCAACCACCTTTGCACCAATTGGAACATGGTCCGATAAGGCCCGAATTGCGTGGCTGCGGACAAAGTTGAAATTGAAGAAATCTGAAGACCTACTTCAAGGAAACGACATTGACACCGTGAGCGCTCTGCGGGAGTTCGGATTTTCTTCCAAAATCATCGAGCGATTCTTTCGGCCACTGGTAGGCGGAATTCAACTCGACCCTGAGCTGCGCTCGTCCCGTCGCGTTTTTGATTTCATTTTTCGAACACTTGCAGTGGGTGACTCTGTAGTTCCTGCCAAAGGAATGGGTCAAATCACCCAACAACTTGCAGCATCCTTGAAGACAATAAAGATTTTTCTTAACAGCGAAGTAGCAACGATTTCGCCAGGATCTGTGACCATGACCTCTGGCCATCACATCACTGCTCGCGCTGTTGTTGTGGCAACAGAAGGCCCCGTTGCGTCTCGCCTTCTTGGACTTCCCCCGGTCGAATCACGCAGCGCAGGGTGTGTGTACTTTGCAGCCCCTACAGCACCTTTTGATGGTGCCTACATCTTGCTTGACGGCGAAGGCTCCGGACCTGTCCTCAACGTTGCTGTTATGTCAAATGTCAGTCCGTTCTACGCGCCGCATGGCCAGCACCTCATTGCAGCTGCAATGCCAGGAATTGCAGACGGCGATCTAGAAGCTGCTGCACGTCGCCAATTGCGCGGCTGGTGGGGCCCAACAGTCGATTCATGGCGACACTTGCGCACGTATCGCATTGCGCATGGTCAACCAAACCAAGCTCCACCGTTTAATCCAGAAAAAGAAGTGAACCTCACCAACGGCTTGTTTGTATGTGGCGACCACCGCGACACCGGCTCTAGTCAAGGCGCAATGTTTTCTGGCAGACGATGCGCCGAAGCGGTGTCTGAATGGGTCAGACTGCAGTCATGACATCTGACCCAGCAAAAGTAGTTTCTCGTTCCACCATCGTTCCTGCCCCGGCACAAATGATTTTTGATCTTTTGGCGGATCCGCGCCGCCATGGCGAAATTGACGGTTCTGGTTCTATCCAGTCAGCCCAAATCAATGCGCCAGAACGTTTGTCTCTCAATGCAACATTCGGCATGCAGATGAAAATCGGCCTTTCCTACAAAATCACGAACACTGTCGTTGAATTTGTAGAAGGCAAGACAATTGGGTGGCGCCATTTCGGCGGACACATTTGGCGCTACATCCTCGAACCAGTTGATGGGGGCACAAAAGTCACCGAACAGTTTGACTGGAACAAGTCAAAGTCGCCGCTCATTCTGAAACTGCGTAAGTCCCCTCAAGACAACGCCAAATCGATTGAGAAAACTCTCGAGAACTTGGTGAAGCGATTCGCTTAGCGAATATGACGTGATATGTCGCGTCGTAAATACTTTCCGCGGCCAACACGGCCAAGGAAACTGCCCTTGTCAACAATTACTTCGCCACGCGACAACACGGTGCGTACGCCGCCCTGCACGCTGAGGCCTTCATACGCTGAATAGTCGAGATTCATATGGTGAGTTTTTGCGCTAAGTACTGAAGTGGCGTTCGGGTCATAGATCACAACGTCGGCGTCATAGCCCTCTGCAAGAACCCCTTTCGCACCGAGGCCGAACAACCGAGCAGGCGCAGTGGCACACACTTCCACCCACCGCTCTTCACTGATATGGCCTGCGACAACACCTTGATACACCAAGTCCATTCGGTGTTCAACGCCACCAATTCCGTTTGGCACCATATTGAATGATTCGCCGTTAGCCAATTTCTGTTCCCGTAAACAGAACGGACAATGGTCGGTACTTACAACCGCAAGTTGGTCAACACGCAAGCCTTCCCACAGATCCGCCTGATGATGGTCATGGCGAGAGCGCAATGGAGTTGAACAAATGAAGCCTGCTCCATTTGGCCATCCCTGTCCTAAATGCTCTTCCAATGACAAGTGCAAATACTGCGGGCATGTCTCAGCAAAAATGTTTGTACCGCGCGAACGAGCTTCTACAACTTCACGTAATGCATGCGAACTAGACAAGTGCACGATGTACAAAGGTGCATTGCCTGCAACTCGTGCCAACACCGCTGCGCGATGCACTGCTTCTGCCTCAAGTTCTGGCGGACGAGTCAGCGAATGAAATTCGGGCCCTGTATTGCCGGCAGCAACTGCTTGTTCAATCAGCACATCAATGGCTAAACCATTTTCTGCATGCACCATTGCCATCATCCCGGTATCCGCGCACATTTGTAATGCGCGCAATATTTGTCCGTCATCAGAATACAAACGCCCTGGGTATGCCATGAACAACTTGATAGAGGCAACACCTTCACGTTCAACAAGTGATCGCGTATCAATAAGCGCCTGCGAATCGACACCACCGAGAACTTGATGCAGACCCCAGTCGATCACACACTGTGATTCTGCTTCCGCGAATCGTTTCTCAAATGCTGTGAGTACTTGGCCACCAAGGCGTTGTTCAGAGAAGTCAATAATTGTGGTGGTGCCGCCGTGAGCCGCCGCAATTGTGCCTGACTCAAATGAATCAGACGAGACCATGGTCCCCGTATCAAGCTGCATGTGTACGTGAGCATCAACTCCACCTGGAATTACGAAACAGCCGGTGGCGTCAATCACCGTGTCATCCCGACCTGGCACTATGGCGTTCGCGGAGCGTGGCACTACAGAAACAATGCGCTCGCCCTCAATGACCACATCAGCGGCTACCCGTCCTTCAGCATTGATAACTGTTCCGTTGACCACGATTGTGCGCACGAATCAAATCTAAACCCCCAAAGGGGCCTTCGGGGTGCTAAACACAATTGTCGTGACTACTGCTCTTCCCCTCGGCTTTTCCTCCTTCGTCACCAATGTCGGAGTGAAGGACACAACAAAAGACTTCACGGTCGTCATGGCCGATGGCCCATGTTCCGCCGCAGGTGTATTCACTCAGAGCAGATTTGCTGGCCCAAGCGTGGTTATCTCTCGTCGCAACGTGGCCAATCTGTCTGCACAAGCAGTTGTAGTCATTTCTAAGAACGCAAATGTGGCAACCGGCGAAGAAGGAATGCGCCACGCAGAAGAAGTCACGTCATCGGTTGCCGCAGCGCTCGGACTTGCCAGTGACAAAGTGCTCATCGCTTCAACCGGAGTCATCGGGCGTCTCTACCCCATCGAAAACATTCGCGCCGGAATCGCATCGCTTCCTTTTCCACTGCCAAACAACGACGCCGACGATGTAGCTCGCGGCATCATGACCACGGACACCGTTCACAAGATCTCATCAACAACCATCGCTGGGTCTTCAGCACGCGTAGTTGGCGTAGCTAAAGGTGTTGGCATGATCGAGCCAAACATGGCAACCCTTATTGCAATGGTGTTCACCGATGCAAAAGTCGAATCACAGAAGCTAAACGACATCTTTCGGGGCGTAATCAACAAAACACTGAACTGTGTCTCAGTTGATACAGATACCAGCACCAGCGATACCGCAATTGTGTTGGCAAGTGGTGCGGCAGGAACCGTTGACGATTCTGCCCTTACTGAAGCACTGCACACTGTTCTTCTTGATCTCACAAAAGCGATTGCACGCGATGGTGAAGGTGCTGAGACACTGATCGAAGTCACCGTTGACAATGCTCGCGATGCTGAACAAGCAAAGACCGTAGCCAAGTCCATCGTCAATTCACCGCTTGTCAAAACTGCCGTGCATGGCGCTGACCCAAACTGGGGTCGCGTTGCAATGGCAGTCGGTAAATGCAGTCAATACACAGACATTGATCAGGAAAAAGTTGTTATTCGGTTTGGTACACAAGAGGTCTACCCCACTCGAGTTGATGAATCAGGGCTTGAACAACTCAGTCAGTACATGCGTGGCACCGATGTGACTATTCATGTGTCACTACAAACTGGTTCAGCTACCGCCACTGTGTGGGGCTGTGACCTCACCGACGGATACGTACGTATCAACGCCGACTACACCACGTAACTATGAGCAACGTTCGGTCTGTACATCGTTCTCCCGTTCATGGATTTTCAAAAGAATCCGCCGACTCAATCACATTGCTCACTGGCCTCGGAGTAGAGGGAGATGCTCATTGCGGAGAGTTAGTAAAACATCGATCTCGAGTAGCCGCGAACCCATCACAGCCAAACCTGCGGCAGGTGCATCTGATGATGGGTGAAACTCTTGATAGCGAAAAAGTTCCTGATGGCGAACTCGGAGAGAACATCACAACATTTGGAATTGATCTTCATGCCCTACCGACAGGAACACTGATGTCTATTGGTGATTCAGTCATCGAACTCACGGGGCTGCGCAACCCGTGTGCCCAGATCAATACGTATCGCGAAGGACTTCTGTCGGCTTTTCGATCAGAGAATCCTGACGGCGAAATTGTTCGACGCGCTGGCATCATGGCAATCGTTATTGATGGGGGCACCATTCGTGTTGGGGACGAAATTCACATCACAACCCCTCCCGGCAAATCAGAGCCGCTTCGCCCTGTGTAGCTAACGGGCGCTGAAGTATTCGAAAATTCGTTCGCAATACGGCGCAATGCTTTTGTATTGGGCGACATCCTCAGGAATCTTGTTAATGATGTCGCCAATTCCATGCACGAGTTCGTAATCGCGAGTAACGAAGTCGCTTAACTTCTCAACAAACGTGCGAATTGTAAAAAGGATCGCGCCAGTCTCAGGCAAGCGGCGCAAGGTTTGCCATTCAGTTCGAAACCACATGTCAGCAATATCCATATCCGGGGTATGTGGCGGACTGTCAGGCTGAAAGAGTGACGGATGATTGCTAATTCCCCAATTGGTACGCCACATTGGTTTTTCAACGTTCATTCGTTTCAGCACTGCGTTCACAGGTGAATCAAGGTCAATGTCGTACCGCGCGACAGGCGTATGAATAAAAGCCATGGTGCCACCGATTTTTTCGGCAAGGCGCCACCGACCCGGCGAACACAACACTGCGGCAACTAGTCGTGGCGTTCCATCAGAATCAGACATCATGATGCACAAATCGTCGGCAACACACAATGCCGCTTCTACAAGTGCGTCAACGCCACGTGCACTTGTAGGTGCAACTCCGATTGAACTCATGACGCCTCGCGCAACTTCTTCGCAGGCATCTTGCGCACCAGGAAGGCACGCCACAACTTCATCGCGGCGCTCTTCAATCAAGGCACGCTTCATTTCAATGGTGGGCAACCAGTCATCGTCATGAGTTGACACCCATTGATCAATACCTAAAGCGCGAGCCGCAACGCGCAACCGCGCCGCGTCGGCAGGTACAGGTAAATACGAATCAGGAATGGCGATAGAACGACGAAACCCCGAGCCGGAGCTCGGGGAAACGTGCAAAGTTATTGGTTGCCGGTCAAACGGCGTAAATGGGTCGTTATGAAAAACGATGCTCACTTAGGCGGCATACGAATGCCACCATCAACTCTGATGGTTTCAGCATTCATGTAGCTGTTCGTGATGCACTCAAGAACCATTGAAGCCAACTGATCTGGGCGACCAAGCTTCTGAGGGAACAACACACCCTTTTGAAGTTGTGACTTGAATGCTTCGCTCTGATCACCTTGTCCGTAGATCGGTGTGTCGATGAGTCCCGGAGCAACAGTGTTCACACGAATACCTGATGCTGACAAGTCACGAGCGATTGGAAGTGTCATACCGACAACTCCGCCCTTTGACGCTGAGTACGCGTTCTGACCAATTTGACCATCGAATGCCGCAACAGATGCGATGTTCACAATCGCGCCGCGCTCGCCATCTTCAAGTGGCTCTGTCTGGCTCATTGCAGTTGCTGCAATACGAATTGCATCGAATGTTCCGACCAAGTTGATCGCGATGACCTTCTTGAAAGCTTCGATATTGGCAGCCGAATCGTATGAACCGTCTTTGCCGATGGTGCGTTGTGCCCAACCGATACCTGCTGAGTTCACCAGGACGCGAAGTGGGCCCATGGACTTAGCCATTTCCACTGCGTTGATGATGTCCTCTGTGACAGTGACGTCAACAGCACAAAATGCGCCGCCAACTTCCTTAGCAAGGGCCTCGCCGACCTCTTGCTGACGATCAAGGTCGGCGATGACGACCTTTGCTCCACCTTTTGCGAGGAGACGAACAGAAGCTGCTCCGATACCGGATGCTCCACCTGTGACAATTGCGCTTACGCCTTTAAGTTCCATCCCTACAGGCTACGCAATCAGGTCATCGACTTCCTAGCGGAGTGAAGATTTGGGCTAAATCTGGGTGTGTGCCACCGCAAGAGCATCAACATAATCATTCATGCGATTACCGCTATGGCCCTTGACCCATTCAAATTCCACTCGGCCACGGTTGATAACCAACTCGATAAATGGCTCCCATAAGTCACGGTTCGCAACGGGCTGACGCTGAGAGTTTTTCCAGCCGCGTCTGTGCCAGCCACGCCACCAGCCGTCGTTGAAACACTTCACGACATACGTGGAATCGGCAACAATGCGAATGATGCGCGGGTCGTCTTCAAAATGGATGACAGCTTGGTAGGCAGCCATAATTTCCATCCGCTGATTCGTTGACCTGGCTTCTGCGCCACTGTCATTGATTTCACCAGACGGAGCCACGGCCCACGCCCAGCCGCCTGGCCCTGGATTACCCGAGCACGCACCATCTGTATAAATCACGATTGCGTCGTCGGATAATTCCATGACAACGATTGTTCACCATGGGACGGGGTAACGACGGGCTTTTGACAAAAATCATGGGAGAATGACAAATGTGATCTTCGACGGCTCAATGCATCAGCTCCCCGACACTGATCCGGGAGAGACTCAGGAATGGCTCGACTCTCTTGATTCTGTTGTCGATGGCCATGGCGTTGAACGTGCCCGTTATTTACTGTCTCGCCTTCTTGAACGGGCGCAACAGACTGATGTGAACTTCCCTGCCACTGTGTCGACCCCCTACGTCAACAGCATTACTGCAGATAATGAACCGTGGTTCCCCGGCGATGAACATTTAGAGCGTCGCATCCGTGCATACATCAGGTGGAACGCAGCAGTAATGGTGACGCGAGCGAATCATGCTGCAGAAGGCATCGGCGGTCACCTATCAACGTTCGCTAGTTCTGCAAGCTTGTATGAAATTGGTTTCAACCACTTCTTCCACGGCAAAGACAACGGTGCTGCCGGTGACCACGTGTATTTCCAAGGCCATGCAGCGCCCGGAATTTATGCACGTGCATTTCTTGAACGTCGCCTTGACGAAGACGACCTTGATCATTTCCGCCGCGAAGTCGGACGAGAAGGGAAAGGGCTCTCCAGCTATCCGCACCCTCGCCTCATGCCAGAGTTCTGGGAATTTCCCACAGTGTCAATGGGTCTTGGCCCACTCACTGCGTTGTACCACGCTCGCTTTAATCGCTACTTACACAACAGAGGCATCGACGACACATCGGCAAGTCGCGTGTGGGCGTTCATTGGCGATGGCGAAACAGACGAACCAGAAACTCTCGGTTCTATCTCGCTTGCAGCACGAGAAAAACTAGACAACCTTGTCTTTGTTGTGAACTGCAATCTGCAACGACTCGACGGCCCCGTGCGTGGCAACGGCAAAATCATTCAAGAACTCGAAGCAGTGTTTCGCGGTGCCGGATGGAATGTCATCAAAGTGGTGTGGGGTTCAAAGTGGGATGAACTGTTAGCTGCAGACGTTGACGGATTGTTGTTGAACAAAATGAACTCCACTGTCGATGGCGAATTTCAGCGTTACTCCATTGAAGGTGGCGCATACATTCGCGAACACTTCTTTGGCTCTGACCCCCGTCTATTGCAACTGGTCGCACACTTGTCGGACGATGAATTGGTGAACCTCCCTCGTGGTGGTCACGACTACCGCAAGTTGTTTGCTGCATACCAAGCAGCCGTTGACAATCTTGGTTCTGGCAAACCCACCGT
>JBBANJ010000031.1:0-13252 GCA_040402055.1 Ilumatobacteraceae bacterium
CCGCCTCGGTCGCCCGTGTGGCGCCGATTAGGACAGGTGCTACCACTGGCAACAAGAGAAGCGGAAGAAGAGTCTCCCGACCTCGTGCGCCTGCAGCAAGACCTCCGTACAGAGTACCCACGCTTCCAAGGCCAATGGTGGCCACCACAAGGGTGACTATTGCCTCACAGAAACCAGTCAATGTCATTTCAACGCCGTAGAGAACCACAGCAGTTGCCACAAGCATGAGTTCCAAAACAAACAACTGCACCATCAACGCAACTGCTTTCCCCACAAAGATTGCACCCATATCAACGCCTGCAACTCGCAATGCATCTAGTGCACCATCAGCTGACTCAACCGTGAATGAACGCTGAATAACCACAAGCATGCTGAACAGTGTTGCTAACCACACAAGACCGGGAGCAACACGTTGAAGAATGCCGTCGTTGTCAAGAGCGAACGCGAATAGCACCATCACAATGGCGGCGAACGGTGCAACTTGATTCACCAAAATGCGGCTATTCCATTCAATGGTTAGATCTTTGCGAGCAACCGCAACTGCAATGCGGCGTTTATTGATAGTGGTGTTACTCATGCTGCCCCGCCCCCATCAATAGTCACGGTGCGAGTTGCAAGACCAAGCGCTCGATCTCGTTCATGACTTGCAAGAACAACTGTTGCTCCAGAAGAAACCGCCGAACGCAATAATGCATCTAACTCGTCACGACCAGCAGCATCTAAACCTGCATGAGGTTCATCCAACAGCCAGATTTCTGCACGCCGCACAATCAAGCTCGCTAGTGCGCATCGACGGCGTTGTCCGGCGGATAGTTGCGAGGCTCTTACTCCCGAAAGTCGGCCATCAATTCGCATTGTTGCCATCGCAGAAGAAACCTCTGATTCCGTAGCCGCAACAGTTGCTGCCCAGAACTGCAAGTTCTGCATCACGGTGAGATCAAGATACAAACCATTCGCGTGACCAAGTAAACCGACGCGTGAACGAATGGCTTCTCTGTTGGTGGCAAGGTCTATTCCAAGAACATGCCCAGATCCGCGCTCAATTGGCAGCAGCCCAGCACACACCCGTAACAGCGATGTTTTCCCCGCACCATTCGGTCCCTGCAGCAACACGATTTCTCCACGCTGCACTGTCAGATCAACGCCAGCTAGTGCAGGAAATTGACCAAGGACAGCAACGACACCTGAGAGCTCAATAACGGTGTCCATGCTGTAGCCACGCTAGTGACCTGTTGCCATCACTACCAACGCCACTACAGTCGCCCCCATGGCAAAGGACACGATCGCATCACCAGGACGCATCTCTCGCCTTATTGATTTTCTCGGCCGCACCATGATCGTGGCTGGCTTGTTGCTCTTGTCCTTTGTGGCATACCAATTGTGGGGTACCGGAATCGCTGAGGGTCGCTCCCAAAATGTCATGGCGACGCAATTGGTACAACCTCAGCCAGTCCAACCTCAGCCAGTCCAACCAAAATTGGGTGGCTTGGTTGGGCGAATCACCATTCCGTCCATTGGGGTTTCCAAATACGTAGTTGCTGGCGTGCGAATCAAGGATTTAGAAAGAGGCCCAGGACTTTTCCCAGGTTCTCCAATGCCAGGACAGAAGGGCAATGTCGCAATTGCCGGTCACCGCACAACATTCGGCGCACCTTTTAGTCGCATTGACAAACTTCGCAGTAACGAAAAGATAATTCTTGAATCCAAAGGCGGAACTTTCACATACAGAGTCGACGGTCAACCAAAAATAGTTTCAGCTACAGATGTTGCAGTAGCAAGAACTACAAACCCTGATATCGCAATGGTCACATTGGTGTCGTGTTATCCGAAGTGGACTTCAACTCAACGCATTGTTGTAGTGGGAATTCTTGATTCAACCGAGTTGCCACTTGCGCCCACTCCGTTTGCAATTAATGAATCAACCGTTCAACAACCTGATGACGGTTGGTTTCACGACCCCACTGCTTGGCCCAGCGTGCTCTTCTTTGGATTTGCCCTTATTGCGATCCGAATTATTGCCGCCATCATGGCGCGTCGAGGCCGTCGGAAAATCTTTGTTTATCTCATCGCAGGGGGCGTCTTTGTTCCCACGCTGTACTTGTTCTTTGGCGCGCTGACGCGACTCTTGCCACCAAATCTGTAACCACAGGGGCATCAGGGTCTCAATCCCCTACCATCATTGGTATGTCAAATACCGAATCAAGCAACGACCCCGTTCGTTCACGTCGGCAAACAATCTCGCGCATAAACGATGCCGCCAATCGACTTGGCTATTTATTGTGGGCTATCGCAATGGTGTGTTTTGTCACTGCTTTCGTTATTGGATTCAAAGGCATTCTTGTCAACTTGGTTACTGCATGTATCATTGCAGGATCCATCTTGCTCGCTCCATCAATCATCATTGGTTACGCAGTCAAAGCTGCAGAGCGTGATGATCTTGAACATGGTCGATAGAACTCACTCATGACTTCTGCACCAATTGATCGTCGCAGACAAATTCTCGATACTGCACTCACTTCTTTTTCAGTTGCCGGTTACCACAACACATCAATGAACGACATCGCAGAAGCTCTGTCAATGACAAAGCCAGTGGTGTACCAATACTTTGATTCAAAACGCGCTTTGTATCTCGAACTATTGCGTTTCGTTGGTGACGATCTCGTCACTACGGTCACCGCATCAGTGGCTGGTGCAAGCGATCCACATGACCAAGCCGAGCAAGGAATGATCGCCTATTTCACTTGGGTTGCAAATAACAAAGAAGCATTCGCTCTTTTGTTTGAAAGTTCAGCAAGAGTAGACGCTGAGTTCACAGACATAGTGAGTGAATTCGAGGATGCTGCAGCTCGAGCCATTGCCCCGTTTATTCATGCAAACATCTCAGCCAACGACCAAGTTACTTTTGCAATCGGCTTAGTAGGTATGGCAGAAACTGTCAGCCGACAAGTTCTACGACATGGTCGTGATTTTGACCCGGAGGCACTTGGTCGTGCTGTCGCCGCGCTTGCCTGGGGTGGGCTTCGTTTGATAGGGCAACCAAACATTCACTAAGCCCGCCTTCACGGACATAAGTACCAACCTCGCCGAGGGGTAGGCCCGCCTGTTAATTCAAGAGTACAATGAGGCCATGGCAGTCCCCGGCGAACATCATCCAGCTTTCGAAGAATACTGCGAAACAATTTTTGAATTGCGCGAAGACGATCTCGACGTCATCCAGGCACGCATCGCTGACCGTCTGCGAGTATCTCGACCATCAGTATCAGAAATGATCAAGCGAATGTCAGATGAATCACTCATCGAAGTTGATAGCGGAAAAATCACGTTGACTGCATCTGGTGAAGTACTTGCAGTTCGAGTTGTACGTCGCCACCGCATTGCAGAACGATTCATTACAGACATTCTTGGTTTGTCATGGTCACTTGCACATCGCGAAGCTGGTCGTTGGGAACATGTCATGTCACATGAAGTGGAAACCGCAATGAGTCGCTTGCTCGGCGAGCCCACTACATGCCCACACGGAAATCCAATTCCTGGCAGTGGATACGAACCTCCAGCAGCCAAAAAACTCTCAGAGCTTTCTTCAGGTCAAGACTTCACTGTTTCCCGCATCCCTGAAGAACTTGAGTTCACTCCTGGCATGTTGGAATTCCTCGAAACTTCACACTTGGTCCCGGGATCGCACGGAACAGTGCAGATCGGCGCAGAAGCTGGCGATATGACTGTCTTGATTGATGGCACTTCTGTCACGGTGGATTCCTTTGCCACCGTGCGCATACTTGTCACTATCTAGTCCCCTCACCATCGGAGTCTCTCGATGACGAATATCAAACGCCTATTCAGTGTTTCTCTCTGCGTTATCGCACTCACATCGTGCGCCACCACCATTAACGGCAGTACCGATTCAACAGTGGCTTCAGTTACAACAACAACCATGGCAGTTGCGCCAACCGGGTCAATCGTTTCCCTGCTTAAACAACTAGTTCCAGTTGCAGATGGTCTCGGACAAGCCGTCGTTGACGGTGACTCAAAGGAATACAAAGCAAAAGTTGCCCAAGCCGATGCAATCTTGCTGGCCATTGAGCCATTAATTCGTGAATCGAAGATCGATATTCTTGAAAGCGTGCAACGAGTCGTAGGGCTAATTCACACTGCTGCTGAAAGAAAACGTCCAGCAGATGCAGACAAAGCACTTCGTTTTATACCGCTCATCATTGACGCGGTAACGCCACTATTGAGCCTTTAGTAATTACAACATTGCGTCAGGCAATGGCATGCGATGAACCACTGTCAAACTGCGCGTTGAACGTGTCAGTGTTACGTACAGCAGTCGTAAGCCCTGCGCATCATCGGCGACAATCGCTGAAGGCTCTACCACGATGACATCATCAAGTTCTAGTCCCTTTGCTAACGAAGCAGGAACAATTGAAAGGTTCTCATCAAGACCAGCAGCTTGTGCGCGTCCGTGAGGAACAGAAGCGGTATCTAGCGCAGTCGACATCTGATCAACCGTGTCATCGGGGCAGATAATCGCAGTTCTGCCTCCGCCTGATTGTTGCAAGAGAACGCGGGCGCGCGCAAGAACCGCTTCGTACAACGCTTCAGCTGAATCAACGGCTGTAATAACTGGCGCTTCGTCACCATCACGAACACTTCGTGGCGCACGAAGACCTGGAGTTGCAGCATGCATGACCTTGTCTGCCAGTTCCATGATTTGCGCCGGAATTCGATATCCGACTGACAACCCAACGATGCGTGGAGTTTTGCGTGACGGCAGATTTTCAAGAACATCCTTCCAATCATTTGGCGCAAGAGGACCTGTTGCCTGGGCAATGTCGCCAACAACAGTCATGGAGCCACTGAGCGAACGACGTGTAACCATGCGCAATTGCATGGGTGTGAGATCTTGCACTTCGTCAACCACGATGTGTCCGAATGTACGAATCTCGTCAGTCTCATCAACTTTGCCACTCTTACGTGGACGTGGCCCTAACAAGAATCGAGCCTCATCAAGAAGCGCAGCATCTGCATTGCTCCAACGCACTTCTTCTAATGAGTCAGAACGATCGCGATACAACGCTAAGTAATCAGACTCGGGCAAGATGCCATTCGCAGCCAACTTAAGCAATGCTTTTGAGCCGAACAGATCATGCAACAACTGCGCCGGTGTTAGAACTGGCCACATGCGCTCTAATACTGCGCGAATTTCGGGCGTACCTGTAAGCGCATCACGAATATCTTCTGCATCTGCACCACTTCGGAAACTTGCAGCCAATGCGGCCCACACTTCGTTCTCCACATAACGACGCGCTTGATTATGTCGGTGATACCGACGTCGTGCGGCCTTAATAATTTGCACTGACTCTTCAGCACGCAAACGAACAAAGCCAACGCCATACGGCAACTGCACATCTTCACGAAGCGGACGTTCACGATCCGTGATTGCTTTATCAATAACTTTTGCAATGCGCTTATTGCCCTTAACTCGCGCAACATTCGAAGATTCACGTAATCCGAACTGCACTTCAGGAATCAAGTCAGCCAATATGACCTGCTGCACGCCTGCTTCACCAAGTGATGGCAACACGCGTTCGATGTAGCGCAAGAACACTCTGTTAGGCCCAATAACCAATACGCCTTGATCTTCTAGTGGGAAACGATGGGTGTACAACAAATACGCAGCACGGTGAAGTGCAACTACGGTCTTGCCTGTTCCGGGGCCACCTTGCACAACAAGAACTCCAGCTTGTGGCGAGCGAATGATTTCATCTTGCTCTGCCTGAATAGTTGCAACGATGTCGCCCAGTTGTCCAGTTCTACTGCGACCAAGCGCAGTCAGCAATGTGCTGTAACCACGAAGTCCCTGACGCGGGTCATCGCCCAGTCCGTCGTCTTGCCCGACACCAAGATGACCTTCACCAAACAACTCATCTTCGAGTGCCAACAGTTGCGGTCCTTCAACAACAAAATGACGACGACGCAAGAGACCCATTTGCTCACGACCAGTGGCACGATAAAACGGTTCAGCAACCGGTGCGCGCCAGTCAACAACAACTGGTTCACGGTTCGCATCAGCTACGGCGAGGCGACCGATATGAAAACTTTCAACCTCGTCACCAGAATCTGCAGTGCGATCAATACGACCGAAGACCAACGCAGCGTTTCCCAGTTCCAATTGCTCTAAACGATGCACAAGATTTTCATCAAACACATTGCGCTCAAGGCGAGCCTGGAATGTTCCGCCGGGTCCAGATGAGGTCAATTCACGAATCTTGAGCGCGCCCACACGGCTTGCTTCAAGGCACTCATAGGCATGCAGGATGTATGCCTGCTCTTGCTCTAGTTCTGGGTGCTGCTGGGTCATAGACACCAATCTGCTTTCCACGTGCGACCTGTTTTCAGGGTGTTAAGAGGTTATCCCCCAACGACTCGCCAACAACACCCAGGCGCCGCACACATCCCGACTGCACAACGGGCTTGAGTTTCGTCACAATCTCGTCCCGACAATCGGTTTTCCTAGGAGGTTCATCGTGCAGTCACGTTCTATTCACCACCCACTGGCCTGGCTATCCATCAGTGCCCTCGTCCTCACCATCTTCATTGACGTCTCTCGCCAGCCACCCGTGGTTCTGGCAGAGGCCAATGGCTCTGGTTCTCTCATTGGCGACAACATCGAAGCACAAGTCAGTTTCGATGCACCTGGCACTACAGACCCATGTACGTGGCATGTTGTTACCAGTGTCACTGCCACTCCAGGCCCGTCATCAGGCCCCATCACAGTGCGTTCCCGCGACGGTATTGACGACGTGTTGTACGTTCGCCGTTGTCCAACCAGTCAGTCATTGCATTGGATACCGCAGACAACGTCCTCTCGAGTAGCGCAACAGTCCGAAAACAAAGTGTCACGACTCGTCAATATGTTGTTGATCAAAACTGCACCACCTTCAAACAAAATGGTTGTCAATGTGGGCACTTGGTTTTGGGTTCCGCGCGCAGTGTGGAAGTCAGTCAGTGTCACCGCGTACATTCCAACGTCGGTCGGTCCCATCACGGTTACAACAACAGCAATTCCAACATCACTCATCTATTCACCAGGAGATGGCAACTCCGCCGTTACATGCAAAGGCCCTGGTACTCCATGGTCTCAATCTCGTGGTGATGACGACTCAAGTAACTGCATGTACACGTACTCATCGGCATCTCACACCAGAACAGCCGGTACCTACGCCGCAAACACCGCCATTAAATGGACCGTGACCTGGCGTTCCAATTTGGGTGTCGGAGGCCTATTGCCCAGTATCCGTACGGGTCTTACAACCCCAGTTCGGGTACTTGAAATGCAGGCTTTGTCTCGATGAGCCAATCCGCCAATAGCCTCGTGCGGTACCCCTGAAAGGCCCAACGATGAACGAAGACAAAGATCGCTTTCTCCTTGACCGCCGCTACACAGCAGCGTTTGAAAATCTTGAAGACTCAACAATTGCCACTTTGACATTGGCGCTTGAAGGCGACCTTCGCGACGGTTTTGCTCGCATCGTCGGTTTGTCTGCCACAGCATTTGATGACGAAGCGTCTCTTGGTGCACTTGTTCGCGACGGCATTGCAAAGCGCCGCGCCGCACATGATGCAGGCGTTGTTCTTGCCGAGCCGTGCACACAGTGGACAATCGAGAAGCTTGCTGACTCTTCAGAAGATCCATCACTTGAAGAACTTCACGCCGTGTTGCCAGAAGCTCTTGAGAAGTTTGGTCTTGATGCAGTACGCCTGATGGTCATTCAGTACTCGCGTTCACTCAAAGGTTTCCGTTTGCTTGTTGCATCTGATGAGCGTTTCGCGCCGTCAGGCCCTGCGCCAGTTACTGCTGTTCGTGAAATAGATGAAGAAGCTCAAGCCGCAAAGCGTGAAGCCCGCAAGGCACGCAAAGCTGAAGAAAAAGCTGCAAAAGCTAAGCAGCAGGGCCGCCGCTAAGCACTCTTTGCTTTAGAGAAACGTCAGGGTGTCGCCGACGGAAACTATGCCGGGCGTAACAATGCTGGCGTAAATTCCGGCTGCTTGATTCAACTCACGAATGACATGACGAAGAATTGCACGATCATCTGGGATGTCATCTGTAACTCGACGTGTAATCATGACGCAACGTGGGCACGGATCATGAAACTCAACAACTGCTGAACCCAACTGTCCTTTACGGCCCTTCCATGAAAATTCTGGGTGACCAATTTCGTTTGGTGTATCGAGCACAACGCTCGGACGGAATCGCAAAACATCAACAACTGAATCAGGTACTGCCTTCTGCATTGCTTCAAGCGCAGAAGTTGTCATCACTAGTAATGGGAAGCAGTCATAGTGGGTTCCTGGCGGAGTGGCAAAATCAAAAATAACTGGTGGAAACACTGCGAAGTCTGGCAGTGGTTCATCTTCTTCACGTCCCATGATCTCTCGTATCTCGGTCATCATGTCGGGATTATCAGGTACTCCAGATTCGAAATGCTCAGTCGAACCATCTGTCGGCAAAGACTGGAGTAAAACAGGCCGACCAAATGTTGCACTCAACAGGTCATCAACATTCGCATCACGACTGCTGACTTCTTGTCCATTCGGCAGTGTAATGACGACGTGTTCAGAACCGTCTCCTGCTGAGCGTGCTGAGCACTGCATAAGCAAAGGAATTTTCTTCGCGCCACGAATTCCGCTGCGTTCAACATCACGAATCGCCCAATGGCGGTCACCGACAATTCCAAGTGTTGATAAAGAAACCGAATCAGTTGTTACACCAATCATGGATTTCACCGGGTATGTCCATAACTGAGTGACCTTCATAGGTATGCCTTACTTGTAATACGGGTTTGAACCTGCTGCGTGGTCAGTTATATCACGAACTTTTAGTACCCCTGGCACCTGTTCAACCAATGTGGTTTGCACACCATCAAGCATGGTCATCTTGCTCATTGAGCAACCGTGGCAACCGCCGCCCATAGTCAAATAGGCAACGCCTTCAGTGTCATGACCAACGAAAGTTACGAAGCCACCATGTGCTGCAAGTGATGGGTTTACATCGACAGAAATCACAGCTTCGATTGCTGCTGAGAACTCGTCATCATTGACAAGGCCTTCAATCATTGCAGCCGGTGGCTTATTCGGGTTACGAATGATGAGGCCTTGACGCTCTGAGTAATCAAGGGTTGCACCATTGATGAATTCGAAGCTGGGAAGGGGAATTATGACTTTTAGGCCATTAATCGTGCGCACTTCATCAGAGAACGCAGCCTGCGTAACAATTTCGAATGACAAGTCATACTTGAACTCTTCACCCGGCGCCGCCATCACTTCAAGACGAAGTCCGAGACGCTCTTTCTCTGGCTCTTCATCGCGAAGAATTTTGAGTTGAACGAGTGCCTCGTCCGTGATCTCAATAATGGTGTCAGTGTTTTGGGGGGCAAGTGGGCTCACGTTGTGAAGGCTATCTACTAGTAGGGGTACCAAACACGACGAACGCCGTTATTGGCCTACTCGCAGGTTAGAACCGCCACCGTCGACTTGAATTCGCTGGCCTGTGATGTAACTGGCACTAGGGGAACAGAACCACAGCACAGCGTTTGCAATATCTTCTGGCTGGCACACCCGACCAAAAGGAGCTGCCTCGTCCATTGAGCGCAGATCATCCATCTCGCGACGTCCTGTCAATGCGCGCGCAAGTCGCACCCCCATGTCGGTCTCTACGAGACCAGGCGCGACGATGTTGACGCGAATGTTGTTCGGACGTTCTTCTTTTGCCAACGTCAATGCAAGTGCTTCCATTGCAGCTTTACCCATGTTGTACGGCGCACCATTTGCTGACATGCCTGAGGTAGCAACTGACGAGATAAACACAATGTCACCGCGACCACGCGTACGCATTGACGGGATCAAGGCGCGACACAACTGGTGTGGCCCAAGCGCGTGAGTTGCAACTAACTGCCATAGTTCTTCTGGCTCGGTATCAGCAATGCTGCGGCCTTTTGATGCAATACCACCATTCAGAATTGCAATGTCAATACCGCTGTGAACAGACAACACGTCTTTCACTAACGCCACATTCTCTGCTGGAATGTCATTTGACCCTTGATGGATAGTGGCAAGACCACCAGCATCAAGAATTGCCCGTTGCGTTTCTTCAGCTGATTCCTTGTCGCGGCGATAGTTGATGGCAACGGTTGCGCCCTCAGAAGCGAGTAACTCAGAAATTGCGCGACCAATACCACGCCCTCCGCCTGTCACTAATGCAATGCGTCCGTCTAATACACCCATGATTCCCCCATGTGTTTCCAACGAACAGTGCCGTTGAGTTCTATGTATGACAACCTAGACCTATGAATGAAGGAAGTCGTAAGGCAATCATCGCAGCCTTTTTTGCCAACCTCGGTATCGCAATTTCCAAGTTTGTTGGGTTCCTTCTTACTGGCTCTGCTGGGCTGGCAGCTGAAGCAGTCCACTCGTTTGCCGACACCGGTAACCAAGGCCTTCTCATGTTGGGCGCAAAACGGTCCGTCAAGGCTCGCGATGAAGAACATCCATTT
This sequence comes from Ilumatobacteraceae bacterium, assembly GCA_040402055.1. Taxonomy (GTDB): domain Bacteria; phylum Actinomycetota; class Acidimicrobiia; order Acidimicrobiales; family Ilumatobacteraceae; genus UBA2093. The sequence goes on from JBBANJ010000031.1 coordinate 10,554, forward strand.
GGGCACGAACGCGAACGTTACTTCTGGGCATTCATCGTTGCACTTGTCTTGTTCAGTATGGGTGGACTCTTCGCACTATATGAAGGCATCCACAAGTTTCGTAACCCACATGAAACCGACAACATGGGAATCGCAATAGGTATTTTGATTGTTGCGATTCTTCTCGAGTCATATTCTTTGCGCACTGCAGTAAAAGAAACTGCTCACGTGAAACCACACGACCAGAGCTATTGGCAATTCATTCGCACTGCAAAGCAGCCGGAACTTCCTACCGTGCTACTCGAAGATGTCGCAGCTGAAACAGGTTTGTTTTTTGCACTTGCCGGAGTGTTGCTTGCCCACTTCACTCACGAACCGCGATGGGACGCAGTTGGCTCTATTGCTATCGGCGTACTACTTGTCGTAGTTGCCTTCATTCTCGGTGCAGAAATGAAGGGATTGCTAATGGGTGAAACAGCATCGCCGGAAACGCGAGTTGCACTCACCAAGGCCCTTCGCGATCATCAACACATTCAACAAGTGATCTATCTACACACCGAACACTTGGGGCCAGATGCGCTTCTCGTTGCGGCCAAGGCAATTTTCAACCCGTCCCTTTCAGCTGCCGATGTGAGTCGCAGCATTGACGAAGCAGAGGCGAAGATGCGTGCCGCGGTGCCTGCAGCGCGATTTATCTTCATCGAACCTGACATCGCTCGGTCATAGGTATAACCTCACAGATACAACACATCACGGGGAGCTCGCACGATCAGCGGGCTGAGAGGGTTACTGCGGTAGCCGACCCGAAAACCTGATCTGGGTAATGCCAGCGGAGGAATCGACAAATGGCTTCTAGCCACACACTCATCTTTATCGGCGGAGACCCACCGCATCCGAATGTGCGCCAACATCTTCCGACAGACGCCTACGTCATCGCTGCAGATTCCGGATATGCGCATGCCATTGCAATGGGCTTCGTGCCAAACGAATTGGTTGGCGACATGGATTCGATTACGGCTGTTGATTTAACCGACGCTCATGATTCGAATGTTCTGATTACTGAGTATCCAACTGACAAAGATCTCACAGACACTGAAATCGCAATTGCATCTGCTCTAGCCCGTCAGTCAACGCACATCACTGTTGTGTCTGGTGGAGGTGACCGGTTTGACCACGTTCTTGGCATGGTGCACTCACTTGCATCGTGTGCGGGGACTGTTGATATAACTCTATTAATAGGTACAGCTCGCGTGTCCTACGCCACCTACAGAAGGGAATTCCATCTGGCCACTCAGCCTGGAAACATCGTGTCTCTGCTTCCAGTCGGTGGTGACGCCACCGTCACCACAACCGGATTGCAGTGGGAACTAACCAACGACACGCTGCAATCTTTCGCCTCACGTGGCGTCAGCAATATCGCAATCGGCGAATCAGTCTCAATCGGTGTCACCGACGGCTTACTCACTGTTATCCAACCATTCTTTCTTAACCCCGGAGACTTCTCATGAAATATTCACGCATACTCGTCACACCATTACTCATAGTCATTGCTTCAGCATGTGCAAGTTCTTCGTCGAACACGCCAACTGATTCAACAATTGCTCGTGTTGATGCAACTCCGAATGAAGTCACATTGCTTGCATACGATGCGTTCACGCCACAAGACAAGATCTTTGATGCGTTTACCGCAGCCACTGGTGCAAAAGTCAAAGTTGTTACTGGTGGTGATTCCGGTGTTTTGATTTCTAAAGCTATTCTGACCGCGGGCACTCCTGAAGGCGACGTGCTGTGGGGTCTTGACAACACACTGTTGTCTCGTGCACAGAAAGCTGAACTGCTCACAAGTTATGAACCTGTCGATACTGGAGACATTTGTGTCAACTACGACAAACAATGGTTTGCATCTCGAAAAGTTGCGCCACCAACTTCTCTCGAGGATTTAGCTCTACCTACTTATAAGAATCTCCTGACGGTGCAGGACCCTGTTGCGTCATCGCCCGGACTTGGTTTTCTCCTCGGCACCATTGCGCATTTCGGAGTTGACAATTGGCAGGGTTATTGGAAATCACTGAAGGCAAACGGCCTGCACGTTTCTCCCGACTGGACAACTGCATACACCATTGATTTCTCTGGTTCTTCTGGCAAGGGGAAATACCCACTTGTTGTTAGTTATGGTTCAAGCCCACCAGCTGAAGTGTTGTATGCAGAAAAACCGATTGACACACCGCCGACAGCTGTCATCGAGTCGACGTGCTTTCGTCAGACCGAATATGTCGGCGCACTACGCGGCACTCGAAACCCAAACCTAGCTATAAAATTGATTTCGTATCTACTAGATGTTCCATTTCAAGAATCAATGCCGTTGTCACTTTTTGTTTTCCCCGTAAACAAAAAGGCAACCTTGCCTGACTTGTTCACCAAGTTTGCTGTAGCTCCGAAAAATCCACTCACGCTTGAACCAGCCGATATTGAAAAAAACCGCGATGCGTGGCTGACCTCCTGGCGAGACATCATCTTGTGAGCAAAACAAAGACACTTCTCATTGCCCCCGCGGTATTTCTGAGCGTCTTTTTTGTTGTACCTGTAGCCAACGCATTGCTTCGCTTCTTCCGGTTCTCTGAATTCAGCAATGTTCTTGGCAATCAATCTCTACGCGGCGTTGCGTGGTTTTCAATGTGGCAAGCAATCATCAGCACGTTCCTCACACTTGCTGTTGCACT
>JBBANJ010000032.1:0-12825 GCA_040402055.1 Ilumatobacteraceae bacterium
AACGTATGCGTTTATTTGGTGAGGTTCTTGTGACCATGTTGGTCATTCTGGATCCTCCTGGAAATGTGCCAATCTTTTTGGCAGTCACACAGCGTTTGTCAGACAAAGAACGCCACCGTGCTGCATTCCTTGCGGTGGGAACAGCGTTCTTTGTTATTTCTCTCTTTGCAGTTGGCGGCCGCACGGTTCTTGATTACCTGCATGTCTCGGTTCCCGCGTTGCAAGGAGCCGGCGGGTTACTGCTTCTTCTCGTGGCTTTGCAGTTGCTCTACGGCAAGGGCGGTACTGAAGATACCTTTGAAGTGGCATCTCCTGAGCAGCGCACATCAATTGCAATGGTTCCATTAGGCACACCGTTACTTGCAGGCCCCGGCGCCATTGTTGCCACCATTGTGTTTTTTGGAAAAGCTGAAGGAACAGCTGAATGGTTCAGTGTTGTCGCAGCTATCGCATGTGCATTATCGGTGTCGCTCATTGCCCTTCGGTTCAGCGGCATCATCAAGAAGATATTTCGCCCTGCAGGTGTTGTGCTTCTAGGACGCGTTGCTGGCATGTTGCTGGCAGCCATTGCAGTGCAGATGATTGCTGACTCGGTGACAGCATTTGTTCACGCCGCGTGAAGTAAGAAGTCTTACTTCGTTCATTCCACCCAATGTAGAGTGGCGGTGTGTTAGTAGATGCAGCGACATATATCGATGGTGTGAGATCTCACGAAGTCGAACCTGGCACTGGGTTCACGTGGGTGGGGCTTCTTGATCCCAAAGTAGATGAGATTCAGGACTACCAACAGAAGTTCTCGCTGCATTCACTGGCCGTCGAAGACGCTGTTATGGGTCGTCAACGCCCGAAGCTTGATGTGTATCCACGTCATTCGTTTTTGATTCTTAAGACAGTGATGTTTGACAAAGAAACTTCTCGAATTGTTGTAGGTGATATTGGCGTATTCATCAATGAAAAATTCATTGTCATTGTCAGACATGGTGATGCAATTCCAATGCGGTCAATCAGAGCCGATCTAGAACTTCATCCAGAGCGTCTGAAAGAAGGGTCAACTGCGGTACTTCACGAGGTTCTTGACCGACTAGTTGACCAATACGTTGATGTGGCATGGAATCTTCAAGAAGATGTTGAAAGTTTGGAAGACATGGTCTTTGATGATGAGATTCCAGCTCCATCTGCACGTTTGTACACAGTGAAGCGTGAGCTTCTGGAATTCAGAAGAGCTGTGTATCCACTAATTGAACCGCTCAATAGGCTCGCAACGAGTGAGGTACCTCATATTGACGCTCAGTTCGCACCGCAGTTTGCCGACGTGCGTGATCATCTCATGAAAGTGATTGATGATGTGAACACCATGAACGACCTGATGGAAGCTGCTTTGCATGCCAACCTTGCGCTCATTCAAGTGCAACAGAACGTTGACATGAGAAAGATTTCAGCGTGGGTCGGTATTGGCGCTGTTCCCACGATGGTGGCCGGAATTTACGGAATGAACTTTGAGAATCTTCCCGAACTGCAATGGAAGTACGGCTACTACGTAGTTCTTGGATTTTTAGTCGCTGTGTCTGCAGGTTTGTTCCGCGTGTTCCGTAGGAACAATTGGCTCTAAGAGCCCCAGCGGGATTGGCCGAAGCGATAGCCAACGCTGCGAACAGTTTGAATCAGGTTGGCGTGTTCTTCGCCAAGTTTTGCGCGAAGTCGACGAACGTGAACGTCAACTGTGCGAGCGCCACCGTAATACTCGTAGCCCCACACGCGTGACAGAAGCATTTCGCGTGTGAATACCTTGCCAGGGTTCTGGGCAAGAAACTTCAATAACTCGTATTCCATGAACGTGAGGTCGAGAGCATGGCCGTTGAAAGTTGCTTGGTATGTCTCAAGGTTCAGAATGAGGCCTGAGTGTTCAACAAGTTCCGGACGCAAGCCGCTTTCGGTGTTTGAAAAGAGATGACGAAGTCGTGCTTCTAATTCGCGCGGGTGAAATGGTGTGAGACAGAAGTCGTCAAATAAATCATCGCGCAGTTCAAGATCACCAAGTTGCGTGCCAGATACGAGAACAATTACAGAATCAACTGCGTTGTCACGTTTGCGTAATGCACGAGCAAATGCCCATGCGTTTTCTGGGTCTTCATCACACGTGATGATTGCGCCCATCCAGCCAGCTTGAGGCTCGCATTTGCCGGCTTCGTCTGCACCAGACACTGCCTTCCAGCGGTAGCCACCTAAATCAAGGGTGCGCGCTAAATCAGGAGTGGGGTTCGCGGGGAACACAACAATCATGTCGGAAGTAGCCATAAGCGGGGTTACAACGACTTGAGGTAGCGATTGAGTTCGAACGGGGTGACTTGAGTTTTGTACTCGCGCCATTCATGGCGCTTGTTGCGAAGGAACCATTCAAAGATGTGTTCACCAAGAGCTTCTTGAACTAGTTCAGATGTTTCCATCACTTTGAGCGCGTCATTTAACGATTGCGGCAATTGACGGATGCCCAACTTGTCGAGAGCAGCATCGTCCATTTCAAATAAGTTGGCGTCGGCTTCTGGCTCTAGTTCGTATCCCTCGCGAATGCCTTTCATGCCGGCAGCAAGAATGACAGAGAACGCAAGGTATGGGTTACATGCTGGGTCTGGCGAACGGTATTCAATACGAGTCGCGCTGACGCTTCCGCGCTTAGGAATAGGTACACGAATAAGGCCACTGCGGTTATTGCGTGCCCAACTGATGTGTACAGGTGCTTCGAAACCAGGCACGAGGCGCTTGTAGCTATTGACTGTTTGGTTAGTGACGGCAGTGATTTCAGCAGCGTGACGCAACAGGCCAGCCATGAATGACTTTGCAACAGGTGACAAGTTATTTGGGTCGTCCTCTGAATAAAACGCATTGGTGTCGCCGGAGAATAATGACAAATGCAAGTGCATGCCAGAACCCTGAACGCCTTCAAGTGGCTTTGGCATGAACGTGGCGTGCACGTTGTTCATTGCTGCAATTTCTTTCACGATCATGCGGAAAGTCATCACGCTGTCAGCCATGGAAAGAGCATCAGTATGACGAAGGTCTATTTCTTGCTGGCTAGGTGCGTCTTCGTGGAACGAGTATTCAACAGGAATTCCCATTGTCTCGAGTGTGCGGATGGTTTGCTTGCGTAATGAAGATGCAACGTCAGTGGTGGTGAGGTCAAAGAAACCACCCTCATCGAGTGGCACTGGTTTTTGTCCGCGTACAGGAGGCTCGAAGTAGAAGTACTCCATGTCAGGTGCGATAAGGAATTCGTATCCCATTGCGCGCGCAGCATCAAGATTACGTCGCAAGACTTGGCGAGGATCACCTTCAAAAATAGAACCATCAAGATTGCGAACGTCGCAGATGACGCGAGCCTCGGCTGCTTTGTTGTCAACCCATGGAAGAATTTCAAATGTGTTCGGATCCGGTACGGCAAGAACGTCTGCTTCTTGAATACGGGAATACCCGTCGATGGAAGAACCATCGAAGCTCATGCCGTCTTCAAGAGCATTTTCTAGTTCAGCTGGGCTGATGGCGAAGCTCTTCAATGTGCCGAGGACATCGGTGAACCAGAGGCGTACGAGGCGCACTCCGCGCTCTTCGACGGTGCGTAATACATAGTCGCGGTGTTGGTCCATCATGTCGCTCATCTCTTCAGTCTGCCGTGAGGTGGGTCATAGGGCTACTTGAAATGAAAAACGGGGGGCACTAGGCCCCCCGTTTCCCGTAATTATTGGTTGTGGCTTAGCCGCAAACGGTCTCAAGTATGAGACGTGTGACCGTGTACGGGTCAATGTTTGCGTTCGGGCGACGGTCTTCTGCGTAACCCTTTTGGTCGCGAGCAACCTGCCATGGGATTCGTACTGAAGCACCACGGTTCGAGACTCCGTATGAGTACTTGTTCCATGGAGCAGTTTCGTGCTTACCGGTCAGGCGGCTCTGAATGTCGTCACCGTAGTTCTCGACATGTTCCATAACGCGTGTACCAAGCTTCTCGCACGCTTCGATGATGGCTGGGTAGCCCTCACGCATTGCCTTGGTTGAGAAGTTGGTGTGCGCGCCTGCACCGTTCCAGTCACCCTTCATTGGCTTTGCATCGAATGAGATGACCACGTCGTAATCTTCTGCGATGCGGTGGAGCAACCAACGTGCAACATGCATATGGTCTGACACTGTCAGTGCATCTGCTGCACCAATTTGGAATTCCCATTGGCCTGGCATTACTTCTGCGTTTGTTCCAGCAATCATGAGACCTGCATCGATGCATGCCTGTGTGTGCTCTTCGATGATCTCGCGACCAACAACGCGGCCTGCGCCGACGCCGCAGTAATACGGTCCCTGTGGCTTTGGAAAACCACCAACGGGGAAACCGTATGGTGAACCATCAAGGCGGAGCATTGTGTATTCCTGCTCAATTCCGTACCACATTTCTTGGTCTGCATATTTTGCTTGTGCAGCTGCAAGAGGCGCGCGTGTGTTTGATGGATGCGGAGCTCCATCTTTTGCCATCAACACGTCACACATGACGAGTACGTTCTTGCCACCACGAATTGGGTCTGGGCACTGAAAGACAGGGCGCAATACGCAGTCAGACGATTCGCCTTGTGCTTGTTCTGTGGAAGAACCGTCAAAGCCCCATTCATCCATCGGCATGTCGGCGATAGCGCCGGCGAAGTCGGGAATGATTTTGGTCTTTGAACGGAGCAATGGTGTTGGTGACGTTCCGTCGATCCAGATGTATTCAGCCTGAATGGGCACAGTGGTGTCCTTTACTAACGAGGGACGAATCCCGCTTTTTTTACTAGGTACAGGATGTCACGAAGCCGTTTCTTTCCCATTGCCCAAATGTGAACGCTGTGTGAAACGGGGACAGCTGGCCCCTCTGAGTAAGGGAAACCTTATGTGGATGGGGTTTTGAGGGGTCGCTGGTTAGCCTGACCTCGTGACATCCGCCGGATCTTTCGCTACACCCAAGGGCCTGACGGTTGGTTTGTCCCAATTGAACCCTCTCGTGGGTGACTTGTTGGGCAACGAGGGCAAAATCTTGGCCGACTATGTCAAGGCTGAAGCAGCCGGTTGCGATGTCGTGGTCTACCCCGAATTGACCATCACTGGGTACCCGCCAGAGGACTTGTTGCTGAAAAAAGCATTCGTGCGTGACAACGAATTGGCTGTTGAGCGCATTGCTGTTCGCACCAAGGAGTGTGCAGCTCTGATTGGTTTCGTAAAAGCAGAAGACGATCAACTATTCAACGCAGTTGCCTTGTGTCGCAACGGCAGTGTTGAAGGTGTGTACTTAAAGCAATTACTTCCGAACTATGCAGTGTTCGACGAAGATCGCTATTTCACACCTGGGCCCACCACGATCAATGGCGTTGCATCCGGTTTGTTTTCTCTTAATGACGTAACAGTTGGCGTCACAATCTGCGAAGACATTTGGTACGCAGACGGCCCTGTTGCTGCACAGGCAGCTAGTGGCGCGCGAATCATGTTGAACTTGAATGCGTCACCTTTTCACGAAGGCAAGAACGTGCAACGTGAACAGATGTTGTCAGAGCGTGCGAAGGAAACGAACAGTGCCATCGTGTACGTAAACCAAGTTGGTGCTCAAGACGAACTTGTATTCGACGGGTCAAGCGTTGTTGTCGATTGCAACGGTGTCATTGCATGCCGCATGAAATCGTTTGAGTCTGATTTTGCTGTCGTAACTATTGCTGGTGATGGAACAGTCGCGGCCACGCATGTTGAACCATTTGCCTCAGATCTTGACCGCGTGTATGACGCCCTTGTTGTCGGCACTCGTGACTATGTACATAAGAACGGTTTCACTGATGTTGTTATTGGACTCTCTGGTGGAATTGACTCTTCAATAGTTGCTGCCATTGCAGTTGATGCACTCGGCGCTGATCATGTTCACGGTGTTGCAATGCCGTCTCGGTATTCAAGTCAAGGTTCTCTTGATGATGCTGAAAAACTTGCGACTGCCTTGGGTGTAGATCACAGAGTTGTTTCTATTGAGCCGGCATTTGGCGCTTATTTGGAAATGCTTGAGCCGTCGTTTACTGGCCGCGACCCAGATCTCACAGAAGAGAACTTGCAGAGTCGTGTTCGCGGAATGACTTTGATGGCACTCAGTAACAAATTCGGATGGATGGTTTTAACCACCGGCAACAAGAGCGAAATGGCAGTTGGCTATTTCACTATCTACGGTGACTCAGCTGGCGGTTATGCCGCCATTAAAGATGTGTTCAAAACGCAGGTGTTTGCACTGTGTCGCCGTATCAATGAACGTGCTGGGCGTGAGATTATTCCTGAGACCGTTATCACCAAGCCACCAAGTGCAGAATTACGCCCCGATCAACGTGATGATCAGAGCCTTCCTGCATATGAAGACCTTGACCCGATATTGCGTCATTACATCGACAACGACCTAACAGTGCCAGAAATTCAGAAACTTGGTTTCGATGCCGCAGTTGTTGCTCGCATTGCGCGCCTTGTTGACATCAACGAATACAAACGTCGCCAGTGTGCACCAGGAGTTCGTATTTCAGAAAAGGCATTCGGTAAAGACCGTCGTATGCCAATCACGAATGGTTATCGCACCGACCGCGCATAAAGACTTATCAGCATCACAGTGATTGCAGATAATGCAACTGCTGCAAGTGCCGGGCCCACGGGGCCAACTGAGTCATATAGCGAAGTAGCAACAGTGCTGAATATGGCACGACCACATGTTCCTGCACCAACCGTGAGACCAAGACCGATTCCACCACTGTTCGGAACAATATTGGCAGCCAATGGCAACATGCTGACTAGTGAAAATTCAAACCCCATGATGAACAACACCAACATGGGAACTGCAACAAATGAAACGTGAGGCGCTGCAGCCATGGCAACAGTTGCTACCACCATCAGAACTGCTCCGCGACGAACGCTGATTTCTTTGCCCCATGTATCGGTGACGCGGGAACTGCCAATACTGGAAACCAATTCAAAAAGGCCAAGCACGATAACAACACCGATCAAGGCAGCACTTGAGAAACCAAACTCATCTTCAAACCACGGGCCAAACGTGATACCGAGACATTGACTTGCGCCCATCAGTAAAAATGCTGAGGCAAACACGAAGTAGCCATTGCGGGGAATTGAGCCGCGCAGTTCAGTGCGGACTGGCGCGTGCGCTTCATCACGCGGAAGTGCACTAGCAATCAGTGAACCCGTGATAGCCATTCCGATTGCACCAACTATGAATCCGGCACGCCACGAGATAAGTGCAGTAGCCAGACCCATGATTGCGACACCAATGAATAGCGACAGTGCCCATGATGTTTCGATTACTCCAACGATGCGGCCACGACGTTCGTATTCCACGTGGTCATTCACCCAAACAATGAGCGCAGTATCGAACAGTACTTTTGCACCGCTCATGAAGAACATGGATATTGCAAACTGCACAAGCGTGGTGGCCGTTGCTGCACCAATAACTCCGAGGGTGATTGCGACCATTCCAATAGTCATTGATGTAATTCGGTTACCGCGGTCAACGAGGCGTCCCAGGATGGGGGATCCGAGCCCAGCAAACTCGCCGATCATCAGTGCAACGCCCATTTGCGCCACGCTGACATCAAGCCCACGGGCAATGACTGCAATGAACGGTGGAGCGAATCTGTAGCAAGCGTTCGACACCAAGCGACCCCATACAAGACGGTCAAGATTTTTGCGAACAGGTGCTGCGTATGAGTTGTCGACGAAACGAGAGAACATGAAGTTAGAGCTCTTCGCCAATGGCGCCGTGCTCGAGCAAATCAACAACGTCACCAATCTCAATGGGGCTCAGTGAACCAGGACGCACGATGAACTGGCATCCGCCCAAGTTGTAAATACGTGAATCAACCACTTTGTGAGACCTACGCATCACGCGAATCACTCCAGCGTGTGCAACAACTAACACTTCACCGCCGGCAAATTGTGTTGCAATGTCAACGAGAGAGTCAGTCACGCGCGAAACAATCGATTCGTCTGATTCAAAGCCAGGTGGACGTTGATGCGATTCCAAATATCCCGGCCAGTCACGTTCAATTTGGGTTTGGGTGAGTCCTTGCCATTCGCCTACATGGGTTTCGCGCAATCGAACATCTGGTTCCATCAGCCCTGCACCGAGACTGTTGGCGATAATTGTGGCTGTGGTGCGAGCGCGCAACAAGTCGCTTGAGACAATTGCATCAAACATGCCCAGCTTCTGTGCTGCGGCTCGTGCTTGGTCAACGCCAAGATCTGTGAGTTCAATATCTGCTTGACCCTGCCAACGACCTTGAGCATTCCATTCGCTCTGGCCATGGCGCAGCATCAGGATTCGGGTAGCGGGGAGCACTCCACGATGATACTTGGGTATGAAGCGTTACTCGCCTGATGTAATGCAGGCAAGGATTTCAAGAAAGAACTGATCAGCCATTGCGACCATTTCTTCATCGGTTCGATCTTGCACAGGGTGGGTGGTGTACACCCGCTTCATACTTGGCAAGCCGAGAGACACAGATTGTGCAGCACCGGCACTGATGAATTCTTCAGTTGCAACAAAGACACCTGGGATGCCTCGAAGTTCTAGATCTGAAATGTCATGCACACTGCATGACGTGCAACTGCCTCAATCGGCCAGTGCTTCTATGACCAAGTTGCACTGTGTGGCAATTTCTTGTCGCAAGTCAACTGGCGCAGGTTTGGTGAACGTTGGCTTTGAGTATCGCAATACTTTTGCGCCGCGTTCAGTGAGAAGTTCTTCGATGCGGTTAAGAAACAGATTTCCGCGTGGCTTCGAAATATCAAGAAGACCGATGGTGAGGCCTTTGATGCTGGCGGGACGTGCAAGCAGTTGACGCGTTGCAGGCTTCGACTCATTTGTCGGATCAAGGATGGTGATGCCAGAAGCCATGGGTATCAGTATGTCACGAGCCAACGACTCGGGTCACAGGGTCTGAACCGATTGCGCCATTGGCCCAGCCAGCAACGATGGAAGAGAACAGTCCAGCACCGCCACCTGCATAGGTAAGCAGAATGCCACCTGGGCGGAACTTTGGCAATGTGGCATCGCGTAGGTGAGGGGGAATGCCTTCTGCCATCTCACGTGCACCGCGCACTAAGTCAGCGCCGGGAGTCATGGAGCGTTCAGTGAGTTCAGCAATGAGTTTCTCGCGAGACCATCCTGCTTCGGCGTACACGCGACCATGATCTGGGCTGATTGTGAGAATTGCATCAAAACCAATGACCAATTTCGGGTGATGCACAGTTTGCAAACACGCAACTAATGAGTTGGTGAGTTCTTCTGGTGTGCGTGCCAATTGATCAACCACACAGCGAGGTCCTTCACCTGCGAACACTGTTACCGCGTTCTGTCCAAGTGGAATGCCACGTTCGGTTGCGAGCGATGTGAACGGTGACCCAACTTCGTCTTCAGCGAAACAGAATGAAATCTTTCCGGGGTTGCCATGCGTCGCACGATCAACTTCACCAGGGCGACCGCCGCCAACATTACGAATGGTGAGTTGTACCGCACGGCCGATGGTGTTGTTTGCTCTGTTGCCTTGACCAAATGCGTTGATACCGGAGTTCATGCCAATCGCGCGAGTGCCAGGACCGTTACAGATAATTACTGGGCCAACGGGCATAGTGGTTGCCAGTACTCCGTGCATATTGAATTGGTCGTTGCACACTGCTTCAAGTGCTGCGATAACCCACGGCATGTATTCGGGAAGACAACCGGCCATCACTGCGTTGATAGCAATTTTCTCAACAGTGAGTTCCACCAAGTCAGGTGGCGCAATTGTAATCACGTCTTGTGGGTGGCGAGTAGTTCCTGTCAGCATCCGTAATACGCGTTCACGTGTTGGCGGGATTACAGGAAAGCCGTCGGTCCAACCGCGTGCATACATTGCTTCGAATTCATCTTCGGCGTCAGAGAATTCAACTGTGCGCGCAATGACAGGTGAGTCCGTGAACTTGGCACGCAACTTGTCGACGATGTCTGGGTCAACGCTCATCGAGCCGCAGCCAGGTCGCATTGCAGGAAGATCTGCACCCAGTAGTGGAATTTCGGTGATGCGTTGCCAGTCAGATGCCAACCAACCGAATGTGCGGTCAACTTCTTTTCCGTTCACAACTTTGATAAGTGTGGGAACCGTGTCGATGTTGTTATGCCAAGAGACTGCCAAATCAGCATCATGAATTGCGGAAACTGATTCCGGGAATGTCGGATCATCTTGTGTGTAGACCGTGAGTGGTGTCGTGTTACCAGCAATGTCTTTCAAGACGGATTCAACCATCTGGCAGGTGGCGCATTCGCGTTTTACTATGACTACGAATCCATCTGGAAGTACCGGCGCAACAGAACTCATGGCCGAACGCTACTCTGACAGCGGAGGCGTTTGAGTACCTGGTGGGCTTCGCTGTCTTCAAAACAGACGGAACGGGCGAACCCCGTTCGGCGGGTTCGATTCCCGTCCGCCTCCGCCATCACCAGGCTGAACCAGCAATTCGCAGATCGCCCTGCCGCTTTGTGAGTCCCACTTTGTCGAGGCAATTGCCAAGAGGCAGAGCGTGTTTACGAGTGATGGAAAGCGCATCACGAAGGTTCGCCATTGTGAACCCCGCCGGATGTTGCGCCCACAACTGTTCCAATGTGGGGCGCAATGAAGCAAGAGTCTCTGCATGAAATGCAATGTTGTCGTGCTCGAACAAGATCTTCTTCTGTACAAGTTGACGAATGATGTTTCGGTCAAGTTTGTCGGCATCGGGAGTTGTTACGCCCGCCTCTAGGAATAGCGAAATATATGGATGGCTCAGTAACGGATCAGATTTACCTCGTACGGCAATTCCGTTATTGATATGAACTCCGTCAATTGTTGAGAGCACATCACGGTCATATGCAGCAAGTAGTGAAGTATCAATTGATTGCGATGTCGCCAACTGTTGTTCAAGTGCTGCAACCGTAGAGCGAAGTGTTTCGGCGCTTGCAACCCACGTACCGACAATCGGCGCAATGTCTAGTCCCGTTAGTTGATGAGCTTCATCAACTGTCAGCCACCCTCTGTTACTCAATATTTGTTGGGCACTGCCATCTGGTGCGGCATCTTTAACACGTCCACGTGGATCAACGTCAAGAATTACCCCACCACCCACGGTGGCGCCAATTCCGGTATCACGCAATAGAAATCGATCACCTGGAACTAGTGGTAACGAATTATCAAATCGAATTCGCACGAGGCTTGATTGGCCAGGGTCAATAGAGTCTGTTTGCAAGATGCGAACTGTTGCTGATTGTGAACGCGTACCGACATGCAATGTGAAACTTCCGCGATGTGTGAGTGCATGCTGCAGAGCGGGAAGCACTTTGATTCGCGCATCGAACGCATTGCTCATGTACCAATCATTCTCGCGAACAAGTGCATCACCACGTTGTAGTTCATTCGCATCAATACCCGAGAGATTTATGGCGCACCGCGACCCTGATTGTGCAACAGCAACGACAGAACCATGAGTTTGAATTTCTCTGATGCGTACTGCGGTTCCTGTGCGCGCGACAATTAGAGAACTTGCAGTTTCTAAGTTTCCACCTTCAAGAGTTCCGGTTACAACCGTGCCGGAACCTTTCATAGAGAAAACGCGGTCAATGAACAATCGTGGGCGAGCCTTATTGCTGTTCGTCACTTGAGCAGCAACAAGGTTCTCAATCTGTGTGATTAGTTCAGAGATGCCGGTGTTATCAACGACAGAAGTGATCACTGTGTCATGCCACGTCACAGAACTTGTTCTCAGTCGAGCAGCAATCTCTTCTTGCCGTTGTTGAAGAACCTCAGCATCAACTTTGTCGCTTTTTGTCAGCACCACAATGCCTGAAGAGATACCGAGCACTTCAATGATGCCTAGGTGTTCTTCCGTCTGGGGCTTCCATCCTTCATTGGCATCAATAATCAACATCACGATGTCCACGCCGCTGACACCAGAGATCATGGTGCGAATAAAGTCTGCATGCCCGGGGACATCAACAAAACTCAACACGGTTCCGTTACTAGTGGTGCAGTGTGCAAACCCAAGATCAATAGTCATTGCCCGACGTTGTTCTTCTGCCAATCGGTCAGGGTCGGTACCAGTGATTGCACGAATCAGCGAAGACTTGCCGTGGTCAACATGGCCAGCTGTTGCGATAACCGTCATGGTTTACCGCAGTGATGCGAGCGCAGCAACAACGATGTGGTCATCTGCAGGAGCAACACTGCGCATATCAAGGTATGTCACCTTGTCGAATGTACGAGCAATGACAGGAATACTGTGATGACGTAAGGCATCGCGATGATCACCATTCAACGCAATGCCGAACGAAGCAATTGTGGAACCAGGTGCAGAACCGGCACCCACGAGGGAATCCAACTGCACAACAGAGCCGATGCCGGATTCAGAAACAACTGCTGCCGCCCGTGCTTCAAGGTTCGCCTGAGACATTGAAACCATCTTCCAAAACGGAATATCTGTGCACGCTGTTCGAGAACTGTAGGAAAGCAACACTGATTGCAACAAGGTCAATGTGTGGCCTCCCGGGCGTAATGCACGCATCAACGGGTGAGATGCACACGCATCAATAAGGTCAGCGCGACCAGCGATGATTCCGCACTGTGGTCCGCCAAGAAGTTTGTCTCCACTAAATGTGACAAGGTCTGCTCCGTCAGCAAGCGCCTGACGTGCTGCAGGTTCTCCAGTCATCCATGAAGGTATGTGGTCTGTGAATCCGTGAAGCCATGGGGCAGTGTTGTCCAAAAGACCAGAACCAATATCTGC
>JBBANJ010000033.1:0-2869 GCA_040402055.1 Ilumatobacteraceae bacterium
GTAAGGCGCGATGCAAGCAAAGCGGCAACAGTTGCTGTGCCAGCACCAAATAACAACGCGATGCCGTAACTGCGAACCACAGTTGTCGATGCTGCAGTCATTTCATGCACTGAAATCATGACAGTGGAACCAAGCACTGCGCCCATTTGCGACAACAACTGTTGCATCGCGCCAGCAACACCAATTGTTTCGTCATCAACTGCATTCGAGACAAGTGCAGTAAGAGCAGGGCCTGCAATACCAAAACCAATTCCGGATAATCCGAGACCGAGAACCACGAGAAGGTCAGACGAACCGCTCGCAAGGCTGGACAGAACCAACATTGATGCAATGACTCCGCATGCACCGATCACGCCTGACTTTCGCTCCCCTGCACGCATGGTGAAGAAACTCGCGAGCGGTGCTGTGATCGAGAACGACAACGGCCTCGCAATGATGAGCCAACCAACATGGGATGCGCTGTACCCGAGACCGGTCTCCAACATTTGTGGCACCACAATAAAGCCACCCATATATGCGAAGTTCAAAAGTGCCTGAATGGAAATTGGCAAAATAATGTTTGGCGTACGAAGCCACTTCAATGGCATCAGAGGTGCTTCAGCAGCACGTTCAAAGCGAACAAATAGCCACAACGACACAATCGAAGCGGCGCCGAAGAACAAAATGGCTGGCGATGTCCAACCCCAAGAGTGACCTCTGTTGATAGCCAGCAGGAACAAAGTTGCACCAAGGCCAAGTGTTACCGAACCCTTGACGTCGAACTTCACATTCTTCATTCGTGTCGTTTGCGGCAACAGATTCCATGCCAACAAAGCAGCACCAAGCAACAACGGTGCCTGAACTACGAAAATCATGCGCCACCCAATTGCCGAGATAACAGGACCACCGATTACAACACCAAGTACAGGTGCACCAGCGGTGACAAAGCTCCATAACCCAAGTGGCCGAACACGTTCGTTTGGTTCAAACAATCTGTTCACATATGCCATTGCAGCTGGCCCTGTTGCAGAACCTGCTGTTGCAGATAACAACCGAAACACAACCATGGATACTGCATTCCAAGCAAAGACAGTCATGCCTGCAAATATTCCAGCAAACAACAAGCCAAAGACATATACGCGTTTGTGTCCGTACAGGTCGCCGATTTTTCCGTAAGCAGGACCAACGACACCGAACGCCAACATGGGCCCGGTGATCGACCAGTTCAAGACACTGACAGATGAATTCAAATCTTTTGCGATGGTGTCTAAGGACACCACCAAAATTGTGATTGTAGAACTAGTGGTAAACAAACCAGCGAGCACAACAAAAAGAGTTGCCCACTTTCTGGTAATTCCCACTTTCCGTGCAATCTTGCGCGGAATCATCAACGTCCATGGAACGACAGATACTTCGTCAACACCACCTTGTTCAAAGGTGATTGTTGCTTTCCCGTGTGGGGCGAGCTCTTCGTTCTTATCGTTACGGGAATTCATGGGGGAATTCCAGTTTACTTCTCTACTTCTTCACCTCAGCGGCCATTGCATTGAGCGCTTCTGTGAGTTTTGACACTTCCCAACGGTCATTTTGATTCACGGTCTCTGCTCGTTCCCATGATTTGATGCGAGTCACCTCGCCAGCAGCAACATAAAACGTTTCGCCTGTGAATTCGCACGCTTCAGACGACAAGTAGCACACCAACGGTGAAATGTTGGCTGGGTCCCATTCATCGAATTTTGCTGCATCGATAGGCACACCAATTCGATCGCCAAGACCCGGTGTTGCAAGAGTCAAACGAGTACGCGCACCTGGCGCAATGGAGTTGCTTTTCACGTTGTAACGACTGAGTTCCTTTGCGAGAATCTGCGAGAACGTGGCGATTCCAGTTTTCGCTGCACCATAGTTCGACTGTCCTGGGTTTGAAAACAATCCAGAAGTAGATGACGTATGAACAATGTGGCGCTGCTTTGTAACGCCAGCCTTAAACTGCTCGCGCCAGTACGCAGCTGCCCATCGTGACGGTGCGAAGTGGCCCTTGAGGTGAACAGTAATAACTGCATCCCATTCGCTCTCTGTCATATTGACCAAAACGCGGTCGCGCAAGATGCCCGCATTGTTTACCAAGATGTCAAGATCTCCGAATGTTTCGACAGCAGCATTAATCATGCGCTGTGCGCCTTCCCAATCTGCAACGTTGTCGAAGTTTGCAATAGCTTCGCCACCCATAGCTTTGATTTCGTTCACGACTTGTTGTGCAGGTGCTGCATCTTCACCTGAACCATCGTTTGCACCGCCCAAGTCATTCACAACTACCTTTGCGCCTTCGGCTGCAAAAAGAAGCGCGTGTTCACGGCCAATGCCGCGTCCTGCTCCAGTAATTATCGCTACGCGTCCGTCTAGTGCTCCCATGGAAACCCCCTCATTGAGAATCGGCACAGCGCCGACAGAACCGAGATTAGGGGAAGACGAGGTCGACGGTCTTACCGACGATCACACGCGCGTAGTTCTTGACGACTTTGCCATCAACGAGGGCGCTCTTCAACCCACGCTTCGTGTTTCCGGTGACTTTGCCAATAACCATTCCGTACTTCAACAGGCGTTCTTTCACAGCGGTGAGGTCTTTGCCGTAAATCGTGGGGATCAATGTTGTGGTTTGACCCTTAGAAACCGTGATTGTGACCGTGCCGCCCTTTGCCAACTTCTCAGCCGCGACAGGTACTTGCACTGAAATTTGTCCGAGGGGAACATCAGGACTTCCCATAGCCGGCGCTTCCACAACGACAAGACCAAGTTCTGTGAGTTTTGCAGTTGCAGCTTCAAGCGTCATTCCGAGAAGGTTCGGAACTTCGCGCATCGCCGGACCAGTAGAAACATTGATTGCAACCGTGGT
>JBBANJ010000033.1:2969-10431 GCA_040402055.1 Ilumatobacteraceae bacterium
GTGTCGTCGCCGCCGATAGTGAGTGGAGTTCCAGATGAACCATCAGTAACAATCAGTGCAAGAGGTGCATCAATCACTTCACTGCCACCGAACTTCGGTGTGGTGCGTATAAGGATTGGTTCATTCGGTGCAACATTCTCTACTGGAGGCATCATTGAAATGTCTGGACGAGCAACTGGTTGTGACGGATCTGTGACTGCAACTTCTGCATCGAACAACCCGGTACCAACAACATCAATTGGCGTTGGGCGCGGCAAACTCTCAGCGGACTGAACAAGAGCTTGTCCGAATTCACGCGGAGAAAATCTTTCTGACGCAGTTGGTCGACCTGCATGTTCAAGCACTTGTGCCAACGCACCAAAATCTGCATTGACTGGCAACAACTTTCCAGAACGATTTGCGAATGCTGCGGCAACAGTTTCACCGACGAACGGAACGTCGCCTGTCATTGACTCGACAAGAATGAGTGCAAGCGAATACACATCAGACGACGCACTGCGTGCTCCGCCCTCTGCCAATTCGGGAGCGCTGTACGTGGCCTGTTCGAGGCCAAGAGCATCGAGCGGACGAAGCGGTGCTCCGAACCCGACAAGGCGCACACGACGGTCAAGGCCAAAGACCAAACGAGACGGACGCAGGTCGCTGTGGCTGATGCCCTGTTTTGCGGCCGCATCGAGGGCACGGCACACATCGATTCCGACAATCAAGGCCTGGGACGGGGTGAGGCGTCGGCCGCGATCAAGGAATTCCCGCAATGACCCGCCGGCAAGGCGCTCTCCGACCACAAAGACGTATCGCTCACCATCGAGGGTGACCTCGCCGTGGTCAAGTACCGACTCGATGCACGGGTGACGAAGGCTGGATGCGATATCAAACTGCTGCTCAAAGGAGGCGAGAGCGTCATCAGGGGTTGTCGACCCAAGAGCGGTGTCAATCAACTGGTTGAGCGCGACAATGCGCACAGAGATTGCTTCAAGAGACGACAGGTCGGTTGCGTCGTACTGGAGGACACCTGAGGACGAACCTGCAGACTCGACCCGAAGTTGATCGAGTTGGTATCGCCCGGACAGCACTGTGCCGGGCATGTTCTGTGGCTCGCTCATGACCCATAAAACCTACCGTGTATGCCACGGAGAGGGGATTCGGAGCCTTTTTCAGGGAGAATGGAGCCATGAAACGCCCGATTAATAAGGAATCCCTCATAGTGAGCGCCGGAGTGGCCATTGGCCTCTTTGCCATCATCTCAGGTTTCAACGGCGGCTCGACGGGCCGCGACGCCCAGCGCCTTCCCGAGGTAATTGAACGCATGTCCCCTGGCCCTGGCGATCAGGTGTTGCAGCAGAGTCAAATTTTTGTTGACTTCATCGATGGGTACAACGCATCTCTCACCATTGATGGCATTGCTCTTGAAACGACACGTCTCGACGAGTTGACCGACAATGGCGCATCGCCAAGACCCGGAGCCCAAGTGGAAATTCCTCCAACAGCTATTTACGATCCCGGCAACTTCACCATTAGTTTCTTGCCGCAAGACGGCGCACCCATCCAAACATTGACGCAAGGCACGCACACTGCAACGGTGCTCTATTGGAAAGTAATTGAAGGACCTGCAAAGGCTCGATCGTTCACGTGGGAATTTAACGCCGACTAAACCGGCAATTCACCCGTCGCAAGCAAGATCTCAAATCCGGCTTCGTCGAGCACAGGAATGCCCAATTGTTCAGCTTTTGTCACCTTGCTGGCACCAGGTGATTCACCCAGCACGACGGCAAATGTCTTTGCGCTGACGCTTCCTGGGCTCTTTCCCCCACGACTCTTAATTGCCTCTTCTGCCCCATCACGTGAATAGGCAGAAAGCGAACCAGTGACCACCACTGCCTTGCCGACGAGCGTTTGAGGAAGCGTGCTGATTTCAACACGTCCAAACTCAACGCCCGCGTCACGCAATTTTCGGATAATCGCTGCGTTCTCAGAAATTGCGAACCACGATGTGATGGATGCAGCGATGACGCCACCGACTCCGTCAACGGCGGATAATTCATCCGCGCTTGCAATTGCGATTGCATCAAGCGAACCAAATTCTGAAGCAAGTGATTCAGCAGCAGCTGGTCCGAGATTTTTTATACCAAGTGCTGTGAGCAATTTGGGCAACGGCCGAGACCGAGAAGCCTGAATTGATGCAACCAGGTTTTGTGCACTGAGTTCTGCAAAGCCTTCGAGCGTTAACAACTGTTCGACCGTGACTGAATACAAGTCACCGACATCTGCAACAAGTCCGGCATCGGACATTGCGAATACCGTGCGATCTCCGAGACCTTCTATGTCCATTGCTCCACGTGATGCGAAATACATAATGCGTTGGTCGCGTTGAAACGGACAATTTGGCTCAACGCATCGCGTATCCGCCACATCATCAAGTTTGACCAGTGTCGATTTCACCGGACACGGGCACTGCGTAGGAAACACCCACGGTTGCGAGCCTTTGGGGCGTTTAGACAGCACCGGCCCAACAACTTCAGGGATGACGTCTCCTGCTTTTCGCACCACAACTGTGTCGCCAGGTCGAACATCTTTGGCTGCCACCTGATCACGGTTATGCAATGTGGCCATACCTACCGTAGACCCGCCGACAAAGACCGGTTCTAAAACAGCAAACGGGGTGGTACGACCTGTACGACCAACCGAAACCTGGATATCAAGCAACAGTGTGTGCTTTTCTTCAGGTGGGAACTTAAACGCGATTGCCCATCGTGGTGCGCGAGACGTAAAGCCCA
Organism: Ilumatobacteraceae bacterium; assembly: GCA_040402055.1. Taxonomy (GTDB): domain Bacteria; phylum Actinomycetota; class Acidimicrobiia; order Acidimicrobiales; family Ilumatobacteraceae; genus UBA2093. Next base: position 5,744 of record JBBANJ010000033.1, read on the forward strand.
ATTGTTCGCGCTGACTGAGGTCATCGACTTTGATTACAACACCATCTATTTCATATGGCAATTCGTGGCGACGTTCTTTCCATTCTTGACAGAACTTCGTGACCGCATCAATGGAATCAACAATGGTGATCGCTGGGTTAACCGGAAAACCAAGTGTGCGCAAAAATTCAAGCGTGTCGTGATGACTTGTGAATTCAGGACCACCAATAACTTCACCCAACTGGTACGACCATAACGACATGTCACGCTTTGCTGTAACTGTCGGATCTTTTTGGCGCAAACTGCCAGCACCTGCGTTGCGTGGGTTCACTGGCACGGGCAACGGCGACCGGCCATTACCGATTCGTTCAAGATTTTCTGCTTCGCGTTCTGCCTTTAGTTTTTCAAACGCGGCAATTGACATAAAGATTTCGCCGCGTACTTCAACAACTTCCGGGGCAGATGCAATGTGTTTGGGCAATGACGAGATAGTCGCGACGTTTGCGGTGACATCTTCACCAACTTTGCCATCGCCTCGAGTAGCAGCCTGCACAAGTACGCCGTTCTCATAACGAATACTGATTGCAAGACCATCAATCTTGAGTTCGCACACATAGCGAACTGCCTGATCGCCGAGTCCCTTCGCTACACGATCGCCCCATGCGCGTAATTCCGTTTCATCCATTGCGTTATCAAGGCTGGTCATTGGCACGCGGTGCACTACGGGGTCAAATGTTGTGATGGCCGAAGAACCAACCAAAAGAGTTGGCGACGAATCATCGACTAACTCGGGATGCTCAGTTTCCAGTTCGCGTAATTCGCGCACTAACTGGTCGAATTCGGCATCGCTGATTTCAGGGTCGTCGTGGCCGTGGTAACGGGCATTGTGATAGCGCACCTGCTCACGCAATTCTTCCATTCGTTTCTGAGGAGAAGGCGTGCGAGACATCACCTACAAACTACTAAAGGGGTACGGCAATGCGTGGCCCTATGAGCCAAGTGTCAAGCGAGATGCTGTGGCTTGCTGGCCGACTTTCATGGAGACATTGCGAACATGGGAAAACACGCGTTCCGCCACTCCATCAGTAAGTGAACCAAGCCCGCACGCAGGCGTGATGTAACTCATTCGGCGAACAAGCAACGGGTCAACACCGGCTTTGACTAATGCACACATGGTTTCCATAAGAGATTTCCACGGCCGTTCAGCACTAATTGCAATCGGTCCGTCCGTGCGTACAGCGCCCCACGCAATGCGACCACCATGATCAAGGTGATCAGAAATGCGACTAGCTGCCACCAGCATCTCCCCCATCTCTTCATCACTTGAAGGAGACGGAACAGGTACAGACAAGATATTTGCTCCCGTTGCAAGCAACGCGCCCCAGTCAGTTCTGCCGCAACAATGCAGGCCACTGACATTGTCGGATGCCACTGCTGCCAATGCACCAGAGATCAAGTCGATTACTTCTTCGGTCGAAATAGAAAAACCAGGTTCAAGCGCGTCAGGCATCGAAGGTTCGTCAAGCATGATGATCTGCGTTACACCTTCACACACACGAGCAACTTCGTCTTGCAAGGCACTGACATGTGCACGCACCGCTTGTAGTGCAAGCGGAAATGCAATACGCGGCTCTAGTCCGATACGCACCAACGCCATTCCTAACGTCACTGGTCCGACAAATTGCCATTTGACTGTGTGTATTCCCGGATTGCGAACTGGAAAACTTTCAAGGAATGCAAGAAATGATCCGTAGGCATCTGAATTAAAATCAGTTGTAATGAATTGATCAATGTCAAGCGTTGATACATCAACACTGATGCCGCCGTATTGACCAACAGAGACTCCTTCAATACCTACAAGCGCCTGAGCAATCATTCCTTCAGCTGGTGACCGTCGAGGGAGGGACGGGATGGTGACAACATCGGTTGAACGCCATACGAAATCGAGCGCCGCAGACACACTGCGGTGCGGCAAACTGCCAATACCGAAGGTGGCGCCAGGACGTGGCGAACGGCCGTTGTCTGTATTCACCTGTCCTCCTCTGGCTAGCGAGCAGAATCGCTCGTAACCATTGGTATCAGTAGTGCTAACTGGGAAACGAATTGGAAAATTCTGTGTCAGAGACGTCGGCAGGTAAGGCTAGAGACATGGCAAAACTCCTCCCACTTCGCCCGGAGCGCATTGTGGTGTCAGTAGTCCTGTTTGCGTGGGTTGTGCTCGCATTGTCATCGCCGTGGCAGGTCATCGCCGACGACGCCTCTCGTTCAGTTAGTTGGGTGCTCCTTACATGGGGTTGGTTGTTGTGGACAGGTGTCGGAGCTTCACTGCTCGTTCCATCGCCAATGTCTCTCACCATTATTCGCATCGTGGTTCCGTTATCTGTTGTCGTATCCGTAGTAGCGAATCAACCACTTGCGATTTTCTGTTCTGTCGTCGCACTCATTGTGTGCACGTCACCAGTGTTCGTTGATGCCATGGTTCAGGGAGGCGCCTACGGCGACGAAACACGCTTCGCTCTGCGCACACCACTTCCCTACGTTGTGCCGGCCGTTATTGCGTGGCTCGTGTACACCTCAGCCCTCATCGGTGGAAGCCTTCTACTTGTTGCAAGAGAATATGTAGCTGGCGCCATACTCGTTGCCATCGGAATTCTCCTCTCGCGAACCATTCCACAACGGCTTCACCGTCTCGCGCGCCGTTGGTTAGTTCTGGTTCCCGTTGGCATTGTGGTGCACGATCATTTGGTCTTGCACGAAACAATCATGTCGCACTCAGAAAAAATATTGTCAGTTACTCGCACATCTGAAGTCGGCGAAGCAGCAGACCTCACAGGTGGAGTATTCGGCGGCCGCCTCACAGTTGCGTTAACAGAGGCCGACAAAGTTGTGCTGTCAGCAATTACTGCAAAAACTTTAGGAACTACAGAAGTGCTGCACGTAAAAATGTTCTGTATTGCCCCGCGCAGATTAAATGCTGCGCTATCAGCAATTACTCAGTAACTATTCCGCCACCAAGGACGACCATGTCCGTGGAATCATAAAAGACAACTGTTTGCCCTGGTGAAATACGGCGAGTTGGCCGCGACCACGCAATTACTGCAGTATCACCCGTGACCGTGAGAGTGCCAGCAGAGCGTTCGCCGTGAGCACTTCCCTGCACCAGAATTTCACGAGACGAAATGGTGGACACATCGGTTGAATATGGCCACGACAAAGTGCCAATAGATGTGTGCGAAATAAACAGCTCTGCTTCGTCTCCGACAACGACACGTCGTAACGGCACATCAACGGCCACCACGTAGCGCTTGTCGCCACCACCAAGACCAAGCCCGCGACGCTGGCCAAGTGTTACCAACTCAACTGCTGGCACTTCGCCAACTTGCGTACCGGTTCCATCAACAACTGTTGCCGCATTGAAGGTAAGGCGTGGCTCTAGGAAACCAGCACGGCCAATGGTGGTGCCAATAAAGCACACATCTTGACTGTCAGGTTTTGCAGCAGTGCGTAAACCACCTGAAGTTGCCAATTCGCGCACATCTGATTTCTGCATGTGACCAACTGGGAACATGACATAGGCCAGATCTTCAGCAGACAACATGTGCACCACGTAGCTCTGATCTTTCGCAGCATCTGCACCACGTGCTAACCGCAAGGTGCCATCAATATCAACCACGCGTGCATGATGCCCTGTAGCGACTGCATCAAAGCCCAACGCGCGACCACGTTCAATAAGTTTGTCGAACTTCAAATGTCGATTGCACTCAATACATGGGTTCGGAGTTGTTCCTTGCACATGTGACGCCACGTATGGCTCAACTACATGTTCATTGAATTCTTCTGAAAAATTGAATACCAGGTGGTCAATGCCAACTTGCTGCGCCACTCTGCGAGCATCGTCAACATCTGACACTGAACAACAACCTGTGTCGCTTTCACCGCCCCACAAACGCATGGTGACTCCGACAACGTCATGACCTTGGTCGCGCAGAACTAACGCTGCAGCCGATGAGTCAACGCCACCAGACATAGCCAAAAGTACTTTCATGATGTCACCGCCCCCAGTCGTGCTGCCGCCGCAATTGTTGCATCGATTGCAGCAGAAACATCACTTTCAGAAGTGGTGTGCCCGAGACTGAAACGCAATGAGCCTTTAATGCGTCCACGCGATACTCCCATAGCTGCCAGTACATGCGATGGCTCCATGGCTCCACTTGCACACGCCGACGCAGCAGACACACAAACTCTCGCCTCATCTAAGAGGTACAACAATGATTCGCTCTCAAGATTCTCTAGGCACACATGAGCCGTGCCAGCAATACCAGCGCCTGGTTCAAGAGTTGCGGTGGCACATTCGATTCGCGATGTGATTCCGTCAATCAGCTGATCACGCAACATGCCAATTCTGGTTACTTCAGATGTGCGATTCTGATCAGTCAATGACAGCGCAATTGAAGTACCCACAATGCCTGCAACGTTGTGCGTGCCACTACGGCGATCACGCTCTTGTCCCCCACCCAAAATAAGTGGTTCCAGTGTTGCGCCTTCACGCAACACCATGATTCCCATTCCTTTTGGACCGCCAAATTTATGGGCCGACAACGTTAAGCAATCAACATGCGACCACACAGTTCGCAAGTCAATCCAACACGCCGCCTGCACAGCATCTGTGTGAAACAAAGCATCAGGTGCCTGGCGTCGCACTGCGTGCG
>JBBANJ010000034.1:0-10021 GCA_040402055.1 Ilumatobacteraceae bacterium
ATTTGCTGCTCAGGGTGAACTGCACTTGCATCAACAACGTGCACCAACATGTCAGCTTCTGCTGCGATTTCTAATGTGCTCTTGAACGACTCGATGAGTCCGTGGGGCAATTGACGAATAAACCCAACAGTGTCTGTGAGAAGCACTGGTTCTCCACCGGGTAACGACAAGCGCCGCGTGGTGGGGTCGAGAGTTGCAAACAATCTGTCTTCAACCAACACACCAGCTCGTGTGAGTGAATTCAACAATGTTGATTTTCCGGCGTTTGTGTAGCCAACGATGACAACAGACGCAAGACCACTGCGGCCCCTACTCTTTCGCTGTGTCTGACGCGTGTGACGCAGTGCAACTAAATCTTGTTCCAACTTTGTAATGCGACGCATGATGCGACGACGGTCAACTTCGAGACGAGTTTCACCAGGTCCACGAGTACCAATTCCACCACCCTGCTGCGAGAGACCTGCTTTTGCACCACGACGCAAACGCGGCAACCGGTAACGCAACATGGCCAATTCGACTTGTGCTTTACCTTCTAGCGTGTGCGCATTCTGAGCGAAGATGTCAAGAATGACTGCAGTGCGGTCGAGAGCTGTTCGCCCCAGAGCCTTTTCTAAGTTGTACTGCTGACCAGGCGATAATTCGTTATCAAATACCACGGTGTCTGCATCAAGAGCCAAACACACTTCTTTCAATTCATCAACTTTTCCTTTGCCGATGTAAAACGTCGAATCAGGAGAATCACGACGTTGCGTTACCCGTGCAGCTTCGTCTGCGCCCGCCGTATCAATCAGCAACGAAAGTTCATCAAGACCTTCTTCGGTTTCATCATCTGTTTGTCCACCCATAGTGACACCGACCAACACGATGCGTTCCCGAAACGTGCGCTCGATAAGAGTCGCACCGAGCGCCTCTTGGTACGGGTTACTCATGCATGAACCGAAACGCTGGCAATGAACACAGCTGGACCAATCAATGTGGCGCGCCGATCATCAGAAATGCGCACGCGAGCGTCTCCGCCATCCATGTGCACAACAACATGTTCCACCGAACGCGGAACTAGCCCCCACACCAAGGCTGCTTCAGCTGCAGCACACGCACCAGTTCCACACGCACGCGTGATGCCTGCACCGCGCTCGTGCACGCGCATAGTGATTGCGTTCGTCTCAGGGCCTGGTTCGATGATTTCCAAGTTGATGTGAGGCACCAATGAACCAAGCTGCACTAGGTCTACTGCTCCAACTTCTTCAACGCCCACTACCGAGTGCGGGTTCCCAAGCGATACGTGGCGCACCGGACGCATTGGGTCACATTGCAACGTCGCCCAATTATGCGGCTCGTCAAGATCTTCCACGTAACCCATGTCAACACTGATGTGAATGGTGTCGTCATCCCATTCGCTAGTAACTACTGCTTCGCGCGAACCTGCGTCAGTTGACACGTCGTACACAGTTCCAGCAACGCCCTTCAAAGTGAAGTGTGCAGCTTGCACTAAACAACGAATTCCATTGCCACTCATTTCGGCGATACTTCCATCAGCGTTATACAAACGCATACCAAGTTTTGTGTTGTCGACAATTGTCAGCAACAACAAGCCATCTGCACCTACACCGGTCGAACGCTCGCACCACTGCTGTGCCAAATGTGGCCAATTCGACTGATCGCCCTGTGCCATGTCGTACACAAGAAAGTCATTGCCGAGGCCATGGTGTTTGGAGAGCAAAACGTGCATTGGTACAGACACTATTCCAAGGCAGCCGCCACCACAGGGGTGACTTCTTCAATGGGGTCCTCATGAACGTCGACCCATTGAACTCGTGGGTCACGGCGAAACCAACGGTCTTGGCGAACAGCAAATTGCTGGGTGCGCAGAATGGTGGCGGCCACCGCTTCGTCTAGCGACCAGCGACCCTCGAGGTGTTCAATCATTTCCTTGTACCCAAGAGCTTGTCGAGCAGTAAACGCCAGACCATTTGGTTCAGCCAAGAGAGAACGAACTTCTTCAACTAGTCCCCGCTCCATCATGATGTTCACCCTCTGGGCGATTCGTGCGCGAAGAACGTCGCGATCCCAACGCAGTCCAATCAGTGTTGTTGCTGTTGGACTGTATGAACCGATTCCTTCGCCGAATGAACTGAACTTTTCACCACTACCCAAACACACTTCAAGAGCGCGAATCAGCCGACGGCGATTATTTGGATCCATTTTTGTGGTTGCTTCAGGGTCGAGCGCGAACAACTGGGCAAACATCGCCTCAGTATCTTCGTTCGCTTCCAACTCTGCTCGAATCTCTGGAAATTCACCTGGCATATCTAGCCCGTCAACAATGGCAGTGACATACAAACCAGTTCCACCGACAATCAATTCAGATGCATCAGCATCAGAAATTGCCATGCGGGCAGCTGCCACGTTTTCAACGTACTGAGCCACCGTATGTCGCGTGTTCGGTTCAGCCACATCAAGACAATGATGAGGAATCAAGGCCTGGTCTGCAAGCGATGGCTTTGCAGTACCGATATCCATTCGCTTGTACACCTGCATTGAGTCCGCAATGATGACATGCACTGAACCTTTTGGCTGAAGTGCAGCTGCAGTCATTGCTGCATCACTTTTCCCACTTGCTGTTGACCCAAGCACAACAACTGACTTACGAATGGTCATGCAGTTATACCGACACCACAGGTATGCGGATTTTGTGCGTCGCCATTTGTAGAACCTCTACTAAGAAACCAGTGAGGAAATGTGGTGCTGCCTTGGTGATTTCCACCGTGGTGTATGTACCAGGGCGAAGCGCGACATCGGAACTGAAGTGCACCAACTTGTATTGACGAGTACGACCCGAATACACATTGGGGTTACGGCGACTAGGACCTTGCACCACTACTTCTTCGATACGCCCAATACGTGCTTCGTGTTTGATAAGAGCCGAGTGCTCAACCACAATCTTCAGACGATCAAAACGGTCAGACACAATGGCATGGTCAATGAAATGTTCTGACATGTCTGCTGCTTGTGTGCCTTCACGTGGCGAAAAGATGTATTCAAACGTGTTGTCAAACATCGCCTCGGCTGCAATTTCTAAAGTGCACTGGAAATCCGCTTCTGTTTCCCCAGGGAACCCAACAATGATGTCGGTTGTAACTGACAGGTCGGGAATCAGTCGTCGCGCATCTGCAAGTCGTTCCATGTAACGCGCCGCGGTGTATCCGCGATGCATCAATGACAACACACGATCTGAACCTGACTGCAGTGGGTAGTGCAAGTGCTCACAGACTGCTGGCGTGTTCGCCATGGCTTCCAAAACATCAACGCGCATGTCTTTCGGATGCGGGCTGACGTACCGCACTCGGCGAATTCCTTCGACATCTCCTGCTGCCCGCAACAAGTCGGCAAACAATGGTTGCACGCGACCGTCAGAACCTGCTTGACGTTCCGCCAACGTGATGTCGCGTCCGTAACTATTCACATTCTGGCCAAGCAATGTCACTTCCGTGACTCCTGTTGAAGCTAACTGCGCCACTTCCCCAATGACATCAGCAAACGGACGACTAATTTCACGGCCACGCACAGCCGGCACGATGCAATAGGCACACGAGTTATCGCACCCGATCTGAATGGTTACCCACGCGTTGTATGTGGTCTCGCGACGAACTGGTAACGCACTAGGAAACAAGGTGTAGTCATCAAGAACCGCTTCATCAAGAATTTCAGTGATCGGTCCGTGCTCAATGGAATGGTTCAGCAATTCTGTAGTGCGATGCACATTGTGCGTACCCATCACCACGTCGACCCACGGAGCCTTTTCCGCTACGACATCTTTGTCTTTCTGCGACAAGCACCCGCCAATCACAATGCGGCGACCTTCTTTTGCGGCCTTCCACTTGCGCAGATGACCAAGAGTTCCATACAGCTTGTTATCTGCATTCTCACGAATGCAGCACGTGTTCAAGACAACGACATCGGCCTCATCGTCGGTTTCGACCCGCTCCATACCGTCGGCTTCAAGAAGACCCGAAATACGTTCGGAGTCGTGCGCGTTCATCTGGCACCCAAACGTGTGCACTACATATGAAGTTGGCTGTACTCCGGTCACTTCACGAAGGCTACCGACCCGTACATCCCAAAGGGCCGAGTCCCTGGGAGAGGACTCGGCCCTTGTAAGAAAGCGGCAGCTCGGTTGTGCGAAGAACTAATCGAGTTCGATCGGCTCTTCGTCTTTGGCAGAGAACTCCGCGTCTTCTTGACCATCGAGACCGGCGATGGCACGGATTTTTTGTTCCATGTCCATCATGATCTCAGGATGATCATGCAAAAAGTTCTTTGCGTTCTCACGTCCCTGGCCCATCTGCTCACCTTCATAGGTGAACCATGCGCCGGACTTCTTGGCAATTGCCATTTCAACTGCAAGGTCGAGCAATGCACCTTCGCGGCTGATGCCGTGACCGTACATAATGTCGAACTCGGCTTGACGGAAAGGCGGTGCAACTTTGTTCTTCACCACTTTGACGCGAGTACGTGAACCCACGACTTCGGCACCATCTTTGATTGATTCGATACGACGAATGTCAAGGCGAACTGATGAGTAGAACTTGAGTGCGCGACCACCAGGTGTTGTTTCAGGAGAACCGAACATAACGCCGATCTTTTCGCGCAACTGGTTGATGAAAATACACACAGTGTTTGACTTGTTGAGGTTGGCGGTGAGCTTGCGCAATGCCTGACTCATAAGACGAGCCTGAAGACCCATGTGGCTATCACCCATGTCGCCTTCAATTTCAGCACGTGGAGTAAGTGCAGCAACTGAGTCGATGACAACTACGTCAAGTGCACCAGAGCGAATAAGCATGTCAACAATTTCGAGAGCTTGCTCACCGGTGTCTGGCTGTGAGATCAACAACTGATCAATGTCAACGCCAATAGCTTTTGCGTACACAGGGTCCATGGCGTGCTCAGCGTCGATGTAGGCACAGATGCCGCCATTGCGCTGGGCCTCTGCAACAACGTGCATGGCAAGAGTTGACTTACCAGAGGATTCTGGTCCGTAGATTTCAACAACACGGCCACGGGGTAAACCGCCAACTCCGAGTGCAAGGTCAAGAGGCAATGCACCTGTCGGAATCGACTGGATGGTCATCGAGCTCTTTTCCCCCATGCGCATGATGGAGCCTTTTCCGTATTGCTTATCGATCTGGGCGAGAGCCGCATCAAGGGCCTTATCGCGTTCTGGGCTTGGAGTGGTCATGTGAGTGCCTTTCGGGTTTTCCGCTAGCGGTTGCTGTTGGAATGACGGACTGTACGTAATGGGTGTGTTCGAACAACAACACTGTAACTACGAACACCTGTTCGGTCAAGCATTGTCGCCCAATTTCATGTGTACGAGGCAATCCCCCTATTGGCAAGGGCGAAACACCCTCAGGATTCGGCTAGGCCGAGGCGCGATTATCAAGCCACACTTGGGCTTGAGCGAAATCTTCGGCGGATGGCGCACGGAACGTGATGTCAATTGCGAACCAGATTGTGTAGGTCATTGGGTACCCAAGACTGGGGACACAGACAGCCAAAGTGCCAGCGATTAACAAAAGAGGCACCAGAGCGACTCCGGTGGCCACTGAAATAATCATCCACGCAATGATCGAACCAAAGGTCATGAAAACACCCATGGTGGCTGCGCCTAATTCGAAACCTTCATAGCCACGTTCGCGACTAAGGCCGCACGTTTGGCAATGATCAGCTTTCGTGTACCACGTTGTAAAAAATGCACCTTTGCCACCACACCATGCGCACTGACGCAAGAGACCGCGAAGAAGTTTCTTCATTAGTCCTGGTGTCTTCTGGCTATGCAGTGAGTTCGTCAACAAATTCTCCGAAAATAGTGGCGTATTGAAGAGCTTCTTCTTCGGTGTGCATGACAGAGACTAGCCATTGTTCATCAAGACCTGGTGGAAGAATGATTCCCCGGTTAATGCCGTGAATCCATTGCGCATATGCAATGTCAAAGTCTGTTGCTTTGTAATCGCGATAGTTCTTTACTGGTTCTGTTGACCAAGTGATGCAGCCTTTGGCACCAAACTGCACCGTGTGCGCTGGTAAATCTGAATTCTCGATGATGGAACCACATGCTTCAACCAAGAGTGCATTACGCGCCACAGTTGCGGCGGTTACTTCTTGTGTACAGACATCAGCAAGAACTGTTTTTGCAACAGCCATAACAAGTGGATTGCCGTTGTACGTACCAACGTGAACAACCCTGCCGCTTTCGATCTGCTGCATGCACTCAAGCGTTCCGCCAAATGCGCCAACAGGCAAACCGCCGCCGATGCTCTTTGCCAAACAAATCATGTCTGGTTGAACACCAAGTGCCCCTGCTGCTCCGCCCCAACCAGCAGTAATACCGGTCTTCACTTCATCAAAAATCAACATGGTGCCATGCTCGCGCGTAATGCGTCGAACATCTTCCAAATAACCGGGTTGCGGCAAACAAATACCAATGTTTTCCATGACAGGTTCAACAATGAAACAAGCAACATCGTTTCTAGATAATGCACGCTCTAAAGCCTCTGCATCATTGAACGGAATCACAATTGTGTCGCGCACGACAGCATCGGTAACACCGGCACTTGATGGCACAGACAACGGATTATCTGCAGGTCCTGCAAAACGAAGATCTGGCTTCTGGGACACCATCACAACGTCGTGGTGACCGTGATATCCGCCTTCAACCTTGACAATTTTGTCGCGGCCAGTAACACCCCGCGCAACACGAATGGCATCCATGGTTGATTCAGTTCCTGAGTTCGTGAATCGCCACATGGGCAAACCAAAGCGATCACGCAACAACTCCGCAACATCTGCAGTTATCTCAGCTGGTGAAACAAACAATGTTCCGCTATCGAGTTGGGTCTCGATTGTCTTTCGAACGAGTGGATTCACATGACCAGCAAAGAGCGCACCAAAGCCCATGCTGAAGTCAATAAGTTTGTTTCCGTCAACGTCAGTCATCCAGGCACCCTGTGCCTTGGCGATAACGATTGCGTGTGGGTCATACGCCTGCAAACTTGATGGCACACCGAGGGGAAGCACCTTCTTTGCCCTCGCGTTGGCGGCCTGGGAACCAGGCGTTTTTTCGACGTATGTACGCAACTCACGTTGCGTAATTTGCTTGGCTCTGTCTGCCAAGTTGTGGTGCAACGTGGGATTCGTTGCTGACATTGATATCACCCCGATTAGCGGTTAAACCCATGCTACTCGCCTTTTTCAGAGCCTGCGAGAAAACCTTGTTTCCCTAATGAAGTTGGGACTGTGCTCTCTACATGGCACACTTGTTACACGCATGGTGGGCGTAGCTCAGTTGGTTAGAGCGCTAGGTTGTGGTCCTAGAGGCCGGGGGTTCGAATCCCCTCGTTCACCCCAAATCGTGGGCCGGTATCAATTTCGATACCGGCGGCACGAAATCCTCATAGGGGAACATTTGGCCTTGTCGCCTAGTGTTGTTCCTCGTAACGCGCCTTTAGCTCAGCTGGTAGAGCAACGGACTCTTAATCCGCAGGTCCTGGGTTCGATCCCCAGAGGGCGCACTACTTTCATCGGAGATTCTCATGGCTGTTCTTGAAGTAGAAACATTCACCCTGGCAGCGGGCGTTGACGCGCCTGCGTTTCGTGCTCTTGATGAGCAGATGCAGGAATGGTGCTACGTGAATCGTCCAGGTCTTGCACGACGCACGACTGCACGCGCAGAAGATGGTACGTACGCAGTGATCACCTTGTTCGGTGAAGCATCACAAGCCGACAGCTTGTATTACAAAAATACCGATGCTGTTGTAGCTACGTGGAGTGCTGCAATTACTGAATCAAGCCGCAGTGTTGCGGTGTATTCACTGCTGTAATTACTGCTGCACCAACGTAATTGGGTTACCTTCAGGGTCTTCAATACCTGCGATCAACGCACGGCCAGGAATCTGAAACGGTTCCGATGTCAACGTGCCACCAAGTGACACTGCCAGCGCGCGTGACGCTTCAACATTTTTTACTTGAATAAAGAGCGTGACTCCACCACGAGTGCCTTGACTCATGTGGCCACCAATGCCATTTTCCGGGCCACCAATGCCTGTAGGAATCTGACGAAGAAAACCTTCACTGATATCCCAATTAAACATCTGGCGATAAAACGGCTCGAGTACATCAATATTCAGTGCTTCAATCTGAAAATACACAACAGGGCGTGCCCATTCGTTCGTCATTTTGTTCCTACTTCCAACCGAGCATCTCAGAAACTTGAGAAGCCAAACCAATTTCCATAAATGTCATGCTACGCAAATCATCTCTGTCAGCTTGAGTCGCACCCATCCACCCGCTATGCGTCGTCTCCATTGTGATCAAAGTCAGCACATTAAGTGCAGTAGCACGGGCAGCACGTGGCGGAAGATTGCGTAACTCCATCATTGCTTGGACTGCATCAAGAATCTCTTTCATGTCAGCAGAATGAATTTCCGGCGAGAAACCATGGAGTATCAATTCACTTACCGCCAGCGCACGCTTCTGAAAGACACCGATGGAAGGGCCGTAAGCCGTCAGAAATACAATGGGATCCGCCGGATCATTTATTAGTGTCTCAACGTTTGCGCGCAACCCATCGATCATCTGCCCAGCCAGTACGTGCGCCACTTCTGACAACAGGTCAAGTCGCGACCCGAAGTAACGGTGCACCAATACGTGACCACTCGCCAAGCCAGCCTTCTCAGTGATGAGGTCCACCAAGAGTTCATTCATTGGTGTTGTGTCGAGAAGGGAAATAACCGCCTGAACTAATCGATCACTAGCTTCTTCGCGTCCCACTCGAACTGGCTTCGAATTCGTCTTCTTAGCCATTGGTTCCAACTGTACGCCCCTTTTTAACCCCGCAAATTCACTTGACAAGTTACTGCCAAATATGTAAGGTCATACTACATTCAATGTAATACAACATCACATTGATTCTTCTGGAGTTCCCATGCCTTCTGTTACGAAACCTCGCCTCGCTTCACTGCTGTTATCACTCACTCTGGTTGGTGCATCAATCGCGCCTTCAATCTCGTCTTCAGCGGCAACAGCCGCGGCAACAGGTTTTACTGTTCACGGGACAACAGGAGCATCACCGTATGGAATTGCCATTGACTCCCTCGGAAACATCTACACCGCTAATAATGGGACAAACACGGTTTCGAAGATCACGCCGAGTGGTGTGAGTTCGACATATGGCACTGTTGTTAACGGACCTTGGGCTATTGCTGTTGACCAGAATTTCAATGTCTACACAGTCAACTCTGGCCGTACAAATAACGTTTCAAAAATCGCGGCAGATGGATCAAGTTCGATACTTGGCTCAACCTGTGGCAATCCGCGTGACATTAAAGTTGACTCGGCCGGCAACGTTTACACAGCAAATCGCGATTGTGGCAACATCACCAAAATCACTCCAGGCGGAGCCAGCACAACATTTGCTAACGCGGGCACACACACGGTCACACTTGCACTTGACACGGCAGAAAACATTTATGCAGTGAATTACAGCGGCAATACAGTTACAAAAGTGACGCCAAGCGGAGTTAGCACAACATTTGGATCGTCAAGTCCAAATCCCGGGCGACTAGCTGCTGACCGCTCAGGAAATGTTTACGTGTCAAACGTATCGGGATATACAGTCAGCAGGATTTCACCTAACGGAACAAGCAGCACATTTGCAACTTTGCCTTCAAGCCCGTGGCCCATAGCAACTGATCGAGCCGGCAATGTTTTTGTTGCGACACCGGGTGACGGTGTGGTTTACAAAATCACTCCGGACGGAGTCGTCGCTTCGTTAGGTGTTGCTGGTTTGAGCCCCTACAGCATCATTGTTGACGATGCTGGCACATTGTTCGTTGCTAACCAAGGTTCAAACAATGTAGTTAAGTATGAGGGAATTGCTGTTGGCACTACAACAACAACAACAACGACCACAACTACGACCACTACAACTACAACCACGACTACTACAACTACAACAACGGTT
>JBBANJ010000035.1:0-8742 GCA_040402055.1 Ilumatobacteraceae bacterium
CGAGCGCAACTTATATGACCTATGCAGGTGGAGTACCTTGGGATGCATAAAAAACCAATTGGATTTGTTGGCTTGGGCAATATGGGAGGCCGTATTGCGCGGCGTTTGGTGGATGCCGGATTTGTGGTGCTTGGATCAGATGCAGTTCCGGGACGCGCTGAGGCCTGTGGGGCGCAAGCGGCCCGTTCATTGGTTGAGGTTGCCGAGCAATCGAACATTGTTTTGATGTCACTTCCTGATAGCCATGTGGTGGAGGCTGTTGTGCAAGGGAAAGAGGGACTCTTGAGGAATGCCAAAGCAGGCCAAATCTATGTTGACCTCAGTACTGCCTCGGTGAACTCCACGCAGCGTATCGCCCAAAGTTTTGCGGATATGGGCGCGTCTTATATCGATGCAGGGATTTCAGGCGGTGCTGCAGCAGCTGAAAAGGGAACCTTGACTTTGATGGTGGGCGGCAACGCGACTGTCGTTGACAGCCTGAAGGAGGTGTTCGCGCCTTTCTCTACCAAAGTGGCTTATATGGGTGCTAGTGGAGCAGGGCACACCACGAAATTGCTGAATAATTTTCTCAATGCCGTGAGCTTGGCTGCCTCAGCGGAAGTGATGGTGGCGGGCAAGAAAGCGGGACTGGACTTGCATCTCTTGCTCGATGTGCTCAACAGCAGCAGTGGCGTCAACTTTGCTACCTTGAATCGTTTTCCACGCATCGTGGATGGCGATTACCTTGAGGGTGGCTTGACGGGAAAACTCATGACCAAGGACGTGGTGCTTTATGTGGATTTGATCCGTGAACTCGGTGTCGTGTCCCTGAATGCTGCTGGTCCTATGGCAAGTTTTGGACTAGGGACAGCTCTGGGTTACGGTGACTTGATTAGCAATCGCGTCGTTGACGCGATTGGCGATGTCTCTGGCGGTGTACGTTTGAAATCTTGAATAGAAAGGCGAAGCAATGAAAGTTTTCTATGGCAGAACACAGGGGGCATTGTCCGAACAACGGGGTCCCACCTTTACCGGAAGCGTGTGGGCAGATCCGGTCATGCCGGCGACCGACAATGTGACGATTAACAATGTATTTTTCTCGCCAGGGGCGCGTACTTATTGGCATACCCATGATCAAGGACAGGTGCTCAATGTGACTGCAGGTAGTGGCTGGATTTGTTTAGAGGGCGAGGCACCTCAAGAAATTCGTACCGGCGATATGGTGTGGATTGCTCCGCATGAAAGACATTGGCATGGTGCGGCGGAAGGTAGCTACATGATTCATACCGCAACCTCTATTGGAAAAACCAATTGGGCAGAAGCCGTTGCGCAGAAGGATTACCCTAGCTCCAAGAGTTAATAGGGCTGGCATTCTGCTGGCCGGGCTATCAAATGGGGCTAGTTCGAGTTGCTCTCTTAAGGCGGGGCCCACCTGCCATCTCTCACATGCGAATTGATCAATTCCTGAAAAATACGGGTGAGATCGCGCCCAGGTTTGGTAGAAGGGCGTTGGTTGGTGGTGGTAATCACCAACGATCGGGTGATAACAGGTTCAACAATTCGCCAGATGCGCACCCTCTTTGCAATGACTAAATCCCGCACGCTGGAATAAGAGAGCACGGTATAGCCAAGCCCGCTTTCTGCCAGAGCAATCATGGAATGCATGGCGTCTATTTCCATCTGAACATTGGCTGTGAGTCCGTTGTGATCCATTGCTTCATCTACCAAGATGCGGATGCCATGCGGACGGCTAGGTAAGACCAACGGTATTTCAGCCAAACGGGCGGATTGAACAGGGCCACTACCTATGCGCGACGGGTCTTTGGGCGAGCCAATAAGAAATAGCTCGTCACTTAGTATGGGGTCTGTCCTCAGCGTCTTGCCTTTGAGGTTAGGGGTGTCATACAAAACAGCCACATCTAGTCGTGCGGTGGTCAACCATTCGAGTACGTGGCCGCTGTAACCCTCCATCACTTTGAGTGAGACGTTGGGAAAAGCCCGACGAAATTCTTGGACTAACTCAATTGCCAAGACGGTTGCGATGGAGGAGGGCATACCAATGGTGACTTGTCCTACGGGTGAAGCGCCTAAGGCTTGAATGGCTGTTTTGGCGCTCTCAGCAGTATCTAAGATCCCTCGGGCATATTGCTCCAGTAACTTACCCCCTTCGCTCAATACGACGCCGCGGCCTGTACGGTGAAATAACTCTGTACCTAATTCCAACTCGAGTAATTTAATTTTTCTGCTCAGCATAGGTTGCGTACTCGATAGTCGAATGGCAGCGCGAGAGAAGGTACCGAGCTCGGCTACGGTCAAAAATGTTTTAAGTTGGTCTAGCTCCATAGGTCAGCTACTCATTATGCGTGAATCGTAGTTCTGGTATGTGGAAATACGCGTAGCAGGAAATTCACCAGAAGACTAAGATGATACGGAAGCAAAAAACAACGGAGATAAAACATGTTGCGCCAACTAGTCGTAGGTTTAGTGACGGCCTTGGTATTTGCGCTGGCAGGGGCGCAAACCTTTCCAAGCAAACAAATCACCATCATTGTGGGAGTCGCGCCTGGTGGAACGCTCGACGCCCTGGCGCGGCAAGTGGCCTTGGGTTTGAGCACCACGCTCAAGCAGTCGGTCATTGTTGAAAACGTTACGGGGGCCGGTGGCTTGGTCGGATTCCAGCGTTTGCTCAAAGCAGAGCCTGACGGCTACACGCTGAACTTCAGCAACCAGTCCTTGCTCATCATTCCGCACTTGTATCCCAAGGGTAATTTCGATCCACTGACAGATCTGGCGCCCCTTGGAACTGTGGCCACTGTACCGATGGTCATGGCCGTCAGCAATGCCAGTGGCATTAAGGACCTTCCTGCATTAATGGACTACTTAAAACGTAATCCGGGCAAGGCCAACTTTGGATCTGGTGGGCCTGGTACTACCGCGCATTTGGCTGAGGCTTTGTTTCTAAATATGAATAAGGTGGATGCAACCTTGGTGCAATACCGTGGAACAGGGCCCGCTTTGGTTGATTTAATGAGTGGTGTGATCGATGGAATCATTGACCAAACCGTCACCATCATGCCATTAAATGCAGATAAAAGAATTCGTGCGATTGCCGTATCGTCACCGCAACGTCTTCCCCAGTTGCCCGATGTCCCCACGTTTGCAGAAGGTGGAATTCCGCAGTTCGACTTGCGTATATGGAATGGATTGGTGGCGCCTAAAGGCACGCCTCGTCCTGTTTTAGACAAACTCGCGGCGGCCTTGTCACAGGTTATAGATAGCCCCGAGTTCAAAGACCGCGTGGAGAAACAGCTGGCTTCACAAACACCGCCTATGGCAGAGCGGGGTCCCGATGCATTTCGTAAATTGCTTGAGCAAGACAGCGAACGCATTTCAAGTTTGATCAAGGCCATCGGCATTAAGCCTGCTAACTAATTCCCGGCCATTTGGCCTTATTCTTGAACGGATACGTTTATGTCAAAACCAGCTTTAGGATTTATTGGATTAGGAAAAATGGGTGCCCCTATGAGTAAGCGACTCATGGAAGCAGGCCATACGGTGTATGTCTTCGACCGAGATGAAGCTGCACTTGCCCACATGGTCTCTGCCGGAGCCAAACGCATGGCCTCAGTGAAAGAGGTGGCTGATCATGCAGAGACCGTTATCTTGAGTTTGCCAACACCTGAGATTGTGGATGCGGTGTGTTTGCAGTCTGGTGGCTTGATCGAGGGAGGCAAGGTCAAGCGTGTAGTGGATCTCTCGACTATTGGCCCGCGTGCCGCAGCAGCGGTGTGTAAAGCATTACAGGTAGCTGACATTGTGTATGTTGACTCACCTGTCAGTGGGGGTGTGATGGGGGCTGTCAAAGGCACTCTGGCAGTGATGGTGTCGTGCCCTAGAAGCCACTTTGATGATTTAGAGAGCACCTTGGCCATCTTTGGTAAAACTTTTTACTTGGGTGAAAAAGCTGGGCAAGCGCAAACAGTTAAGTTGGCCAACAACATCATGTCAGTAGCCGCGGTGGCCATAACTTCTGAAGCGGTTGTGATGGGTGTCAAAGCGGGTGTTGATCCAAAAATCATGCTCGATGTCATCAACGCGGGCTCCGGGAGAAACACAGCCTCGGCTGACAAATTTCCTCGGTGTGTTTTGCCTCGCACATTTGATGTGGGGTTTGCTGCAGCACTTGCGTACAAAGATGTGCGCCTGTGCGTAGAAGAAGCTGAGTACATTGGGGTTCCCATGGTGGTGGGGTCGGCTGTGCGTGAGTTGATGTCCATTACCTTAGCTGTCTGTGGCAAGGACGCAGACTTCTCTGATGTCGTCAAAGTCTTGGAATCATGGGCAGGTGTTGAGGTACGTGGGTAATTTTTTTAACTTTTTAAAGGATGCATCATGAGTGAAACAGAACTTTTTAAGCGCGGGCTCGAAATTAGAAAAGCGGTGGTAGGGGCTGAATATGTCGACAAATCTATCGCCGCTGCCGATAGCTTCAACATGCCCATGCAAGAGCTAGTGACGGAGTACTGCTGGGGCGCTGTGTGGGGGCGCGAAGACCTGCCACGCAAAACACGCAGCATGCTCAACTTGGCCATGATCAGTATCTTGAATCGTCCACACGAGCTCAAGCTGCACATAAATGGCGCCTTGCGCAATGGCGTGACCAAAGAAGAGATACGTGAAGTCTTTTTACAAGTGGCCATTTACGGAGGAGTCCCGGCGGCTATCGATTCTTTCCGAATTGCACGTGAAGTGTTTGACGCGAACGACAAAAAGGCGTGAGTCGCTTGTGAATTGCATCTGAGATGGGCACGATTGCTGAAACGCTGGGTGCTTTTGTAGCCCAGACACATTCCACCGATCTACCTGTATTGGCGCTAGAGCGCGCCAAAATGAGCTTGGTCAGTACGCTTGCGAGTGCGGCCGTCGGGTTCGGTATTGAGTCTGCGCGGCAAGTGCGGCACCTAGAGCAGGCATTAGGTGGCGAACCAAGTGCAAGCGTCTGGTTTGGAAACGGACGTTTGTCTGTCGACCGTGTTGCACGCGTCAATGCGATGGCGAGTGACGCTGCTGCATCAGATGACAGCGATATGCGTAGCATTGCGCATATTGGAACCATTGCAACAGCGGTGGGTTTGGCGATGGGCGAGAGGCTCCATACATCGGGTCAAGATATTTTGACAGCCATGGTTTTGGGGTATGAGGTTGCGGGACGTGTCGATGAAGCGCTAACACCAGGGCGGATGCAGCGTGGCTTTCATGGATCCGTCTCGACTGTCTTTTGTGGCGCCGTGACTTCCGCCAAGTTGTTAGGTCTAGGGCCTGAGCAAATGGCCCAAGCGATTGCGATTGCCGCTACCTCAGTTGGCGGGATGGCGATTGCCGCCGACACCAGTTGTGCCCGTGAATACCATGCGGGGTTGGCAGCTATGTTGGGGGTGCAGGCCGCATTAGCTGCGCAGGCGGGATTCAAATCTGAGTTGGCGGTGATGGAGTCGCCGCGCGGGTTTTTTGACGCGTTCAATGGACAAGCCGTTGATCAGGTGACGCGCGATTTAGGTGCTTCATGGGACATCGTCACGGATATGGCAATAAAACTGATACCAGGAGCGCATCCCTTCCATGCTATTGCCGAGGCTGCTTGGATGGCTGCCATAACGCACAACATTGATCCCCATACCGTGCGACGTGTCACGATTACGGCGCCGCAGTTAAAAGTGTGGCAAAACCAAGCAGTACAACCCCATGACTTGATTGGTGCCGCGCACAGCGTCCCCTATTTTGTTGCTGCGGCGTTGGTGGACCGGCGATTTGGATGGGACCATTTCAGTCCTGAAAAAATGCGCGATCCGAATATCGCATTAATGTTGCCGCGTATCGTCTTCGATCCAGATCCACCCCCTTGGCCGGATCGTTTTCCACACCGCCATGGTGGAACGATCACGATTGAATTCAACGATGGTAAATCCCTACAAAGCACCTGTTCGGCGCCTCGCGGTTCAGGCGCACGCGGCATTGCGTGGACAGATGTTGATGACAAATGCCGAATCTTATTACCGCAAAGCGGTCTGGCTGCGTCTTCTGTAGAGGCGTTTTTGGACTTGGCGCATCGTTTTGAAGAATTAGAGTCTGCCACGGTGTTGACAGACCTGATTCGTTTAGAAAATCTGTGAAAACTAAAAAATCGCTACAAGCCGCAGTGAAAAATTAATGGAAAACGCGCAACATAACCGTACCCATTTGAAAGGCAAAACGGCACTGGTGACAGGGTCCACGGGTGGATTAGGACTAGCCATTGCAGATGCCTTAGCACGCGCTGGATGTAATATTGTTTTACATGGACTCGATGCGCCACAGGATGCGCAAACCCATATTGATAACTTACAGCGTGAATATGGTGTGCAAGCCCGATACCTTAAAGCTGACTTGCTGATTCAAACAAGTATCCCTGCCATGTTCGAAAAAATTGGAGCAACTTTTGGGGGCGTTGATATTTTGGTCAATAACGCTGTTTTGCGTCATTTCGAACCGATTGAATCGCTGCCCGTCCAATCACTCAATAACGCATTAGCTGTCAATGTCACGGCAGCCTTCCATGCCATACAAATGAGTCTCCCTCACATGCGTGCGCGTGAATGGGGGCGTATTTTTAATATGACCTCTGTGTATAGCGCACGAGCTGTAGCCAACCGTTTGGACTACATCACTACCAAAACAGCCTTGGTGGGTATGACACGTGCAGTAGCCATAGAAACTATTCACCAAGGCATTACCTGTAATGCGCTGTGCCCTGGCTCGGTTCTTACCCCAGATATCGAAAAACGGGTACAAGCTTTAATGGAAAAAGAGTCGCTTGATATTGAAAAAGCGACGCAACTATTTTTATTAGGAAAACAACCTACGGGTCGATTTGTAGAGGCTTCCCATATTGCAGACATGTTGGTATTTTTATGCGGGCCTGCGGGACGAGATATCACGGGGGCTATCTTGCCAGTAGAAGGCGGATGGCTTGCGGTATGAAACTATGCGTTAGTTAAATTGTGTTTGAAAAATCATGCGTTAAAGGAACTTAGAGTATGTCTAAAAAAGTAAGCATTGGATTTATTGGTGTTGGGGTGATGGGGCACCCTATTGGGAAACATCTGATGGCTCATGGCTACGACCTTCTGGTGTTTGACGTGAGTGACGTCGCCGTCAATGCTATGGTCAAAGAAGGCGCGAAGGCGGCCCAAAGTACTTTAGACGTCGCCAACCAGGTGGATATTATTTTTACGAGTTTGCCTAGTCCAGCGGTATTTACCGAGGTGATGGTGGGCGAAAGTGGAATCGTAGCTGGTCAAAAGGCAAAGACCGTGGTTGATCTTTCTACCGTCGGTTCGCGTGCCATGAAACATGCGGCGGCGGGCTTGCTGGCTAAGGGCATTGACTTGGTTGATGCGCCTGTTAGTGGTGGTCCGGCAGGTGCTAAAGCAGGCACTTTATCAATCATGGTGGCAGGAAAAACGCAATCTGTTGAAAAAGTGCAAGCCTTGTTGGAGTGCTTTGGCAAACTGTTTATTGTGGGGGCAGATCCTGGTCAAGCGCAGTTGCTAAAGTTATTAAACAACATGTTGTCCTCCACGGCATTTGCTATTACTTCTGAAGCATTTGTAGCTGGTGTTAAGGGCGGTCTGGATCCGCAGATCATGATGAATGCTATCAATGCGGGAAGTGGGCGCAGCAGCGCTTCGCAAGATAAGTTTATGAAACAAGTGCTTCCTGGTACCTTTGATTTTGGTTTCCCCGTCGGAAGTGTGTGCAAAGACATCGGCTTGGCGGTAGAAGAGTGCGAAGCGCTAGGGGTTCCGATGTGGATTGGAAATACGGTGCGCCAAGTTTGGAATCATGCGGGCAAGCATGATGGTATGAAGCGCGATATGACCGAGTTAGTCAAGTCTATAGAACGCTGGTCACAATTAGCGAAAAAGTAAATACTGTATTGAATTGACTTATAAGTATTGGAATGCCACTATGCAAACACACACTCCACAATTATTGTCCAACCCACTGACTGCTACCAACGCGCGTTTTCGTCGAGAGGCCACACCTTTTTATATAGATGCGCTCAAAGTGACGCCAATGCATCCCAGCATTGGTGCGCGCATAGAGGGTTTGAATTTGCGCCAACCTTTGAGCGCGTCTGAACTTGCTGCGATTGAGACAGCGATGGACCGATTTGCGGTGTGCTATTTCCCTAACCAATTATTCGATGACGATGAACAGTTTGCGTTTGGTGCGCAATTTGGAAAAATCGAAGATATGCCCACCGCCGTGGATCAAGAGCGCCGACGCCTAGCTAACCGCACGAGCGTCTCCTAAAGAGAGGGATTGCTTAGACGTTTGCCATCCTCCGAAGCTAAAGCCAACGATAGACAAAATAACTGCGCCGGCGACGGCACTCCAAACCATGGTTTCTGTTTGAGCAGGAAGTTTCATATGAGAGTTTCATAAAAGAGAACGGAAAAACCCTCCGAGTTAGGTTGCCCTAATGTACGTGGTGTTGCGTTGTTTAAGTGGGCTAATTGATGGTTTGCTGTTCTTTGTCACAATAGCGCATAAATTGGTAACTTCAAAAGGTTACCGGTCAGACATAGGCTAACTTGCCATCATCAAATCACTCTCAAACTTTGTACAAGCCCTTTTTGGGGATTTTGTACATGTGCCTTGCTGGATCTTTATTCCCTGTCATGAATGGGTTAGCGAAGCTATTGGTAGAAACTTACTCTT
>JBBANJ010000036.1:0-8376 GCA_040402055.1 Ilumatobacteraceae bacterium
TCTGTGCTGCGATTGCAAAGATGAACAATGCTCCGCCGGCCATTGAGATGTTCTTCAAAAAGCTGATCATTTCTGTTTGCTTTGAAGCAGCATCTGCTGCCCAGAAGTCATGCATCTTCACTGCCATGATGACAAGGAGAGCTGCGATGACGATTGCGCCAAGGTCTGCATAGACACCCAAGACGATGGAAAGTCCACCAAGGGCAAGCAGGAGACCTGAGAGCTGTACCGCCAGTTTTGGCGCTGGAACCTTCTTGAATTGGGCATAACCAGTCATGGCGTCTGCTTTGGTGAGGTGGTTGATACCACTCATGATGAACATGCCAGCGAACAGGATTCGGGCAATCAATAGGACGATGTCCATAGTTGACTCACTTTCGTTTGTAGAAAATAGTTGAGACCGCAAGTATATACACAAAATGGTTGCGGACGCAACTATCTTCAAATTCCTGTATATTCGTCCTATGGCAACGAAGTGGCTATCTGCAGCTGAAATGACGGCATGGCGTTCATTCATTGAGACCACTGGCGACCTATTGCGCGCTATCGAACATGAGCTAGAACCATTCGACCTTGATCTTGGCGATTATCAATTGCTTGCCATGTTGTCGGAAGCCCCAGAAAAGCAACTACGCATGTCTGATCTTGCTGACGCATTGCGTCTTACACGCGGCGGTTTAACCCGCCGAATGGAAGGCGTTTTGAAAAAGAAGTTGGTGACCCGTGTGCAGTCAACAGACGATGGACGCGTGGCATTTGCGCAAATGACTGCAAAAGGAACGGCCACATTAAATGCAGTTGCTCCTGAACATGTTCAGACAGTGCGTCGTTTAATGATTGATTTACTTACACCTGCAGAGGTGAAAGCAGTAGGAACTGCATTCCGCAAGATTTCAAAAAACCTTGCTGAAGAACTGAAGTAATTAGCCCTGGAGAGCAACTTTCATAGCTGCAACACCATTTGCAAGAGTGGTTCGCTCAGCTTCGCCCAATACGGCATACGCAGGTGCGCAGAGTGTGTCAGTCAACTTTTCTGCAGCGACCATTTGAGCCTGCGTGGCATCAGTGATTGTCGGTGCGTCTTCAGGTGTGTAACCGAATGCCTGCACCATGTCTGGGCGCTTGATGTGGTGAGCAGTCTTCGTGTCTAACCCGGCTGCGCGCAAGGCAATGAGGTGGGCAGCTCCACGGAATTCACGGATAAGAGCCAACAACTGCATTGCACGACCTGGTGCATCAGTTGCAAGGGTTTCTGTTCGCATGGCTGCATACAAGCCGAGGCCGTCAGGGTCGGCTGCGTTATTGACTGCGTCAAGTGTTGCGACGATTGCCTCAAGATTTGGCAAGCCGGTGAACTTTGCACGGCCAAGTGCAGCTGCACATTCAAGATGCGCGCGTCCCGCTTTACGAGGATCACACTTTGCTTTTGCATCTTCCCAGATGCCACCGATCATTGCGGGTTTGAAATAACCGAAGGCTGCGGCAAGGGCTGCGCCGTCGCAGTCACCAAGTGGGCCACCACGTCCGAGAACGTAAAACTCCATGCCGCGCAGATTGAGTTCTTTGCCAACTGCTGCGGTCTCTGGGATGAAATAAAAGGCTGCACCAATTTCGTTGATGATGGGGCAGGCGGTTGCGAGAAGTTCTTCATTCGTCATATGAGCGACTGTAGTGAAGGCGGCGCCACCTACGCTCATTGGGTGGACAAACGACTGCTTGAGCGAATGGCACCAGGACTTTTTGTTCTGCTGTGGAGCACTGGCTTCATTGTTGCCCGATACGGCACACAAGATGCTGGGCCACTGACCTTCCTGACGATTCGTACCGCCATTGCTTCGGTGATTCTGTTTGTGGTGTCACGGATTATTCGCGAGGCTCGAGTGAGCCGCAAGCAAGTGCCCGTTCAACTAGCTGTGGGCATTGGAATTCATGCCATGTATTTGGGCGGCGTTTTTGTAGCCATTAATCATGGTCTTCCATCTGGCATTAGCGCTCTTATTGCCGCGCTTCACCCAGTTGTCACGACCACGTTGAGTCGTGTGTTGTTGAACGAGAAGTTGTCGTCACGACAAGCTTTTGGTGTTGTGCTTGGTTGTGCCGGAGTTGTTGCCGTAGTTTTCGAGCATGGCGGTGCTGGCGATGGTGTTACATCGTTCGCGTTGTATTCAATGGCTGTGGCAGTGATTGGAATGTCTGCTGGCACATTGATACAGCGCAAGTATGCGCAAGGAACGCCGTTGTTGGCGGGAACATCAATTCAGTATCTGGTCACTGCAGTAGTTCTTGGCATTTTTGCCGTCACCAGTGAAGGATGGCAATTCACGGTGACAACGCGCAGTGTTTTGTCGCTTGCATGGGCTGTTGGGGTGTTGTCAATTGCCGCAATCTTGATCATGTTGTGGCTGTTGCACAGACAAGCAGCAGCACAAGTCAGCAGTTTGTTTTTCTTGACGCCAGCACTTTCAACCATTGAAGGCGCAGTGCTGTTTGGCGAGCGACTTGGCGTGCTTGCAATTGCCGGACTGGCGGTTGCAGTTGTGGGTGTGCGTTTCGCTACTTCTCAACAAAAGTGAGGTCTGGTCCGATGATGATTTCACCGGAGAAGAACTCAGCAGCCATTGCGTGCCATTCGGCTTCGCCTCCTGGCTGAATTGCTGGAACGAAGTGAGTGAGAACCAAAGTCTTTACGCCACACTTCGTTGCTGTTTGCGCAGCTTGTTGCACGGTTGAGTGGTAATCGATGATGTCAAGAAAACGCTCGCCGGTTGGAACCAATGGAGCCAGTGCGCGAACCTGATCTTCGCGGATTACTGTTTGAACGTAGAAGTCTGCGTCCTTGCACATGCCGTAGAGGCCTTCACATGGAATGGTGTCACCAGCAAGCGCAGCAACGGTGCCGCCGTGCTCCATGCGGAAGCCAATTGTTGGGGCAACGGGACGATGGTCTGTTTCATGAACGGAAATAGAAACGCCGCCGATTGCAAATGTGTGACCAGCTTCGATTTCGTGGACTTCCAGTTTCATTCCGCCAGCTGCACGCAGGTCTGTGTGATGTGCGAGGCGGTATCCCTCGTCTTGCGACAACATGGCAAGCAATCCATCAACCATCTTCTTCGTACCGATAGGGCCGTAGATAGGAAGCGGTGTTGCTGCTGGTGAGGCAATCCAACGTGTTGTGATGACGTCGTTCAAGTCGGAAATATGGTCACTGTGCAAATGGGTTAGGAGAACTGCCGACACGAATGGAGGAGGGCAACCTGCTGCGAGAAGGCGCATAACCACGGAGCGACCAGCGTCAACAAGGATGTGTTGATTGTCTGCTTGAACAAGAGTTGATGGGCCAGCGCAGGTTGCGCTTGGCAATGGGCTTCCGGTTCCGAGAAGGGTGATTTTCATGAATGTCTCCGATATGAGGGGTGGCTATGAAACTACTGCCAACACTGTTCGGAGAAATTGAACAGAGGTTATTTCCCTGTGTTAGCGCCCTTTGGGCTTGAACATGTCGTGAATGAGTGGCTCGAAATGCGACAAGGGGGCACTGACGTAATCAGTGTCGAACGCTGGTGAGTCGTACTTTGCGCAGAACTCTTCGGTGTATTCGAAGTATTCATTTCCGCGGAATTCTTCGCGAGCATTCTTGTTGAGGCCGATGTGGTCCCAGAAGTAGTAGCCCTGGAAAATTCCGTGGTGCTTGACCATCCACCAGTTGGCTTCTGATGCGAAAGGCTTCACGATGCCTGCAGCAATTTCCGGATGATTGAATGGCGCAAGGTTGTCGCCGATGTCATGGATGAGAGCACACACGATGTACTCAGCATCGCGGCCATCTTTTTCTGCACGTGTTGCGGTCTGCAAGCAATGCTCGAGACGGTTTACAGGAAAGCCGCCCTGATCAAGTTCGAGCATTTTCATCTGTTCAATAATGCGAGTGGACACCATTGCTTGGGTCTCTTGAAGGCAGACCATGATGTTGGCCCATTCTTCTTTGGTTGACTCTTCAAAAGATTTGAATGTTGCGCGTGTGACCATGGTTCCCTCGAATCAGAATTGATGAAGCGAACTTACTACCAAGAAGGAGCGTTGTCAGCCCCTGGAACGCACGACCGACACCACGGTGCCGATGTCCATGTTGTGAAACAGCCATTTGGCATCAGCGACTCTCATGCGGATGCAGCCATGAGAGGAGGGCGCAATACCAAGAGGGGTAGGAAATGGAATCTCGCCGCTCTTTGTGACTTTGTATGGGATGCCATGAAAGCCAATATTTCCGCCCTCGCGACCCTTGGTGAAACGTGTCATCCAGCGCATGCGCTCGTTCGGGCTCGGGGAGTACACAGCTTGAGCCGACTGTGAGAAAACTTTGAAAGTGCCAACTGGAGTCTGATCTTTAACGCCGGTAGATGCAGGAAGTGTTGCAATGAGGCGCTTGCGATGGTTGTACACGTACACACGTTGCTCATCAAGAACTACACGGGCAAAACCAATTGAGGCAACACCACGTTGCGGGTTTGAGACGCGCGGCAAGGTTGATGTCGTGGTCGTTGGTGCTGGCACTGTGGTGGAAACAATCTCGGGCACGGTTGTCGGCGCAGTTGTGTCAGGAGACGTGGTTTCAGTGCCTTCTGCATTCACAAGAGACGTGGGTACAAGAACACACGCGACAAGAACGGTAAGGGCGATGCGAATGGGGGATTTCATCGTGAGAAAAAGGATAACTGTGAATTGAATTGCCGAGTGGGCAATGCGTTATTCGGCAGCGATATCAAGGGCTTCAGCAAGTGTGTTCCAAGACAGAACAGCGCACTTGATGCGAACTGGGAATTTCACAACACCTTGTAGTGCTTCAAGATCTCCGAGTGGAGCAGAAGTGTCTGGCTCTTCGCCACCTTCATCGATCGACATCATGTGTTTGAAACGATGAATGAGTGCGCGGGCTTGTTCAACTGGCTTGCCTTTAACAGCAGCACTCATCATGGAAGCTGAACTCTGACTGATGGAACATCCTTGACCACCAATTTTTATGTCGTCAACAATGCCGTCTTTGACAATAAGGAACACTTCGATTTCATCGCCGCACAATGGGTTGTGACCTTCACTGCGCACAGCAGGTGGTTCAAGAGAACCGCGATTACGAGGGCTCTTGTAATGATCGAGAATGATCTCGCGATATAGGTCTTCTAAACCGGGCATATGAATCTCCGAGTATGAGGCTAGAGGGTGAAGAAGTCTCCCGCTTCGGATAGGGCATCGCACAGGGCGGTGACATCCGAAGGGGTGTTGTACAAGTAGAAACTGGCGCGAACTGTGGCGTTTGAGCCCAAGAGGCGCATGAGGGGCTTTGCGCAATGGTGGCCAGCACGGACGCAGACATTGTTTTGGTCGAGAACCTGGCTGATGTCGTGAGGGTGCACGTCGCGATACGCAAAGCTGATGGTTGCTCCGCGAAGTGTTGCATCGGTGCTTCCGTGAATGGTGATGTCGCTACCGAAGCGGTCATTCAGAGAGTTCAGTGCAAGCACGGTCATGTCGTATTCGTGTGCTCGCACATTGTCCATGCCGATTGCAGACAAGTAATCAACTGCGGCACCAAGACCGACGGCTTCGATAACTGCTTGGGTGCCTGCTTCAAACTTCCCAGGCAATTCAGCGCATGTGAAACCTTCGAGTTTCACATCAGAGATCATGTTGCCGCCGCCGAGGAATGGTGGCATTGCATCAAGAAGCGCTTCGCGTCCCCACAGAATGCCGAGACCCGACGGACCGACCATTTTGTGGCTACTAAATGTGACGAAGTCTGCGTCCCATGCTTGAACATCGGTTGGCATGTGAGGCACTGCTTGACAGGCATCAACAATTGCAATTGCACCGGCTTTGTGGGCTGCTGCGCACAGTTCTGCTGTGGGGTTAATGGTGCCGAGAACATTAGACATTGCAGTGAATGAAAGCGCTTTCGCACCATCGAGCAAGGAATCTAAATTGCTGAGATCAAGCAGTCCGTCTGAGGTAAGAGGAACCCAGCGGATAGTGAAACCACGTTCTGCTGCAAGCATTTGCCACGGAACAATGTTGGCGTGATGTTCCATGTGTGTGAGAACTACGGCGTCACCAGCTGAAAGATTCGCTGTACCCCATGAACGAACAATGAGGTTTAGTGCTTCAGTGGCGTTCTTTGTGTAAATAACTTCGTGCACTTTGGGTGCGTTAATGAACGCAGCAACTTTGGCGCGAGCGCCTTCGAATTTGTCAGTGGCGTCTGCTGCAAGTTGATATGCACTGCGGTTAGTTGGTGCATAACCATGTTGCATGAACTGAGTCATTGCATCAATGACAGCGTTTGGCTTTTGTGACGTGTTGGCAGAATCGAGATACACCAGCGGCTTGCCGTTGATTAACTCTGCGAGCACTGGGAAATCAGCGCGCACTTTCTGCACATCAAAACTCATGACACGGTTGCCTTGTAGGCCTCGTAGCCATTCTTTTCTAGTTCTGCTGCAACTTCCATGCCACCTGATTTCACAATGCGGCCATCAATCATGATGTGCACGTGGTCTGGCTGAAGTTCGTCAAGCAGGCGTTGGTAATGCGTAATGAGAAGGATGCCCATGTTCGGGCGATCAACGCGTACTTCACGAATTCCCTTTGCAACGATGCGCAAAGCATCAATGTCAAGACCAGAGTCTGTTTCGTCGAGGACTGCGAAATCTGGCTCCAACAAAGCCATCTGCATGATTTCGTTGCGCTTCTTTTCGCCACCTGAGAAACCTTCGTTGAGGTAACGGTCAACGAATGATGAATCCATGCCGAGGCGCTTCATCCAGTCCATTGCCGACAGACGCAATTCAAGAACTGAAAGGTCAATGCCTTTGCGCGCTGACAAAGACTGACGCAAGAACTGAATAACTGAGACGCCAGCTATTTCTTGTGGGTATTGAAACGCAAGAAAGATGCCGGCCTTAGCGCGAACATCAGTTGTCCATTCGGTGATGTTGTCACCCTTGAAGAAAAGGTCGCCACTTGTTACTTCGTATTCAGGCGAGGCGAGAAGGGTGCTTGCAAGTGTTGATTTGCCGCAACCGTTAGGGCCCATGATGGCGTGCACTTCGCCGGCGGCAATAGACAAGGACACACCGCGCAGAATTTCATCTGTGGGGTCGGTGTCTTCCGTGACGGGACGGGCATGAAGGTCGCTGATGCGGAATAATTCGGTCACGGAACCAGTCTAGGCAGGACTCAGTAATTAGCACTACGGACGTAGTGTTAACTAAGTCCTATCGGGCCATGGCCTTCCAGATGGCGCGATATGAGGGGTACTCCACCACGTCATCGGCGTACTGGGCCGACCGCAAGAGTTGGTGGTATCGAGGCAGATGACGGAACGGGACACCGGCGTCAACATGGTGGGCCAAGTGGAAGCCGATTTTGTACGGCACCAAATAGAACCGCGCAATCGGGTGCTGCACGACCGAATGAGTGGTGATGCGCCGATCAGAGTCTGCACGAAGTCCGCCATGTTCAGCGATGGAACGCAAACGGTTGATGACACGCCACAACGTGAAATACGACAACACCCACATGAGGGGGTACAGCCATGGGTGACCTGCCAGAACGAACAATGATGCAATCAGTATTTGCACTGCAGTCATTTTCCATAGCGTGTTGCGAACTCGCGCATCGGTTGACCGAAAGCCACGCAGTTGATTGCGAAATAGTCGTGCGGCTGTTTGACCTGAAATGTCGCGAACAAGTTTGCGACGAAGGCTGTCTTTTGTAATGGGGTAGTTGGCATACAGCGCGACGTCTGGTTCTTCTGGGCCGAATTCTTCACGATGATGAGCCATGTGTACACGCCGATATGCAGGCGTGCTGGTGATAACTGGGAAACCAAGTAACCAGTTGCCCACCCAATCATTGGCGCCGCGATGACGAAACAGAAGACGATGTGCGGCTTCATGCATGAGCGAAGCAAATTGTGCGTGCATGCGACCCATCAGCAGGAATGCAACGACCCACACTGGAAAAGAGTTAAGCCGTACTGCAATGGCGAGAATCAAAATGTTCTGACCATACATCCACACAACGGACCATGCATTGAGTAACGAAGGGATGGTACGCAGTTCTTTTCGCACCTGTGGGTATGGGCGACCATCTGTTGCAATAGACGCATTGTCTATGACGTGTGGCAAAACAGACGGATCAAGTGCCATGCCACCAAGGTGGGGACTGCTGTTACCAGCCACGAGCAACCCACTCCGCTAAATGAGGACGTTCCATTGAGATGGTGGTGTCAACGCCATGACCTGGCAACACAACAGTGTTTCCAGGAAACGTGAATAAGCGTGTATCTAGTGACTCAATAATGGTTTCGAAGCTACTGCC
>JBBANJ010000037.1:0-1894 GCA_040402055.1 Ilumatobacteraceae bacterium
AAATACCCCTCTTGCTCAAGTACAACCATTTCGTTGCGCACAGTGGCTGACGAAACCATCACGGAGGACTTCTGTGCGATGTGCGTTGAACCAACCGGCTGACCGGTAGCGACATATTCCTGGACGACAGCCCGAAGGATGGCGGTTTTGCGTTCGTCGAGCATGGTCCTACAAATTTACTTTCCGCTGACCGATTTGTAACGGGCAAGTGCTTCTATTCGCTCTGCAGAGTGATCAACCATCGGTTCTGGATACCCGGATGGCGCCAGAAGGCCCAACGTTGATGGTTCATGAATTGATGCATCGTCGAGTTCTGCCAATTCAGGAATCCAGCGTCGAAGGTATGTGCCTGTTGGATCAAACTTCGCGCTCTGCGACGTGGGGTTAAACACCCGAAAGAACGGCGCTGCGTCAGTTCCGGTTCCTGCAGTCCACTGCCAACCATGATTGTTTGAGACAATGTCACCGTCGACAAGATGCTGCATGAAAAAGCGCGCTCCCCATTGCCATGGCAGATGGAGGTCTTTCACTAAGAAACTCGCCACAATCATTCGCACTCGGTTGTGCATTATTCCGGTAGCCAGCATCTGACGAATGCCGGCATCAACAACGGGATACCCCGTCTGTGCAGCGCAGAACTTGTCAAAGCGTGCGAGAGCAGCATCATCGGTGTCTCGAGGGAGCTTATTCATTTTCTCCTGCAGGTTTTCCCACATGGTGCGTGGCTGATGAAACAAAACATCGGCATAGAACTCACGCCATGCAAGTTCTCGACGGTAATGATCTGCACCTGATGTTCCGTTCAACCGGGCTATCAACTGGCGCGGATGTACAACACCAAATCGAAGGTACGGCGACATCAACGATGTGCCGTCAACACCTGGGTTATTACGGTCATCTTGATACGCCTCAAGTCGTGGAGACCATTCATCCCACCTGCGCCATGCCGCTTCTTCGCCAGCATCTGGCAGATCCAATGCAGACGAATCGATATCGGGAAAACCCTGACCATGACTCACTGCATCGGCATATGAAACAGAAGTTTCGACTGCGCTAGAAAAATCAACCAATGACCAGCGACGATAAAAAGGCGTGAATACCTTCAATGGAGTGCCGTCATCCTTCAGTACCGTGCCTGGGTTTACGCAATACGGTGAATCAGAATCAACCAATGTGGCGTCAACCTGTTTCACTGCTTCGCGGACAGCACGATCACGGGACTGTCCATATGGGGCAAAATCAGAAGCCACGTGGACACTACGGGCGCCAACTTCTTTGACCATCTGAGCAACTTCAATAACAGGGTCTCCGTAGCGCAGAACCAATTTTCCGCCTGTCGCAACATCCAGCGACCGAAGAGTGTCAAACATAAATGCGCGCCTGGCTAACCCGGCTTTTTCAAAACGGGGATCAACAACAAACAATGGCACTACGTCGCCATCTTTCGCGGCTAATTGCAACGCTTTGTTATCGGCCACTCGCATGTCGCGACGAATCCACCAGATTGATGTGCTCATCGGTTCCTCCACAACATCGGAACAAACAATAAAGTCAAAATTCCGCCATATGCAATTGACCACTCAATGCCAATATTGTCGCCAATCCAGCCCGTGATTGGACCGCCGATAGGTGTCGAACCAAGAAATGCCACAGCAACTAGAGCCAACATGCGACTACGCATCTCAGGTGCAGTGTTCTGTTGACTCAACCCATTCATTGACGCAACAAGACCAGTGCCGCCAAAGCCAAGAGGAAGGCACAAAAGACACGCAACGAGGAAGTTCGGAGCCCACGCAATTGCGATACACGAAACACCATTAATTGTGACAAGCATTGCGTACCAAGTCACTGTGATTCGAGTAAACCGGGCAGTGCCTAATGCACCAAAGACACT
>JBBANJ010000037.1:1994-7960 GCA_040402055.1 Ilumatobacteraceae bacterium
AGACCAAAGAAATAGATTCGAAGGTTTCGATGTCGGAGCGAAAGAAACATCGACGATTTGTCTATCGCTTGCTGGGACATCAGTCGTCTAATTTCAACGCACTAATAAAAACGTCACCAGGTACTTCTACCCGACCGATGGCTTTCATCTTCTTCTTGCCTTCTTTTTGCTTCTCGAGCAATTTGCGCTTACGAGTGATATCTCCGCCATAACACTTCGCCAAAACGTCTTTACGCTTTGCCTTCACGGTTTCACGCGCGATGACCTTGCCGCCGATTGCAGCCTGAATAGGTACATCAAACATTTGGCGAGGAATCAGTTCACGAAGCTTGGCGCACATGCGGCGGCCATATTCAAAGGCTTTGTCACGGTGCACAATTGTGCTGAAAGCATCTGCCGCAACTGCGTTAAGCAGCAAGTCAACAAGCACGAGGTCGCTCTTGCGGTAACCATCTAGTTCATAGTCAAGGCTTGCATACCCTTGCGTACGGCTCTTCATCTGATCAAAGAAGTCCACAACAACTTCAGCTAGTGGAATGAGATAGTGCAATTCAACGCGCTCTGGCGAGAGGTATTCCAGCTTTACCATTTCACCGCGGCGTGACTGGCACAGGTCCATCAATGTTCCGGTGTAGTCCTTTGGCGTAATGATGGACACCTTGAAGAATGGTTCTTCAATGAAGCTGATGTTCTGCATTGGGGGCAAATCTGCGGGGTTAGCAACTTCAACAACCACGCCATCTGTACGTGTCACG
The DNA here is from genome assembly GCA_040402055.1 of Ilumatobacteraceae bacterium. Classification (GTDB taxonomy): domain Bacteria; phylum Actinomycetota; class Acidimicrobiia; order Acidimicrobiales; family Ilumatobacteraceae; genus UBA2093. The sequence continues at coordinate 2,750 of JBBANJ010000037.1, forward strand.
CGATATGCAACTGATGGAGCTGTTGCGATAAGTGCCAAGTTGAATTCACGTTCAAGACGTTCCTTCACGATCTCCATATGTAAGAGACCAAGGAAACCGCAGCGGAATCCGAACCCCAAAGCGCCTGATGACTCTGGCTCATAGGTAATTGACGCATCATTCAACTTGAGCTTTTCGATACTTTCGCGCAAGGTTTCAAAGTCGTCACCATCAATCGGGTACAAACCACAAAACACCATTGCTTTCGGATCACGATACCCATCAAGAGCTTCTGTAGCTGGGTTCAAAGAGTTCGTCACTGTCTCACCACTACGAGCTTCAGCAACATCCTTAATTCCAGCAATGAGATAACCCACTTCGCCAGGACCAAGTTCAGCAACTGGAGTTGGCACAGGCGCACGAGCACCAATTTCAATAACGTCGTGAGTTGCACGTGCTTGCATGAAGAAAAGACGGCTGCCATTCGACAAACGACCATTCATTACTCGAACGCTGGAGACAACGCCTCGGTATTGGTCAAACTGAGAGTCAAAGATCAGAGCTTGCAATGGCGCATCAATGTCGCCAACCGGAGCGGGAATGCGTTCAGCAATTGCATCGAGAAGTTCAGGAACTCCTTCACCAGTCTTTGCTGAAATACGCAGAATTTCATCTGCAGGAATTCCGAGAATGTTTTCAATTTCTGCCGCATAACGGTCTGGGTCAGCTGCTGGCAGGTCAATCTTGTTCAGCGCCGCAACTATTTCAAGATTGTGTTCAAGAGCGAGATAACAGTTGGCAAGGGTCTGTGCTTCAATTCCCTGTGCTGCGTCAACAACAAGCACTACGCCTTCACATGCGGCGAGCGAACGACTGACTTCGTATCCAAAGTCAACGTGGCCCGGGGTGTCAATGAGGTGGAAGGTGTGGCCTTTCCAGGGCACGCGCACATTCTGGGCCTTGATGGTGATGCCACGTTCACGCTCAAGATCCATCGAGTCCAGATACTGGGCGCGCATTTCGCGGGCGTCGACTGCCCCGGTTAATTCGAGAATGCGGTCTGAAAGAGTGGACTTACCGTGATCAATATGGGCAATGATCGAGAAATTCCGAATTTTGGCAAGGTCCATGAGCAAATGAAAGCCTACCCCTAGGCGGTTGGGGACGGGGGTGTGTGGCGATAGCCTTTCAAGCCATGGCAAATATTAAGAGCCAAAAAAAGCGCATTCTTACCAACGCAAAAGCTCAAGACCGCAACAAAGCAGTCAAGAGCGAATTGCGCACCCGTATTCGTACAGCGACAGCAAGTCTCGGCACACCTGAAGGTGAAGCCGATATTCGTCTTGCTATCAAACGAATCGATATGGCAGCAGCCAAGGGAATAATTCATCCCAACTCAGCTGCACGTCGCAAGAGTCGCCTCATGCGTCAAGCAAACACCGCTAAGTAAAAGTCTCACCGCTTCGCAAACGAACGTTGCACTGGTGCTCCGCCTAGGCGAGCTAATCGAGCAACAAGTACTTCCATCACTAACTCTGGCTCCCAGTCTTTGCCACCCCGCAGATCAAGGTCTGCCGTTGCAAGCAATGAAACAGCCCGCGAAATACCGGCACTGCCAAGTCGTTGATATTGCTCGAGAACTTTGCGGGCCGTGAATTCTTTACCGCCCAGAATGGCGACGGCATCTGCAGCACTGCGTACTCCCCTGCCGTCAATCTTCATCATTTGGGCATAACGGTTCGACAACAAAGCCAAGATTTGTAGCGGGTGCGATTCGCCCGCATTCATCATGCGATGCAACATGAGTAGTGCTTTCTTTACATCACCGCCATCAATAGCGTCAGTGAGGTCCCATGGGGCAACACTGCCTGCCTCACCGAGAAACACTTCAATATCTGACCGCGACAACTTGGCACCTTCGCCATATGCAGAGGTGAGAGTTGCGAGCAGGCCAGCAAGACGACCTTGGTCGCCACCAAACCACGTGGCGATAAGCCGTGATGCGTCAGCTGAGTAGAGAAAACCGGCTTCGATTAGATGGGCTTCCACCCATTCAATGCGATCTTTTTGATTGCTAACAACAGCAGCACCAATAGTTTCGGCTTTGACTCGTTTACATGCATCAGCAATTGCTTTAGGAATTCGACCCGTGACCGTGATGATGAAATCAACTTCGAAAATCACCGCATCAATTGCGGCAACCAATGTGTCGGCAAATACGCCTTCAAGATCTTGCAAGTGTCGCAACACAACAACTTTGCTCTCCATGAATAGCGACATTGTGGTGAGGGCATCAACAACGGGAGCAATTGTGAAGTTGCCTTCAGAGCAATCGAAATCGTCGACCATCATGGACCTATCCGCGTCGCCAACTAAGCGGTCAACGAGCGATGAGAGTTCTAGCCCGATTAGTATTTCATCGCCAGAAATTAGATACACAGCCACGCGTACTACCTTGCCACATCAGTGCGTCACGCCTCTGTTTGTCGCCACCGATGCCATATTGCACCAGCCACACAGAGCCATAAACCGACGTTGAGACCCCCATGAGGAGAGACTCCTGAACAGAACTGCGCCACCCCAGCAACCCACGCAACAGGGATTGTCATTGCCCACGACACCAGAGGCACAAGAGGTGTTAACAGACTCGAAAGAAGTGCGAGCGGAAGGCCCACCATCATCACCATTCCCGCCACCCACAACGCCAATGGATTAGCAATGAGTGACACAACGGGTACATACCCGAAGACGAAAAACGACACGGGCATTGTGCCGATTTGTGCTGCCAATGTTGCTGCGAGCATTCCGTGGCGGCCAATGATGTGTCCAAGCCGTGCCGACAGCCACGCAAGACCAGCAGTGGCACCAACCGACAAAGCAAAACCAACGCTCCATGCCAGCATCGGATCAATCAGCAACAACATAATCACTGTTGACGCAAGAATTGTTCGAGCGTTCATTGAAGTTCCTGATGCTGCATTCACTGCGACTAAACCGGCCATGACTGCTGCACGCAACACCGAAGGTTCTGCACGCGTGAGCAACACAAACCACGCAAGTATGCACATCACTGCGATGAATCGACTGTTGCGTCGCAATCGACGCAGCAACGGAGACAATGCAGCCAATAAGTACGCAACATTCTGTCCAGAGACTGCACACAGATGAGACAAACCACTTGCGCGAAATTGCTGCACCATTTCACGTGACTGCTCACGATCATCACCAATGACTAATCCTGCAAAGAGTGATTGCAGACTGTATGGCATTAATGCAACTCCATCATGAAGTGCTACTCGCATGCGATTAGCCGCACGAACCGCGATTGATCCTTCAGAAAACTCTTCCGACACGGACGGCACAGTCATGCGACCAACAACATGCGTGATGCGGTCATACCTGCTGTACGGCCCTGTTGTTTTCGCACAAGTCCCCTTCACTGCCACGTGTTCTCCTGCTAACCGATTCGCAAGATGCGCTCCTTGTGCTCCGTGTGCAATCACCCGATACCGCTTGCCATGCAACGCCAGGACCACCCCCACGCCATGTCCGACCCACGTAGGGTCCGTACGCACTATTGCGTTGCCGGAACATGGGCCTTCGATGACCGACACCTCTTGCCACGCAGACGACCCGCCGACCAGCCCAAGTGCCCCAATTACTAACACCGTCATCATCGACACCTGCCAGCGTCGATACCGCCACCAATAGACAAAGAGCGAAATAGACAGGACGTAACTGGCAGTACGTAACGACCCAATGCGAGGAACATGTTCCCCGACAATCACAGACACCCACATCACTACTGCAAGCAACGTAAGCCCAACAGACGCTGAGACACCATGGCTCACTTCATTGGGCGCGGCATCGTACGATTGACCCGTGGCATCAACTTCATCATCAGGCGGACGGTTCATGTTGCCTGGTGGAGTTGCATCTACCCGCAGGTCCATTAAGCGTCGCGGCGGTTTCATGGCCATTAGTTGCGCACTTGGTTTGTGGTTGTTCGGCGTCGTGTTCTCATGGCTTGTCTCTGGACCAAAAGGCGGTTCGGTGGCTTTCGTGCTGATGGTGATGGCTCTTCCCGTTATGCCGTTACTCGGCATGCCAGCGGCAGGTGGAACTGCGCGTCTATTGATAGCTATTGCCAGCAGTGCTGTGTTGTGGTGGTTTCTTGGTCAAGTAGTTGCCGGCAGGGTGACAAAGCGTCCTGTAGTTGGCTGGCGCGAATGGCTGCGTGAATTTTTTGTAGTGGGACTTGGACTCTGGATTGGTGCAGCAGGCGGATTGTTGCTTGGTGTTCTGGTTCTGGGTGCGTTCTAACTACACCGTCACCTGATCACGTAGCGCCGAAACTTTGGATGGGCCAATTCCTGGCACGTTCAACAGATCTTCCACTTTTCCAAACGGACCCTTGCGATTGCGATAACTAATAATTGCTTTTGCCGTTGATGGTCCAACACCGGGCAATGTGTCGAGCTGATCTGATGTTGCCGAATTCAAATTGATTAAGGGCGTCAATGTTGTACTTGGTACTCCGATAATTGGCAATGCACCAGGGGTTGTGGGCAAGGAAACTGGGAGTGTTGTGCGCGAGGGACGAAGACGTGGTGCCACCGTGACTTTTGTAGTGCGAGATGAGCGAGACGGCACGAATACTTGCTCTGTATCAACAATTGTCTGCGCAAGATTTATGCGTTCAAGATCTGCGTGCGACGTAGCACCTCCGGCAGCTGCAACTGCATCGACCACTCGTGCAGAAGACGACATGGTGTACACACCTGGATGAACGACTGCGCCCGCTACATGAATTCGCACGGTCAACGGTGTTGGCAGAGTTGATAGAGGCGCAACTATGCCAACACCGGACGCATGTGGCACCACGGATTCAACCAGTGGCGCAGATGGACGTACCAATAACCAAATACCGGCGGACGCGATAATGGTCGCTAACAGCCCGATGATGAGTCGGGTGAGGCCGATAAAAGACACCCAGTACGACATTTGTTTTTTAATGACGTTCCAGTGAGGTATATCCATGCCTGTGATGTGGTGAACACAGACAAGTAATTGGAAAATTTAGAACAGTTTTTGTGTCAGTAATTTTCTGTACTTGGCAGTGCGGGAATCGTTGGTCCCCATGGTCTCCAAGATGTCCAGATATTCCCGACGCGCAACTTCATCGTCTTTGACACGAAGCAACAAGGCGTTCAGTTCAACATCCAGATTGTC
>JBBANJ010000038.1:0-7351 GCA_040402055.1 Ilumatobacteraceae bacterium
CGACGCATCATGTCATGCTGACCTCTGGCAATGGCCCGCGCTCTTCCCCGTTGCTGATCGGCCAACTCGTTCGCCGCCAAAGCCTGCTGCGCCTCCATCTCAGACTGGCGTGAGTACGCCTGTAACGATTGCAAAAGTTGCTGCTGTTCCTGCTCTCTGGTTTGCGCTCCTACCATCCTTGGTGGTTCCTCATCCCTGAGCTGTTGATTTGAGGATTGTTCATGTTGCCTCCAATAGACAACCTCATTACAGAGTTCAACCAACGCGTTGCTCGCTTCACTAAGTAGTCATTCATGACAGGCGTGGTCACTGGCCTCGTATGCGCAGTGTGCGGTGCACGTGAATCAATTGCGACTCCGTTGTCGTGGCTGTGTCCGAATGCGACGCTGTCTGACCGGCACCATGTTCTGCATTTTGAATCGTCTGTTGAGCCGTTTCGCCCCACAGATGATGCAAACCCGTACCTTGCGTTTCGCAAGTACTTAGCTGTTGATTCATTGGGGGAGTCGCTTGGGCTCAGCGACGCTCAGCGTGTCGCCATCATTACGTCAGCTGATGAAGCTGTATCTCGGGTAGCCGGCACCGGTTTCCTGCGCACACCACTGACGCGCAGCGATGAACTGTCTGAGGCGCTCGGGTTTTCATCCACTGGTGGCATCTGGGTCAAAGATGAAACCGCAAATGTTGGTGGTTCGCATAAGGCTCGACACATTTTCACTGAGTTGCTGCACTTGTTGATGGTGGAAGCTGCTGGTCAGGCGCCGTGGACTCCAACATCTCGTCCGTCGCTTGCGATTGCATCATGTGGCAACGCGGCGATTGCCGCAAGCACGCTGGCATCAGCGATGTCGTGGCCCATTGCGGTTCATGTTCCGCCAACTGCGTCGACTGCTGTTCTTGCAACACTAAAAACTCTTGGGGCAACAATTGTTGTGTGTCCACGACGTGACACGGACCCAGCAGGCGACCCATGCGTGTTGCGATTCCGTGAAGCAGTTGCTGCTGGTGCAATTCCATTTGGAGTGCAAGGCACAGAGAATGCTTGGTGTCTAGACGGCGGTCGCACCATTGGATGGGAAATCACTGAAGAGTTAGGCCATTTTGCAGACCGCATTTTTGTTCAAGTTGGTGGTGGAGCATTGGCTGCATGTGTTGGTTCCTCGATGCGTAGTGCAGGAGTGCATCCGAAATTGCATGCAGTGCAAACACAAGGTTGCGCGCCATTGGAACGTGCGTGGAAGAACGCAATTGCATCTGGCGGCGCGCGTAATGCTGGTCCGCGATGGAGTGAGTGCATGTGGCCGTGGGAAGAAACTCCTACATCGTTCGCTGATGGCATTTTGGACGATGAGACGTATGACTGGATCAGTGTGCTTGATGCCATGGCAGACACGGGTGGTTCACCGGTCGTGGTAACAGAAGATCATTTACATCGTGCATACGAATTGGTGCGCAATGTGGGTGGTTTCAATTCCTGTGCGACAGGAATTTCTGGTTTCGCTGGCGTTCTTGCAATGCGCGACAGCATCTCTGACGACGAACGCATTGTTGTAATCGTCAGTGGAGTCTCTCGCCTTTAGGGCACGTGGCGAGGATCCGAGTCAACTTCATGTAGTTGACCTGTTTCCACGTCGTAGACGAATCCGCGAATGTGGTCTTTGAAAATCACGAACGGACTATGTCCAAGCCGGTTCATTGATTGACGAACGGAATCGTATGGGTCAGTAAACGCTTCAATGGCCCAACTTGGTCGAATGCCGCAGTCGTCTTCAATCTGTTTCTTGAAACCGTCATCTGAAATGCTTTGCAATCCGCAGTTTGTGTGGTGAATGAGAATCACCTCTTGCGTATTCAACAAGCGTTGGGAAACCACGAGCGAGCGAATGACATCGTCTGTCACCACTCCGCCTGCATTACGAATGATGTGAGCATCGCCGTGGGCAAGCCCAAGCATCTGAAAAATGTCCATGCGGCTGTCCATGCAGGTTACGATTGCGAGGTGACGCTGGGGGGCAAGGGCAAGACCGGCATCGCGAAAGTCGGTCACAAATTGGGAGTTATTGGCAACCAATTCGTCGGTGTTGGGGGAGAAGTCGGGGGCTGATGGCACGGATCTATTCTTGCCGAGCAGGTAGCCTTTATCCACTATGAGTACTTCTGGACTTCCTGTCAGCCCAATGGCCATCGATGCTGGTGGCGACCCTCGCTCCGACATTTTCACGAGATTGCTGAAAAACCGCGTCGTCATGCTTGGTACCGATGTCAATGACGACATCGCCAATCAGATCTGCGCCCAATTGCTGTATCTCGAAGGCGAAGACGCCAATGCTGATATCTGGTTGTACATCAACAGCCCTGGCGGCTCAGTTACTGCCGGAATGGCTATCTACGACACCATGCAGTTCGTTAGTTGCAATGTTGCAACAGTGTGCATGGGTCTTGCAGCTTCAATGGGTCAGTTCCTTCTTACTGCTGGTGCTGAAGGCAAGCGCTACACGTTGCCGAACTCGCGCATCATGATGCATCAGCCTCTTGCTGGTTTGCGCGGACAAGCATCAGACATTGCAATTCAAGTTGAGCAGTCACGCTTCATTAAATTGCGCATGGCTGAATTGATTGCACATCACTCTGGCCACACCGTTGCAGAAGTGCAAGCAGACAGCGAGCGTGACCACTGGTTTAGCGCTGAAGAAGCTAAGAACTACGGACTTGTTGACAAAGTGATCGTCAAGCGCGGAGAAATTCGCTAACTATCCCTGCGGAGCAACCGTTGAGGTTGTTGTAGCGATAGTCGTAGACACCGCAATTGTCGTCGTTGGCAAACGCGGCGGATCAATATTGAGCCCGGTTGAAATATCAACTGCGCAGGTGCTTTTCACCCAGTCACGCACATTCAACGCTGACTGATTAGCTGCGTAGGTGGCATCTGCCATTTTTTGAAGCGCCTCTTTTTCGGTTGGGTCGACTTTTGATGCATCCTGCAACAATCCGGTCAGAATCGCGAAGTCTCCCTCAATGGAAAGCGGTGCTCGTTTGAGAAGTCGTTCGTAACGATCGACCATGGCTGTCACATCGGTACCCGTGCCCATCGGTTGGCCTATGGCTGGTAATTCACGACCAAGTTGTGCGCAGAAACTTGAACCTGTGCGTGCTGGCGCAGCGCAACCGGAGAGCGCAAAAATCAGACCTATGGCCGTTGCCAAAACTGCAGTCCTTCTCGCACACATCTAGTCGATTATCACAGACTCGAACCCAAAGGGGACAGCACATGTATGCAGCTATCCGATCAGCCACTCTTTTCGGCACTCGCGGAACACCAATAACAGTCGAAGCGCATGTTGGAAAGGGGCTTCCCGGTTTCACCGTGGTGGGGTTGCCAGATGAAGGGTGTCGTGAATCGCGCGATCGTGTACGTGCTGCTTTGTTGTCGAGTGGTTTCGAGTGGCCACTGCGGCGAATAACAATCAACTTGGCTGGTGGCGGTGAACGTAAAGGTGGCGCAGGAATGGACCTTGCAATTGCAGTGGGTTTGTTGGTGGCAGAAGGAATCGTGCCAGTAGAAGCTGCAGAGCGGTGTGCGTTCATCGCAGAGTTGGGACTCGATGGTTCGCTGCGGCCAACAGCCGGAATGGCTCCGCTAGTTGACGCAGTGTCGGAGTTTGAAGTTGTTGTTGCTGCGTCAGCTGCTGCAGAGTCGATGTTGGCGCGTCCTTCTCGATTGCGACCTGTGACATCACTATTGGAATTAGTTGAAGTTTTAGTAGACGGAACGGAGTGGCCAAATATTGCTGTGCCGAGTGCCCATGTTGTTGTCGATGCAATTGCAGATATGGCCGATGTTCGCGGCCAATCAAATGCTCGGCTTGCACTTGAAGTTGCGGCCTCAGGTTTTCATCACATGCTCATGATGGGGCCACCTGGAGCTGGCAAATCAATGTTGGCGCGACGATTACCCGGGTTGCTTCCACGACTCACAGAAGACGAAGCGTTTACATGTGCCATGGTTCGCAGTGCAGCTGGAATGCAGGTCAGCAGTGCCATCGCATCATCACCACCATTTCGCTCCCCGCATCACAACATTTCCATGGCGGCGATGGTGGGCGGGGGGTCTGGACACATCTGGCCTGGGGAACTGAGTCTTGCGTCGAATGGCGTGTTGTTCCTAGATGAGATGGGTGAGTTTCCTCCCACAGTCCTTGACTCATTGCGTCAACCACTTGAAGAAGGAGTGGTCAATATCTCGCGAGCTCATTCATCTGTCACGATGCCGGCGCGATGTTTGCTAGTTGCAGCAACAAACCCATGTCCATGTGGTGAAACTTCTCCGCTCGGATGTATGTGTGCAATTTCAATTAGGCAGCGGTACGTTCGTCGATTCAGCGGTCCACTGATTGATCGCTTCGACATTCGTATCAAACTCGTCAAACCATCAACCGCTGAACTCACAGGTGGCTCGGCAGGAGAAAGCAGTTCTGTCATTGCCGAACGTGTTGCTCGAGTGCATCGCCTCAGTATTGAAAGACAAGGATGTCTGAATTCAGCGATTCCAGCTGATCTTCTTGACGACGTTGCTCCGCTATCGCGCGATGCAATGTCATGGTTGCGAGACCGACTCGACGAAGGACGACTTTCTGGCCGCGGGTATCACCGTGTGCGAAGAGTTGCGCGAACTCTTGCAGACATGAACGGCGCTGAAATCGTCGTTAACACCGAGTGGGTAGAAGCTGCCTTTGGCATGCGTGTTCCCATCACTCCAACAATCGAAAGGCATTAGTCATGGGGAATCGATATCCCGAATGGACATATAGCGCTGCACTTGCAGCACTGCCGTTGCAAACGCCACTTCGTCTTCGTCGTCTGATTGCGTTAGATACCCCTTCGCATGTGTGGGACATGTTGCAGGCTGGGGATCGGCCGCTCGTTGGTGTCAATGACGCTGTGTGGCGGGCATGGCATAAAGCTGATGCATCTCTGCTTGTCTCAACAGCAGAAGCATGTATTGATTCTTCGATGACGGTGGTTTCTATGCGAGATGCGCCATATCCACCGTCATTGCTTGGTGATCCGAGTGCTCCGGGAGTTCTCTTCATGATTGGTGATGCCGGAGCGTTTCTCAATCGCCGCGTCGGAATCATTGGCACACGTCACGCCACTCAACGCGGCAAATATTTTGCACAACTTCTTGGGAAACAATTATCAGCTGCTGGAGTCAGTGTGGTTTCTGGTTTAGCCCGAGGCATTGACGTTGAATCACATGTGGGCGCGCTGTCTTTGAGTGCAAAAGATGGTTGTCCACCTATTGCAATTGTGGCGTCGGGTCTTGACATGGTGTATCCACCTGAACATGAACGTATCTGGAGAGAAATAGGTAGGCGTGGGCTGTTGATTAGTGAGTCTCCACCGGGCACTCCGCCGGAACCGCACCGTTTTCCCATGCGTAATCGAATTCTGGCGGCGTTAAGTGAGGTGCTTGTTGTGGTCGAATCTCGCGCAACAGGTGGGTCCATGATTACGGTGCGCGAAGCAATGAAGCGCGACATCACAGTGTTGGCAGTGCCGGGTGCCCCAGGGATTGCTCCGTGTGAGGGGACAAACAATCTTCTGCGAGATGGATGTGGACCCGTCACTGATGTCACCGATGTTCTTGTGGCCTTGGGGCTTGACCACCGACATATGACCGACTGGTGTGAGGGTCGCCCCGCATTGCAAGAAGACGAACGAAAGATCATGACTGCACTTGGCAGGGTGCCGAGAAGCATGGATGAAATTTCGCTCGGTGCATCATTGTCAGTGGTGAACGTTGCTGTGATCCTTGGTCGACTGGAAGCCAAAGGGTGGGTCGCAAATACAAACGGTTGGTGGGAGGCACTCGTGGCGTAGCCCATCAGGGGTACCGTTGAGGCCATGAGCGCCGCTGCACAGTCACGGGTCAAGTCCCCGAGTCTCGACCAATTTGAACTGTCTCGCTACGCCAAAACTCTTGCTCTTGTTGAATCCGTGCGAATGGGGCGTCAGTCGGACTTAACGCATGCTGCTTCGTATTTTGTGAAACGAAAAGCAGCCACTCCTATTTCTGTCACAGAGTCTTTGGTCGTTGAGTATTGCGATCAGTTGGAAGCTGACGGATATTCGGTTGAAACAGTTGAGCAACGAATGTCTGCGGTGTCTTCATACTTCGCATGGTGTGTTCGCACTATGAAAACAAGCAAAGGTGCTGAACCATTTACTAATCCAGCGCACGGAATTGTGCCGTCTCATCAGTCGTCGTGTGCGCAGTGTCGAGCTTCTACGAACAACAGCCTGAAGGGTGATTGTGTTGTTCGCAATAAGCGATTGAAGAAGTGGGCTATCGCGCAGTTTGAATCATCACTCACCGCATCGGCAGCAAACACTCGCGCTGCGTATCGCCGTGATGTGGAATTGTTTGCCGAGTGGATGCTTGATTCGATGCCGTCTGTCATTCCAAACATGGTCGAGAAAGAACACATTCGCGAATATTTGGCTGCACTTCATGACAGAGGTGCTACATCTCGCACGATTGCACGACGAGTCGCATCGCTACGTCGGTACTTTGCTTGGGCCATTCGAAGTGGAACGTCGAAAACAAATCCCACTGATGCGGTGCATACGCCAACAGTGAAGGGACGTTTGCCGCGACCACTTGATGCTGAGACCGTTGCTCGTCTTGTGTCATCAGAAGATGAAGACGCTCCGGAATGGCGCAGGGCTCGTGATCGAGTTGTGCTGGAGATTCTGTATGGCAGTGGCTTGCGAGTCTCAGAGGTATGTGGTCTCACATTGCAGAGTGTGTCGTCAGATGGATCATCATTGCGAGTAATGGGTAAGGGCTCTAAAGAACGGATGGTTCCATTAAGCGCGCCTGCCAGTGAAGCAATTCGTCGCTGGTTAGCGGTGCGTCATGAAGTTGCTGGCGAAACAACGGGTTCGTCTCTTGTGTTGTCTGCGCGCGGAAACGCTGTAAGTCGCCGTGATTGCACGCGTCTTCTCGACGAAGCCTGCGAGCGTGCCGATATTCCTGGTGGTACACACCCACATGCATTGCGTCATTCATTTGCTACTCATCTCATGGACAATGGTGCTGACACGCGGTCCATTCAAGAACTTCTTGGTCATAGCGATGCATCAACAACACAGCGGTACACGCACGTCAGTAAAGAACGCTTGCGTCTTGTGTATTCAGAATCGCATCCACGCGCATGAACGCTCGTCCGCTTCGATACACAATTGATTCAGCATGGGATGCATGGCACGAGTCTGAAGAGGGCACTGCCCGCGACTGGCTAGTTGTGCACTACGCCTCACTAGTCAAATTCGTCGCTGGTCGTCTTGC
>JBBANJ010000039.1:0-7070 GCA_040402055.1 Ilumatobacteraceae bacterium
CGACGACTGCGATTCGATGAGGACCATGCAGCATCAGTACTTGAACATCTAGGTAACCGAATTGAAGGACTTTTTACAGACCGCGCCTTGATGCAGCGTGTTGTTGGTTGGGCCACATTGAACTGGGCACTTGACGCATTGTCGCTGTGGGTTTTCCTACGGGCATTTGGTGGCAGTCTTGGTTTTGATGCACTTGTCGTGTCGTTCGGAATCGCCAATGTGTTCTCGGTTATCCCTATTACTCCAGGTGGACTAGGGATTATGGAGGGCATCTATATTCCAACCCTCGTTGGATTCGGACTTGGACGTCCGTTGGCCACAGTTGGTGTTTTGTCGTATCGCGTGGCGCAGTACTGGCTGCCGATATTTGTTGGTTGGTTGTGTTATTTGTCGTTGCGTGTCGGGCCATTCTCCATTGACCGCAAACACAAGTTGGGGCCCTTGCCACGCGTCGCCACGTCGCAGGCACAACGTGGGCTCACCACAGTTGACTGGGTGGAGAAATTTGCTCCGCGCGACCGTACTGGCCAGTTTCCGATGCCAGTGTTTGACCCATCTGATCTTGAATTCTCAGATGACGATACGGATGGCACACTAAAACCCAAGTAGCGTTTGGGGCATGACAACACATGAACGCCCCTTTGGTCGCTGCCTTGAAGATTTTGTTCCTGGAGACGTATTTCGTCACTGGCCAGGCAAGACAATTACTGAATACGACGATCATCTTTTTTGCATGATCACCATGAATCATCACCCTTTGCACACCAATGACTGGTTTGCAAAAGAAAGTGTGCAAGGCCGCAATGTTGTTGTAGGAAACCTTGTGTATTCATTGGTGCTCGGAATGAGTGTTCCTGACATCAGTGGTGCAGCTATCGCAAACCTTGAGGTCGAAACTCTCCAGCACAAGTTCCCAACGTTCCATGGCGACACAATTCATGCAGAGACTCGCATTCTCGAGACAACTGAGAGCAAGTCAAAGAATGATCGCGGCACAGTGCTGGTTGAGACCAAAGGTTTCAACCAAGACGGCAAAGAAGTCTGTTACTTCCGTCGCCGCGTCATGGTGTGGAAGCGTGAGTTTGCTCCAGACCGTCGCCGTCCATACGACGGACAGGACGTGTGGGCCGACTAAGTCGCAATGACCGCATTGCGGCCAGCCTGATTGAATGGGGCAGCGGTTCGCTGCGTGACCTGCCGTGGCGTCGCACAAACGACCCGTGGCGCGTACTTGTTAGTGAAGTAATGCTGCAGCAGACATCTGTTGCGCGAGTCATGCCCAAATATGAGGCTTTCCTTGATATTTTTCCTACGCCCGGTGCGTTAGCAGAAGCGCCATTAGGTGATGCATTGCGTCTGTGGTCTGGTCTTGGGTATCCGCGGCGATGTCGCAACCTGCAAGCAACTGCTGAAGTCCTGCACGAGCAATTCGATGACAACATGCCAGATTCGCTTGACGAACTATTAAAACTTCCCGGCATCGGCCAATACACCGCGCGTGCAGTTTTGGCATTTGCACACCGACTGGATGTTGCTGTTGTTGATGTCAACGTCTCGCGTGTGTTGTCGCGGCTCGCAGGCGTTCCAATGAAGGCACGTGCTCTGCAGAATTTCGCTGATGAATTGGTCCCCCAAGGACTCGGGTGGGAATGGAATCAGGTGATGATGGATTTCGGTGCACGGCACTGCACCGTGCGTTCGCCACAGTGTGATTCGTGTCCCGTGCGAACCCAATGCAAATACAGGGGCGTTGGCGACGACCCAGCTCATTTATCCGCTGGAGTGAGTAAACCCCAACCGCGCTTCGAAGGCTCTGACCGTCAAGCACGCGGACGCGCATTGCGAGCAGTGGGGGACGGGCCGCAACGAATCACCGATGTGATTGGAGCCATGCGTGTTGATGAGGGTCGTGCAGAGAAATTGATTGCATCGCTTGTGGATGAAGGGTTACTTCACCGCACTGGCAACACAGTTACTTTGCCGTAATCCAATCGATAATTAGTTTGTTTACTTCTGCAGGTTTTTCTAACTGCATGAAGTGGCCAGCACCTTCAACGATTTTTACTTCGGCCCAGGGTGACATTGCGCGTGCCAATTCTGCAACTTCCATTCCGATGCATCCATCGGTTGCGCCGTGGAGGTACAGGGTCGGTTGGGTGAGTTCTCCGCCGCCTGCAGCCTGAATCGCATCATATTTTTCACTGCGTGCACCAGTACCAAGAGTTGCGCGGTAATAACCAAGAGCAGCTGACATATGTGCAGGGTCACGCAAACATGCTTTGCAATTTTCTGAATCAATTGCACCGTCATAACCAGGCGACCAGTCACGCCACAACATGTCGATATAGGCAAGATCGTTTGCGGGTACCACCATGTCAGACAAAGGATGTTGGAAATAGAACATGTACCAACTGCGCTTTGTTTGTTCAAGATTGGTTGCAAAGGACATTCCCATAGCTGCGCCCGGAGGCACTGCCATTCCGACAACACGCTTCCATCGCTGCGGTTCGCTCGCGGCTGCGCCGTAGACACTTGGCGCGCCCCAGTCATGTCCGATCAGAATTGCGTCGCCGTCACCACCAAGTGCCTCGTGCAAGGCGTTTGCATCAGCTGACAAGGCACCTGTTTGGTAGATGCCATCTGGCGCGATAGACGTAGGCGCATAGCCGCGTGTAAATGGTGCTACCGCTCGGTAACCAGCAGCTGCAAGTTCGGGCATGAGGTGACGCCAACTATGGGCAGAGTCGGGGAAACCGTGAAGACACAGGGCTAATGGGCCTGTGCCGCACTCAAGGTACGTGAAGTCGATGCCATTAGCGGTGACGGTATGCGTGGTGATCTCATGAGCCATATCCGAACCGTACTCGGGTGCGGTGCGACACGCGTCACCCTAAGAATTTGTGTACTTCACGAGCGAACATGCGTAGCGTTAGTGAGATGGGGGCAGAGCAACTACGCGTCACGTTTCACGGCGTTCGTGGTTCAACGCCGTGCAATGGGCCAACAACCATGAAGTACGGCGGCAACACTGCATGTGTTTCTGTGCAAGCAGAAGGTCAACGCCCCCTTCTTTTAGACCTCGGAACTGGTCTTCGCTATTTCGGTAAGCAGTTTGTTGAAAAAGATGCAGCAGTTAATGCAGTCGCCTTGGTGACGCATCTTCATTGGGACCATATTCAAGGGCTTCCATTTTTTGCTCCGGTGTTAAAGCCAGATGCGCGTCTTGAAATGTACGGACCTGCTCAAGAAGATGGCACCAGTTTCATGGAGTCTGTAGAGAACATTGTTCGGCCGCCAACTTTTCCCGTTGACATGGCAGGTTTGCATGGCCGTTTTTCATTTAACGATGTAGCTGACAATGATTTTGCGGTAGATGGTTATTCCATCAAGTCGCGTTTGGTTCCACACATCGGACCAACGGTTGGATATCGAATTGAGTTCGGCGGAGTCTCTATTGCCTACATCCCTGATCATCAACAGCCACTTGATGGGTCGTTATCTATCGCTGATGGAGTTCGCGAATTAGTCGAGGGCGTGGATCTTCTGATTCATGATGCCCAGTACACGCCTGCTGAATTTGAAACCAAGGGCCATTGGGGTCACTGCACCACAGAATTTGCTGTTGGCGTTGCGATGTCATGTCGCGCAAAGCGCTTGGCCCTTTTTCATCACGACCCAGAGCGCACTGACGCTGAACTAGATGCCACGCAGGCGTGTTCAGATTCCGCAGGAGTTGAAGTTTTTGTAGCCCGTGAAGGCGCAACAATCAACTTGTGACCTGTTGCGTCTAATCTGAACTCATGTCTGCATCTTTTGACTCTGCTCACTTTCGCGCCGTCCTTGGCCATGTACCGACTTCTGTTGTTGTTGTAACAGGGCTCGATGCACAGGGCGCAGCATTTGGAATCACTATTGGATCCTTTGCATCCGTATCGCTTGATCCGCCACTCGTTGGGTTTTTCCCCGGTGTCCGTTCACAGTCGTGGGCTGCAATTCGTGAATCGGGTCGTTTCTGCGTGAATGTCCTTGGGTCACACCAAGAAGAAGCGTGTTGGCGATTCGCCAAAGAAGGCGACGACAAATTTGCCGGTCTTGAGTGGGTGCCTTCGGCTGGAGGCTGTCCCGTATTGCCAGGCTCTATTGCGTGGATCGATTGTGAGATTGACTCGGAGACAGTGATGGGAGACCACACGTGCGTAGTTGGACGCGTCACATCGCTTGATCATGCAGAAGAAGTTGACAATGCAATGGTGTTCTTTCGGGGCAAAGTCTCAAGCGTGAAACACGTTGGATAGTAGAGAAATCATCGCCCGCGTCTGCGCGGCAGTTGTCGGGGCAACACTGGCACTTGCCGGCGCTGGCAAAGTCACTTCGTGGAATCAGTGGCGTGCAAATGCTCGTCAACAACACCTGTGGACTGCAGTTGCAGTAGCAGTACCAGTACTTGAACTGGTTCTGGGGGCAGCATTGCTTGTTTTGAAGCCTGCCGCAACTGTTCTTGGTCTCGCAACATTGTTATTGGTGGTGTTCACATCGTTCTTGGCGCTGCAGGTCACAACAAAATCACAAGTTCCATGCTCGTGCTTTGGTGCTCATGTGAATAGACCACCGTCATGGCGTGACGTGGTGCGCAACCTTGGGCTTGTTGCTTTGATGTTTGCCGCTGCAGCGTTGAGCTGAAGATTTATTGCACACAATCAATGGCGAACGACAACGTCTGTGCTTCATCACGCCACTGGTCATAACGACCTGATGGCCCACCATGCCCTGCGCCCATATCGCATTTGAATACCACTGTTGTCTGTGGTGATTCGTGGCGCATGCGAGCCACCCATTTCGCTGGTTCGTGATAACTAACTCGAGGGTCGTTCAGGCCCGCGGTGACGTACAGCTGCGGGTAATCAACCGACACCGTGTTGTCATATGGCGAATAGCTTGCAATGTATGAGGCGCTCGGCTCCGAGCGTGGGTCGCCCCACTCTTCCCATTCAGTAACCGTTAGCGGCAATGACGGATCGCTCATTGTGCTCACCACATCCACAAAGGGAACTTCAGCGATAGCGCCAGCAAATCGAGCGGGCGCAATTGTTATGCAGGCGCCTACTGCAAGTCCGCCTGCACTTGCACCGCGAATAACCATCTTCGTGCCATCACAAATCTGATTGTCTGCCATATGTATGGCCACTGCAATGGTGTCAGTAAACGTGTTGCGTTTGTGAAGAAGGCGGCCCTGTAGGTACCAGTTGCGACCCATCTCACCGCCGCCGCGTGGGTGAGCAAGTGCCCATATCCAACCACCGTCAAGCAATGAAAGTCGTGCAACAGAGAACCATGGCGCAACTGAAATTTCATACGAGCCGTAGACATACAGCATCGCTGGCGCTGTTCCATCGAGTGGAGTATCGCGATGACGCACGATGTCAACGGGTACGCGATTGCCGTCTTCCGATGTAGCCCACAAACGTTCCGAAACATATGTTGCCAAATCGCATGCATTGACGCGCACTTGTTTCAGTGTTGATACTTCGTTTGAAGCAAGTGAATACCATGCAGTGGTGTGAGGCACTGTGAGTGATTGATACGACAGCCGGATGCCATCTGTATCAAAGTCAGGATTGGTATCGAGCTCAACTTCATGGGGTTCATCAAGAACTGCAATATGGGAAACATCCCCGTCACGACTAACAATGGAAATCACTTGCTGGCCGTTCACCCATCGCTGCATTACGGCGAATGAAGAAAAACACTCAAACTGTGTGATGCGCTCACCGGCAACATGAGAAAGAAATGGTCTCCACTCAGATGGGGAAGCTGTTGAGGCGGTCATGACTTGAAAGTCAACTGCATCTAGGTTTGTGGTGATGGCTAATTCGGCACCCCAGTGATCAACTGTGTACTCAATGTCGTCACGCCGTGGGGAAACGCACTTCAATTGACCAGTCGGTGTTGACGCATCAAGAATCCATGTTTCGCTCGATGTTTTACTGGCGGACTCAATTATGATTAATTGGCCCGAACGGCTGGCAGCAACACCAACAAAGAAGCGTTCGTCTGCGTCTTCATAGACCATCACATCATCAGCTACCGAAGTGCCAATTTGGTGACGCCACACTTGCCAGGGGCGCATCTGCTCATCGGGAGTTACGTAAAACAGCCAGTCGTCACTCGTGCTCCATGCAAGACCCCCGGATGCTGTATCAGCAATTACGTCTGGGGCATCATGGCCTGTTTCGGTGTCGCGAATGCGCAATGTGTAGTACTCACCACCGTCAATATCGCTAGACCAAGCAAGTAGTCGAGTGTTGTTTGAGACTTCAAAGGCCCCAAGCGAGAAATAGTCATGACCGTCAGCCTCGATGTTTTCGTCTATCAAGATGTTTTCGGTGGCGGTAGATGCTGTTCTGCCACGTGAATGAATGGCGTATGCCTTGCCCGTTTCAGTGCGTGATGTGTACCACCAGCCGGAGTGGCTGACTGGGTGAGAAGCATCATCTTCTTGAATACGCGACTTAATAGTTGAAAATATCTCTTCAGTCACCGATGCGTGCTGTGAAAACCATTGTTGTGAGTATTCATTCTCATCTGCGAGGTACTTGAGAGTCGCTGCATCGTCTTTTTGCAAAAGCCATGCGTACGGGTCTTGCGCGTCGCCAGAAGGCCGCACCCATGAATGTGGGCGCCGCGGTGCAATTGGCAGATTCGAAGTCATGCACTGCAGGATAAGGGCAGGTAAGCGGTACCGTTTTGTTATGCGCGTGTGGATTGACCAAGACCTGTGCACAGGCGACGGATTGTGTGTCGATCTCTGCCCTGATGTGTTTGTGCAGCTTGAAGATGGCATCGCATATGTTGCAGAGCGCGGTGAGCCTCTCAATGATCCAGGTGGTGCAGGTTCGTTAGCAGATGTAACTGTGCGTGATTTTTCGGCAGTTGTTCAAGCTGCTGATGTGTGTCCGGGTGAATGCATATTCGTCGAGATCGACGAGTGAAATTTATTCACGCCTGATTTTTGGATCGATTTATTTTTCGTAGTGAATTGTTCTCACCACTCTGGTGTGTTGTGAGGTGAA
>JBBANJ010000040.1:0-2268 GCA_040402055.1 Ilumatobacteraceae bacterium
GCGAAGAACTCAGACAGGCCACCAACTGAACCGCAAATCATGCGCTGGAACCCGTCTCGTCGCGATGCAGATGTAACCCGCACCACCTACATCGAAGTGGAAGCTCATGATGGCGACACGGTGGCGTGTGCATTGTCGATGCCCGACTGGTGTTGGGGAGCAGAGCATGGTGTCAATGAAGTGGGCGTCGCAATTGGTAACGAAACGATTTACACCACTCTCGACCCGCGTGATGCGCCTAATGCGCTAATCGGCATGGATGTGGTGCGACTCGGCTTAGAACGCGCGACAAGCGCTCTGAACGCCGTTCAGGTGATGTCTGAACTCATTACGCGGTACGGACAGGGTGGAAGTGGACACGACACGCGTAATGGTGAACGTCCACGACCGTATTGGTCGAGCTTTCTGATCGCCGATGCACATGACGCGTGGGTGATGGAAACGAGTGGCACAGACATTGCTACTCATCAGGTCACGGACACATGGGCCATCTCAAATCGAACCACGATCCCGTCGTTTGATGCGCGCCATCGCCACCCCCTGCAACCAGTTGAGTTGTTGGTCGACCCGCGACTGAACGCTTCTCGCGCGTTGTTGGACACAGGATCGTTATCGGTTCAGGGGGTGCAAGAACATCTGAAGTCACATGTGGGTGGACGAGATGGCTGGACAGTGTGTATGCACGCGGAAGTCAATGGTGAATGTGTTGAAGCCACCACCGCGTCAATGATTGTTGAACTCTCTGACAACCCAACTGTGTGGTGGGCTCAGGGTTCACCGTGTGTGACGCCGTATCAGTCAGCACGGTTTAGTGAACTTGCAGATGTGCTGCCAACTACTAGCGGTCGGTAAATAGCTCGAACGTGTCGCCAACGGCAATGTCACCACACGTGGTGACCATTGCATAGAGACGGCATTGATCGCCGCGTTCGTGGCTCATGCGCTTGTAATCCTTGTTCAGAAACCAATCGTTGTTCTGTTTACACGGAATTGCATACGACGTTAAGAACCCACGCGTGGTTCCGATGCGAAAATGTGCGCCAGGGCGAAATGCTTCAGCCGGAATACCTGCAACGGTGATGTTTTCTCCGGCAAACCCCGGGCTAATGGGGTGACCCTCTGTGCGAAGTGTTTCGATGGCATCTGTTGACCAGATGCACAGTGCTTGCCACGGCCGACCGTGGTGGATACGAGTTGATTGCACGTCACCTTCAACACCTTTCCATCCGATCACAGCAGAATCCATCGGCTTCTTTGGCAGTCCTTTCGATGCATGCATGTGAGCGACAGTTCCGACATGGTCGATCGCAAGTGATCGCATGGTGGGAAAGAAGCGCCACATTGCAGCAAGTAATGATTCAATTTGTGGTGGCGTGAGTTCGTCATACTTCGCCTCGATCGCAGTGGTCGTTGCCATGAATGCAGCATCGACGTTGTCAAGCGATGGCAATTTGATCCCAGCAAGCGATGCGAATTCAGCGAGAAAACCGCGAGCGCCTGCAAGCCAACCATCAGGAATCTTGGATTCGTGTGTGTGGTGAGTCCAGATTTCGTTCAGCTGCTTAAGGGTGCCGTGTGCGTCTTGAGCCGTGTACACATAGTTACCGACAGTGATCGATGCGAAGCGAGCCATGTATGAAGCCTACGCTTCACCGTATGGCACGACCAGTTCCCACTCTTGATTACGAGCGCGAACTTATGGCAACCGGTGCACGCATCATCGCAGGAATGGACGAAGTGGGTCGCGGGGCAATTGCAGGGCCAGTCACCATCGGAGTTGTTGCAATCGATGCATCAATCGGTGCGGTGCCTGAAGGATTAGCTGATTCAAAATTGATGACACCAAAGCGCAGAGAAGCAATGGTGCCTGTTGCAAAAGAGTGGGGTCTTGCATGGGCTACAGGTTCCGCAACGGCAGCAGAGATCGACAAGTACGGCATCATGACTGCGCTTAGTCTTGCGGGCAGCCGTGCGTTGACGGCACTTGGCATACGACCAGACATCATCATTCTTGATGGCAACAACAGTTTTCTACTTGAAGAAGATGATGGGCCACGCATCGTGACGCGCATCAAGGGTGACCAGAACTGTGCAAGCGTTTCAGCAGCCAGTGTGATTGCCAAAGTAGAACGTGACGCGTTGATGACGGAACTGCACGAACAGTTTCCGCACTACGGATGGAGCGGCAACAAGGGTTATGGCGCAGCAGTGCACACTGACGCAATAAAAATCCACGGAGTTACTGACTTGCATCGCAAGTCGTGGAAC
>JBBANJ010000040.1:2368-7003 GCA_040402055.1 Ilumatobacteraceae bacterium
GGAGACACAGAGTCGATTCCCATGTCCTTTGGAAGACCAAGCACGCGCTCACCAACGATGTTGCGCATCACTTCGTCTGATCCACCGGCAATACGAAGACCAGGTGCACCAAGTACGAAGTTTGACCATGCGTAGGTGCCCCACTCGCCGCTGTCTGCGATGAGTTTTGGTCCGAGAACATGTGACACGAACTTCACAAGACGAGCTTGGTTGTTCACCAACACCATCTTGCCAACTGAACCTTCAGGTCCAGGAAGTTTTCCGGCCTTGGCAGATGCTGCTGTGCGCTGAGAGTTCATAGCTGCAATGCGGTAGTTCATCACGATGTCTGCAAGTTGCACACGAATGAGTGGGTCTTTGTCGAGTCCGTAATGCTTCACCATTGCAATCACGCGAGTGAGCAAGTTGTTGTCGCCAGAGTTGCCACTGCCGATTGCTGCACGCTCGTTCATGAGAGTTGTGAGAGCGACGTTCCAGCCATTGTTGATGTCACCAAGACGGTGGTCGTCACGAACGCGCACTTCGTTGAAGAAGACTTCATTGAAGCTTGCGCCACCTGTCATCTGCTTCAGTGGGCGAATGTCAACGCCAGGGGCTTTCATGTCGACAATAAAGCCGGTGAGGCCTTTGTGCTTCGGCAAATCCCAGTCAGTACGGCAGATGACTTCACCGATATCTGAATAATGTGCACCTGAGGTCCACACTTTCTGACCAGTAAGGATCCACTCGTCACCGTCTTTGACTGCTTTCATGGTGAGTGATGCAAGGTCTGAACCTGCACCTGGCTCTGAGAACAATTGGCAACCGATGATTTCGGCGCTCCACATTTG
Source organism: Ilumatobacteraceae bacterium (assembly GCA_040402055.1). GTDB lineage: Bacteria > Actinomycetota > Acidimicrobiia > Acidimicrobiales > Ilumatobacteraceae > UBA2093. The sequence continues at coordinate 3,199 of JBBANJ010000040.1, forward strand.
CTTGACGTACAAGTCAAGAGCTGCAGGAGTTGCGTGCGCAAGGATTGTCGGAGCAACCATGCCAAGACCGATAGTGAAGCAGCTTTGGTCAGCAACACGGAATTGCACTTCGAGTTGGTTGTACAAACGATCGTATGAAGCGGGAAGTTCACGGCCACCGAACTTCTTTGGTCCAGTGATCCATCCGAAGCCAGCTTTGAATTTCTTGTTCCGCCATGCTTTGGCTTCTTCAGCGTTAGCGGCTTCTTGATCACGGTCGCGCTCGCGATAGAAGGTGTCAGCACCTTCACCCCAGACGAATGCTTTTTCTACGGCACGGCGTTCAACGTTTGCCTCAAGAAATGCGAGTGCTTCTTTTTCGAATTCTGCGATGGTGATGTCGGCCATGGTGTATTTGTCCCTTAGGTCGGACCCGATCGGGTCGCTTTGTACTCCTTTGACATTATCGGGATGTCGATTGATGGGCGAAGCCACATGGAAATTGACTAGCGTGGAGTCTTATGGGACAGCTTGTGGCAGTAGAACAAAAGGCTGGTGGCGTTTCCACCATTGTGCGGTTTGAGACCAATCGCTCTCTCACCGGTATGGGTCACGAGCGCTTTACTAGCGCCTCCGAGGCAAAGGGCCCTCGCCCCGCTGCGGTCATTGCCCGTCGTTTCTTTGAAGCTGGCCATGTGTCCTGGGTGCACGTGTATGGCAATTGCATCACCGCGTCGCTTGAAGCAGGAGCCTCACAAGCAGGTCTCAATGAGATCGTTCGTGATCTGTATCAGTACTGGAAGCCAGGCATGGTGCCTCCAACACTTGAAGAACTTCTTGCATCGATGCCAGCAGAAGTAGCTCCGGCTGCATCATCTGGTGGCGACACCGCGGCTCCAGCTGGCGAAGACCCACGCATTCCGCCGCACTTGTTCGAGCGCAGCCGTAACGCCCGCGCCCGTCTCACCGGTAAGTAGGTTGGCTCAGGGGAGCCCCCTGAAACCATCGAACATATGTTCGCTACGCTGGCCCCATGGGACGCGTCGCTTTTGAAGAACTCGCAGGCATGCGCATTGCTGGTGTGGAAACAGGTGTGCAATTTGCTGAACGAATGCACGCCCATGTCGCTAGTGGGTTTGGTCCTATTGCGGTTGCTTCACAGTTAGCGCCGTTGTTGCCGGCCGCAGGTCTCGAGCGCGGCTACATATATGGCTGCACGGGTGATGCTGCTACATCGTTGTTGTTTGGTCTTGTTGCTGCGGCCACTACTGCAGGTTCGTGGTTTGCCATGGTCAACATGCCTACTGCTGGTCTGATGTCTGCATACGAACATGGAGTGGCGCTGCACCGCACGTTGTGTGTAACCGGAGACAACACATCGTCTGTCATGTCGCCAGTAGTTGGTGCCTTAGTTGATGGCGTTGATCTTGTTGCAGTGTCATCACCCGTGTGTTCGCAGTCTGAAGCACGACGCATTGCTACGCGCGTGAAAGCGCAAGGTGCTGTGTTGTTTGTGTTGGGAAAGCCTGGCGGTTTCTCTCTTGATGCATCGTTTAGTGCACGCACTGTTGATTGGCAGTTCGATACCCATGCCAGGTCACGCACAGTGGAAGTGTCTGCATCGGGGCGTCGTGTGTATGCGCACCGTTCATGCACAGTGCAGTTGCCAGGTATCTCATGAGTCGCTCTATTGCTGTGGTGTTTCCGCATTGGATGCAGGAACATGGTCACTTAGGTGAAGAGCACGCGTTTCGCACCTTTGAACACGTGGTGCGTGCGGTGACTGCGCTGTCGCCACTTGTTGAAGTGCAAGACATTGGCACCATTGTGTTGTCAGCACGTGGCCCATCGCGTTACTTTGGTGGCGATAACGCGGTTGCGCAAAAACTGCATCAGATCTGTCTTGACACCAATATGAGTTCTGCTTTTGGGGTGGGCATTGCTGATTCCCGTTTTGCAGCACTTGCCGCGGCCCACTTAGCGGTCTCGCGGCAGCACCCGTGCGTTATCGATAGCGCTATTGCTGCTGAATTCATTGCAGCATTGCCGGTGGCGTCATTGTCTCGGGTGGGTGGCATTACTGCAGACACTGTTGATCTGTTTCAGCGCTTAGGTCTTGGCACATGTGGTGCGTTGCTGACTGTGGGAGAAGCTGCTCTTATCGATCGTTTCGGTGTTGAAGGCAAACGTGTGTATCTGTTGGTGTCGGGTGATGAAGTGCAACATCTTGCGCCTGGTGCGCCGCCATCAGACTTTGCGTGCAGTGTCGAATTCGAATCACCACTGGCCAATGCTGCACATGTGGTGTCTGCTACTCGCGACACCATTGATGCCATGGTTAATGCCATTGGGGGTCATGGCCAACAATGCGTGCGTTTATTGATTACTTGCGACACTGATCATGCGGAAAGTACTAGCCGTATTTGGGGTGAACCGCGCGGGTTTAGTGCGGCAGTCACAGCGCAACGACTTTTGTATCAACTTGAAGGATGGCTCACTGATTCAGCTGCAGACCCCGATGCGCCTACCAGCGGTGTTGTGCGTGTTGAGTTCATGCCGTTAGAAAGTCGCGAAGTATTGGTATCGCAGCCACTGTTGTGGGGCGGCAGTCAAGAAAACACCGAACGTGCAGCACGCGCAGCCAGCATGGCGATGGCTGTGAACACCAGTGTGCAAGTCACGGTGCCGCGCTGGGAAGGCGGTCGCGATATGGCAACGGTGTATTCACGCGTGCCGTTGTCTCTTGTCGACATCACAAACCCTGATGCAAGTGAGCAACGCGTGCACACGGGTGATGGCGTTGCACGTCATTGGTCAGGTTCTGTGCCGTCACCGTCACCAGCATCTGTTGCTGTCGAGCCACCACTTATTCGTGTTGTTGATGCCAGAGGTAGCGAAGTTGGGGTTACTGGCCGACACGAACTGAACACTGTGCCGTCATATGTAGAAGTCGGCAGTCAAAAGTATGACGTTGTGCGTGTTGCAGGGCCGTGGCCACTTGAAGAGCGATGGTGGGATTCGCGTCGCAAACGCCGCCAAGTACGCATGCAGGTGTTGGTGCGGCACCCACGCCGCGGTGTCGGAGTGTTTCTTGTTGGTTTAGAAAACCAACAGTGGACTTTGCTTGCGCGCTACGACTAGTGATTCTCGTGGCACACTGGGTGCGTGCCGATACATCGCGATGCTCAACACTGGTGTGAATTAGTTGGTGCGTGTACGCCTATTGATGAACGCGAACGCGAATCAATAGAGAAATTCTTGACTCTTGCGCCGGTTCTCACGGACCCGTTTAACGAACATGCAGATCTTGTGCACATCACTGCATCAGCAATTGTGGTCACTGAAGCCGGTGACAAAGTTGCGTTACATATGCATAAACGACTCAACATGTGGTTGCAACCAGGTGGTCATATCGAAGCCGGTGAAACCGCGGCACAAGGTGCATTGCGTGAAGCTGAAGAAGAAACGGGTTTACCTGTGCGTCATGAAAGTGACGGTGGAGTATTTGTGCACGTTGATGTGCATGCAGGCCCGAAGGGTCACACGCATCTTGATCTGCGCTATGTGGTGCGAGCTCCTGATGTTGCGCCAGCGCCAGCTGAAGGCGAGAGTCAACTGGTGCGATGGTTCGAATGGGACGAGGCGGAGTCCATTGCGGATGTTGGCCTGTTGGGCGGATTACGCGCCACGAAAGCCCTACTGGGCTTGTAGCCCCTTGTCTATACGAACATATGTTCGTATAGAATTGCACGGTGGGGTTCAACAATCCGGCGATGCCGTGGCACGAATTAGAAGCGCGTCTGTCTGATGGTCGAGCGCCGTCTTC
>JBBANJ010000041.1:0-6866 GCA_040402055.1 Ilumatobacteraceae bacterium
AGTCTGTCGCGTTCGTTCACCACCATACATCTCCCTTTCGTAATAGTTCTGATAACCAGAACTCATTGGGATGTGCACCGCCATTAGGGCGATGTGGAAGGACTACAGAAAAGAGTCGAGGGTTTTAAGGCGATGGTCGTTCGAGAAAATCTCGATCGGAGGGTTCGTTTCTAATCGCAATGCACGCTGAATAATGCGGCACGTTGTGTGCTGGTTATATTCAGCAAGAGTGACAGCCCAACCATCACGTCCGGCACGCGCTGTACGGCCAGAGCGATGCAAATACGTCTTTGAATCAATTGGCGGTACGTAATGGATAACAACTGCCACATCATCAATGTCGATTCCGCGCGCAGCAACATCTGTTGCAACTAAAACAAGTAATTCATTATTTGTGAATCGAACGATTGCTTTTTCACGAGCCGCCTGAGTGAGGTCACCGTGAATTGCAAGCGCGTTGATACCAAGATCTTGGAGGTGTTCGGTCACGCGGTCACATAAACGCTTCGTGTCGCAGAACACCACAGTTTTTCCTGCGGAAGTTGCAATGGCAGCAACAACTTTGTCTTTGTCGAGTTTGTGAACACCCAAGAACAAGTGATGCATTGTGCCAACAGTGTCCGTTGGAGAATCGATAGACACTTCTTCAGGCGACTTCATGTAGCGCTTCACAAGGTTGCCTACTTGGCCATCAAGAGTTGCCGAGAACAACATCGTCTGATGATCGCCGGTGACATGGCGCAAGATCCACTCAACTTGTGGCGTAAACCCATCGTCTGCCATTCGGTCAGCTTCATCAAGCGTGACTACTTGAATATCGTCGAGAACAAGTTCACCGGCCTTCATGAGGTCAATCAAACGAAGTGGCGTTGCGACAATCATGTCAACGCCTTTTTCTAATGCGTCGATTTGGTCATCGCGAGATGCGCCACCATAGACAGGCAAGATCACACGGTCGCATTCTTTGCCAATTGGTTGCAACACTTCAGCTACTTGCAATGCAAGTTCACGCGTTGGCACTAATACAAGACCACGTGGTGCACGCACTCGCGCGTACTTGTCGGCACGCGCCAACATTGGAACACCAAACGCGAGAGTCTTGCCTGAACCTGTTCTGGCTCGGCCGCAGACATCTAGCCCGCGCATTGCAACAGGGATAGCTTCGGTTTGGATGGCAAATGGGGCGGAGAAACCGGCTGCCGCTAAACCCTGATCCACATTGTCTGGCACGCCGAGTGCGGCAAAGCCTGTGGGGGTTGAGATACGGGGTTGGGTCGTGGGGGATGTCGACATGTTGCGGTCACAGTACTCGCGATATGCCCTATTACGACGGTTACTCGCCAGTACTACCCATTTGTCCTCAGAGATTCTTTATTTTTTTGTCAATAATGGTGTGAGAAAGGTCCAGATGCGTTAGTTTTTCCTTTCCTGATGCGAGAAATACTCGTACAGAAAGGACCAACCACTAACGGATAGCACCGAGCAAAGTCGTACGAACCGGGTCATAGACAACGGCGTGCGCCACCCGCCACGGGCGAACCCCCAACCCTCACGGGAGGAGTTCTCATGGACGCACAACCAAACGGCATGCAAACGCATGGACGTAAGGGATTTTCATACGACTGGCAGTCACTGCTCGTGCCAGCCGAACCGGAGTTCAGCAAACAGCTGAACGACATCATCAACGACGACACCGTCTCTGCTGATCTCGGCTCCTAACTCAGTCTTTTCTCAGACTTCCTAGCTCCCCATCGGGTCGAGCAATCATTACATGGTCCCTTTGGGGGTAGCGCACGCCCCGACATCGGGCTAACCTTTGCCGTAATGACTCGCACGCACCTGCTCCTCCTTATGTAACGGCAGCAGCCGCATATCGTTGCTGTCGAAACCTCCTGCCTCTGGTCAGGGGGTTTTTTCTTTGTCCAGAACAGTTCTCTCCTCCACCTCTATCCAAGGAACCCACAATGCCTCCACAAAATGTGACACCAAAACAAATGGCCTTCGCCAAGTACACCCCGTATATTCCGGTTGTCCTTACAGACCGCACATGGCCAAACTCCACCATCACGAAGGCCCCGTTGTGGTGCAGTGTTGACTTGCGCGACGGTAACCAAGCCCTCATTGACCCGATGGACCCTGAGCGCAAAATGCGCATGTTCAAAACACTCGTCAACATGGGATTCAAAGAAATTGAAGTTGGGTTCCCTGCAGCAAGCCAACCCGACTTTGATTTCGTTCGTCAAATTATTGAAGAAGATCTGATTCCTGATGACGTCACTATTCAAGTGTTGGTTCAATGCCGAGCTGAATTGATTCAACGCACATACGAATGTTTGATAGGCGCAAAGAACGCCATTGTCCATTTCTATAACTCAACAAACCCACTGCAACGTGACGTTGTCTTCGGATTAGACAAAGCAGGAATCACACAGATTGCTGTTGATGCGGCAAAACTGTGTCAAGAATTTGAACCGATGTTGGCTGGCACCAATCTGCGATATGAGTATTCACCCGAAAGCTTCACGCTGACGGAACCTGAATATGCCATTGAGATTTGCACAGCAGTCATGGATGTATTGAAGCCAACAAAAGAGAACCCATTGGTTCTGAACTTGCCAGCAACAGTTGAGTGCTACACACCAAACGTGTACGGCGACGTGATTGAGTGGTTTATTCGCAATATTCCACGTCGCGAGACCGTTGTGATTTCATTGCACCCCCACAATGACCGTGGCACTGCCACTGCAGCTGCAGAATTTGGCATCATGGCCGGCGCTGATCGTGTTGAAGGCACTTTGTTCGGAAACGGTGAGCGCACCGGAAACGTTGACATCATCAACATCGCAATGAACATGTTCATGAATGGTGTTAACCCAGAGCTTGATATCACTGACATCGATTCACTTCGCCGCGTTGCTGAATACTGCAATCGTTTAGACGTCTCTGCACGTCATCCATACGTGGGCGACCTGGTGTACACGTCATTTTCTGGTAGTCACCAAGATGCAATCAAAAAGGGACTCACTGCATTGTCGAAGGATTACGACAAATGGGGTGTTCCCTACTTGCCAATTGACCCAAAGCATGTTGGCCGCAGTTACGAAGCAGTCATTCGTGTCAACAGCCAGTCAGGAAAAGGTGGCGTTGCGTACATCATGAAAGAAGAACACGGTTTCGACTTGCCGCGTCGGCTTCAGATTGAATTCTCACAAACCATTCAGCACATCACGGAAGATTCCGGAACAGTTGTAAGCCCAACAGCAATTTGGGATGCATTCAGCGCTGAGTATTTGCCAACAGAGCCACGCATCAAACTTGACAGCCACGAGATGCGCAGCGACTCTGCCACTTCACGCACCACCATCACTGCGCAACTCGTTATTGATGGCGTTCACGCCACGGTGTCTGGCGAAGGAAACGGACCAGTTGATGCATTTGTCCATGCTGTGAACACAGGCCTGAACGCCCACATTGATGTGGTTGACTACAGCGAACACGCAATGGGCCAGGGCTCTGAGGCCACAGCAGTTGCATACGTGGAAATGAAGAACGGCAATAGCGACGCATTGTGGGGCCTCGGCACAGACCCGAACACCACGTCAGCGGTTCTGCGCGCGGTTCTTGCCGCCTACGAACGCCATCTAAAGGACTCATAAGCCCTCTGTTCCGACTAAGTTCGGTACGGAACAAAGGAGCCCAATATGAAAGTCGTCGTTGACTATGACATTTGTGCATCGACAGGTGCCTGCACACAAGTCTGCCCTGAAGTATTTGAAGTCCGTTCAGACGGCTATCTCTATGTATTGATTGAGTCGCCTGGTGAAGAATTGCGCGACAAGGTCACACAAGCTGCTGACCTCTGCCCCACTGCCGCCATCACCATCGAAGGCTGAGTCTTGTCGTTCACGTCGCTTCTTACTGCACGCTGGCAAGAAGCTGATTCCTTACTATGCGTCGGACTAGATCCTGATCCACATCGCCTGACACATCACTACTCACCTGATGCTGACGGAATTGAATACTTTTGTATCGACATCATTGACGCCACTGCACAATATGCATGTGCGTTCAAGCCACAGATTGCATACTTCGCTGCGGCTCGTGCTGAAGCGCAACTAGAACGCATCTGTGAATACATTCGTAGCAACTACCCCACTATCCCCATCATTCTTGATGCGAAGCGTGGCGACATTGGCGACACCGCAACTATGTATGCACATGAAGCATTTGACAGATACGGCGCACATGCAGTCACCGTGAACCCGTACATGGGTGGCGACACTATTGAGCCGTACCTTGTTCATCCGAAGGGCGCAGCAATCGTGTTGTGTCGTACCTCAAATGCCGGCAGTGGTGAATTTCAATCCCAGCTCATTGATGGAAAACCGTTGTATCAACATGTGGCTCAACGCGCCGCAGACGAATGGTCACACAAGGGTGAGGTTGCCTTAGTAGTTGGTGCTACGTACCCAGCAGAACTTGCTGAGGTACGAGCAATCGTTGGCGATATGCCCTTGCTTGTACCTGGTGTTGGTGCGCAGGGCGGAAGCCCTGAAGAAGTAGTGAAGAACGGTGCGAACTCGCATGGCACTGGCCTTATTGTGAATTCATCACGCGCTATTTTGTATGCAGATTCGGTTGACCCAATGCCAGCTGCTGCTCGTGTTGCTCGCGAAACCCGCGACGCACTTCGCGCCGCACGGTAATTGTCTTAACTGTGAAGAGCAGTTACTTCAATGATTCCGGGCTTTGCGCGCAGTTCATCGAGTACTGCATCTGAAGTTTCTGCCGTAGTAGCAATCACCATCAATGCTGTTCCTGGCGTGAGTGCACGACCCACATCCATGTCTGCAATGTTCACGTTGTGAGCACCAAGAAGTGTTCCGACAAGTCCGATAACACCAGGGCGGTCATCGTTACGAACTACGAGCATGTGATCAGACGGCGGAACGTCTGTCATATGGTCGTCGACCATAACTAAGCGAGCTTGGCGGCGAGGCCCTACAAGAGTTGCGGCGATGCTGTGTGTTCCTGCACGCAATGTGATGAGGTTGACATAGTCACTGTTTGAACCAGAGTTCGTCACTTTGTTTTCCTTGATTGTTATGTTCTGGGCTGCAGCAATTTGTGGGGCATTCACATACGTAACGGCGTCATCATGGCGGGCCGAGAAGAAACCTTTCAACGCACTGAGAGTCAGAATTCGTGTGTCATAGCCAGCAATTTCACCGGTGGCAATGATTTCAAGTTCAGAAATATCTTTGCCAGCAGCTGATGAGAAAAGGCGGCCTAGACGCTCTGCAAGCGGCAAGTATGGCTTCAAGGTTTCGTTCGCATCAGCAGCTGAAATATTCACCGCGTAGGGAACGAAATCACCAGCAAGCGCAAGAAGAATCTGATCCGCGATGTGATCGCCTGCGCGGTCTTGCGCCTCAGTGGTGCTGGCACCAAGGTGAGGAGTCACAACAATGCCAGGTACTTGGAATAACGGCGACTCGGTGGTTGGTTCTTTGTCGAACACATCAAGCGCTGCGCCAGCAATGACGCCATTCTTTACAGCTTCAGCAAGATCAGCTTCATTAATGATTCCGCCACGTGCAACGTTGATGATGCGCAATGACGGTTTTGCAGTTGCAAGCATCTTTGCGTCAAACAAGTTGATTGTTTCTTTGTTCTTAGGCAAGTGAACGGTGATGAAGTCAGAACGCTTGACCAAGTCATTCAATTCAGCCAGTTCGATATTCATTGCACGAGCGCGCTCTTCGGAAACGAACGGGTCGAATGCAATTACTTTCATGCCAAAAGCTGAGGCACGTTGCGCTACCAATTTGCCGATACGACCAAGTCCGACAACTCCGAGAGTCTTGTCGAACAATTCGACGCCTTCCCACTTGCTGCGTTCCCAACGACCCTGCACTAAAGCGGCATGGGCCTGCGGCACGTTACGAGCAACGGCCAACAACATGGCCATGGTGTGCTCTGCTGCAGACACAATGTTTGACTCGGGAGCATTCGACACCATGACGCCACGACGTGTAGCGGATTCGACATCTACGTTGTCAAGACCAACACCGGCACGTCCGACCACAACAAGGTCGTCAGCGGCCGCGAGAAGCGCATCATCCACTTGTGTGGCAGAGCGCACGATGAGGGCATGAGCGCCCTTGATTGCCACCTGAAGCTGTTCAGGAGTGAGCCCCACCTGTACATCGACCTCGTGACCAGCGGCCCGCAATTTGCTAAGCCCGCTTTCGGCTAATTCTTCTGACACCAAAATTCTGGACATTTGTCAATTCTTATCGCTAGCGTCGTGGTTTGTGACATGGATTGAACAATCCGTAAAGTTTCTTCCCCGATAGGACCCAAAATGAGCCATCAATTTCTCTCAGAATCATGGATTGAAGCCGCTCGCGACATCCGTCACAGGTATTCAGGGGATGTGCCCGTCATTGATGTCGTCGTGCGCATCAACGTGATCACCACCAAGGTCCCATTCGGAGACGGCTCTATCTCGGCCTACATCGATACATCGAACGGCAGTCTGGAAATGGAATTGGGCTCCATAGAAGAGTCAGATCTAACGGTGACGACTGATTACGAAACAGCACGCAAACTCTTTGTTGAGCAAGACCCAACAGCGAGCATGCAAGCATTCATGGCAGGCCGAATCAAAGTTGAAGGCGATATCACTCGGTTAATGGTGATGCAAACTTCGTTGCCTCAAACTGAGACCACAGAAGCTGTGGCTGCAGAGATAAAAGCAATTACTGCTTAATTAGCTGCCATCGCGTCAGCCGAACGGTCCGTGGGCGTAAGGCGCGATGCAAGCAAAGCGGCAACAGTTGCTGTGCCAGCACCAAATAACA
>JBBANJ010000042.1:0-1209 GCA_040402055.1 Ilumatobacteraceae bacterium
CATGTTGAATCGTTAGTACTTGCTGAAGAATTCGCCAGAGCAGGGGTTCCAAGCGGTGGTCCAAACGATGGTTTCGGAATTGGCATGTTGGGCAACACCATCCTTGCTGTTGGTACCGAAGATCAAAAGAAACATTTCTTGGCTCGTGTTTTATCTGGTGAAGATCGTTGGTGTCAGGGATACAGCGAGCCCTCGTCCGGTTCTGACCTTGGAAACTTGGGATGCCGCGCAGTTCTTGACGGCGATGAGTGGGTCATCAATGGTCAGAAAATCTGGACATCAGCTGGTCACCTTGCAAACCATATTTTCGTTCTTGCTCGTACATCACCAGATGATGTGAAGCATCGCGGTATTACGTTCCTTCTTGTGGACATGCGTCAAAAAGGTGTGGAAGTACGTCCCATCAAGATGATGTCAGGTGATTCTGAATTCAACGAAGTGTTCTTTACAGATGCACGTTGTCCGAAGGAAAACGTTGTTGGTGAAATCAACGGTGGCTGGATGGTCGCAATGACACTTCTCGGGAACGAGCGTGGTGCTGGTGCCGTTGTTTCCGGCATCTCATTCCGTGGCGAGCTTGACAAACTTAATACTCTTGCGCGGGAAAAAGGTGTGACAACTAATCCGCATATTCGCCAACGCTTAGCGCAAGCGCATATCAAAGTAGAAATTATGCGCTTTCTCGGTTACCGAACCTTGACTGCTTTTATGAATGGAAGTCAGCCAGGCCCGGAAGCGTCAATTGGCAAATTGTGGTGGAGCGAGTACCACAAGGAAGTTACAGAACTAGCAGTTGACATTCTTGGTGCAGATGCTCTAGTTCCATTTGGACAGACACCTCACACTGCTTTCACTACTGACTCTCCTGGATCACCAAACGACAGCGCAAACTGGGCTGGTGTGTTCATGAATGCTCGTGCCGGAACCATTTACGCAGGTACCAGCCAGGTACAACGCGGCATTGTGGGCGAACAAGTTCTCGGTCTTCCGAAAGAGCCACGCTCTGACGCTGGACCATGGAAGAACATTCCCGGCCACGGCTGATTCAGCCTAAATAATGCAGTGGATTATGACTCGATAATGAGTCAACTCCACAGACGACCTAGCGTTTTGAAAGAGAAAAGGAATACTCATGGCTGATAATCAGAACTCCCCAATAGATTTCGAAACAGTGGTGCATGAGCGCCGCAGTATCCGTGGCTACAAGAA
>JBBANJ010000042.1:1309-5347 GCA_040402055.1 Ilumatobacteraceae bacterium
TATGGTCTTGTTCTTGCAGCATGGTCTAAAGGTCTTGGTTCCGTAATCAACGGTCAAGGAATTATGCAGTCACAGGTTGTTCGCGAACACGCCAACATTCCTGAAGATCAAGTCATCATGACTTGTGTTGCAATGGGCTTTCCCGATGAAGAATTCGTAGCAAACGACGTGCGTTCACGTCGCGCACCAAATGATGCAATGGCATCATTTGTCGGTTTCGACTAACTACTTCTTAGCCCTTTTCTTTGGTGCGGGTTTATCCCAGCCCAGAGCAGCCTGAACTGTTTCACCTGACTGGCTCATGTAACCGATGTAGGAAAGAATGTCCGCTTTTTGTTGTTCAGAAATGTCGTTCACCTCGTCAAGGACATTCATAGCTTGAATAACGAGGGTTCCGATAAGGATGAGATTTCTACTAGTGCGGTCTCCCACAGCGGTGTTAGGAGATTGCGACAAGACCGATTCAAGAACCAATTTTTGATTTGCCTGAAACCGTTCGGGGCTAACGCCACAACCCAACAAGTAGGTGATTGTCTGCATTCGCGCCTTCGCTAATTTCAGAACATCTACGTTGCCTTCAAGAACAAGATTGAGGCGCGTGGCCTCGTCGCTATTGGTCTGAACAAAAACTCCCATAAATGCAGCTTCGATTGATTGAGATAGCAACTCTTCTCGGGATCCGAAATAGCGGACCACATAATCGGTATGAACCCCTGCCTTTTCACAAATTCGCACAACCGTCACCTCCGATGGGGCAAATTCAAGAAGAAGCTGAATAGTGGCATTCAGCATGCGTGCCGTGGCCTCTGCCTGACTGAGCCGAGGTTTCTTAGGGGCCGGAACTGGCGGTTTCTTCTTCTTCGATACTGGGGCCATGTGCCAATCGTAACGGTTAGGAGAAGGGTCTAGAGCAGACGGATTAACCAATTAACCCTGCGTTGAGCCCATACTGTGTATACCATGCACTAATTAAGTATACAATGCACAATATGACATTGTTTCCTGCTTCACGAATCAAGACTTTCCTACGCTGCAATCTGGCCGCCCTCATGATTGGCCTGATGGTAGTTGCAACTTCTGTCTCCGTGCAGACCCCACAACGCGCGAACGCAGCGCCGATTTCAGGTTTCACCAAAGTAAAAGCAATGGGTTATTTCACGTGCGCTACAAAATCAGATGCAACGGTGTGGTGCTGGGGAAACAATCCTTCTGGGCAACTTGGTGACGGCACCACAACTACTCGAACTCGCCCCGTACAAGTTTCTGGCCTCACGGACGTCATCAGTATCGATACAGGCTGGGAACATGCATGTGCCTTGAAATCAGATACCACCGTGTGGTGTTGGGGCTCCAACGTTTATGGTCAACTTGGTGACGGTACGACAGTAAATCGAAGTCTCCCGGTACAAGTGCCAAACCTAACCGGGGTCACCCAAGTGTCAACCGGTAATGGCCATACATGCGCAATGAAATCTGATGGAACAGTCTCATGCTGGGGATGGAACGTGTATGGGGTGCTGGGTAATGGAGGAGAGCGTTCTGCAATTTCCACCGCGAGACAAATCCGCACCGGGTCATATTCCACGTGCGTTTTGCTGGCCAATGGAACGATGAATTGTTGGGGCTATACGGATTTATTGAACTCCAACGCTGGTCTGACTGGAATCACGCTGGTTTCTGAATCAAAAGGCCAACACATTTGCGCCATAGCTTCAGATCAGCAACTGAAATGTTGGGGCTTGAATGATGGTGGGCAATTAGGAATTGGTAACACCGACGACCAAACAACTCCTATGACAGTTACTGGGTTCAGCGGAGCACTTTCTGTCTCGTCAAACAACCACACAACATGCGCGGTGAAAGCTGACGGAACCCCCTGGTGCTGGGGCTGGAATCGTGATGGTCAATTAGGAGTCGTGTCTTCAAACTTGAGTGTTCCCACTGCAGTGAGTGGAGTCACAGGGGTTTCTCAGATTTCATCCGGGTACGTGCACACCTGTGCGCTACTTGTCGATACAACAATCAAGTGCTGGGGCAACAATCAATTTGGACAACTTGGTGACGGAACTATATCTGGTGGGGCGACAGCAGTAACGGTGTCGGCCGCAGCTGCGGCTCTTGCAACACCAACTTCGGTAACAGCTACTGCAACATCATCAACTCTGAAGTCAGTCAATGTGTCGTGGGTGGCAAATGCCAACGCTGCTTCATTCACGGTAAAGATCTACAATGCTGCTGGAGCTTCTGTGCTTGGCACCAAAACAGGCGTAACGGGTTCATCAACAACGATTACTTCTTCTACGTATGGGTCGATTGCAGACAACACGGCCTACAAGATCACAGTGACAGCCATTGGTGATGGGACAAACTATCTCACCTCTTCTGAAAGTTCACAAGCTTCAGTCACGACGAACTCTTCATCTACGCAAACACCGGTAGTTCTTTCTTCAACAAGCGGTACGTATGGAACTGACCTCACTCTTGATGTTTCTGGTGGTTCTGGAAGTGGTGCTGTTACCTATGCAGTCACAACAACGGGTACTGCTGGTTGCTCAATCATTAGTGGCACCAAATTGAGGGCAACTTCACCCGGCACATGCACGGTGACAGCAACAAAAGATGCGAGCGGTCTCTACTCGGCTGATTCATCAACCGCGACAACAGTGACGTTCGCTAAGAAGACCCAAACCGCTCTTGAAGTAACCACAACCTCTGGTGATGCAATTACCGGAATCACTGTTGCCACCACTGGTGGTTCAGGAACAGGTGCCGTTACATCTTCTGTTACGTCTGGCACTGCGACCTGCACACTTACATCTGGTGTTGTAACAGCAAAAACATCAGGCACTTGTTCTCTTACCGTTACTAAAGCAGCTGACTCGACATATTTGATTGAGTCAGTGACGGCAACGTTGACCTTTACAGGTGGAGCTGTAGTCGCAACTACTACGACAACAGCTGCACCAGCATTGTCGATTGTGATTCAAGCCCCGGTAACTACTGTGGCTCAAGGTCAGGCGTCGGTTGCCACGGTTGCACCGACAACTACAACCCTTCCCGTTCTTGGCGCTAATGGACTGCCAGTTCCAACGACAACATCGACAACGATTGCAGCAGCGAAGTTAAAAACAGTTGTGACAACAACAACTGTGGCGCCCCGTGTGACGACAACGACTGTCGGGCCGCCTTCCGCCGGCAAGGTCAAAGCTGGACAAACGGCAGTGCAAGTAGATGGTGTCGAGACTGATGCAAAAGTGTCGCGTGAAAACAACCAGATGGTTGTGAACGCTGGTTCAGTCAGTGCCACATTGTCCGGAACAGATAGCAGTGGAAAAACTCTGCCTCTTGACACAGATGGAACAGTTCATTTGGATGCTGGTGACGTGATCAAGGTCAGTG
Source organism: Ilumatobacteraceae bacterium (assembly GCA_040402055.1). Lineage (GTDB taxonomy): Bacteria > Actinomycetota > Acidimicrobiia > Acidimicrobiales > Ilumatobacteraceae > UBA2093. The sequence goes on from JBBANJ010000042.1 coordinate 4,709, forward strand.
TTGGCGGTTTCGAGCCTAAATCAATAGTGGAAGTGTGGTTGTTTTCCACACCAACACAATTGGGCTCTGCTGTTGTTGCAACTGATGGCACAATGAGCGGAACCTACAAATTGCCATTCGGAATTAAGTCCGGCTCACACCGAGTTGTAGTGACTGCAAAGTTGCCAAACGGTAAATCAACAACGTTCACTCTGGGAATCTTGGTCGGGGAAATCAATAAGACTTCGACACTCACTCGAGTGTTGATCGCTATTCCTATCTCGCTAGCTATTGGCTTTGGTTTCCTTCTTCCAAACCAGGTTCGTCGTCGTAAACGCCGCGCAACGATCTAGCAATAGATCAGAGCGAAGAAATGTTCTGGTTCAGTTGAATCAGTAACACGATGATGGCGGCTGACACTGTGAGTACGCCGCCGATGATTACTTTCAAGGTGCCGTTGATACGGGTGAGTTCTTTTTCGATATTGCCGATCCGGTAATTGATCGGTTCAAAATCTTGTTTGCGGGCGACGTCTGACCAGCCTGAGGGTGGCAGGTGTTCCATAAGTATGTTGGCCACGTCGTCTCCTAGGTGTGATCGCAGGCCGACCTGCATGTCGAATCGTTGTGCTTCGCTGATTATCATCGTAAATCCTTTTCT
>JBBANJ010000042.1:5447-6861 GCA_040402055.1 Ilumatobacteraceae bacterium
CGACCTGCATGTCGAATCGTTGTGCTTCGCTGATTATCATCGTAAATCCTTTTCTCGGGCTTTGTACAGCGATGTGTGCCAAACGGCCCTAATTAGGAATTACAGAGAAGAAATGTTCTGGTTCTGTTGAATCAGTAACACGATGATGGCGGCTGACACTGTGAGTACGCCGCCGATGATTACTTTCAAGGTGCCGTTGATACGGGTGAGTTCTTTTTCGATATTGCCGATCCGGTAATTGATCGGTTCAAAATCTTGTTTGCGGGCGACGTCTGACCAGCCTGAGGGTGGCAGGTGTTCCATAAGTATGTTGGCCACGTCGTCTCCTAGGTGTGATCGCAGGCCGACCTGCATGTCGAATCGTTGTGCTTCGCTGATTATCATCGTAAATCCTTTTCTGGGGCTTTGTACAGCGATGTATGCGGTACAAGTTGGAAAAGGAAATATCTTTGCCCCCTGTGGTTAGGAATTGACTTTTAGTTGAGATATTCAGTTATCCACTGAGCAAAGTCTGAGGTGCGGCCATCGAAATGCTCAAGCTGGTCTTTGTTCAGAATCACCGTCACGCCTTCGGTAGTGCGTTGCAAGACAGCAGGAAACTGACCGGTCAGTGCAGTGAGGACATCGGGAGGGGCGTCGTCGCGGTGAAAGAGTCGAAAGGGAATCGAGAGAGACCCTGCACACTGATTCCATTCAGACTTCTTAGTAAAGAGACCGTGAGTCAGTTCGCACAACGAACAATGGGTAATGCCGAGACGAGCACCCACCCAATATGAGATCTCGCCAAACAATGTGGAGTCTGCGTCGTAGACGCCTATTAGTTCTGTGATGTTAGACGTCATAGATACACAGATTTCCTGGTGCGTAGATAAAAAAATAGAGCCGGTAAGAGAATTCCCTTACCGACTCTATTCGTTAGTTTTTATTTAGAGTGATGAAACATCAACTGATGCAGGTACAAGAACTGCGTCAATGACGTGGATGACTCCGTTAGATGCTGCAACGTCGGTTGCAGTCACATTTGATGCGTTCACTTTGACGCCGCCCTCTGTTGTGATGGAAAAGGCAGAACCTTCAAGTGTGTTGACATCGCCTGCGGCGACATCAGCAGCCATCACTTTTGCTGGTACTACGTGGTAGGTGAGGATCTTTGTGAGTACTTCTTTGTTTTCTGGAAGCAGAAGCTTCTCGAGAAGTCCTGCTGGAAGAGCCTCAAACGCTGCGTTGGTTGGGGCGAAGACTGTGAATGGTCCTTCTCCGGAAAGTGCATCACCAAGACCAGCTGCTGTTATTGCAGTAACCAAAGTTGAGAATTCTGGGTTGCCCTGAGCAACTGCAACGATGTTGCCTACCTCAGTAGCCATTTCGGTTTCGTCGGCTGCGGCGACAGTGGTGTCAGAAGTTGACCCGTCTG
>JBBANJ010000043.1:0-4133 GCA_040402055.1 Ilumatobacteraceae bacterium
GAAGTGGGAATCTTTGCTCAGCGCGCAAAGAATCGCCCGAACAGAATCGGTGTGACGGTGTGTCAAGTTCTTGCAGTGAATGGCTCAACGATTCGCGTGAGTGGACTTGACGCAATTGATGGAACACCGGTAGTCGATATCAAGCCGTGGATGGCTGAATTCGGTCCTCGCGGAGAAGTCATACAACCGTCATGGTCAAGTGAACTGATGAAGGACTACTGGTAGAAACCAGAAGTTGGCTTATCGAGCTTGGCCGACTTTGGTTGCTTCAGGAATCTCTACGAGGCGACCAGTGCGTACGTCGTAGACGTAACCGTAAATTGGAATTCCACTTGGAACAAGTGTGTGGTTGCGAATGCGTGCAACATCTTCAACGACTGCACCTGCTTGGTCAGCGATAGTGAGCCAGTTGATGTAACGGCCATCAGTAGAGCCAGGGCCCTTACCGATGTCTGAGAATCCATCAGCACCGAGTTGTGCGGTTTCAAGACTTGAAGCCAAGAGGTCACTCATCAATTCGCTCGTGAAGAATTCCATTCCGCAATCGGTGTGATGAACAACAAACCATTCGGCAGTTCCGAGAAGCTTGTAAGAAATAACAAGAGAGCGAATTGCATCGTCGCTTGCTCGGCCTCCGGCGTTACGAATGACGTGTGCGTCACCCTCTGAAAGACCTGCGTACTTTGCTGGATCAAGGCGGGCGTCCATGCAGGTCAGGATTGCGAACCGACGTGCTGGTGGAAGGGCGAGTGAGCCTTTGCTTCCAAAGTTCTCTACATATTCGGCATTGGCGGCAAGGACTTCTGGGAGTACTGACATGGGGTTTTCCTTAGGGATAAAAGTAATACCCGATAATTATGACTGGATTAGTCGGGAATTGCAACTTGGCTGTTTTCTCATTGCTGGGTGGTCGCTATCGACCGGAACCGTTGGCATCTAGACAAAACCTCTCCATCAAGGTAACTTGATGGATGTGGATCCGGTCATCCTTGAAAGTGCTCGCAAGCACGGCATTGCAAATGAAGACATGATTCACGCTTATCACCACCCAATTCGGGTGTTTCAGTTAGACCACCTGACAATGTTGATTGGACCTGACCGGTCAACACGTCTCTTGGAAATCGGCTTAAGCACTGGAGAAGGTGTTGAATTCATCGTTCATGCCATGTTGGCTCGACCAAAATATTTAAGGTGATTCGTATGCCCCGTTCAATTCAAGACATTCTCGATCATGCAAATGAACTTGCACAGCGATTTGAAGATTTCGATGCTGATGAAGCAGAAGAAATTTCTGTAGAAGAGTATCTTCTCGAGCGAGCAGTGGTGGCACGGGCACGATGCGAACAACAAATCCTTGACGCCATTGCAAAGGCGCGTGCAGCTGAACTTTCATGGCAGAAAATTGGGGAGCTGTTGGGGACATCCGCACAAGCAGCGCACCAGCGTTACGGAGTCTTCTTGGAATCTGCGTAGATTTCCACTGCTAAATAGTTAGCGAAGGAATGGTCGCACTTCGATGGGCCGGTTGCATGCCTTTGATGCTTCGGCTGCCAGCGCATGCGCAACGGTGTCGTTCTCAGCCTCAATGATCCAGAAGCCAGCCATAAACAAGTCAGAGTCCACAACAGTTCCGTGCGTAATGGAGTCGCGAGTACCTCTGAAGTCAAATACAACGGCCTGATCAGGTGTTGCGATTCCTGCTGCCATTATTCGTTGGCCAGCAGCCTCGATCTTCTCATTGAAGGAATCAATCGCTGTCATCTCATCATGGTTGGCGAGTACTTCGCCTGTTCGGTTTGCAATGACGGCAAATAGGTAACGCATGTTTTGATTCTAACTTCAGGCGAAATCTCTCGTTAAAGTCATCTGATGGCAGAAAAGAAGATTACGGGCCCGGCCTCTTACTTTCCTTCGATAGAGAAGAAGTACGGAAAGCCAATATCGCATTGGAAATCTCTACTGAAGAAGATGAAGAGCGCGAAGCATTCCGAGATGGTTGCGATGTTGAAGACTGAACACGAGATGGGCCACGGTCATGCAAACGCGATAGTTGCTCACTTCCGTGCAGAAGAGGGCGTCTAGCTTACGCTTTTAAGTTCGTACGTTCCAGTTATTCGGCGAGGCGAGCCTTCACCATTGCGCGCAGAAGTGCAGCATCTACTTTCCAGTCGACAGGCACGATAAACGTGTTCTTGTTGACCTTGTAGCCGGCCAACTTTGATTCCATTGACTGAAGCACATCGGAACTGAATGGGTTCAGTGTGAGGTGATTCGTAGAAGCTGATAGCCCGAATACATATTTGCCATCGATGCGCAACATGGGTTGATTCCAGGCAATGACTAGTTCAAGTTTGGGGTATTTCTCCATGATGGTTGCGAAAATTAGTTCAGCAGTTTTCTTCTTCTGCGGATCGAGTTGCGCGAAGAATTGTTTCGGAGTTGAGAAACGTTTCGATGTTGTGGAGCCCCGAAAATGCATCACAACAGCATTTGCATGCGCCTGACTGAAACCGTGATTCTCGCGGAGGTACGCAATCTGCTCGGGATACTTGGCATCCGTGAGTTCACCAAGTTCATTGAGAAAGTGGGAAACAGGTTGTCCGTGTTTCTTTTCGATCGCTGGAAAGAACTTCGAGCGGTCACCGCTTGCGTCGTTCATTGCTGAAGGGTTTAGAGACCGAGGTGCTCTTTAACTCGCGCTACCGATGGGTTTGTCATTGACGTGCCATCGTTGAATACAAGAGTAGGAACTGTGCGATTGCCATTGTTGATGGTTTCGATGAGCGCAGCAGCAGTCTCGTCTGTTTCGATGTCGATCTGCGTAAATGGAATACCGGACTTCTCAAGGTCTGACTTCAGACGCTTGCAGGGGCCACACCAACTGGTGCTGTACATGGTGAGAACTGGTGTCGACATAAGAGTCAGTGTAGGACTATTTTCCGACGGTTTTGTTACCTATGAGGCAAGTGCGCCAGAGAAGACTTGCCATGCCAGCAAGGACTTTGCGACCAGGCTGAGAACGATATAGATGCGCTCGCCATGAAGGTAGTTGGCCCATTTGCCCTTTGCCTTGTATTGCTTCCACTGCACAATTGCGAAGCAGTTAAACAAGACAAACAGTGAGACAACGATGCCGATCACCCAGGCCGGAGCAGAAGCTTCTGATGGGCCTTTGGGGTGAAGAAGGTTGAATACCACCACAATCCACGGAACGATGCCGGCGATACAGCCGAACCAGAAGGGGAGAAGATCGCCGTTGCCAGGGGTTGTGTATTTCTCCTGCAGCCATCCGAACAGAATCATTGACACGTTGACACCAAAAACAGCAATCAGTGTGGAGATTTGGGTAACACCGTTGAGTTGCAGAATGACGATGATCATGATGGAAGACGAGAGCGAGTACTCCACCCAGCGATACACATTGATGTGTTTGCTTAGTCCGTCTGTATAGCGAGGGAAAATCTTCGGTGACGTAATGAAGAAATGAAAGAAGGCCGACAAGAAGAGAAACGCTGCGACCATGTAGCTGATGTTGAGGTTAAACAACTGAACCGGTGATGAGAAGCTGCCAGTGCCAGGTGCTTCTGTCATGTATGTCGCGTTCACAGGCAGGGAAGCATCATTGGCAAGCAGTAGAATCGCAATGAAAGATGCAAGGTGTAAAAAGCCAGCAGTTCGGTTGAGCGTCCGCAGTTTGTTTAGTGATGTATCCATGAGGGTTCCTCGCAAAGATGTTGTGCTTGAATCTTGCCACAAGTAGTGCCTGACACTGGGCGGGAACTAGGGTTCAGAGCCATGAATGTTGTTGATGCAGTAAATGCCCGCTTGTCGGTGCGCCAGTTTCTTCCCACTCCGGTCTCTGATGACCAATTGCGGTCCTTGTTGTCTGATGCCTCTCGTTCACCCAGTGGCGGCAATGTGCAGCCGTGGCGTATCTATGTGGTGAACGGCGAATCGTTGACACGTATGCGTGAGTTCTTGACCACACAGCCACCGGTTGAAGCACCTGAGTACGACGTCTACCCGAAGAGCATCACCGAGCCGTATCGCACAAACCGTTTCACCATCGGGGAGCAGATGTACGCAACGCTTGGAATCGCACGCGAGGACAAGCCGGGCAGATTGCGCCAGTT
>JBBANJ010000043.1:4233-6618 GCA_040402055.1 Ilumatobacteraceae bacterium
CTTCGCGCAGAACGCATGCCCGTTGACGAGTGGGCCCGCTTTATCTAACTGGCGTGTAGCCAGGGAGTAATGCAGAGGCCGACAAGCAGGCCTTCAGGACCTATAAGACGAGCAATTGTTTGACCCCACGGTTCAACGCGTGATTCGTGAATGAGTGTGTGGCCTTTTGCTTTCAGTTCTGCAACGGCAGCATCGACATCTTTCACTTCGAATTCAATAGTTGCCTGTGGAACGGGAATGTGGGCCGGCCATTCAGTTGTGCCAAAGCAGGATTGGGCTGCATCGGCAAGTGGCCACACTCCAAGGTGTTTGCTGCCATCAAAACCGTCAACAGCTATGTAGTCGCCGGACACGACTTGTAATGGGAGTCCGAGGGTGTCGCGATAAAAAGACGCGCCTTCGGCAGGGTTAGGAACAATGGGGGCAAAGCCTGCAACAAAGAGAATTTCCATGTCTCTGTTGTATCAGTTCACGTTGCGAGGTCGCTCACTATGCGACCTGCTTCAAGAGTGACCGTACGAGTGATGCGTACTGAATCAAGAAGTGATCTGTCGTGAGTGACAAGAAGGACTGTGCCGCCAAAGGTGTCGAGTGCTTGTTCTAGTTGTTCGATAGCTGGCAGGTCGAGATGGTTGGTTGGTTCATCAAGCACTAAACAGTTGGCGCCATTGGCCATCAGTAAAGCCAGTACGCCTCGAGTGCGTTCGCCAGGGGACAGGGAAGCTGCAGGGCGATTCACATGGTCTGCGGCAAGGTTGAACTTGGCAAGCAATGTGCGTGCCTCAGGGACAAGTAGGCCAGTGGCTGCCATGAATACTTCTAACAATGTGGCGTCGGTGAATGTGCCGTCTTCGTTACGACCAGCAAGTTGATTGCGTGCTTGTTCCAGTTCGCCAATGACAACACCTGGTCCCATCCATTGCGAACCGCTTGCTAGTGGAATGCGGCCGAGTAGCGAACCGATGAGTGTGCTCTTACCACTGCCGTTATGGCCAACAATTGCGATGCGATCACCGAATGACACTTGAAGTTCGATTGGCCCGAGATGAAATGAGTCGTAATCAACTTCTGCGCCAGCAAGACGAGCGACAACATCACCACCGCGGGCGGCGAGTGGTATCTCTAGGCGCAACTGCCAGGCCTCGCGTGGCTTTTCAACTTTGACTAGGCGTTCCATCTGCTTGTCCGTGCGCGCTGCTTTGCCAGCAAGTTGTTCAGATGAATTAATCTTGAGGTTGCGTTGAATCTTGTCGCCGTCGTTTGGTTTCTTCTTTGCTTTTCTGACACCTTGCGTTGCCCATTCACGTTCGCGTTGTGAACGGCCTGCAAGATCTGACCGCTTTGAGTCGTACTCTTCGAAATCAGTCCACGCTTGTTTGCGTGCGACTTCGCGCTCTGTGAGATACGCAGTCCAGCCACCAGCAAATGTAGAAGCGGTGTGTTTGAACTCATCAAGTTCCACCACATGGGTAATGGTGCGTTCTAGGAATGTGCGGTCGTGGCTAACCAAAACAACGCTGCCGGAAATAGAAGTTACGAAGTTCTCTAGGCGTGAGAGCCCGTCAAGGTCGAGATCGTTTGTTGGTTCGTCAAGCAGATACACATCGAACCGAGAAAGAATGAGAGCTGCAAGCCCAGCACGTGCTGCTTCGCCACCGCTAAGAACAGACATTGGGCGTTCAAGAAGTGCAACGTTGAGACCAAGCTCATCCCATGCTTTGCCGATGCGTGAATCAAGGTCCGCACCACCAAGGGCCAGCCATGTGTCGAGCGCGACTGAATACGCATCGCCTGCGTCGTCTTCGCCGGCAGCCATTGCTGCTGTGGTGGCATCGAGTGCATCAGACGCAGCAGTAACACCGGTGCGGCGGGCAAGGTATGCACGCACTGATTCATCAGCACGACGTTCTGGTTCTTGCGACAGGTAACCCACCATTGCGCCGTGCGGGGTGACGATGATTTGCCCAGAGTCTGGAGCAATGAGACCGGCCAAAGTGCGCAGCAGCGTGCTTTTGCCGACACCATTTGGGCCAACAACACCCCAGCGCTCGCCAGGTTCAACCGTGAGAGACACATGATCGAGCAGTACTGCGGGACCAAAGCTCACGGTGATGTCGCTTGCGCGAAGTGAAGTACTCATGACGAGTATCCACCTTATGCGAGAGGCGGGTACATCAACGCAAAAGGAGCGGCATCACCGAAGTGACACCGCTCCTTTTGGAACAAGTATTGCTAGTTGTTACTTAGCGATTGAGAAAAGGCTCTCGGTAAGTGCTGGACCGTATGAAGATCCGGTCTGTGCTGCGATTGCAAAGATGAACAATGCTCCGCCGGCCATTGAGATGTTCTGCAAAAAGCTGATCATTTCTGTTTGCTTTGAAGCAG
>JBBANJ010000044.1:0-6286 GCA_040402055.1 Ilumatobacteraceae bacterium
GAAACGTGAATAAGCGTGTATCTAGTGACTCAATAATGGTTTCGAAGCTACTGCCAGGAAAATGTGTTGCGCCAGGGCCACCAGGAAACAGTGTGTCGCCAGTGAATAACAACGGAGCATTATGCACTTTGAATGACACAGAACCTGCAGTGTGCCCTGGGTTATGAATCACATCAAAACGTAGCTTGCCCACTTCAACTACTTGCGTGTCATCGAGAAACAGGTCGTACCCAACGTCTTTCAACATGCCTGCGTCGTCATGCGACACTGCAACGGAATACCCAGCTTCGCGCATCGCAGGAATTGCTTGAATGTGGTCGTGGTGACCATGTGTTTCAAGCACTGACTTAACGCCAAGTGCTTGGCACAGCTCAAGAAGACGCTCGTGTTCATTGGCAGCATCGATTAACACTGCTTCGCCTGTGTGTTTGCAACGAACAACGAACACATTGTTTGCATATGGCCCGACTACAACGCGGTGCACTTCCAACCGATGGTCGAAATAGTGAAGGGTTCCGAGCGGGCTTGCCATGTCTTTAGCCTGACACAACCTCGAACCCTAAAGACAGGGCAACGGGGATTTGGGCGGCATCAAAGGTGATGAAGCGAATGGGAGCGGGAAGGCGAGATGCGGCAGCGAGATGCAATGCGGCCGAGATGCCGAGGGGTTGTGATTGGCAGAGTGTGGTTGCTTCGTCGAGCAATGACTGGTCGATAGGTACTACATGCAAGAAGTCCCAGGTGTGGCGAATCATGTCTTCAAGGTGACGCGACAAAACAACTTCGTCCGTCAGGCGAGACGCAGCCACGATTGATTCGCTGAGCGCAATTGCACACGCAACCCATGTGGTGTCGTTTTCCAACATGTCGCGAACAACGTCGCGTTGGGCGCCTTCAATATGCAAAGCAAGAAGTGCGCTTGCATCAAGAACGACGGTCATGTGCGCACCTGCGACAGTGCCTTGTCGATACGGGCACCGGAATACAGAACTAACGGATCACTTGGCACCCAATCACCAGTGCGACGTGGAGCCATAACGACACCGCGACCTACGAGATCAGCAATGGTGATTCCGGAATAATCGGACCCCATGTTTGACAGTTGGGCCACGGGGGAACCGTCGACCGTGATGACCACTCGTTCACCCATTTGGGCCCTGCGTACATATGTGGCAAGGGCAGATCTGAATTCGCGCATTCCTATATGGGCCATGGGTACAGGGTAGCGGGATATGTGTACACCTGCGTACACACTCCGATTGGCGAGAGGGTCACGGGCCAGTGCAAACTGTGATCTATGAATTTTGCATTTAGTGAAGAACAAGAAGAACTCCGCAAGATGGTGCGCTCGTTCCTTGAGGCCAAGTCCTCAGAGACCGCAGTGCGCGAGCAGATGGAGACAGAGACCGGCTACGACACAGCAGTGTGGGCCCAAATGAATGACCAAATGGCATTGCAAGGACTTGCCATCCCCGAAGAATTCGGTGGACAAGGTTTCTCATTTATTGAACTCGGCGTTGTGCTTGAAGAAATGGGTCGCGCTTTGTTGTGCGCTCCGTACTTCTCAAGCGTTGTGCTTGCAGCAAACACATTGCTCCTCTCGGGTGATGATGCTGCAAAGAAGGCATATCTTCCAGGCATCGCAAGTGGCGCAACAATCGCAACACTTGCAACAACAGAGCCATCAGGCCGTTGGGACGAAGCAGGAATCACAATCGAAGCAAAGGGCTCTGGCTCTGACTTCACCATCACTGGTGCAAAGAGCTTCGTACTTGATGGTCACACAGCAAACCTCATCATCGTTTCAGCACGCACCGCAAAGGGTGTCAGCTTGTTCGCAGTTGAAGGCAATGCAAAGGGTCTCACCCGCACAGCACTTTCCACAATGGACCAGACACGTAAGCAAGCAAAGCTCGAGTTCAAAGACACTCCAGCAAAGCTCATCGGTACAGAAGGCAAGGGCGGCGAAGTCCTTACCCAAGTTATGGACCTTGCAGCAGTTGCACTTGCAGCAGAGCAAGTTGGTGGAGCACAGAAAGTGCTCGAGATGGCAGTTCAGTACGCAAAGGATCGCATCCAGTTCGGTCGTCCAATTGGTTCATTCCAGGCAATCAAGCACAAGTGTGCAGACATGTTGCTTGAAGTTGAGTCTTCAAAGTCAGCTGCTTACTACGGCATGTGGTGTGCAGCAGAAATGAACGAAGAACTTCCTTCAGTTGCATCACTTGCAAAGGCTTACTGCTCAGAGGCGTACTTTCACGCAGCTGCAGAGAACATTCAAATCCACGGCGGTATTGGTTTCACCTGGGAACACCCAGCACACCTTTACTTCAAGCGTGCGAAGTCAAGTGAACTCATCTTTGGTGATCCGACCTACCACCGCGAGCTTCTTGCTACACGCATCGGTATCTGATCATTAACTGATAAAAACTTCAAAGAACCCGGGCCTAGTGCCCGGGTTCTTTTCATTTCTCGGACATGTTGTATCAATCTGTGTGAGGTACTGTGCGCGTATGCCACGCACTGTCATTGCTCAAATATCTGATCCGCATATCACTGGTCCGGGAGATGAACTATTCGAAGGCTCTGACCCTGTTGGGAACCTGACCAAAGCATTACAGCACGCATCACAGCGCAGTAACGCAGTGCTGATTACGGGCGATTGCGTTGCACGTGCCGGCACCGACAATGAGTATCGCGGTTTCTCTGAAGTACTCGCCTCAGTTGACATTGAAGTTGCATTGTGTGCCGGTAATCATGACGAATCAGAAAAGATGCAGCGGTTGTATTCATTGCCTTCACGTAATGGACGACTTGATTACGTGCTTGCGGTGCCTGAAGGCAAAGTGATTGTCATGGACTCTGCCCGCTTAGGCCGTGGCGATGGCGCGCTTGATGCAGATCAGCTGGGGTGGTTGGATTCTGAACTGTCTGATGGTGTACCCACGTTGATTGCTATGCACCATCCGTGCTTTGCAACTGGAGGTAAGGCCTTAGATTCGGTGCGACTTGATGATGATTCAATTGCTGGACTCGCTGACGTTGTTGCACGCCATGACGTTTTGGCAGTTGTTAGCGGACATGCTCACATGACATTGTCTGCACCATTTGCTGGAACCACTGCGTATATTTGTCCATCAGTTGCTTATGAATTCGGTTTTCAGGGTCGCAATTTGATGCACCGCCCAGGGTTGCCGCAGTACATGGAGTACTCGTGGGGCAATGGCGGCAGTGCATTTATGGCACGTGTTGTGACAGTTGCCCCAGACGACCAGTGGTTCGTTATGGAGAGTTTCTAACAAGTCAACTCTCGTAGGCTGATGACATGTCAATTGCCACTGTTTTGTTTGCGATCGTTTCGGCACTCGCAGTATTTGTCATCGCGGCAGTTGTTGTGGGGCGCGAAGCGCAACGTTTAGACATGGTGGCACCTCGCGTTATCTACGACATTGATCAGGCTGCCGACTATGTGGCTCGTGCGTTACCAAGCAATACGCAAGCTCGACTCACTATGGACGAAGTGCGTCAACTGTTGTTGGCTCACCTTTCATGGATGAACGACAAAGGATTAATGCCACTAGATGTCACGGATCGTGTGCAAAACATTTCTATTCCGGTTGTTGTCGATGAAGACACATTGGCGGCGTACTTGTTGAAGGAAGCGTCGCGGCGTGGTGTTGAAATTCTTGATGATGTCGATGTGGTGCACGTGGCAGACGCCCACATGGGCTATTTCGCGGCAATTGGTGCTGTTGGTCCGAAGGCAGATCAGATTTAGATCATCATGTTGAACTGCGACACCACGAGGGTGCCAAGTTCAGAATCGCCAGTGATAGCGATTCCGGAACCAAGTTCTGTATAAGTTGCGCGACCCGTCGCTAGTTGCAGGAACACATCTGAATCAAATGTGATTGTTACAAGCACTGATGGCGGAACTTCTGTTGACACTTGCGCTCTGCCATCTACAACGGTGGTTGCCACTGTGCGTTTTACGGCCCCCGTGATTTCAACAACTACTGTGCCGCCTTCTGGTGTTTGGGCACGCTTACCTACCACGATGGGAATCGTGCGAATCAGGCGATCAATTGTGTGTTCTGCTGATGGGCCGCCCTGATGCCCAGGCATGCCAGTTGTGCGACGCATGTCTTGTTCGTGAATCCAGGAATCCAACACGCGAATATGCAAGAAGTCGGCAAGTGTGCCAGGACCTGTAGGGGTGAACGACTCTTTTTCAAAATAAGCATCGTCTGCATTACGCAATGTGTGGATGCGGGTAGCTACTAGGGCTTTCCATTCGGCAAGTACTGCAGCACCGGTCATGGAGCGACGTGAATCAACGTCGTGTTCATTTGCTTCGCCGATGGGGTTCTTCGTGTGAGAAATATCAGCTGCTTTATGGGCTGATTTCTCGAGGCCTTCAAGACCAGATTCAGTACCGACAAGGTGCGACAAGTTATCTTGCACTGTCCATGCCGGCAACTGCGATGGGGTTTTCCATTGGGTTTCTGTTAGTTGCGAGCAGAAATCGCTGATGGAGTTCCAAGTGGCTTCAAGTTTGTCGATTGTGTCTGTTGGAATCATTGTGTGGTCCTTGAGTGATTAACGGGCTGGGTTTTGTACAGAGCGCCATTGACGCCCTTCAAGATACGGAGTGAAGATTGTGCCGATCATCTTCATGTCCTCATCGGTCTTTGGGGTCTTTAATTCAAAAATGCCAGGGAAGTGGCTGTATGCAAGCGTGATATCCCACAATTCTTTTGCTTTGTCTGCAGTGGGAGCCGGAAGAACAACTGGTCCGAATACTGCACGGCCGCCTGGCACCGTGATGATGGGAACTCCGAAACCTGCAAGTTGCTCTGTTGCATATTTGTGATCATTCAAGACATCGTCGTGCGTAGATGGGTCTGCGAGCGCGAGGTCCCACGCTTCAGTAGGAAGCCCGGCTTCTGTCATCAGTTCAAGCGCGACTTCACGATCATAAAAACGTCGACCATTGACATGCAGTGCTTCACCACAGATTTTGTAGAACGTGCCACACCAGTCATTGTTTTGCCTGCGTAACCATGCAGCAACACGAAGTGGTGTCCAGCCATATGCGAAGTCACGTTCGTACGGGTGCTTCTTGCCTTCTTCGCGGTTGATTTCTTCGAGGCTGAAAAAGCGCCAAGAAATGTCGAATCCGACTTGTTCTTGCACATCGCGAATCCACACAGAAGTCTGATACGCGTAGGGGCACATGATGTCGAAAAAGAACTCTATGGATGTTGGTTGGTCGGAACTGCTCATAGGTGAAACTTACCGTTATATGACGGGCAGAAACCCATCGAATCAGTTACCGCTAGCTCCATGGCTGTAACCTCGCTTCTTATGGAGATTGCTGAAAGCACGAGGTCACGCATTCTGAATGCTGCCATTGAAATGATGGAGTCTGGCGGAGAATCGTCAGTGCGCCTGAGTGCAATTGCTGAAGCTTTGGGCATTAAAGAGCCGTCGATTTACCACCACTTTACGAACCGCACTGAGCTGGTGAATGCCGCGTATGTCGAGTGGTATTGGCAATGTCTCAAAACCGATATTCCTGTTGAAGCGATAATGGTGTTGGTTGATACAAAAGAGGACTACATCAGAGCATTTCGTAAGTCCATGGAATGGAGCTATCAACCGGAGCGTCATCATGCTCGGTCTATTCGCCTCACTGTCTTAGGTGCTGCACAACGGAGTCCGGAATTGACCGCTGCAATTAATGACATCAATAAGAAGTTTCTCGCCACGATTGCTGATTCAGTGTTGTTCGCTCAACAAAAGGGTTGGGTGCGCACGGATCTAGACCCCATGGCAACTGCCTATTGGCTGCATGGCCAAATCATTGGTCGCGTCGTTGCGGAGATGGACCCAGGTCATGTTGACCTTGCGCAATGGGACAAGGTCTCCTTTGAAGCTGTCCTTTCCTTGATGCTTGCCCCTGGAAAGTAACCGGCTGGGCTGCCGTTCCTTCCTACAGGAGACCTGAGTACTACCGTTATGTCTATGGAAAGACCAGTCAAGTTTGAGCACACACGATTCCTCGGAGACAAGCGCACTCAGTTGGTGTATGACCTTGATGAGTGGACCGAACAAGAAATCGTTGACACAATCGTTGCTGAAGGCGTAGGGCTGTGCTTCGGACCAGACACATTGGCTGAAGCTCGTAATCGCGGTTACACCCTCGCAACTGTGGGCGCCACACGTCGCCTTCGCAAGCCTCGCGCGTAAGTTCGATTCAGATGTCAGATGCGACCAATGGAAC
>JBBANJ010000045.1:0-6146 GCA_040402055.1 Ilumatobacteraceae bacterium
GACAACGATTGATGGCGACCCACGCCCAGCAAGACTTATTGCTGCGGTGTCTCATTGCGCAGACGCCGAATAATTCCAGCTGTAGCAAACAGGTACACAACTGACGCGACTGCTGCAGCTGCAGCAAAGATGATGATTGCTGGACGCACTCCGATGAACTGAGATGTGAGCCCGGCAAGGATGCTGGTGAAACCAATCATTGTGTTCACCATTGCCATGTCGCCAGCCATCACGCGACCACGCACATGATCTGGTGCTTCCATCTGTAATCCCAGTGTTGACAATGTCCACTGTGCGCCACCGCTGAGGTGTGCGAGAGCAATAAAGACTGCGGCCATTCCGATGAACGGACTTAACGCTGCCCCTACGTAACACACAGCGAAAACCAGCCCTGCGTACCCGCACACTTTCAGAAGTTTCGCCATATCGCGACCTGCGATTCGTGCGCCAAGAATTGGGCCGAGTCCGGAACCGATTCCGCGTACGCCAATAAGTAATCCACGGCCTGAGTCGCCGACATTGAAGACATTCGATGCGAGAACTGCTAACTGGCTGACAATTCCTGCGCCAACTGCAAAGGTCATCTTTGAACAAAGAAGCGCAAGGATGACGGGGTCTTTCTTGGCAACGTTGATTGCTTCCTTCATGTCAGCAATGGGACGTACGCGACCTTTGTTCGAGTTTTGTGTGCGCTCACTTTGCATTGGCCGCTTCACACCTGAAAAGAGAAGGGCAGCTACAACAAATGAAACGGCGTTAGCTATGAATGCCGCGTTACGTCCGAAGGCTGCAGCAAAAACTCCACCCAACGCTGCGCCAACAGCAAGCATCGTCCCCCATGTGCTGCCGAAGAGTGCATTGGTTTTACGCAAGTCATCGTCGTTATCTACCAAGTTGGGAACTGATGCGCTGGTTGATGGTCCAACGAACGAGGCAAGTGCAGCAATAAGACATTGAGCAAGAAATGTGATCCAGATTCCGGCTGCTGAATGAAGAAGTAGTAACAAGGCGGCGAATGCTTGAAGAATTGAGACAACTATCAAGATTTTGCGACGATCAAATCGATCCGCAAACGAACCTGCAATGGGTGACATGAAGAGACCAGGGATGGTCATCGACACAAGTACAAGCGAAACAAGGAACCGTGAGTCGGTGACGTCTTCTACAAGTCCGGCAAGTGCAACGAATGCGAACCAGTCACCGAGATATGAAACTATCTGCGCGCCGAAAACCATTCGCACATCGCGGTTACGCCGCAATAAAGAAATCACTATGAGTTATCGAAAAGCTGCAAGGCGCTCTAGCGTGCGTCGTGTTTCATTCATGATGTTTTCGACAACCTGACGTGCAGGAAGGATTTCGTGAATTGCACCGACTGCTTGGCCTGCAGCCATGAATGCTTTGTTGGTGTCGAGAATTACATCAGGGTTTGTACCGAGTTGCTGAACACCTGCTTGTGCGGCTGCAATAGCTTGGCCTGGGAAACCCTGAAGTTCTGATGGGTTCTTTTCCCAATGGTTGCTCCACTCGGTACGGATAACGCGGCAGGTCTTGCCGGTGTAACCCTTGCTGATGACCACGTCATCTTCCAGAGATTCAAGAATCTTTTCTTTGTAGCCCTGGCCGGTGTGTGCTTCGTTTGTGGCGATGAACTTTGTACCAATCCATACGCCTTCGGCACCAAGTGCAAGAGCGGCAACGAGGCCACGGCCATCAAATATTCCGCCTGCTGCAACTACTGGCACTTTGCCGGCGACTGCATCAACAACTTGTGGCACCAAGGCCATAGTTGCAACGACGCCTGTGTGCCCGCCAGCTTCGGTGCCTTGTGCGACAACGAAGTCGCATCCGCTTGCAACAGCGGCAGTTGCGTGGCGGACTTTTCCGCACATTGAGCCAACGAGAATGTTGTTTTTGTGAAGTTCGTCGACAATTTCGCGTGGCACACCAAGACCAGCAACGTAGATGCTTGCGCCGCCTTCGATGATTGCCTTGATATTGCGCTCGATGGAATCAGGAGCTGCAGTAAGTAGGTCAACACCAAAGGGCTTGTTTGTCATTGAGCGAACTCGTGCCATCTCTGAAGTCAGTAACTCAGTTGTCATTGTGGCTGCGCCGAATGTGCCGATACCGCCGGCATCAGACACTGCTGCAACTAGGTCGCTGTAGGAAACACCACCCATGCCCGCGAGCATGATCGGTAGTTCAATGTTGAGCATTTCGGTAAGGCGTGTCTTCATGGCTCTAACCGTAGTTCTGCTGTCAGGATTCGTATGCACCAGAACGGCTAAAGAACTTGCGATGCCAGCGCCGTGGTGTCAAAACAATGGCTCGTGGCTCATCTTCAAACATCCAGCGGGCAAAGTTTGTACGGGTCCAGTTATTCGTATCGACGACCGCAAGGACGAGGCGGGCAAAGAACGGCCTTGCCAAGACCGAACTGAGCGCCACAGACATTCTGTGGTCTGCCAGCAAGGTCTTGTCGATTGCGCGCGAATAGTGAGACCGAACTTCGCGAGGGGAGCTACCTGCGTCAATTGATTCGGCAGCTGCGATTCCAGTTTCTAGCGCCTGACCAATTCCTTCACCTGTCAACGTGTCGGTGGCGCACACTGCGTCTCCGATAAACAGGACGCGCCCTGAAGAACGGATAGCAGTATCGATACGCGCTGGAATAGGCCATGCGGTGTGGCGATCTTCCGGCACATTGTCTGCACCGAGCGCTTCACGAATGTGAGGACGAGTGAGTAAATCGCGCCACGTGTCATTCATAAATTTTGTGCTGCGCTCTGAAGTACGCAAAATACCGTAACCGAAATTTGCACGGTTGCCTGGCAATGGAAATGACCATGCGTAACCAGGCAGTAAGTCTTTTTCAAACCATACGTGCAGTTGCGTCGCGCTCGACCCTGTGACATTGCCGATGTATTGCCGAAACGCATGCCACTCGCCGAGATAACCGGCAGTTGAAAGGCCCATTGCTTTGCGTACTGGCGACCACATGCCATCTGCAGCAACTACGTAATCAACATTGAACGTCTTGAGTCCTTCAACTTCGACAACTACCGATGTGTCAGTTTCAGAGAGCGACACAAAAGCATGGCCTTCATGAATTGTGATGCCTGCGTCTCGGCAATGTTGCACAAGCGCAAAGTCCAATTGAGACCGCGGAGCTACGGCAGCAAAGATGCCACCGACATCTGGAAGAGGTAGTTCAATTGTTCGGCCAGTTGGCGAGTGCACGACAACATCCGACGTGACTTGCCAATCGGGGACGCGAGATGGATCAAACCCAAGCTGGTCAAGGATGCGAAGGGCATTTGTCGTGAGTCCATCTCCACAGCACTTGTCTCGTGGGAAGGTGGCTTTGTCCACCACTGTCACATTGTGCCCAAGACGATGAAGAGTGGCTGCACAGGCAGTTCCCGAGGGACCTGCTCCGATAATTAGGACCTTGCTTGCCACGGTTCAGAGGCTAGAGGGCAGTCGGGCTATGTGGGTAGTGACATGAGTTCGTACTATTGAGGCGTGGCATCCGTCGGGTGCCCAATGAATCATGGAGGCCATCGTGGCAAAGTTGTGTGAAGGACGCGTTGCAGTCGTTACAGGAGCAGGTCGTGGCATTGGCCGCGAGCATGCGCTCAGTCTGGCAAGTCAAGGAGCAAAGGTTGTTGTTAACGACCTCGGCGGAAACGTAGACGGAAGCGGTGGCGACCTCAGCCCTGCAGATCAAGTTGTTGCAGAAATCAAAGCCATGGGCGGCGAAGCTGTTTCTAACGGTGATGACATTTCGTCATGGGAAGGCTCACAGCGCCTCATCAACACAGCAGTTGAATCATTCGGTGACTTGAACATCGTTGTGAACAACGCAGGTATCTTGCGCGACCGCATGCTCACCAACATGACCGAAGAAGAGTGGGACGCAGTTATCAAGGTTCACCTCAAGGGAACCTTTGGTCCATCACGTTGGGCAGCTGCGTACTGGCGCGAGCAGGCAAAAGCCGGCAAGCCAACATCAGGCCGCATCATCAACACAACTTCTGTGTCTGGTATCTACGGAAACCTTGGACAAACTAACTACGGAGCAGCAAAAGCTGGTATCGCTTCTTTCACCATCATCGCTGCACTCGAGCTTGCACGCTTCAACGTCACTGTGAACGCAGTGGCACCAGTTGCTCTCACTCGTATGACAGAAGGTCTTGGCAATGCACCAGAGACCGACGAAGAGCGCGAAATGCGTTCACCACGTTGGATCGCACCAATCGTTACTTGGCTTGCTTCTGACGAAGCTGCTGGCGTCACCGGTCGCATCTTCGAAGCAAGTGGTCAGACACTCGCAATCGCTGAAGGTTGGCATCGTGGACCAAGTCATGCACCAGTTGAAGACCCAACAACACTTGGGCCAATCGTTGCTGAGTTGTTGAAGAACGCTCGCCCGAATGCGGGCATGGACGGTCGTGATGGTTCATGGCCACAGAGCGCTCGATAAAGAAATAAGAAGGACAAACAATGGCACTTAACCCAGAAGCAGTCGGATCAGTCGGCGAACCGTACAAGATCTCATGGACATCAAAGGATTCATTGCTGTATGCAGTGAGCCTCAATGTCAGTTCAGACCAACTTGCATACGTCACTGAAAACTCAACCGGAGTTGTTCAAAAAGCACTTCCAACAATGCCTGTTGTATTGGGATCTGGTCAGGCAACTGCCGCATCAAACCCAATGCGCAATGTTGGTGAATTCAACTTCGCCAATCTTGTACACGCATCGCAGTCCATTACTTTGCACCAGCCGCTTCCTGTTGAAGGAACAGCAACGGTACAAAGCAAGCTTGTTGCAATGTATGACAAAGTAAAAGCTGCAGTCATTGTTACTGAGGCAGAAGCAACAGATGCTGATGGCAAGCCGTTGTACTCAACTCGTTCATCTGTGTTCATTCGTGATGCTGGCGGCTTTGGTGGAGAGCGTGGACCAAGTGGTGCACAAAACGAACCACCAGCAAAAGCTCCTGATCACGAAATCACATTTCAGACGTCACTTGATCAAGCGTTGTTGTATCGCTTGAACGGCGACCGCAACCCATTGCACTCAGATCCGAATCACCCAGCTGTTGCAGCAGGCGTATTTCCAAAGCCCATCTTGCATGGTCTTTGCACATACGGATTCACAGGTCGTGGCTTGTTGAATGCACTATGTGGCGGCGATGCAAATCGTTTCAAGCACATTGAAGGTCGTTTCGCGTCCCCAGTATTTCCTGGCGAAGCACTCACCATCAAGATGTGGGAAACAGCAAAGGGCGAAGCAGTGTTCACAACCTCTGTCGGTGACCGCGTGGTTATCGACCAGGGACTTGTGCGCTTTAGCTAATAGACCACATATTTACGGATTAGGCCGCCCTTTGGGGCGGCTTTTTCTATTCACTACGAATTCACAATATGTTGTCCATTTCATACATGTAACATGAGGCAATGATTTCCGACAATCAACCGAGTCTGAAATGAAGAAATCAGTTCTTGCGTCGGCCGCTGTGGTGGCTCTTGTATTTGTTTCTGGATTTCTGCCGATTAGCCGAGTAAATGCAGCACCGTCATGGCTCGAACAATGTGTCACCAATGTCAATGATCCACTTTTCGACAAGGCCTTTATTCTCTCCCTAGTCGGGTATTCGTCAGAAGCTGATTTTGAAACAAGCGTTACGAATGGAACGTGGACCGTTCAACTCGCTACTGGGTCGGGTGCGTTCGGTTACCACCGCGGAAATAGTCCAGATTTGTATTGCGGCAACGGTCTGAACAATTCGCGAGATTATCTTGATTCATACAACGGCAGTCGAGATTTCTTCATCGGTGGCGCTGGTAACGATTCCATGACGGGCACTATGTGGTACTCCACTTTTTATGGTGGTGAAGGTGATGATGTTGCCAACAGTGTTGAGGAAGCATCGTATTTTTATGGTGGTCCCGGAACTGACAGTTGTACGAGTGTTTCTAGCGGTGTTCCTTGGGGTTCTTTTTGTCTCACTGATGGCGGTCCAGCTCCGGCTGTACCTGGTACGCCTCCCGCACCTACTGCTGTTGCAAGTGTTGCGTCTGCTGTTGTAACTGTTGCCGCCGGTTCAGGCGGCACACCTGCTTCCTACACAATTA
>JBBANJ010000046.1:0-5531 GCA_040402055.1 Ilumatobacteraceae bacterium
ACTCAAAAACGAGACAACCATCTTCAAGGTCGACAGTTGGCAGAACGTTTTTCTCCAGCGTGTAATTCTGGTCGTGCTTCCACTCTTGCTTGTCGCCAGACTTTGGCATGAGGTGTTGGCTACGCATCAGGTAATTCGGATTGAAGTTATCCGGATCCATCCACGCACCAATCGGCATGTCTGCATCTTCTGGACGCAATTGTGGAGTCACGCTGTGCACTCCCTTTGCGTCCATGTGTTTGAACAAGCGAGTAATGAAGTCACCCATAATGTCAACACGAAGAGTCCAACTGGCACGGAAGTAACCAAACACCCATGCAAGGTTCGGTACACCCGTGAACATCATGCCGCGATATGTCACGGTGTCAGCCCAGTTGAGTGGCTTGCCATCAAGATCAAACGGGATATCGCCAAGAACACTGAGGTGGAATCCGGTTGCAGTCACAATGATGTCAGCATCAATGACAGTGCCATCTTTCGTGCGAACACCGGTTGCTGTGAACGTTTCGATTTCATCTGTAACCATTGATGCTTTGCCTGATTTGATGCCAGCGAACAAGTCGCCTTCTGGCACAAATGCAATGCGCTGTTGCCACGGGCGATACTTCGGCGTGAAATGCTTCATGTCATAACCCTCAGGCAATAAAGTCCTGATTCCTTCGAGAAGCACATCCTTCACCATGTCCGGATGTTCGAATGCCATGTCGGTAACAGCTTGGCCATCAAACAAAACTTTGCGGCGAACAATTTCGTGAATCCACTCTTCATCTACTTCAAGTTGACGAAGTGTGTCTGCAAGCTCGTTTACGTTTCGGCCTGGCACAAAATATGTCGGGGACCGCTGCAAAATGGTGACGTGTTCACAATCTGCTGCCATTGCAGGAACAAGCGTTGCTGCAGTTGCACCGGAGCCGATAACCAAAACTTTCTTGCCCTTGTAATCAAGATCTTTCGGCCATGTTTGAGGGTGCACAATGCGGCCCCTGTATTGGTCCATGCCTGGCCACTCTGGCGTGTATCCCTGTGAGTGCTTGTAATAGCCCTGGCACATCCACAAGAAGTTGGCGGTCATCTGGAACGATTCACCCTTTGCAAGGTTTGTCACTGTGACGGTCCAACGTTGGTCACGGCTGCTCCATGAGGCTGCCGTGATTTCATGGCGATAACGAATGTGCTCATCGATGTTGTTCTCAGAAATTACTTCTGCCATGTACTTCTTGATCTCTTCAGCACTGGCGATTGGCGCTGATGTCCATGGCTTAAAGCGATACCCAAATGTGTAGAGGTCACTGTCGGAACGAACACCTGGGTAGGTGTGCATGTGCCAGGTGCCGCCGAAGGTCTCGTACTTTTCCAAAATGGCATATGACTTGCCCGGAGCTTGATCTTGCAAGTGATACGCGGAACCGATGCCAGAAATTCCAGCACCAACGATTAGTACGTCTACATGTTCGGTTTTCCCTGCGGTTGGGGCGTTGATTGTGTCTGCCTGAGTCATGGGGGCCTCCTCGATTGGCTTATCCATATTGTATGTTCCCGTGCCTCTCAGGTGACCAGTCCAACTTGGCGTCGGGCTGCCTAACAATCGCGCAAGCCCACCCCACTATGCTGAGCAACGAACGGGGGTTCTGATGTTCGACCTACTTATTCGCGGTGGCACTGTTGTTGATGGAACTGGTGCGCCAGCACGAGTCGCCGATGTAGCTGTCACTAATGGCCGCATTGTGAAAGTTGCAGCCACCATTGTTGGTGAAGCCGCAGAAGAAATTGACGCCACAGGAAAACTTGTTACTCCTGGCTTCATCGATATTCATACTCATTACGACGGCCAAATCAGTTGGGATACTTTGCTCGAACCATCTAGCGGTCACGGCGTCACCACTGTTGTTGTGGGCAACTGTGGTGTTGGTTTTGCACCAGTTCGTCCGGGTCGTGAAGAGTGGCTTGTACAACTAATGGAAGGCGTGGAAGATATTCCAGGCACCGCACTTCATGAAGGCATCAATTGGGAATGGGAAACATTCCCTGAATACCTAGACGCCATCGATTCACGGAACTATTCCATGGATATTGCTGCATACGTTCCGCATGGCGCAGTACGCGGGTATGTCATGGGTGATCGTGGTGCACGCAACGAAGACGCAACTCCACAAGACATCGCAGAAATGGCAACCATCGTGCGTGAGGCACGTGAAGCCGGAGCTGTTGGTTTCTCAACCAGCCGCACCATGGGACACAAGGCGAAAGATGGTCAACCAGTTCCCGGAACTTTCGCAAGCAGTGAAGAACTGAATGCATTGGCTGACGCACTGATTGCCGGTGGTGGCGGAATTTTCGAAATTGCCCCAGAGGTACTGCCTGATGGTGCCGGCCAACCGACCATGGGCATGACTGAAGAACTGCAGTGGATGGGCGACCTCGCGTTGCGTACTGATTTGAAAGTCACGTACCTGTTGCTGCAATACGCCACCATGCCAGACACGTGGAAGCAGGCACTTGACTATTCATCAATGATTATGGATAAGGGCGGGTACCTTCGTCCGCAAGTTGCCGCGCGTCCTTTCGGCATGATGGTGTGCTGGGCCGGGTACCACCCCTTTGCAAAGCGTCCTACATTTATTTCGCTTGCAGCATCTTTGTCACTTGCTGAATTACGTACCGAGTTGGCAAAGCCATCGGTTCGTGCACAAATTTTGTCAGAGCCAGATGAGCCGGTGAATACCGCTGTGCAGTTTGATGGCCTCGCTACTGCTCTCGGCATGATTCCCCACCTTGTATATGCAATGGGCGACAACGTTGATTACGAACCAACACCAGCAATGTCAGTCAAGGCGCTTGCCGAAGCAGCCGGAGTGTCAACGTTCGAGATGGCGTATGACCTACTGAATGAAAATGGTGGCACTGCATCTCTGATGTTCCCCACCTTGAACTACGTCGGTGAAAACCACGATGTCATTTACGAGATGCTCACTCATCCAGCAGCCATTAACGGCCTGAGTGACGGTGGCGCCCATGTCCGCATGATCTGTGATGCATCAATACCTACGTATCTATTAACTCACTGGGCACGCGACCGTGAACGTGGTCCAAAACTCAGCATTGAAGAAGCAGTTCGCATTCAAACCACAGCCACTGCTGAAGTGATTGGACTTTCAGATCGTGGTCAAGTTGCAGAAGGTATGCGCGCAGACATCAACATCATCGACTTCAAAAACTTGCGCCTGAATGCGCCACATGCTGAGAACGACCTGCCGGCTGGTGGTCGCAGACTTTTACAATCAGCAGATGGTTACGTAGCAACAATCGTGAACGGTCTTGTAACTCGCCGTAACGGTGTTGACACGGGCGCCCGCCCAGGTCGACTCGTTCGCGCCTAAACGTCAATACGTTCTATCTGTCGCACTTCTTTTGACAGAAGCGGCAATGATGTTGCTAACGCAATGATGATTCCTACTGTGATTAACGCTGTTCGCGCACCAACAAGATGTGTAAATGGCCCAGCCAGGAATAACCCGATCGGTGCAAACACCATTGAGCCAAAAGCGTCATAAGAACTCACGCGAGACAGCGCTTCGTCTGGGACATGCGTTTGAAGAGTGGTCATCCAGTTGGCATACATCAAGTCCATCCCGATCCCTGTGCCTAATGCGGTGATGAACAGCACCCACAACGGCAACGGCACAGCTAATGCAAACGCCCACAGCGCAGCGACAGGCAATACTCCGAGCCCCAACAGAAGCGGTCGACGTGGTCGAAGCTTCAATGCAAAGACCGTACCCAGAACGGCTCCGACACCGAAGCCGAACATCATGATGCCCATATCTTTTGCGCCACCCATCGCTTCTTTCATTTGAACAGGTGCGAGTACTCCAAGAAATCCTTCAAAGCCTAAATAGAAGAAGGAATAGCCAACAACGACATACACGATCCATTTGCGTGATGAGAATTCAAACCAGCCTTCTCGCAATTGCGAAAAAATTGACTCGCGCTTCTCACCTTCAGCAAGTGGCGTGCTATTCGGAACTTTCATTCGATACACCAGAACACCCGCAATCAAAAAAGTCCCTGCATCAATCAATAGTCCCCAACCTGGGCCAGCGGTAGACACAACAATGCCCGCAACACTGGCACCGAGCGTGAAACCCAAATTCGCCCCAATTCCAACCAAAGAGTTGGCTGCCTGCAACAAAGGATTCGGAACAATCAAGGGCATGATGCCGCTGAACGCCGGGTACCACAGAGCATTTAGGACCCCGAATACAAAACCGTTGAAACACAAGAGCGGTATTGACGCGTGGCCTGAGATAAATGCAAATGCACTGACCGCAACAAAAATACTGCCGATGATGTCCGTGACTCCAACTAGATGAGTACGACCAAACCGATCTGCTGCAACTCCGCCAATCAACATGAACAGCACCAATGGAACCATGTTTGCGGTGGTGACGAGACTTAATGAACCTGCATCAGCGCCAGGCAAGGACAACACGCCAAAGGCAAGAGCAATGGGAGTAATTCCATTCCCGAAGTTACTGATGACCCGTGCGATGAGAAGATGACGAAATTCTCTGATCTTCCAGAGTTCTGACAACTCTTTCTTCATCTTTACATTCGTGGCCACGCGACCACGATACTTCAGATTTAGTTTTTGCTTGAGTTCTGTATCTCACGGAACTTAAGGAAACGACCAACAAAATCAGTTGTTTGATCCACTGACCATTCCACTTTTTGCCATCCGACAAGTTGAGTGCAACGTTCGAGGTGCTGTTGAACTGATGCAGGAAGTTCACCAGTGAGACCTAACTGACGCAGACCATCAAGTCGCGTGTACACGCCAACCATGATCGCTTCAGCAAGCGTCGGGGTTTCTCCTGCCAGCCACGGCGAGGCCTGTAGCCACTGATCAACAGTTTCCATTGCCTTCATGAACGCCACACTTGATTCCTGAATCAATGCAGTGTCAGTTCCGTAATACACGCCAATCATGGGCCGGTACACGTACTTGTTCAACCATTCAACGCGTTCACGCACAAGTGCTAGTGCGACATCATCACTTGGCAACAACGACGAGTCAGTGAATTTCTCTTCTAACCATTCGAGAATGGGAATGGAGTCAGCAAGATATTCGCCATCAATCTTCACCATTGGCACTTCAAGTTTCGGACTATGTGCAATGAATTCCTCTGGCACCACAAACCCTTTTGGGCGTACTGCACGTGGCGGAACATCAACAACTATGTATTCAATACCGCGTTGAGCAAGCGCAAACTCGACGCGCACTGAAAATGGGCAGATCCAGTGACCAAATAGTGTAGCGGTAGACGTGCTCATGATGCGAACAAAATCTCGCAACCAGTTCCGGCTAGCAATGCGTCGACATCACGTCGATCATCAGCAGTCAACTTTGCGTATTCTTCACGAATCCACTTCAAGCACTTGCGCTGATACACAAACGTTCCTTGGCTGTACGGATGACCATCAATGACACATGAGAAAGTCTCAGCCCCTGCTTCCATCGCAGCTTCGTTAGC
>JBBANJ010000047.1:0-1355 GCA_040402055.1 Ilumatobacteraceae bacterium
CTTGCTGCTGCATTGCGTGTTGCTGAGACTCCAGCACGTTCGTACAACCCACTCTTCATCTACGGACAAGCCGGACTTGGCAAGACTCACCTCTTGCAAGCAATTGGTTGGTACGTACATGCTCATTACGCGCACTACGAAGTTCGTTACGTTTCAACAGAAACTTTCTTGAACGAATACGTCGACGCGATCCGTACAAACACCACCGCAGCCTTCAAAAGGCGCTACCGCGATGTCGATGTTTTGCTCATTGACGACATCCAATTTATGGAGGGTAAAGAAGGGCTCCAGGAGGAGTTTTTCCACACCTTCAACTCGCTCCACGGGGCCAACAAACAGATCGTTATTTCCTCTGACCGGATGCCAGACAACATCCCGACGCTCGAAGATCGCCTCCGCAGCCGATTCCGCTGGGGTCTCATCACTGATATTCAGCCTCCAGACATCGAAACCCGCCTCGCGATCTTGCGAAATAAGGCCGAGAGGGACAACACCCCTCTGCCAGCAGACGTTCTTGAGTTCATTGCCACCAACATCACCTCGAACATTCGTGAGTTGGAAGGTGCCCTCATTCGAGTCACCGCCTATGCCAACCTCACCCGCGAACCAGCATCGGTAGAAATGGCCCAGCATCAACTAGCCGACCTTCTCACCGCCACCGCACCGAAAAACCGTACCGACGAGGAAATGTTGGCCGAGATCGCCGAATTCATGGGATTCTCGGTTGAAGCCCTCAAAGGTAAGTCTCGCCAACGCCCGCTAGTTTCAGCCCGTCAGATCGCCATGTACGTATTCCGGGACATGACAGAGCTCAGCTACCCGGCGATCGCCCGTCTTTTCGGCGGCCGTGACCACACCACAGTCATCCACGCCGTTGATAAGACTCAGCGCCTGATGCGTGAAGACAAGCACACGTTTGACCTCGTCACCACCATCACCGCCCGGATCAAGAACTCATAAAGTGATGACACACCAGGCTGTGAATCTCGTGGGGATGAACCTGTGTGCCTCTTGGGGACGAATGGGTATAAGTACCACGTCGTCCACACCTTTAATAATTACAAGCGCGCAACCTGTGTTAACCAGTCCTTCGCCGTGCACATGGTCTTTTCAGTACCCATATGGCTCAGATGCTCACCGTCCACAATCCACAGCACTTATTACTATTAATAGATCTATACAGCACATTTCGGCATCTCTAATCGCGCCGTTCTACACTGACAAACTCCGAGTGAAAGTCACAGCATGAAGTTCAGAAGCGAACAAGCAATTCTGGCCGAGGCCTTAGGGGCCCTTGCTCGTATTGCCTCCACTCGAAATGCAGGAACCCCGGCGTTGTCCGGAGTCAAGATGAG
>JBBANJ010000047.1:1455-5148 GCA_040402055.1 Ilumatobacteraceae bacterium
CGTTTGATTAACGCTGAATATCCTCCGTATCAAACAATCATTCCGAAGAACAACACAAACACTGCAACAGTGAATCGCGAAGAACTTCTTGATGCGTTGCGCCGTACACGTGTACTCGCCTCTGAAATGGCACCGGTTCGTGTGCGTATGTCATCAGAAGGAATTCGTCTTACAGTTCAACTCACCGACGGCAGTACAAGCGTTGAAGACCTCGATGCACAATTCACTGGCGAAGACATCACGGTTGCATTCAACTCTGAATACTTGGCCAACGGCGTCGAAGCATGTGCAGGAGAAGAGATCAACATTGCAACAAGCGTGCCGAATAAGCCAGCAATTGTTAGCCCAGTTGGTGACGACACATACATTTACCTACTGATGCCCCAACGTCTCTGACGTGACGCGGCCGCAGGTTCACGAGCGTAAAGCGGGCCACTAAATGGTTATCCGCCGCATTGAACTCACAGATTTTCGAATCTACAAACACGCGGTCATTGAATTAGATCCAGGTGTCACTGCGGTGATGGGCTTGAATGCTCAAGGCAAAACAAGTCTTGCTGAAGCAATGAGTTACTTGTCAACACTGCAAAGTTTTCGCGGTGTTGCAAACGACGCGTTGGTCCGCGAAGGTGCAGATACTGCATATGTACGGGCATTGGTTGTGCACGACGACGGCCGTGAAATTTTGGTGGAAGCTGAAATCAATCGCGCCGGGCGCAACAAAGTATTAGTTAATAAACAAAGGCTCGCTCGCGTGCGCGATTTGCTGGGTGTTGTGCGCTGCACCGTATTTGCGCCTACTGATTTGCAGTTGGTGTATGAAGGACCGTCAGTGCGCCGCGACATGTTGGACGATGCGCTTGTTGCGTTAGCAACGCGTAACGACGCACTGCGGCTAGAAGTAGATCGCATCATTCGCCAACGCAACGTGTTGTTGAAACAATCAAACGGTCGCATGACAGACGACATTGAGATGACTCTTGATGTGTGGGATGCGCAGTTCGCCGAAAAGGGAACTCAACTTGGCGAAGCACGCGCGAAACTTGTTGCTCGGCTCACTCCATTTGTTAGTGAGGCATATGAATCGCTTGCCCGCGAACCAACGCCAGTTGATGTGGTGTACGAACCAGAGTGGCGACGCATGGGATTAGCCGCTGGCCTCGCCGCCGCACGCACCGACGACATACGGCGCGGTATGAGCACTGTTGGCCCTCACCGCGACGATGTGGTTCTTCATATCAAGGGAATGCCAGCCAAGTCCCATGCCTCGCAAGGGGAGTGCCGCACGCTTGCACTTGCCCTGCGCCTCGGAATCCACCGGTTAGTCACTGAAGTGGTCGGTACGGCCCCACTGTTGGTCTTAGACGACGTACTGTCCGAATTAGACCCAGGTCGCTGTGAGGCCCTCTTGCAGCATCTGCCCCCCGGCCAGGTTTTGATCACCACGGCAGCCCCGTTGCCCCCTGCGGCACACCCCGACACCATCATTCGTATTGCAAACGGCACCATCGTGCCATCGGAGCAAATATGAGTTTTTACGAAGAGGACATTCCGCCTGGCAAACCCCCTCGCGTACTCAACGAAGTGTTGGGCAAATTGCTGCGGCGGATGCACGTGTCAGACGAATCGAGCGCAATCGGACTTTTCTCCGGATGGAGACAAATTGTCGGAGACACAATTGCTGATCATGCTGTTCCCAAGCGACTCGAAAAACGAGTTTTGATGGTTGAAGTTGATGACCCCG
The DNA here is from genome assembly GCA_040402055.1 of Ilumatobacteraceae bacterium. Lineage (GTDB taxonomy): Bacteria > Actinomycetota > Acidimicrobiia > Acidimicrobiales > Ilumatobacteraceae > UBA2093. The sequence goes on from JBBANJ010000047.1 coordinate 3,200, forward strand.
CGTGGGCCACACAATTAAAGTTCCTCGAATCGCAACTCATCGCCACATTACGAGACAGCGTGGGCGATGAAGTTGAATCTCTTGAGATTCGAGTGCGACGTTCCCGCTAACAGCACCCCCTAATTGGTAGGATATTTGAGCCATGGTTGCACCTAAAAAAGCCTCTTCTAACAATCCCTCCGCCGATTACGGCGCCAAAGATATTCAGGTTCTGGAAGGCTTAGACCCCGTCCGCAAACGTCCCGGTATGTACATCGGCTCAACGGGTCTTGCCGGTCTTCACCACCTGATTTGGGAAGTCGTCGACAACTCTGTCGACGAAGCAATGGCCGGGTTCTGCGATCGCGTCGGCATCACAATTTTGGCTGACGGCGGATGCAAAGTTGATGATAACGGTCGCGGAATTCCAGTCGATCCGTATCCATCTGGTCCGCATAAAGGAAAGAGCGCAGCTGAAGTTGTTCTCACCGTTTTGCACGCTGGTGGAAAGTTCGGCGGCGAGGGCTACAAGGTCTCTGGCGGACTCCACGGTGTGGGTGTCAGCGTCGTGAACGCCTTGTCTAGCAAGGTTTTGCTGGAAATCGACCGTGGTGGCGATCGCTACACGATGCAGTTCGTTGACGGCGGAAAACTGAAGGGCAAGTTAGAGAAGACTGGTTCCACTCCGGCACGTGGTCGCAAAACCGGAACGTCTGTCACTTTTTATCCAGACCCAACAATTTTCGCATCAGAAGGCACAGAGTTTGTTGCGCGCACCGTTATGGATCGTTTGCAGACCATGGCCTTTCTTAATAAGAACCTCGAAGTTGTATTCACGGATGAACGAGCAAGCCGCGAACAAACAGTCACGTTCCAATACAAGGGCGGCATCGTTGACTTCGTGAAGCACCTCAACCATTCGAAAGAGTCGTTGTTCGCCAAAGTTGCAGCGTTCGAAGATGAAGACGAAGAAGAAGGCATGCAGCTTGATATCGCCATGCAGTGGAACAACGGATATTACGAAGGCATCCACGGATACGCCAACGGTATTTCCACCACTGAAGGAGGAATGCACGTCGAAGGTTTCAAAACCGCTCTTACATCAGTCATCAATAAGTACGCACGCGACAAAGGCTTGCTGAAAGAAAAAGACGACAACCTTCTTGGTGAAGACATTCGCGAAGGAATCACCGCCATCATCGCGGTGAAATTGCGTGAACCACAGTTCGAAGGCCAGACCAAAGCCAAGCTGGGTAACGTTCCCATGCGTTCATTCGTACAGAAGTCCACCAACAAATACTTGGCCGAATGGCTTGAAGAGAACCCCGCAGAAGCAAACCGCGTCGTGAAAAAAGCGGTGTCTGCAGCGCAGGCTCGTCTTGCTGCAAAAAATGCTCGTAACGCAGTGCGTCGTAAGACCGCACTTGCCGGTGCCGGTATGCCAGACAAGTTGAAAGATTGTTCAAGCGGAAAACCCGAAGAGAGCGAATTGTTCATCGTGGAAGGTGACTCGGCCGGCGGTACCGCAGTTGACGCACGCGATCCTCGTACACAAGCAATCTTGCCGATCCGCGGAAAAATTCTGAACGTTGAACGTGCTCGTCTCGACAAGATGCTGAACAACAACGAAATTCGCGCACTCATCACCGCAATCGGTGGTGGTGTCGGCGAGGAGTTCGATGCGTCAAAGGCTCGTTATCACAAGATCATCGCGCTTGCTGACGCCGACGTTGACGGAAGCCACATTCGTACATTGCTTCTTACATTTTTCTATCGCCAGATGAAACCAATGGTTGAAGCTGGCTACATCTACATTGCACAACCGCCTTTGTATTCAACGGAAGTTGGCAAAGAGAAGGTGTATCTGAAAGACGATCAGGCAAAGGCTGCGTTCCTTGCTGAAAAACCCGGACATAAAAAAGAATTCCAACGCCTCAAGGGTCTTGGTGAAATGGACTGGGAAGAATTGA
>JBBANJ010000048.1:0-3911 GCA_040402055.1 Ilumatobacteraceae bacterium
ACCCACGACCCCTTGGTTCGTAGCCAAGTACTCTATCCAACTGAGCTACAGCCGCCTTGGAAAACCAAAATTCTAGCATAGCCGATTGCCATGCATTTCACTTCACTCTGCTAACACGCCAATCTCTTTAGTCACTTCAACCCAACGGGAAAGTTCAGCAGCCAAAAACTTCCTGACATCGTCAACTGACATACTCGCATCGGCTAAAGGACCAATATTGGCAATGCGGGTTGCCAATTCTTTATCGTTCAATGATGCATTGACTTCTTGGTTCAACTTTGCAATCACACTGACAGGTGTGCCTACTGGAGCGACGATGGCAAACCATCCGACCATGTCAAAGCTACCCAGTTTTTCAGACAACGCAGGAACACTCTCCCAACCCGGTACACGCTTAGCTGCAGTAGTAGCAATCACACGCAACTTACCTTGCTTGGCCAATTGCGCTGTTGAGGCCAAATCGGCAACCATGGCGTCTACATGTCCACCCATTAAATTTTGTGAGCCAACGCCGACGTTGGCATAAGGCACCAAGTTGGCTGATGCTTTTGCACGGGCGTTGAATAGTCGAGCAATCATTCCGCTAAATGTACGAGGGCCTTCATTTCCAATTGAAAACTGACCGCCAGATGCTTTTGACTTCGCAATCAAATCATCTAGCGTTTGAATCGGTGAATTTACATCCACCAAGATGGCAAAAGGACTGCGTGCAATAAAAGCCACTGGTACAAAATCTTTTTGCGGGTCGTAAGCTAACTGCTTGAATAACAAGGCATTGGTAATCAATGCTGCGGTAGTTGCAAAATAAAACGTGTAGCCATCGGGCGAAGATCTTGCGGCAGCTTGGGCACCGATCACGTTTTGGCCACCCGGCTTGTTATCAATGACGATCGCTTGCCCCAACGACTTGGTAAGGCGTTCACCCAGTAAGCGTGCAACATTGTCAGGACCAGAGCCTGGAGGTTGAGACAGCACAAACTTGATCGGCTTATCAGGCCATGCGGTACTTTGCGCCCGGACACCTGACGTTGTTGTGAAGGCCGTGAAAGCTGAAGCTTGGATAAATTGTCTACGCTGCATTTTGTCTCCTTTGTTGTACGAGAAATCTAATTCGTTAAAGCAATTTCAAAGCATCCAATTGCTGAGCTAGATCGTTTGCATTGATGCACACACCATAAATGTAGTGGTCAGGTCGAACAATAGTCGCCAACACGGCATGCTTCGAAAACCAATTTGCTAATACATTTTCCAACTCGACCAGCTGACCTACCCCTAGTTGCGCCACTTGCAAATGCGGTAAGTGATGATTGGTAACGGCACTTAAGACATCAGAACCAGCGTCTTTAGAGAAAATGACTTTCCAACCAGCAGGGAAAATCTCATCCATACGTAATGGCTGACCGTCTTTATTTTGTAAAAGCGGTTGCGGAAATATGGTGCCTCTAGCTGGATGTAAAACGGGCGACAACAACCCAACTGTCAAAGCTGGTTGAACATCTTGCCTAGGCATAGCTTTTACTACACCGCCACATTCATCTAGCAGTTTGGCATCGCGTGTACGGGCTTTTTCAACATCACGCTCAGTAATCAGTTGGCCAATTCCCTTGATCCGCGTTGTGAGTTCCATGACATGGGCTTTTCTTTCAACCCCATAGGAATCTAACAATGTATCGGATACGCCATTCCTGAGAACGGCCTCCAAGCGCCAGCACACATTGACTGCATCACGGACCCCTTGGCACATTCCCTGCCCTAAGAAAGGCGGTTGCTGGTGCGCAGAATCACCCGCCAGAAAAAATCGCTTGTTACGCCATGTATCCGCTGCCAATGCGTGAAAACGGTAACTGGCTTGTCGCCAGAGTTCGCCGTCTTGCGGAGTGATCCATGGCGCCAAAAGCTTCCATGTGCCTTCTGGCGTAGAGACCATTTGGGGGTCTTCTCCAGGGTTGATAGAAATTTCCCAACGGCGGTGGTTACCAGGACAAATCAAGTAAGTGCATGGCCTTTGTGGGTTGCAATACTGCACACTGGTTGTCGGTAACTTGCGTAGACCTTCTTCATTAACTAGAACATCCACCACCAACCAAGGCTCATCGAAATCTAAATCCTGCAAACCGATTCCAGCAAAACCACGCACTGCGCTGCTGGCTCCGTCGCATCCGATCACATATTGCGCTTTTATCGTTGACACACTTCCATCTTCAGCCTGTAAAGACAAAGTTGATATATCGTCGTCTTGTTCTAAATCAATAAGCGTTTGTCCAAGTTGAATATCTATACAGTCGAACGACGCGGCATGTTCGCGTAACACTTTTTCTACTGGTGGCTGCGTAAAGACCATTGAAGGCAAATGCGCAAGTGGATAAGGCGCGCTGACGGTCGACATCCGCTTGATCATTTGTCCGTCCACACCGTAGAAAACGGAGTCCGTGAACGGTTCTAAAAATGGTTGTATCTTTTCTGTCAGACCTAAATGTTGGAAGACTCTTGCAATCTCATGGTCAAGAGAAATTGCGCGCGGCTTGTCATAGACATCATGCAGTTTGTCGCACACAAAAGTACGAATACCTTTCTTACCCAACAACCCCGCAGCCACAGCGCCGGTGGGACCAAAACCCACAATGGCAACTTCATACACACCACGATCAGGAAGCAAAAAGCACCGCCTTCTGCGCTTCTTTTAAACGGGCACTAGGAGGCGCAGATATTCCCCACTGGTCCACGCGTCCAGGCGGCCATGTCCAATCGCTCTGATACTTAGCTTGATAACTGTCGTCAACCTGCTCCACCTCTGCTGTGTACTCAATCACAATATCGAAAGGGCCTACAAAATAATTGAATGCATTGTCTCCAGGCCCATGGCGCCCAGGCCCCCATTCAATGCTAAAGCCCGCATCTTTCATGCGTCCACCGCCACGCATCACCGAATCGACATTTGGCATTAAGAAAGCAATGTGATTGAGCGCATCGTTGTCAGTATCTCCCAACGCAATGCTGTGGTGGTCGCTGTTGCAGCGCATGAACGCCATGATCCGTGTGCGGTCAGACAAACTGAAGTCAAGTACAGACTCCATGAATATGCGGGTTGCTTCTACATCATGGCTATTGAGCACCGCATGGGCCAAGCGAATGGGTTTATCGTTTTCTGCATAAGCACCGGCATGCAATGCGTCACCGTGAACAAGTTGGAATACACGTCCGTCAGGATCGGAGACTGTAAGTGCTTCGCCCCCGCCAGGAGAATTGAGGGTAGCCCTTGGTTTTAATACTTTCCCACCGCCCGCAACTACTGCCTTGGCGATCACGTCAAAAGCTGATGCATCTCTAAGACGCAAGGTGACGTAAAGAATTTTGGCTGGACCCTCTGCATAGTGAAGCGCTAGCAGATGGTGGTCTGCGCCAGTGCCTCTGAAATAAAGAGCGTCAGATGTTTTTTCAACCAAATCTAAACGCCAAACATAGGTGTAAAACTTTTCAGCTAAATCGAGGTCTGGGACAGTCAGAGCAACGCTTCTGAGACCGCTGACAAGTGAAGATGCATGAGTCATCCAAGTATTATGGCTTCATAATTATTTCGAAACATAGAAAGAAACCCATGGATCTTCAACTTAAACAAAAACACGTATTGATCACCGGTGGCAGCAAAGGAATAGGGCTTGCTTGCGCTGAAAACTTTCTTGCTGAAGGTGCAAAAGTCACATTAGTCTCGCGTGACCCTCAGAATTTAGCCAATGCACTAAAGAAACTATCTGCACATCATCCGGTTGCTTCCATTCACACTATTGCCGCTGATTTGCAAATTACTACTGCTGGTGAAGAAGTTTTAAACAATGCAGAAAAACACTTTGGTCCTGTCGATATATTGGTCAATTCTGCAGGTGCTGCTAAACGCACACCACCTGAAGAGTTAA
>JBBANJ010000049.1:0-3869 GCA_040402055.1 Ilumatobacteraceae bacterium
GGAAGCTCCATGATGTGTGTATCTGCGTCGTAAAGAACGCGATCGCCTGCGTATGTCATATGGGTCCCCTATCCCTCGAACTTGGGGAAACGGTACCACCCATACAGGCGGTAACACAGAGGTGAACAGTTGGGTCAGGGCTATGCCCAATTGGGGGCTACTCAATACGATGAGGTGGTGCACATAACTACCCCTCAGATCGATTCATATCGACGTAATGGCTGGCTTTTGTGCCGCCCGTTTGTGGGTGGAGAAATTCGTGACATCCAGCAGTGGGTGGATGAAATTCAGCAATGGCCCGAAAATGGCGACTGGTTGCACTATCGCGAAATGACGGACAGTGGGCCAAAGTTATGCCGCACAGAGAACTTTGTTCCGTTTCATGAATCCCTACGCGAAATCCTGACTACTGGTGCAATCGTGGAAATTGTTTCCGCCCTCATGGGTGAACAAGCAGTTCTTTACAAAGAGAAGATCAACTACAAGTTGGTCGGTGGAGCAGGATTCCTTCCTCACCAAGACGCGCCGGCATACCCGTTTATTGAAACTTCAATCTCTTGCATGATTGCAGTCGATCAAAGCACTATTTCAAATGGTTGTCTAGAAGTTGTCGACGGAGAGCACCAGATATTGCTTCCGATGAACGAACGTGGATGCATCGTGAACGACTGGGTGGAAACACATGAATGGCATCCAGTCGAGATGGAAGCCGGTGACGTTTTGTTCTTTCACTCACACACTCCACATCGCAGTGGCACCAATAATTCACAACGTGACCGGCGCGCTATCTACCCAACATTTAATGCCGCGAGCCAAGGTGACCTTCGATCAGACTACTACGAAGAAAAACTTCGCATCTTCCGTGACACAGAGCACGGAGCTGGCAACGTCCGCATCTCACTCATCAATGATTTTGAAGGAAGACCCGTATGAACAAATTTACATCACTAATAGAAATTGAATCTCTCTTTGAAAAATGGGGACAACAATTCTACAGCGAGAACATTTCACAAACTGCTCATGCGGTGCAGTGCGCACAGTTAGCCGAAGAAGCGGATGCATCAAGTGCACTTGTTCTTGCAGCGTTGCTTCACGATGTCGGTCACTTAGTTGATCTTGAAGATTCTTCTGGAAAAGAAGAACACACATTCGACACAGTGCATGAGGCAACTGCTGTTCGGGTGTTGGCGCCGTTGTTTCCACCTGCAGTTACTGCTCCCATTGCACTTCATGTCGAGGGCAAACGGTGGCTATGCGCACGTGAAGATGGTTACTTTGAAACGTTGAGTGCGGGATCTGTTGCCAGCCTTGTATTACAAGGTGGCCCCATGACAGATGCCGAGGCTGATCGATTCATGGCTATGCCACAATTCGAAGAAGCGATTGCACTTCGCCGCTGGGATGACATTGGCAAAGACGTCAATAAGGACCAATTGCCCCTTGATGAATTTCGCCGCATACTCCACTCACATTTCGAAAAACTATAGAAACGAATCACCATGAGAATTCTTGTAACAAACGATGACGGCATCGACTCTGTCGGCCTACATGTCTTGGCCCGCGCAATGCGCCCATACGGTGAAGTAGTAGTTGCTGCCCCAGACCAAGAGTATTCAGGTGCGGGTGCAGCCATTGGTGCACTGCACATCATTCAGCCTGAAGTACAAAAACGCACGATTGAAGGCATCGATACTTCATGGGCAATCACTGGCCCACCTGCATTGTGTGTTTTCTTCGCTCGCCTCGGTGTGTACGGCGGTCCGTTTGATCTTGTCGTGTCAGGTATTAACCCCGGCGCAAACGTTGGCCGTGCCGTGTACCACTCGGGAACAGTTGGTGCAGCAGTGACTGCACGTAATGGCGGAGTTAGTGGAATTGCAATCAGTCAGGCAGTAACCGGTTTCGGTGCTGAAGGCCAAGGTTGGGACGAAGCGTTGATAGGTCAGCAATGGGATTCAGCAGCAACAGTTGCACAGCGTGTAGTTGAAGGTTGGATTGCAGACCGACCAAAGGAGGCAGTCGTTATCAACGTGAATGTTCCGAACTGTGCCGTGGCAGACATGAAGGGTTGGCGACGTACTGAAATTGGGCACATTGTTCCCGTAGCAATGGCGACAGCAGATCTTGAAGCCAAAGAAGGCCACGAAGGTGCTTTCTATGTACGAATGAATTACGGCGCGCAAGCGCAAATGCCAGGCGACACTGATGGTGGTGCTGTAGAAAATGGTGAAGTTGCAATTACATACATCGGACGTTTCAACGATGTTCCCGAGCAAGGTTCAGATGCAATGGACAGTGCCCTCACAGACCTTGTTGGTGTTGCGAATACTCTGCACTCATAAGGACCACCATTTCTCACCACTACGGTGAAGGAATGGCTGATTGGCAAGATCTCACTCGTCGCGCATCATTTGCGTCGCACCAACTACTGGGCTGGATCTTCTGGGATCCGCGCGCGAAAGACAATCTCGCTGCACTTGGTGTACCTGAAGGCCTTGGTCACTACATAGTGAACCGTGGCGCACCCTTAGCGCCAGCAGGTGCAGAAGCATTGTTCGCTGCGTTCTACACAATCAAGCGTGAGTTTGTTCACTTCGCACTAAACAATGCAGCAACGTACATAACTGATTGGCACGAAGTCACAGTTGCACGCGATTCAGCAGTGCGCGTTGGCCTTGAAGAAATGACTCCGCAGATCATTGCGCCATTTGGTGCGCTGGCCGATGACCTATGGAAAACAGTTGATGCAATTCCTGCAAGTGGGCGCGTGTTGTTTGCCGCACATAAATCATGGCCACGACCAACTGACCCATTGATGTCTGCCTGGAACGCCCTCAATTGCATTCGTGAATGGCGTGGTGACACACATTTCGGAATTTTGTTGAACGACAACATCGGCGTGGTGGAAGCCGGGCTTCTGCATGATGCATGGATGGGGTACCCCAAAGAATGGATTCCACGTAGTCGTGGGGCCGATGATGCCGAAATTCTGGCTGCACTCGACAACCTGTCGTCACGTGGCTTCGTCACAGATGGCGTTGTCAACGATGCAGGTGTTGAATACCGAATAGAACTTGAACGCCGAACTGATGTGTTGTGTGAAATTCCGTGGCGTCACTTCGGCGAAAAGAACACAGTTGAGCTGTTATCTATTCTTGAACCTGTTGGTGAACGCTATGTGCAACACATCAATGAGATCGCAGGCGAGAACTGGATGCCAGCAGCTAGGCCCCGTCGCCGCTAAACCGAATGCGGTAAACCAATTCGTACGGAAACACCCGACGAATACATAACGTGCGCATCACCTGTAGGTGCAGGTAGGCCAGCAGCTATTACCAGCGTGTCGTTTACATGCTCAAGCGTTGCAGAATGCAGAATCCATGTCTCATGATCAACTGGTGCATATCGCAGACCTTTGCCGAACCCCTTTGAGTACAAACCCCATCGTGCAGACAAGAACACTGACAACTCATCAGGCTGTTCAATACGTTCGCCGATTGAAACACGAATAGATGTAGACGCAACATGTGGCCAACGACGCTTCACAGTTGTGGTGAGTGAATCAGAAGTCACCACATTCGAGGCACTACCCCAGCAGTAGGGCAAAAAATATGAAGCGCGCGCTGCAAGTGCTGGAAGCAACCGATTCACATCAAGCGAGAAGAACCAGACTCCCGGAATTCCGTCCTTCTTTACATACGTACGCACATTCACTTCGGGAAATGAACCCAGGTATGGAATCGCAGGAGTGCCCGGAAAAGAGATATTGCGCATTGAGAAAGGAATAAGGCCCACCCACGCGGAGCCATCGAAGGTGTCGACTTCAAGCCCTTCAGGCAGTAATGCCTGCACCACTGAAGCGTCGTAAC
>JBBANJ010000050.1:0-3632 GCA_040402055.1 Ilumatobacteraceae bacterium
GATTCTTCAACAACGCTTGCAAGTTGTGCTTGCTCTTGTTGCACTGCGAGAACTGTTGGGTGAATCTTGTGGGAGAACGACCGTGCAGAGATGTTGATGAACGGCAATGGCGCTAGTGCTACTGCAGCCAACAACGGATCAGTAAGGAAGAGAACTGCAACTACACCAAACACCATGGTGACTTGAGATGCGAAAATGGGAATGTTGACTACAAAGCCCTGCACTTGCAACAAGTCGCTCGAGGCGCGACTCATTAATTGACCAGTTTGTGTGCGATCGTGGAAGCCCACATGAAGGCCTTGAATTTGAGCAAAGAGACGTTCACGTAAAACAGTTTCTGTCAGGCGGCTTTCACGGAATGCAATAAAGCGACGCCAGCCTGCGAAAACACCTGCAATGAGAGCTGCAACAAGAATTGTGGACGTCCAAAACAACAACGAGCCGTTCTTACTAATTCCGCGGTCAATCGCGTAACGCGTGAGTTGAGGAACCGCCATCTTTCCGACCGACCATGACAGACCGACTGCAACACCAGCCAGCAAACCGCGACGTTGCGGAATCAAAGTTTCTCGAAGAAGCTTCCAGCCTTCTTTCGTTACTCCTTTGACGGGCTTGTCAGACATTACGGCAGAGCGAAATTATTTGTGGGCCGACGGCGACAATGAACGAACGGCATCCCAATGCTTTAATTCGGGATCAAACGGCATGATGGCAAGAGTTGATGTAGTCACTCCATTGTCAAAATACTGACGAATGCGATCGCGGCAATACTCCGGTGATCCGTGAATAATCAGAGCATCAACAACTTCGTTGGGAATTGCTGCAAGTGCGGCCTTGCGGTCACCTGCTTTCCAGTTATCCCACATTCCCTTTAACAAGTCTCCACGACCAAGCCACGCATGGAAGTCGGCATAGACAGGCACATTCAGATAGGCAGCGATTGCGAAACGAGCCATCGAACGCACTGCTTCAGTGTTTTCAGATGGGCACACGAAGATACGAGCAACGATTTCTTTCGGTATGCCATTTGCTGCACCATGCACTACTTCTGCGACGCGTGTGACATCTTCAGGGCTTAGCCAGTTGATGATTGTGCCATCTGCTTCACGAGCAGCAAGACGCAACATTCCTTCACGCAATGCAGCGACAAGAATTTGTGGCTTCACTTCTGGCTTTATGCCCAAACGGAATCCGTCAACTTTAAAAGTCTCATATTCCTTCGTGACTTTCTCGCCACCAAGAGCATCATTGAGAAAGCGAACTACGTCGCGCACCTTCTTGTATGGCTCTTCGAACGGAATGCCGTTCCAACGCTCAACGATTACGTTGCTGGAAGATCCGACACCGATTGCGAAGCGACCAGGTGCTGCATCAGCCATGGACGCGACTGATTGCGCGAACAAGGCCGGGCTACGTGTGTACGCAGGAACAATGGCAGTACCAAGACGCAATCGTGGTTCCCATGCAGCTGCGAGCGCAAGAGGCGTAAACGCATCTGCACCATCTGCTTCTGCAGACCAGATATCTGTGTACCCCATGTCTGCGAGTTCCGACAGTTTGTCTTTGTGACTATGTAGTGGCCCTGGTAGAGGCACGGTCATGCCTGGTCGTACCGGCAAACCATGTTGACCTTTTGCTCCGTATGCATTCATTAGTCATCACCTTTCCACATTCGAACAATGCAACTCTGACTGGCGGTTGCCATGAGAGTTCCGTCTTCAGCGAACATATGCACGAGTCCGTGCCCAAAGCCGCGTGCTACACCCTGAACTCGAATATCGAGAAGAACCCAAGTGGTCGGCACCAAGTTCATGACGCGCAAAGTGTTGTCGAGAGAATTACCGCCTCCGCGAATACCGAGCGCCTGGCCAACGCCACGTGGCACAAAGTCGCCCAACACTCCAAGAGCTGCCGCATCGACACCTTCGATTAGTTGCGGCAAACGCGCCCACATGACTGTTTGGCCGTCACCAGGAGAGCCGTCGAGTTCTTTTTCAGAGCGGGCCTTCACCACGCGTTCTTCCATAAAGTCGTGAATGGTGCCCTCTGCAATATGGCGATGGCGCCAGTTCTCGTATTCGTCAGGGCGACCAGCTTCTGGCGCCTTCACGAACTGGCCAGAGTGTTCAAAACTACGATCACCAAGCGCCGCATTCACCGTGATGATCTCGCGCTCCCCCACGTGGCCTACAACACGAGCCTGTGTAATTGCGTTGCCCTCAACCGGCACAATGACATCGATGTCCATCACTTCGCCAGGGCGGGCGTAACTGAGGTACTGAGCTGTGGCCCAGACGACGTTTCTGCCCGTTGTACCTTCCATGGCTGAGATGGCTGCTCCGAGGGCGCTACCGCCGTACAGGAAGTTCCCGCCTGTGCATAACCGAAGATCTACGGGTAAATGCCAACGATAGGGATTATGGGTCTGTTGCAGACCGAGAAAAGCACGACTATCCATGAGCGGTACCACCCTACTTGGTTGCCAGTTTTCCGTCAGGGTCGAAGGATTCCTTCGTGGACTAAGTTTCGCCTATGACTGATACACCATGGCAAGGCGATGCATGTTCGCTAGTAGACGAATTCAGAGCAGGACGCAGGTCCCCTAAAGAAGAATTGCAAGCAACATTGTCTGCAATTGCCTCGAGTTCACTGAACTGCATTTCATTTCTTGATAGCGAGGGTGCATTAGATCGAGCAGAGCACGCAGACGTTTCACTTCCATTTGGTGGAGTGCCAATGGGTGTGAAAGAACTTGTCTACGTACAAGGTTGGCCATCAACCGAAGCATCAGTTCCGTTTGCAGATCGGAAATCTGAACACACATCAACAATGGTGTCTCGTCTCATTGCTGCTGGTGCAAATCATTTTGGTCTTACCACCGCAAGTGAATTCGGTGGCGTCAATGTCACTCGTACCGTTTTGAACGGTGTTACTCGTAACCCGTGGGACACAACTCGTACTCCAGGCGGATCATCTGGCGGTGGCGCTGCGGGAGTAGCAGGCGGATTATTCACACTCGGAACCGGTGGCGACGGCGGGGGCTCAATTCGTATTCCAGCCGGATTCACAGGCCTTGTCGGCTTGAAGTCAACCTTCGGACGCATCCCTCGCGGCCCTCACGTTGAATACGGCAACCTCACAGTTACTACTGGCGGAATGACTCGTAGCGTGCGTGACACTGCGCGCTGGTTCGACGTGTGCAACGGCCACCATGCATCAGACCCGCTCAGCCTTCCCAGAGTTGACGGATGGGAAAACGCTCTCGGCACAGTGAACGTCGCAGGCCTACGCGTCGCAATCGTTCAAGATTGGGACGGTGCTGTTCTGTCTCCAGCTATGTGGAACGTATTGCTGGAAGCAGCTGACCATCTCGTCGCATCTGCCGGCCTTCGCCGCATTGACGGAGTAAACACGCAACTTCCTCGCATGGGCGCTGCGTGGTCAATCAGCGGAATGATTGAAATTAGAGCTGCACTTGGTGACATGTGGCCAGCTTGTGCAGACGACTTAACACCAGAGATGCGTGCTGGGTTGCAATTAACAGAAGGTCGTTACGGCGAAGCCGAGAGAACAAAAATTGAAGCACGGCGCGCAGCTGTGAACCTACGAATGAGTCAAATCTTTGATGAAGT
>JBBANJ010000051.1:0-624 GCA_040402055.1 Ilumatobacteraceae bacterium
AGTAATGCTTTTACAAGGGATGTAGATAATGAGTAAGTTTTTTAGTTCTCTACTGGACACCGCAATTGTTCCGGGGTTTTCTCGCATAGGTTTTCTTGTGCGTTCTCGCATTAACCATTGGGATCAGGTGTCCAGCTACGACCTCACTGGCAAAGTGGTGGTCATCACAGGGCCAACATCCGGACTTGGGAAAGAATGTGTACGAATTCTGGCACCCACTGGCGCACAGTTAGTTCTTGTTGCTCGTAACAAAGAAAAATGCGAAGACGTCATTTCGTCTATACGCAATATCTGCACGGGGCCAAAGCCAGTGTGTGTTGTTGCAGAGATGGGTGACTTGCCCTCAGTCGGCAATGCAGCCAGAGAGATTGCAACTCGCTTTCCACAAGTCTTTGCGCTTGTCCATAACGCTGGTGCACTTCTGAATACTCGCGAGGTTTCGCCTCAAGGTATTGAACAAACAATTTCATCCCATGTTCTTGGTCCACATCTTTTGACAACAGTTCTGCTTCCGAACCTGATTGCAACACAAGGCCGTGTTGTGACTGTTTCTTCGGGTGGTATGTATTCAGCAGAATTACCAAACATTGATGGGAAACGCACTTTAGAGATGCGTACTGATAT
>JBBANJ010000051.1:634-3241 GCA_040402055.1 Ilumatobacteraceae bacterium
TACAACGGTTCCAAGCAGTATGCAATTGCAAAGCGTGCGCAAGTGGCACTCAATGAAATCTGGGCCACGAAAGAACGCTCTGTTCATTTTGATTCAATGCATCCTGGCTGGGCAGATACTCCTGGCGTGCAGGAATCAATTCCAGCTTTCCAACGGATCACTAAACCAATTTTGCGCTCTCCAGAACAGGGTGCTGACACGATTGCGTGGCTGGCGGCAGTGCAACCGATCCCGGGTCCTAGTGGTTCCTTCTGGTCTGATCGTGAAGTTCGCAGTATTCATAAATTGCCGATGACACGACGTAGTGACACTGCAGAGGCTCGGACAAATTTGTGGAACTGGTGCAATCAAGCGATTGCACCGTACCTATCTGAATAGTTCAGCGATCGCCTAGATACAACGGTTAGTTGTGGTGCCGATTCCATCAATCGTGGAAACGAGAACATCACCTGGCTTCAAGAACACGGCTGGTTTGCGAGAAACGCCAACACCACCTGGTGTACCAGTGAAGATTACATCGCCAGGAAGTAGTTCAACAATTCCTGAAACGTATTCAACGATGTCGCCAACATTGAACACAAGGTCGTCTGTCAGAGTGTTCTGAACTTCTTCACCGTTCAGTGTGCAGGTCATATGCATCGCGTCACGATTGGGTACATCAGCTGCATCAACAAGCCATGGGCCAAAGGGTCCGAAGTTTTTCTTGCTCTTGCCAAGATCAAAGTGAGGTGGCTGAGCTGCGAACTGCAATGCACGGTCTGAGATGTCTTGTCCGACACTGATTCCGGCAATGTGGTTCCATGCATCAGCCTTGGCAATGTTGCGTCCACCGCTGCTGATGACAACGACAAGTTCAACTTCCCAGTCGACCATCGGAGCATCAATTGGAATATCGGCATTCGGACCTGCGATACACGACGTGAACTTTGTAAATGTCAATGGCACAGCGGGAAGACCCATTCCGCTTTCTTCAGCATGTGAGCGATAGTTCAAACCGATGGCGAACACTTGCAACGGCCACGGAGATGGTGCATCAAGTTCATCTGGGTTGGCAGGTGATCCGCCCTCGGTCACTGTTGCAGCAAACGCACGCAACTCTGCCCAACGTGGAAATGCCTTGATGGGGTCTGCATCGAATTTCCCACCACTGACTTCTGCCAGGTCGACAAGGTTGTTGTTGGGGCCGACTACTAATTGAGCCCGGCCGTTCTTTGAGGCAAATCGCAAGGTCATGGGGCTACTGTAGCCATCAGTAGTCACTTGACTCACAATGGAAAGTAGAGACTTTGTATGGCTTCGCCTATCAAATTCGCCCATGTCGTTCTAAAGAGTCCGCGATATGCGGAAATGCTTGAGTGGTGGCTTGATTTCTTAGAAGGTTCTGTCCGTTATGGAAACGATTTCATTTCGTTCCTCTCATACGACGATGAACATCACCGCATTGCCATTGTGAACATGCCTGACCTTGAGTCTCGGTCACCTAAATCAGAAGGCCTCGAACATCTCGCATTCACATACGCATCAATAGACGACCTGTTCGGACAGTACGAGCGCATGAAGGCCAAAGGAATATCGCCATACTGGACCATTAATCACGGCATGACATTGTCTGCCTACTACCGCGACCCAGATGGCAACCAAGTGGAAACCCAAGTTGATTCATTGACAATGGAACAGGCAGATGAGTTCATGAACGGACCACTGTTTGCAGCAAACCCAATCGGTATTGATGTTGATTTTGAAGCGCTAAACGCACGACGTAAAGCTGGAGAAGACGACGCATCGTTAACCGACTATGCGACAGCCGGTATTTAGGTATGTCTGATCAGGCTCCACACTTCGAAGTGAAACCAGTAAGTAAGGAAAAGCAGGATTGCATGTCGTGTGGTTCTCCGCTTGCCACTGCGTGGAGCACCTCTGAAGGCACTGCTTGGTTGTGCAGGGAGTGCGCCAACCTGAATGATTTGGGTTGCCCCTAGGCAAGAACTTTCTTTAGGCCGCGCGTTGCTACTGCGCCCACTTTGTCAAACACCGTGCCCAGCCAAATGTTCATTGGCCACACAACCAGATTCGCAGTAAGCACTGCGTCGTACGTGACATCGCATCCGGTCGCGGTAGGAGTAATGGTTACGCGATCGACTGAGGTGAACATCCAGTTCTTACCCTTCACCAAAACATTGGTGGGGGAATCACACTCAAGTGTGACGTAGCGAAAGACTGAGTCCTTGCCGCCGAACCCTTTTACGGTGATGTCATAACCAGACCCCACACCAGCGCCGTCTCCGATGACCTGGTCAATTTTTTTGATTCCTTTATCCCACAGCGCAAAATTGCGAATGTCTGACATGTAGGCAAAAGCTTCTTCAGGAGTCTTGGACGAAGGAACAGTGGTGACGTAATGAGCCATAGAGGTATCAACCTAGGTGACTGATGCCCCATTCCCGAATCTGAAAATGATTCGTAAGGTAGAGGCGTGCAAGATTTCTGTCCAGCGCCAGTGCGTCGACCAATTATGAAGCAACAGTGGCAAGAGCTTGCCTACATTCATTGGCGTTACGACGCTTCAGTGGTGCAGGCATTACTGCCTGAAGGGCTTGAAGTCGACAC
>JBBANJ010000052.1:0-3153 GCA_040402055.1 Ilumatobacteraceae bacterium
ATATGCCAATTGAACAAATTGGCTTCTCGCGTCGCACCTATAAGGCACCTTTTGGTGTTCTCACTGTGGTCGGTTCACACCGTGGAATTCGATATGTGATGTTTAACAACAACGCGCATCCGAAACCTCTTGAACGACTTCATATTTTAGACTCTGAAATTCACGATTCAGTTAATGATGCGATCACTCAACTTGATGAGTACTTCAATGGGGCCCGTCGTGACTTTGAATTACCGCTAGACCTGCAAGGCACAGAATTTCAAGTTGCAGCATGGAATGCATTAGCCGATATTCCATTCGGGCGCACAGCTTCATATGGACAACAAGCAGCTTCAATTGGTCGGCCCAAAGCTGTGCGTGCGATTGGTGGTGCGAATGGTCGTAATCCAGTCGCCATTGTGTTGCCGTGCCATCGCATTGTCGGTGCTGATGGTTCCCTCACCGGATTTGGTGGGGGAATTGCAGTGAAGAAGTGGCTGCTAGATCACGAACAGACCATGCTCCACAACACGACGAGCAATCGCGCCTAGATTGTCCACATGGGCAACATTTCAAAAGTACTTGCAGTCATTCTGATTGTCGTCTGCATTGGCTCGGCATTGATGGATTTTCGTAGGCCGGAAAAGCTTGTCGAAGAAATGAAAAAACTGAAAGTCCCGGCAGAGCGTTTGCCCCTACTCGGTGCAATAAAGATTCTCGGAGCGATAGGTATTGCTATCGGATTTCAAAAAGTGCGACTTGGCGAGTTGGCCGGAGCTGGCTTGTGTCTGTATTTCGCAGTGGCAACAGTGACGCATACGCGCGTGAAGGACTCGGTGAAAGACACTGCGCCTGCGTTCGTTCTCTTCGTGATGTCAGTTCTGTACGTGCTGACAACAGTTGCCAAATAGCAACTATTCGCGCCTCTTCAGCCACTCAGATTCGTCGCGGCCTAGTTTCTTTGCGCGCTTTGAGATCCATAGCGGAGTCTCCATTGGCAGGCCAGCCTCGATGTCATTGACCATCTGGCCGTTTTCATCCCACATATGGCACGTGTTCAAGTTCATTGCGTACGAGCGTTTGCGTTGTTCTGCAGTGGTTGCACTGTCGGATTCCTGAGTGCCCATTCGCATTGACCACCCGCTTTGAATAGCTACAGGTGCCATAGCGGCGAGCAATGCGCCGATGTGCGTGCAACCGCGAGGACCGCCAAATAGGTCCTTCACTTGTTTGTTAAAGCCGCGAGCAATGGAGAGCCCAACCAGCTTTTGGTAGTCAGGTTCAATGTCGGTGCAATGAGTATGAGGGCGCTCATGGAAGGTGACACTAACTTTTTGAATCACAAACATAGGGAAGGTGATCTCGAGATCAACGACCATGTGGTGCACCCACAGCGGGTCTGGATCGCCGGCCATATATAGACCTGCAGGCTTCTCGTCGCATACAACTCCGCGCAATAAGAAGAGGTCATCGTTCATCTTGTACGTACGCGCTTCATAGAAACGAGTGTGAATAAGTTCGCCACCCTCAGGGGCTGCAGGGAAATAATCAGGTGTTGACACGCCTTCTACTGTGGCAGAGCGGCTACACGAATTACGACTCGAAGGGCAATTAGTCCCATTTAGGTAGTGCAAATAGAAATATTCATGTGACGAAAACTCCATCACGTACAGCGGATTTATGGAATGCCTAACACGACATTTATTCCTACTGTCTTGAGTGAACAGATTGTTTACACAGAGAGTCTTAACAAAAATGTCAGAAAAACCAAACAGAAATCCGTTTCTTGCAAGCAGTGATTTCCTCTTTTCCTTAATGATGTTGGCAGTCGTTGCCATGGTTGTATCGATAGGTGCAATCGGAATTGTTTCCGTTGCGAAAAATGGCGGATCATCAACAGAATCAGCTGGCTCACCTTCGGCGAGTGGTACTTCCACAGTGGAAGTCACGTTGACTGAATTTACAATTGCACTCAGTCCGTCTGTGGTTCCCCCAGGCACTGTTGTTTTCAACGTGCATAACGCTGGAACTGCTCAACATAACTTTGCTGTTGTTGATTTGAATAAGCGCACTCCAGCAATCGATGCCGGAGCACACGTGATGTTGGAGCTTGGCAAAGTGACAAGTGATGTCAATGTCATCTGTGAAATTCCTGGTCACGCAGATTCAGGAATGAAAGCAATATTGAAAGTCAGCGCGGATTCGTCTGCAACACCAGACACGGTTCCAGTTATGACGAACTCACAGATGGATTCGATGATGGAAGCTGTCGCAAAGAAGTTCCCTCAGAAAACAGCAGGACTTGGTGGTCAAGAATTATTACCTACGCTGGCTGCAGACGGGTACAAAGTCTTCAACCTCACCGCTAAAATCATTGACTGGGAAGTAGAAGGCGGAAAAATCGTGAAGGGTTGGGCCTACAACGGCCAAATTCCTGGACCGACTATCCATGCCAATGTCGGAGACAAGATTCGTATTCATTTAAAGAACGAACTCCCTGAGTCAACATCGATTCATCTTCATGGTGTTCGTGTGCCGAATGCAATGGATGGCGTTGATCCGATTACGCAGCCGGCTATCAAGCCAGGAGAATCGTTCGATTACGAATTCATAGCAAAAGAACCTGCAGTGGGTATGTATCACTCACATCATGATGCTCAGGTGCAAATTCCAAACGGACTCGCGGGATCAATTCTTATTGGTGATTGGAAGACCTCAACTATGAAGGCAGCCGGTAGCCGCCTGACAGACTCCAACGGAAAGGTTGACCAGGAAGTTGTGATGGTGTTGAACGATGCCGGAACAATTGGTTTGTCACTCAACGGCAAGTCATTCCCCGCAACAACTCCGTACACCATGAAAATCGGTGAAACAATGTTGGTGCACTATTACAACGAAGGTTTAATGACGCACCCAATGCATTTGCATCAACCCACCGGACTAGTCGTGGCCCGTGATGGAAAAATGCTTGAGCAACCATTCTTTGCTGACACCATCAGTGTTGCTCCTGGTGAGCGTTGGTCGGTGTTGTACACAGCCAAAGACCCAGGAGTATGGGCATGGCACTGCCACATCCTCACCCACGCCGAAACCCCAACAGGCATGAAGTACATGGTGACTGCACTCATCGTTAGTTAGATTCCCCCAATGGGAATGGGTCTGGGGTGTAAGCCT
>JBBANJ010000053.1:0-3150 GCA_040402055.1 Ilumatobacteraceae bacterium
CGAGATGCGTCCGTGGCAAACCCACACTCAATGGTGGAGCGCAGGGGAGTTGATTCAACAATCACTGGCGGTGCAGTAGCAAGCAGCGGGGTCGAAGGCGCATTGGCATCGGTTGCGTCAATATCCCATGCGTCGTATTCAGCCGGTGTGTCTTGTCGCATGACGAACTTGGCCTGAGTGGTTGATGGAATCAAGTCTCGATGGCCATTTGAAAAGTGTGTGATTGCTCCGTCTGCACTAAATGTCACCGTGATGATGCCATTTGACACTGTGAGCGAATCATCATCCGTTGAAACCGAGACTGGCGTTACATCCGCAGGAAGTGTTGCGGTAGGTAGAGCTGCTCCGAACGATTCTGCTTCGACCCACATTGGTGTGGCATCAATATCAACAACTGAACGAAGCACCGCTGGTGCCGGATTAAGAATATGAGTGTCTCCAGAAGCAACCGGAATAACACGCACTAATAAGGCTTCTATATTTGAAGCAACTTCTGCGTGAATAGCTTCAGCATCATCGTGCACCCATGCAATTGAAGAGCCAGGAATGATGTCGTGGAACTGCTGTGTCAGAACGTGTTGCCACAGTTCGTCAAGAGCAGGGGGACGAACGCGTGCAAGCGCCGACCACAGTTCAAGTTCGTGCAGTAAACGCTCACTTGATCTGTTGCCTTGTTTCGTACCAACTTGTGTTGAATACGTACCGCGGTGTTTTTCGAAATACATTTCACCGACCCAGCGGGGGGCAGTAGCGCCGTATTCCTTCTGTGACTTCTCAAAGAAGCCTGCAACGGTGCCGAAGGTGACGCGTGGGACATTTTCGAGATCAGAAGCCAAGCGACCACGGTCGATCATCGTCTGTGTCGGTCCGCCACCACCATCACCATGTCCGTAGAGAACTAGTGAATGTGACGAGCCTGCATGATCTTTGTAATTACGTTCCGCAAAACGTAATTGTGAAGGCGTCATGATTGCGTTGTACGTATCGACCGGGCTGAAGTGTGTGAGTACTTGCGTGCCGTCAATTCCTTCCCACCAAAAGGTGTTGTGAGGAAATTTGTTTGTTTCATTCCAGCTGAGTTTTTGGGTAAAGAACCAATTGCATTCACCGTGCGAAACAATTTGGGGCAGTGAGCCTGGGTATCCGAAGTCGTCTGGCAGGAATGCGCCACTACAGGTAACACCAAACCATTCGCGGAATGCACGTTGGCCTTGTGCAAGTTGGCGAAGCAGACTCTCACCTGATGGCAAGTTGAGGTCAGTCTCTACCCACATGCCCCCGATTACTTCCCATCGGCCTTCACGAACAAGTTCTGTTACGCGAGCAAAGATGTCTGGGGCGTCTTCTGCCACCCATGCGTAATGCTGTGCCTGGCTATGGCAATACACAGCGTCGGGATTCTTGGTTAATAAGTCAACAGCATTTGCGAATGTGCGTACTGCCTTGCGTCGTGTTTCACGAATAGGCCACAGCCACGCTGTATCAAGATGAGCATGACCAGTAGCGGTAATTGCATGTGCTGATGGTCCGTTGCCAACACCCAATACTGCATCAAGTGTGCGAAGCGCCGCTTCAGCAGTGCCGGCCACATCGTTTACATCAAGCGCAAGGTCGCATTGTTCAAGAGCGGCAAAGGCGCGAGCTCGCTGTGGGGCATTATCAGGAAGATCAATCGTGAGGTCAATCACTGCGTGCAGAGCAATTGCCAAATCATTAATTGCAGAGTTGTATGCAACTAGTTGTGCCGCACGCAATGTGTACACAGAATGTGTGGGCGCTGTTGCCGGGTCGCCGAAAGATGTAGGGCCATAGCCGTATTCGTGTCCTGCAATGATTGGCGTTGCTGCAGCTTCAACCCAGATGTCAATTTCTGTTCCAGTATCATGTGCGCCGAGATGAACAAGTCGACGGTCTGGTTGAATTGCTTGGACTATTTGCCCATTCATGTACGCGAGAGCTTCAGTTTGAAAACCGTCACCTCGTCCGTTGAATCCAATATCCACATAAGCGGCGATGTTTACGTTTGCTAAATGTTGTGGAACCACCGCAGTGAGATGAAACCAACGTGTATGCCAGGCCTGGCCCCATTTCGAACCAATGGAGAATGGCGTGACTGGTGATGCAACTGCTGCGTCATACCCGGGGGATTCGAACCACTCTTGCGTTGTAGTAACTGTGAAGTTGATTGCCCCACTCGTTACGAATGGGGTGATGCGTTGGTCGAGCAAGCGGCGTGCTCGTTGCATAGCTGGTGCAGTGACGCGATGCGCCATAGGGCGACCTCATTTCGGTGAGGTCTTTAGATTATGCGCTCCAGCTTCATTGAGAAAGCGCCGTGGTATTCCCACATCAGGTATTCGCCATCACGCCAGCGCTTGACCTCAATGCCGGGGATTCCTTGCGGGCGAAGCACTAAGACGCCATCTTCGTAACTTGCCGCCACCACCATTGGGGTTTTGAGATCCATCTCCAAAACATCGTGACAGCCATTTTCGAAAGTGCCATCAACGTGAGCGAAGTCGTGAATGACATGACCGGCTGTGACAATGACGCGGTCGCCCGCCTGTTCAATACGTTCTACGTGTTTCCACATAGGCATATTCTCTAGTGCGCGTTCGCCATTGACAGTGACTTCAAGCGCACGCCATGTGCCGCGTAGGTCCGGTGCTCCGACAATAAGTGGTTCTATGGCCGCAGTCAAGAACGGGCCGGGCATCTCGCCGTGCCATCCACCCGCAGGGGTATTGACGCGAGGGATATCAAGAATCGATGTCATGGAAGAACTGTAGGCGGATACCTGGAATGGATGTAAGGCAGTCAGGAACACGGTTTATTCAAAAATCGTGAGGGGCGAGTTACCAGACAGGATCTACGACTTGGACCTTGCCGAGTCGTAGTTCTAGAGCGTCGCCAGCATTAAGCAGCAAGTCTTCGCGCCATGAGTGAGACACGATTTGGACGCCCTGTGGCGCGCCCTCGTGGCTCCCAATAGGAAAGGCAAGAGACGGTATGGCAAGAGATGCCAAATTGACGGTGTACCGAAGGTGATCCCACAGTGGTGCCATTATCTCAGATCCTTCGATGTCTTCGTTCATGCGCATGAATGGTTTTGTCAGAACTGGCATCACGATTAATGGGTATGTTTCAAAA
>JBBANJ010000054.1:0-3114 GCA_040402055.1 Ilumatobacteraceae bacterium
GCTTATCACGTCCTTCGTCGCCTACAGGCACCAAGGCATTCATCATGTGCTCTTAGTAGCTTTTATTATCGTTCATTCTGAAATTCTCAGTGAACGGCGCACGTCTCAAGACGATGCGTTCGTTCACGGACTCAGCTCTTAAAGTTGTAATTTTTTTACCCTATCTGCAGATGTCAAAGAACCTCCGGCGGGACTTCGCCCGCGGTGAGCGCTGGATCCTGGGATCCCGCACAGCAAAAAATGTTTCGGATGGATCGACTGAGCGCCAAGGCGACTCAGTTTAAAAAAATGGTGTGGTGACTGCTTTCAGCGCGCCGCTTTGTTAGAGAGTGGTGGGCCTGACTGGATTCGAACCAGTGACCCTGCGCTTATCAAGCGCATGCTCTAACCAGCTGAGCTACAGGCCCTATTAGAGTCACTCTGAAAGGTGGTGGAGGCATGGGGATTATCCTTTGCTTGCGCAAAGGCTCAGCATGATGACTGCGTTCCGATCGCTTTGCCGCTGATCGCGGCATGGCAGTCGAACCGTGGTTCTCATCCCAACTTCCTCATCACCTTTGGAAAAGGTGGTGGAGGCATGGGGATTCGAACCCCAGACATTCTGCTTGCAAAGCAGACGCTCTACCAACTGAGCTATACCCCCGCATTGCGGCGGCAGAGCCGCTAGAAAAACTAGTCACGAGGACCGGGGACTTACCCCGAGTCTCTTTTAACAGCAAAAACTGAATTGTGCGCTCCTCGTCGAGCCCTCAGACCTTTCGGTCATCGGGGCTTTATCGCTTGCCGCATCTCCGAAGAGAGGGTTTAGCGATCGACCTTCCGGAATATTCTAAATTTTCCGGATATCTCCTTAGAAAGGAGGTGATCCAGCCGCAGGTTCCCCTACGGCTACCTTGTTACGACTTCATCCCAGTTACCATCCATACCTTAGGCACCTGCCTCCCTTGCGGGTTGGCGCAATGACTTCGGGTACAAACGACTTCCATGATGTGACGGGCGGTGTGTACAAGGCCCGGGAACGTATTCACGGCGCCGTAGCTGATGCGCCATTACTAGCAATTCCAACTTCATGAAGGCGAGTTGCAGCCTTCAATCCGAACTGAGCTCAGGTTTAGGGATTTCCTCCATCTCGCGATTTCGGTTCATTCTGTCCTGAGCATTGTAGTACGTGTGCAGCCCTGGCCGTAAGGGCCATACTGACTTGACGTCGTCCCCACCTTCCTCCCCGTTTCACAGGGCAGTCTGATCAGAGTGCTCGGCTTGCGCCGGTGGCAACAGATCACAGGGGTTGCGCTCGTTGCGGGACTTAACCCAACATCTCACGACACGAGCTGACGACAGCCATGCAGCACCTGTGCAAATTGTGTATTGCTACACTCGCTGGCTTTCACCAACTTAGAGATGCATGTCAAGGCCAGGTAAGGTTCTTCGCGTTGCATCGAATTAAGCCACATACTCCACTGCTTGTGCGGGCCCCCGTCAATTTCTTTGAGTTTTAATCTTGCGACCGTACTTCCCAGGCGGCACGTTTAACGCGTTAGCTCCGGCACGGAAGGGGTCGAATCCTCCCACACCAAACGTGCACCGTTTACTGCCAGGACTACCGGGGTATCTAATCCCGTTTGCTCCCCTGGCCTTCGTGCATGAGCGTCAGGAACTGCCCAGAGATTCGCCTTCGCCACTGGTCTTCCTCACGATATCTACGCATTTCACTGCTACACCGTGAATTCCAATCTCCTCTACAGTCCTCTAGCAGAGCAGTATCGAATGCAGTTTAGAGGTTGAGCCCCTAAATTTCACATCCGACTTACCCCGCAGCCTGCGCACCCTTTACGCCCAATGAATCCGAACAACGCTTGAGACCTCTGTATTACCGCGGCTGCTGGCACAGAGTTAGCCGTCTCTTCCTCTTGCGATACTATCACTTTCTTGTTCTCGCATGACAGGAGTTTACAATCCGAAGACCTTCATCCTCCACGCGGCGTCGCTCCATCAGGGTTTCCCCCATTGTGAAAAATTCTCGACTGCTGCCACCCGTAGGTGTCTGGACCGTGTCTCAGTTCCAGTGTGGCTGGTCGTCCTCTCAGACCAGCTACCCGTCATAGCCTTGGTGAGCCGTTACCTCACCAACTAGCTGATAGGCCGCGAGCTCATCAGGAAGCGTCTTGCGACTTTGACTTCGGAAAGATGTCTTCCCTTGTCATATGCGGTATTAATTCGCCTTTCGGCGAGCTATCCCCCACTTCCCGGCAGATTACTCACGTGTTACGCACCCGTTCGCCACTGAATTTAGCGTGTATTACTACAAACTAAACTCCGTTCGACTTGCATGTCTTATCCACGCCGCCAGCGTTCGTTCTGAGCCAGAATCAAACTCTCCGTAGAAAGTTTGCGCCACCTCGTGCTAAACGAGGGGCAAATTTCCAGCATCATCTTTTCCTCAAGCCACCGTAGTGACCGAGGGACGATCTGTTATTAAACTTCGATTAAGAAAATCGACGAAAAACGCACAATTCAGTTCTTGCTGTTTCGTATATGATCCATCCGGTTTCCAATGCTGATGCGAAACCGGACCTGCGCTGTCAAAGATCGTTACCAGTGTCTGCATCGAGGGGTGAGTCGATCCTTGTTGCTTCCGTTTTTGTCGCGGAAGCCGACATGGGATCGGCAGCACCACCCGGCACTTGTTCGAGTGCTTTCAATGGGCAGACTGGCGAAGAACAATCCCGAATCGGAAACCGAAGTTTCGCTCGGGACGGATGAATCTAGCGGAACGAGGGAGTGAGTCAACACCTTCTTTCACTTTTTTTGAAAAAAAATTCGGCGGGACAAAACCGCCTTTCGCGACCACCTCTCTCTCCGGAAAGCGAATCGCCCGCAGAAGCCCTTTTTACAGGCCTCTGCAGGCGATCTCTTTTTCCGCACTCCGCAGCATGGACTGCGGAGCAAGATAGAATCAGCCTTTGCGGCCTTCGTTATTTTCCGCGCGCCTTGCGCGATTCCACAAACTGCGAAACAGCCTCAAAGGCAACGGGGACCATCGAGACGACAATGATGCCCAGCACAACGGTCTCGAAGTGCGACTGCACCCACGGGATGCGGCCGAAGAGCACG
>JBBANJ010000055.1:0-2780 GCA_040402055.1 Ilumatobacteraceae bacterium
AGAAGTGCGGTGTCAAGAACATCAGGACGGTTTGTTGCCGCAAGAATCACGATGCCTTCTGTGGCTTCAAAGCCGTCCATCTCGGAGAGCAATTGGTTCAGAGTTTGTTCGCGTTCATCGTGACCGCCACCAAGTCCTGCTCCACGCTTACGTCCGATGGAATCGATTTCGTCGATGAAGATAATTGCTTTGCCAAGTTTCTTTGCTTGCGCAAAGAGGTCACGAACACGGCTTGCACCAACGCCTACAAACATCTCCATAAAGTCTGAACCCGTGACGGAGAGGAATCCGACACCGGCTTCGCCAGCAACGGCGCGAGCAAAGAGTGTCTTTCCGGTTCCTGGAGGACCAACAAGCAAGATGCCTTTCGGAACACGTGCTCCGATTTCTTTGAAACGCTCTGGCTTCCGCAAGAAGTCAACAACCTCTTTAATTTCTAGTTTTACACCGTCGTATCCGGCGATGTCGGAAAAAGTGGTTGATGGCTTATCTGCTTGGTAGGCCTTGGCCTTGCTCTTACCGACAGACATGATGCTTCCGGCTTGTCCCATAGCGCGACGTTGCATCCACATGAAAAATGCAATGACAAAGACGAAGGGAAGAACAATCGGCAACAAGCTGGAAAGCCAGGTGGCTTGAGGAGTCTTAAATGAGTAGTCGACTCCCATTTGCTTTAACAGTTGTTCGTCGGCATCACTGAGGTTCACGGATCCGGTTGTGGTGAACTTTGTGCCCGACTGAAGGGTGCCCGAAATAATGTTTGAGGAGTTATTGATGGTTACTTGCTTGACGTCGCCGTTTTTCACTTGTACGAGGAACTCTGTGTAGGTGAGCTTGTCGCCAGTAGGGGTAGCAAACAGTTGGCTACCGAAAGCGAGGACAACTACCGCTGCCACAATGGCCCAGATGGCCCATTTAGGCATGGGGGGCTTGCCGTCCGCACCAGGCTTTACGTTGCGCAGGCCCTTCATTGGGTTGCGACCTTGTGGGTTGCGTGATGGTGGAGGGGGCGGTGGGATATCGCTCATTTGTTCATGCTACGGGTGCCGTGTGCCCGTGTACGAGCGGCATCGCCGAATTTGTGGCACACGGTGACTACCGTTTCTGTAATGGCTAGGCAATGCACCCGACAAGGCTGTGTGCATTCAGCCACAGTCACGCTGACGTATCAGTATGCGAGATCTCAGGTCTGGCTTGATGATCTCAGCCCCGAGCGCGACCCACATTCATATGACCTGTGTGACCAGCATGCGAATCGACTCACAGCTCCCTCCGGATGGCACCTGGAAGATCGCCGTCAGCGCGTTCATGTGTACAGCCCTGGCCGTCTCGCCGGGTAATCAACTTGGATCAGACGGCATCGCGTCAATCACGAGCAAGTCAGGTACTGCTGTTCTGGCTGGCAGCGTTTGTACTTGCAAACTTTGCTTCGCTACTTGTCTTGGTGCTGACGGGTAACGGTGGTTCTTCAAGTACTGACATGTCCACACTTGATGTGGCGCTCAGTGCAACCGCAATGTGGATTGTTTATCTTTTTGTTACAACACAATTTCTGCAAGTGACATGGAAAAATTTTCGCTCGACGATTGGCGCGACCTTTCTTCGCCATGATGTCGTTGTTGGAATACCACTGGGAATTGCCAGTCAACTTATTTTGGTGAATGTAGTGAACTGGCCGCTGGCGCGATTGTTCCCGGATGCCTTCTCATTTGAAGAGGTGTCAAAGCGCGCGTCTGATCTCGTTGACGTCGCACACGGGGGGTGGATCGTGCTGCTTGGTCTTGTTGTCATTGTTGGGGCCCCCATCGTGGAAGAAATCGTGTATCGCGGCGTAGTTCAGCCTGGCCTGGTCGCTTCATGGGGGCGCACAGCAGGAATAGTGGTCACGGCGGCATTGTTTGCGGCGATTCATCTGCAGCCAATTGAATTTCCCGGATTATTTGCCTTCGCATTGGTGTTGGGGTGGGCACGCCACTCAACTGGCACAATAGGGATGTCCATCGTCACCCATATGGCCTTCAACGCAACTGGGCTTGCGCTTGTAGCGCTTCTGTAGAGAATTATGAATACTGAAATCAACGCCTCCGACATTCAGCAGGAAAAAGCAGGGCCTTCCGTTCGTTCACAGGAATGGACTGCCACGCTGAAATCAATGAGCACTACTGCAGTGTTGCTCGGTGCGACACTGATGGTGTTGTCAGTTCTTCATCCAGACTTGATTTTGCGCAACAACACACCAACAGGTGGCGACATGGGCGCACACGTGTGGGGCCCTGCGTACTTGCGCGATGTGCTGCTGCCTCATTGGCGACTAACTGGTTGGAGCATGGACTGGTATGCCGGGTTGCCGGTGTATCGCTTTTATATGGTGGTGCCAGCACTAGCCATCGTGGCGTTAGACGTTTTGTTGCCATATGGAATTGCATTCAAAATCATTGTCGTGGCTGGCCTTGTTGCCTTTCCTGCTTGTGTGTACATCATGGGCCGTGTCAGCAAACTGCTGTACCCACTGCCTGAATTGATGGTTGTTGGCGCAACGATGTTCCTCTTCGATGAGAGCTTCACTATTTACGGCGGCAATATTGCCTCCACGATGGCAGGGGAGTTCTCGCATTCAATTGCTTTAGCTTTTGCCATTTTAGGTCTCGGCTTTTTTGCGCGTGGTCTTGACGATGGTAAGTACCGCGGTTGGGCAGCTTTGTTTATCGCATTGTCTGCACTCAGTCACGGCATTGTGTTGTTGTTCGTTTTCGGTGGTGCAGTGTTGATGTTGCTTATGC
>JBBANJ010000055.1:2790-3039 GCA_040402055.1 Ilumatobacteraceae bacterium
TGGAAGTTCGGCATCACAACCTTGGGTTGCGCTGTATGTCTCTCGGCATTCTGGGTGATTCCGTTCCTGGGCGGACACGCATTCATGACCGACATGAAATATGGGTCAGAGCCAGGTGGCGGATCTTTCAAGACCATGTGGGCCATGTACTTTCCTCTGAAAACAACATTGGACATTATGTTGATGACGCTTGCAGTAATCGGTTTTGTTGGTTCTATCTACCGACGGCGATTCCTTGGCATTTGGATG